>JBAQPU010000055.1:0-101664 GCA_049306095.1 Cyclobacteriaceae bacterium
TGGTCTCGTGGCCGAGTGGCTAGGCTGAGCTCTGCAAAAGCTCCTACAGCGGTTCGAATCCGCTCGAGACCTCAAACAAAAAGCCGATCATGACAAAGTCAGGTCGGCTTTTTAATTTTTATTGCTAATGTTAGTTATGTCGTATGCTCTATTGATCGCATACAGACCTACTCTGATAGCCAAAAGTTGGTTGCATGTTGTGGTCTTTCAGATTGTGTTCTTTGATAGATTGTCCCGAATGCTTTCGGGATGATTTGCTTTCAGATTGTGTTTTTTGATAGACTCAAAAAGAGTAATGGAAACCACACATTGTCGAAAATATTTCCGAAAGGGCTTACCTGGTGTAAAGCTTCCGTAATGCAATAGAAAAACTAATGCAAAAACTGGATTAAAACTTTATATTTCCTTCAGAAATAAATCAAATACTGATGAGCCAACCGGATACAAAAGGCAAGCAACCTGTTGAAATTGAACTGGAGCCTGGCAAACTCTATTCATGGTGCCAATGCGGAAAGTCAAAGACGCAACCCTTCTGTGATACTGTGTCGCATGAAGGCACGGGTATAAAGCCGAAAGAATTCAGAGTCTCAATTCGTAGGAAAGTGTGGTTGTGTATGTGTAAGCAAACCAAAACACAACCTTATTGTGATGGGTCACATAATAAGTTGAAGTAGGCCTACCCCAGGGGATTTGCCTTTCATTTTCTCCAATTCGAAGGGTCAACTCTCCAGGCTTTTAATGAGGCTAACTGTGCTTCTGTAATAAATTGTTGCTTGTGGGCATAAGTAAGTAAGTGACTGAAATCACTCAGGCTAATAAGCGAAACATCGGCTTCATAAAAATTCCGGGTGGCCAGATCAAACCCGTAATTGAAAATCGATACCATTCCTAACACCTGGGCACCTGCTTTCCGAAGTGCCTCCACCACCTTCAGGGAACTTCCTCCGGTAGAGACCAGGTCTTCGACAACAACAATTTTCTGACCCTTCGTTAACTTTCCCTCAATCAGGTTTTCCATGCCATGCTCTTTTGGTTTAGAGCGAACGTATAAAAAGGGAAGGTTCATAGCTTCAGCAACCAAGGCGCCCTGTGGGATACCTGCCGTTGCCACTCCGGCTATTCCCTCTGCGGCAGCGAAATTTTCACGGATAGCCTGCGCTAACCCATCCCGGATGGACGTTCGGATTTCCGGATACGAAAGGGATAGTCTGTTGTCGCAATAGATGGGAGACTTCCACCCCGAACTCCAGGTAAAGGGTTTTTCAATACTTAGCTTAATGGCTTCAATTTGGAGCAACATACCGGCAACTTTTGCAGCTGTTTGCTCCTGAATCTTAATAATTGGCATAGTGTGCCAAAATACGCACTTACCATCACTAATTGGGTTGTGGCATTCTAAAATTTTGAGATTTTAAACTTTAAAAAATATGAATTAGCCTTGACTGCTTCCAAATAATTTGCTCTTTTGCGATCATGGTTGAAACGGAAATGGTGCATTCATGATCATTTTTATTAATGACATCCCGGTCAGGATTTACAAGGTTGATGAGAGCCCATCCAGCGACCAGTTTAATCATGTTATTGATGGCACGGCAGAACAGATTACCCGGGCCAAACTTTTGCACCATGTGTGGGTGAAAAATGTGAAGGAAGCTGAACTCGATTTGCTGCTGGGTTTTCTTAATTCACCCATCCCCATCACGTTATTATCGCTTCATATTACCGTTGCGGATTATGACCTGGTGAAAACCTACCTGCAAAGTAAGTTCAAGGTTGTGAAGGCGGCCGGTGGACTGGTGCGTAAGAAAGACAAGTGCCTGATGATCTACCGAATGAAGAAATGGGATCTTCCGAAAGGAAAAAAGGAAAAAAAGGAAAAGTATAAAGAGACGGCCGTGCGGGAAGTAGCGGAAGAGTGCAATATTTCGGTGAAGATCGGAAGGAAAATATGCACCACCTGGCATACCTACACTATGAATAAACGAAGCATGCTGAAGAAAACGCGTTGGTATGTGATGGATATTATCGATGATTCAAAAATGAAACCTGCCGTTGAAGAGGATATTGAAGAATTGCGCTGGATGAACCCCAAAGAGGTTTATCATGCTCTTCAGCATTCTTATAAATCGATTCAGTACGTTTTTGAAGAATATTACAAACTGGCCAAGGTGAAGGTTTAGCCTTATAATTTGTACGGTAAAAATTTAGAAACATCGCCTTTGTACCGGTGCACCTCCCGGATGATCGAAGAACTGATCCACGCAAACTGCGGTGACGTAATTAAAAATACCGATTCAAGTTCCTGATAAAGCTCGCGGTTCACCTGTGCGATACTGTTTTCATATTCAAAGTCGGTTGTATTTCGTAAGCCACGCAATAAGTATGAGGCTCCGTTTTTTTTAGCAAACTCCGCTGTCAGTTGGGCGAAACTTTCAACGCGTATATTGGGGTGGTTGGCAAAAGTCTCGTTAATCTTGTTAATCATCATGTCAATCTCAAAGTATCGCACGCTCTTTTGGGAATTGTATCCGATGGCAACAATAATTTCATCGAACAACTCGAGCCCACGCAGCACAATGTCTTCATGTCCTTTTGTAAACGGATCAAAAGATCCCGGGAAGAGTGCAATGCGTTTTTTCATTTCGCGGACCTTATACCTTTACTTTATACCTAATACCTAATACCTTATGCCTTTTACTTATGCCTTATACCTTATACCCTTCATCACTACCCGCATAACTGAATGCTGTATAAATCAAAGAAGTGATGTTCTTGCGATTCGTCAAAGAAGTAACCAAACTTAAAATACTTCGGCCTCTCTCCAAAGGTTACATTATTGATGTATTTGTAAAACTCATGATAATGCGGTGAATTTTTTCCGATGTAGCCCCACAATACAACCTGGCTGGTTTGCTGATCCATGTTCAGCGATTTCATAACCAACATGATGTATTTGATGTAATCCGAAAATTGCTTGATCGAAAATTGATTGTAGTAAATCAGTTTTCCATTCTGAACGGAGAGGATGTGCAATTTGAAACGATCAATGTATATGTACAACGGATTGTCTTTTCGGTTTTTAGCCGACTGCATAACTCCCTCTATCAATGCTCCCGATTGGTGAATGAAAACGGGCTTGTTGTTGGGATAAATGGTTTCAATCCAGGCTTTAAGTTCTTTTGGAATGGCAAATACCGTTACCGATTGTGAGTTAGGCAACGACACAGGAATAAAATTTTCCTGATCGCGATTAATGTGCGAATTAAACTTCAGGTAATCTTCCAGGGCGTCCTCCGTATACAGGGCTTGCGGAACCTGAACAAAGTTTTGATTTTTGAGAGACACTTTAATCTGTTTCCAGAAACCGGCCTTCAGGTAAGCATGCGCTTCAAAAAGTTGATCCAGTGCAGTTACTAACTCTTGTTGCGATGAAACACCCGGGAAAACATAATCTTCCAGTACTAAAAAACGGCTGTCATCCAGGTCTACCACACCCACCTGAAAATCACGGGTGCCAATGTTGATGAAAAGCGTGTATTGATGAATCTTATCTTCATCAAAACGGTCGTCTTTTATTTTTTTGATAAGCTTATAGGTGGATGTAATGGTTTGCAAGCTGCTTCTGAATTAGTTGTCTGAATACAATTATAATTATTTTGAGGTGTAAAATTGCCGTATTAAGGCCTATATTCTGTAAAATCCATGCAACTTCTTTAAATCATCAACAGACTGGGCCAGGCGGAAAATCCCATGTCGTTCTTCTGGTGGCATGGCCAAAATGGTATTAAAATCCAGATACTCTACCTTCTGAATAATTTGCATGTCGGGTAAACTTTCCGGATCAATTCCTGTTGAAAGGTTGCCAACGGCATCATGAACAGCAAAGAATAATTCAACCGCATGAAGGGGAGGACTAATGAATTCACAGGCAAACAGGAATTCTCCGGGCGTAATGTGTAGGCCGGTTTCTTCCTGAAATTCACGGGTCAGAGCCTCTGTGGCTGATTGCCCGAAGTCCACTCCGCCACCGGGTGGAGCCCAAAAGTTGCCTTTCGTAATGGCGCGGTGGTTCACCATCAAAAGCTTGCTTGCCCTCCAGTATAAACCACATACCCGAATGCGTACCCGATTGCCATATTTTTCGGCTATTTCAGCGTTTAATGGGTTACCCGACATCGTATTTTTTTATTGAATGAATACTGATTACCGCCTGTAAAATTTGATCATATTGGCAGTATTGTTGTTCTAAGCTTATTAACTTTGATAAAAAATTTAAGGTATGAAGAAGTATTTGATTTTAGTTCTTTTTGGATTGGTTGGCTCACTTGTTTACGGGCAGGAGAAAACTGCACCGGCAAAAGTAGATGGCCCGGTTATTAAATTGGAAGAAACCACATTTGATTTTGGTACCATTACTCAGGGTGAAGTGGTTGAGCATGTATTTAAGTTTGCCAATACGGGCAATCAACCATTGATTATTACTAACATCCAGATTTCGTGTGGTTGCACTACACCTCAATGGCCCCGCGAACCTATTATGCCTGGTGCAAAAGGCGAAATTAAGGTGGGCTTTAACAGTGCGGGTAAGCTAAACAAGCAGAACAAAACCCTTCCGATTATTTCAAACTCTGTTAACGATGCCTCCATTACATTTACCACCAATGTGGTAGCGAAGGAGATCAATAATTAATAAGAACGTATTTCGTTAAAGCGCTGATTCCGGGGAACCGGGATCAGCGTTTTTATTTCTTATTGAAAATTCCCAGCAAAAGAAAAAGCCACCCGAGAATTAACAAAACTCCTCCAAAAGGAGTGGCCATGGCAAATGCTGTAACCTGAGTGAAACAAAGCAAGTACAGACTTCCACTGAAGATAATGGTTCCTGCCAGGAAAAACGTGCCTGCGGTTTGAAGAAACTTTGAATCTAAAAACTGCTGAAGCGCCCCTGTAACCAGTAACGCAAACGCATGGTAGAATTCATACCGAACCGCGAGTTCAAAGGTATCGGTTCGGCCAGCGCTGGCCAGCATTTCCTTCAATGCATGTGCACCAAATGCTCCCAGGGCAACACCAAGTCCGCCTAAAATTGCCCCTGCCAATAATGTATTCTTTTGATTCATGGTTGATAATTTCGTTCTCCAAAAATAGCAGTTCCTATCCGAACCATTGTACTGCCTTCTTCAGCGGCAAGCTGGTAGTCGCTGCTCATCCCCATAGAAAGTTCTTTCAGTGCAATATTGTTTGGCCAGGCTACAGACTTTAAGTTTTCAAAAATAGATTTCAGCGATTGAAATTCCATTCTGATTTTGTGCTCATCAGTTGTTAACGTGGCCATGCCCATTAAGCCGGTTATTTTGATGTGTTGGAATGCAGCAATTTCAGGTGAGCGCAACAAATCAAATAGCTCAGTTTCTGAGAACCCGAACTTGGTATCTTCTTCCGCAATGTGAATTTGAAGCAGGCAATTGATTACCCTGTTATTTTTCTTGCCTTGTTTATCAATTTCCTGTAGGAGCTTCAGGCTGTCAACCGAATGAATCAGATGGACAAAGGGTGCTATGTACTTAACCTTGTTGGTTTGAAGGTGGCCGATCATGTGCCATTCAATATCCTTCGGAAGTTGATCGTATTTTTGAGTTAGTTCTTGAGCTTTATTTTCTCCAAAAACCCGTTGGCCGGCATCGTACGCTTCCATAATTTTTTCAATCGGTTGCGTTTTGCTTACAGCAATCAGTAAGCAGCCTGCAGGCAGCGAACGGGTTAATAATTCTATACTTTTTTTAATGTTCATTCCGTATTTTTGGTACCGGTCAATCCACCACCCATGGCGATATTAGGAACCTTGCTTAAAAAAGGAATTCGCTTGCGCGAAATGATGGAGCAAGATTACACTTCTCCGTTCGATCTTCAAAAAAAGGAATTAAAAGAACTTCTGATTGCCGCCAATCAAACCGATTTTGGAAGGCACTATAACTTTCAGGACATCCTGCGTGCATTTCGGAGAAGCAATAACGATTTTCATAAGATTTTCAGGCAAAATATTCCCATTCATTCCTATAATAAAATTTATAACGACTGGTGGAAAAATGCCCTGAAAGGGAGCAAGAATATCTGTTGGCCGGGCAGGATCAAATATTTTGCGCTGAGTTCTGGAACATCCGAATCTGCCTCCAAGCACATTCCGGTTACAAAAGAAATGACTAAGGCTATTCAACGGACGAGCATCCGGCAAATCCTTACGCTTTCTAAATACGATTTACCATCTGACTTTTTTACTGCGGGGATCATGATGCTGGGCGGAAGTACGCACCTGAATAAGCGCGGAAAATTTTTTGAGGGCGATTTAAGCGGAATCCAGGCGGCCAAACTTCCCTTTTGGTTTCAACATTTTTATAAACCCGGAAAGAAAATTGCTAAAACACGAAACTGGGATGCTAAGCTGGATGAGATTACCCGGAATGCCCATAAATGGGACATCGGTATTATTGTAGGAGTGCCGGCATGGATCCAGATTCTCATGGAGAAAATAGTCAGGCACTATAAGGTTGCCCATATTCATGAGATATGGCCCAACCTGATGGTGTATGTTCATGGAGGCGTGTCATTTGATCCGTACCGAAAGGGTTTTGAGAAAATATTAGGGAAGCCAATTCACTACATAGAAACCTATCTTGCATCGGAAGGCTTTGTTGCGTTTCAGGCTTATCCGAACAGGCGCTCGATGCGAATGGTGCTGAACAATGGTATTTTTTATGAATTCGTTCCGTTTGAAGATCGGAATTTTGATGCGAACGGAGACATTAAGCCCGATGCCGAAGCATTGATGATTGATGAAGTAGAGGAGGGCAAAGAATATGCTATTCTGCTGTCGAGTTGCGCAGGTGCGTGGCGATACCTGATTGGCGATGTGATTAAGTTTATTTCCGTAGAGGAATCGGAAATTGTGATCACCGGACGGACCAAACATTTTCTGAGTTTATGCGGAGAGCATTTATCCGTTGATAACATGAATAAGGCTATTGAATTAGTTTCGGATGAACTTAATATTATCGTGAAGGAATTTACTGTAGCGGGTATTCCTCACGGAACGTTGTTTGCGCATCATTGGTATGTCGGTACGGATGACCCGGTTGATAAAAATGTATTGCGCAATCGAATTGATGCACACCTGAAAAATTTGAATGACGATTACGCGGTAGAGCGAAGTGCTGCATTAAAAGAAATTCATGTTGATGTGGTGCCGGTGAAAATGTTTTATGACTGGATGGAGGCGAAGGGTAAAGTGGGCGGACAGAATAAATTTCCGCGTGTTATCAAGAGCGCGCAATTAGAAGATTGGAAATCTTTCCTGGAAAAGCATACGAATGGAAGTCGTTCTTAAAGGAATTTTTTCTGGCCTTGTTCTGGCTATTTTAGTCGGCCCTGTTTTTTTTACGTTACTTCAAACCAGCATCGAGCGGGGTTTTAAAAGTGGTGTTTGGGTGGCTGTTGGCATTGCCATGAGTGATTCGTTGTATGTGGCCTTATCCTACCTTGGGCTGTCGAACCTATTTAGTTCAGAAAAATTTCAGGTGTACCTGGCGTATTTCGGTGGAGCAATTATTCTTTGTTTTGGTGTTTATTACCTGTTTATTAAAAGCAGGAAAACGTTGAATTTTAATCCTGGGCACGTTCAGGAGAAGAGTTCGTTCAGGTTAATGGCAAAGGGTTTTGTTATCAATGGTTTTAATCCGATGGTTTTACTCTTCTGGATTGGTACCATCAGCATTGCAACCGGCCAGCTTGGATACACAGAACCCGCTCAGGGCATAACCTTCCTGGCATCCATCATAGCCACGGTATTTCTTACCGATGTGATCAAAGCAAAGCTTGCGGATAAACTAAGGGTTTTACTAACGCCTCGGTTGATCAAGATCATGAATATAGTTTTGGGCCTGGTCATGTTCCTGCTGGGGACCAAACTTTTGCTTTGGCGATTCCTCGATTAATTAATACTTAAGCCTAGCGACAGGCCGTACCAGGGTTTGTTTTGGTATATCCAAACATTCCGGTCTCTGTCGGTAAGGCTGTCCCACCCAACGCCCAATCCAACGGTAAGGCTGTTTACGCCCACCATCAGGGCAAAGCCCCTGCTTAACACTAAACCATTATATTCATCGGAGGTTCCATTATTGGTCGTCCAGGGGGTAATGCTGGTTCCGCCAAGGCCTCCAAATACGCCAACCGTTAAGGCCCGGTGTCTGACAGATTTTCGAACACCCGCTGGTGTTTCTTCAGAATAATTTACGAACCGGTCGATCCGGTATCCTGTATAGATATTACCATTAAAATCGGTTGTCAATTGCCTTGGAAGCCCCGAGGTGGCAGGCCGGTATTTGAACAGGATGGTTATAATATCAAGATCAAAACTTTCGCGGATAAGTTTGGAATCGGCATGGAGGGGGGTTTCGTGTACTTTGTTGTCTTTGTAAATGACCAAACTATCTTCAGATGTTTGAATGAAAACTTTTTTTGGTTTGCCACCCTTCTCTATCAATTTATAATGACCATCGCGTAGTTGATGTTGAGGAGAGCAGGAAGTAAAATACAAGATGAATACGATACCAGATAGGAGGGCGCTAATCTTGGAGTACATTGCTGATGAAGGTTGATTTGGTAAACAACCACAGTAAAAATAGCAATATTGCCCAGTATAAATAATTGTAGTAGTAATCTGCTGTGTCTTTGAACCGGGTTTCTTTAATTTCTGCTTTTTCGTATTGATCAATTCGATGAAAAACACTTTCTAACGCCTTCTTATCTGTAGCCCTGAAAAACTCACCGCCCCCAATTTTGGCAATGTTGCGCATGGTGGTCTCATCAACGGTATTTTCAATCATTTGGGTTTTGCCGAAGAAATCTTTTCCGTAGGGTACCAGGCCTTCCTTTCCTACAATAATGGTGTACACCTTTATGCCGTAAGCAGCGGCCAGTTCGGCTGCCGTCATGGGATCAATGTTACCGGCCGTATTATCGCCATCGCTCAGGAGGATACAAACTTTTGATTTAGATTCTGACTCGCGCATGCGGTTGGTGGCTACCGCCAGGGCACTTCCAATGGCCGTTCCGCGGTTTTCAATCATTTCAAAGTCGATTTCTTTCAGGTAGGATTTAAGTAGATCATAATCGGTAGTAAGAGGCGCCAGTGAAAAGGCATCGCCTGAGAAGACAACAATGCCGATGCGATCCTGTAACCTGCCTTCGACAAAATTTTGGGCAACCGTTTTGGCCGCCTGCAAGCGGTTGGGAGTGAAGTCCTCTATTTGCATCGACTGCGAAATGTCGATGGCCAGCATAATGTCAATCCCTTCTGTCCATTGTTCAACTTTTTCGTTTGTTTTTTGTGGCCTCGCCAAGGCGGTTAAAAGAAGGATCATCACCAACATCAATAAAAAATCGGGAATGAAGCGAACCAGGGTTAAGGGCGAACTTTTTAGTTCGCGCTGTGTAACCGCCACCGGTAGTTTCTGGTTAAACCGGTAACGCCACATCCACCGGATTAGAAACAACAAGGGCACTGCCGCGATCAGGTATAAGAACAATGGCCTTTCCCATTCGAACGCCAATAGTGTATCGGGCATGAACCAGTCAGGGGAATACCAGGGTTCGGTAACGGTTAACTCATCCATGCTTTACCTCCTCCAGTTTTTTGATAAATCTTTCTTCGGCAAATTTTCTAAGTTCCATCAGGGGTTCGTGTACCGATGTTTGATTGCCATAAATAGCACGATCAATTATTTTTAGGTTTATACCCAGGGTTTCATTGGGTTCCATCTGAAGCGTTTCGCGGGTGGTAAGTTTGGTGTAGGGCTTTTGTTCCAGTTGTTCCAGGTATTTTTTCCATAATGACATGACTGCTTCTGTTTTCTCAGCTGAGAAAATTGTATTGAGTTGTTGAAAGTGTTCAGAATAAGTTTGTAAAAATTTAAGGTGACTTTTTTGGAGCTTTTTCAGTTTAAAATATTTGGCAATCCGTTTCCCAAAAACTATCCAGATAACTACCGAAAAAATAATGAACAACCCCACGGCCGCAACCAACATAATATAATTGAATTGTGAAAACACCTGTTGGTACGTGGTACTTGTTTTCAGCGGCAGGTTTTGAGCCTGCGTGGAATCGGAAGGAGGTGTTAATACCATTTCAGCCAGAAAGATGCTGTCGCGCAGGGGTGTATACGCGGTGCAATCGCGGGCAGCCGTTACAAAAACGGGTAAACTCAAATATTGAATTTTGTCAATCTCAAAGGTGCTGAGGTAGTACACCACGCTGTCGTGACTGATACCATTTTCAGTATGGGTAGGAGAAAGTTCCTTCTTTCCAAATTCAAAAGGCAGGAAAGTGAACGTGGAATCGGGAAACAGAACGGTAAGTTTTTGAGGATAGGCTGCCGATAAGTAGTAACCAACTGATTCACCCACACGAACACTGTCCTTTAAAAAACCACCTGCTACTTTTATCTCCTGTGCAAATACTGTGGCCTGCATGCAGATGCACCATGCGATACAAAAAAACCACCTGATCATTTTCACTCTCCGCATCATCCTATGTGGTTTTAACTGATTTGTTTCTCACTTTAAATAACCGCAATAGTTTTGGAACATAATCTTCACTGGTATCTAAGGAGATGAAGTTGATCTGATGCTTCCGGCTGAAAATTTCCAGGTTGTGTTTACGATCTTCCAATCGTTTGCTGATTTTCTGTCGGAAATCGCTAAAGGAGGTGTTAACCCAAAGGGTTTGTCGGGTTTCCTGATCGATCACCGGAACTATACCAAGACGTGGTAATTTTGTTTCACGCTTATCGCTGATGTGAATCACCACCAGGTCATGTCTTCGGGCAAGCGCCTTCAGGTTATCGGAATAATCATGGTCATCAATAAAATCTGAAATGAGAATAACCACACTTCTGCGTTTTATGGCATTGAGAACAAAGGCAAGAGCTTTGCCGAGGTTAGTTTTTAGGGATTGTGGTTTTAAGTGAACAAGTCCGTGAACAATCTGGTAAGCCTGCAACGTACCCTTGGTTGGTTTAATGTAGAGTTCGCGCTGATCGGAGTAGCAGATTAACCCAACGTGGCTGGACTCCTTAACGGCTGAAAGGGAAAGTACTCCGCAAATTTCGCGGCCAATGTCAACCTTCGTTTTGCCGGCTATTCCAATTTCCTGCGAGGCACTCACATCAAGAATAAAGAAAACGGTTTGTTCTTTTTCTTCGCGAAAGGTCTTTACAAAGGTTCCATGTCCTTTGGCTGAAACATTCCAGTCGATGGTTCGGATATCGTCCCCATACTGATAGGGCCGCACATCATCGAACTCAAGGCCTGTTCCTTTAAAAACCGAACGAAAATCTCCTTTCATCTGGCTGTTGATAGCCTTCCTGATTTGGATTTCGTACCTGCGCAGTTTTTTAAGGAGTTCTTTCATTGGTCACAATCATTAGTTGAAACTATGTGCTTTCAGTGCAAGACTATCAGTTTCTAAGTATACTCTGATGTCCCCTGAACTCGTTTCAGGGTCTTTTGTGGTACAGATGCTGAAACAAGTTCAGCATGACTACAAAAAATAGAGTTGGTTTTTATAAAGAATTTCATTCTTTTGTTCAAACCTATGGCTTTTGGTCTTTGGAGCTTAAGTTCCATCGGTTTCAAAAATAAAAAAATGTGCCTTACTTTTGCCTCATGTTCGGAGGTCAGGCAAAAATTAGTTTTAAATGGAAATTTGGCATGTGTACGGTCATACTCTTTGCCGGCTTTCTCATGGTGTCTTGCAGTCTTAATAAAGCCCCCGAGCATGTGCTGACTGAACAGGAAATGGTTCATATGCTTACCCAGATTTACCTGGCCGAAGAAAAGGTGGGGCGGGCAATCCCTATTCGTGACTCGGCAAAAGTTGTGTTTAAAAGTCTGGAAGCCAAAATATTTGAGCGCGAGGGAACGCACGACTCTATTTTTAAAATGTCAATGGAGTATTACTTAACCCAGCCGGCAAAGCTCGAGCATATCTATTCGGCCCTGGTTGATTCCCTGAACCTGAAAGTACAAAGCGCGCCTTCACCTGTGTTGGAATGAATTACCCGGACGATTTTGAATCAAAACTCGGATTCGATCAGATCCGCCAACGGCTTCACGCATACTGTCTTTCTGTACCGGGGAGGCACCTGGTGGATGGCCTTCGTTTTCAAACGGACGTTGAAAAAATCAGGATTCAGCTTTTACAAAATCTTGAGTTTAAACAAATTTTTGAGAAGGGTGAGAATTTTCCCTCCAACCATTACATCGATCCGGTTGAGATTTTCAGGAAGGTAGCGCTGGAAGGAAATTACCTGGATGAATCAGAATTTCAGCAGTTAGCGTATTCGCTTCAAACTATTCTGGCGTGCCGTGATTTCCTTATCAAGGGAAAGGAATTTTACCCCGTCTTGTTTGAGTTAAGCGTATCTGTTATTGTTTCAGGTAAGTTGATTGATAGAATACTAGCGGTCATTGATGATCACGCCACTGTTAAAGATTCAGCCAGTACAGAGTTGGGCCGAATCAGAAAAAGATTGAGGGAAGAACAATCGCGATCACGAAAACTGGTTGATCAGGTTTATAAATTGGCCATTGAGCAGCATTGGGTTCCGGAAGGCGCCTTGCCAACCATTCGGGAGGGGCGATTAGTCATTCCTATCCTGGCCGAACACAAACGCAAAATGAAGGGGTTTATTCATGATGAGTCTGCCACAGGACAAACTGTTTTCATGGAGCCGGCTGAAGTACTGGAAGCCAACAATGAAATCCGAGACCTTGAGCATGCCCAGAAGCGGGAGGTTATCCGGATATTAAAACAACTGACGGATGAGGTAAGGGTACAACTCCCGGAATTAAAGACAGCTTATCAATTTTTGGCACACATTGATTTTATCAGGGCGAAAGCAAAATTATCAATTGATCTAGAGGCCGATTTACCGGTGCTTCAAGCCGTTCCGGCCCTTCAGTGGAAAAGAGCAAAGCACCCGCTTTTGATAGTAAGCCTGCGGGGAAAGCGCGAGGTTATTCCATTGGATATTAATCTGAACGATACCGATCGAATGTTGCTGGTGTCGGGTCCTAATGCCGGAGGTAAATCGGTGTGTTTAAAAACGGTAGGCTTGCTGCAGTACATGCTCCAGTGTGGTTTACTGATTCCGGTTTCCCCTGATTCAATCACCGGAATTTTTAAGGATATTTTTATTGACATTGGTGATCAGCAGTCGATTGAAAATGATCTGAGCACCTACAGCAGCCATCTGGCCAACATGGCCTTTTTCCTGAGGCATACCTCTGGTCAATCGCTGGTTTTAATGGATGAACTGGGCTCGGGTACCGACCCGAATTTCGGAGGTGCTATTGCCCAATCAATCCTTCATGCATTACTCAATAAAAAAACATGGGGTGTTGCCACTACGCACTACTACAATCTTAAGTTGTTTGCCGGAAAACAGGAAGGTATTCGTAACGCGGCTATGCGTTTTGATGCGAAAAACCTGATGCCGTTGTATATCCTCGATATTGGAAAACCAGGAAGTTCTTTTGCGCTGGAGATTGCTCAAAAGACGGGGCTTCCTGAACAGACTTTGAAAGACGCACAGCAACTGGTTGGAAAAGAACTGATGGGATTTGAGACACTGGTGCGCACGCTGGAGAAGGAAAAAAATGAGTTAGCGGAACGGGTTAGAAGCCTGGAGAAACAAGAGCGTGAGTTGAAGTCATCGCTGACCAGGTACGATTCGTTAACGCGCGAACTTGAGTCGCGTAAGAAAGAGATTATCGAGAAAGCAAAACTGGAGGCGAATTCTTTGTTGCGGGAAACGAATAAAGAGATTGAGAAAACAATCCGCCACATTCGCGAAAACCAGGCCGAGCGGAAAGAGACGCTAAAAGTGAGAAAAGGCCTGCAGGAACTATCGAAGAAAGTAACCCATCAGCCGTTAAAAGAGAAAGCAACTGATGGAGTAATTCAATCAGGCGATCGGGTGCGGATTATCGGACAGAGCGGGAGCGGGATGGTACAATCCGTAAAAGGTAAAAATGCCATTGTTCAGTTTGGAGAAATGAAATCAACGATAAGTGTTTTAAAACTGGAGAAGCTCACCGGTCATGTGGTTCAGGAAGATATCTCAACCAAACTCCGGTCGATGGGTATTAAGCTTCATGAAAAGCAAGCGCGCTTTAATCCAACATTGGATGTGCGGGGTAAACGGGTAGAAGAAGCCTCCACTTTACTGGAACAATTTATAGATGATGCTATTTTGCTGGGGCATGGAGAGATTAAGATTCTTCACGGTAAAGGCGAAGGGGTATTGCGTAAGGTTGTGCGTGATCACTTAAAGCGGTATAAACAGGTGGCTTCTTTTGCCGATGAACATGTAGAGCGGGGTGGGGATGGCATTACCGTGGTGGTGTTGAAATAAAGAAAGGCCTCATTAAGAGACCTTCTTGTAAGTAAAATAACTTTTCTCTTTTTAGTCAAGAATAAAAGTCCAGTCACCTTCAACTTCAGCAGTTCGGGCGCCCTGGTAACCTGGTCCAGTAAAATTAAATTCAAGTTTAAGCTCGCCACCAACAATTTCATAACTCATGCCGATGCCGTCATCCCGTAATAAAAGGCCAGAATCACCATCTGGTTCAGCAACAAATTCCCATGTACCTCCGTTTCCTTCGGTAGCACCCGGCCACGGACTCGGTGTAGGTCTGCTGCCTGCCACATCAAAATCATAAGGCCCTTCAGGTGCATCTGAATCAAATGAGCCACTAATAGTTAAGGTAAATCCTGTAAAATCTGGAGTTGTTCTGTCGTTGCCATCTAAGTCAGCACTTACAATATTCCAGGTTTTAGAAAGTTTACCAAGTTGATCTTTATACGGATTGGGCTTAGGGTCATCTTTACCACAGCTAAAGAAAAATGCCAGTGATGTTATTCCAACAATTGCGAGGGTTCTTGTGTTTAGTACTTTCATTTTCATGGTATCGTAAGGTTCGAATTTGATACTAATAACGCACAAAATCAAATGGATAGGGCAAAAACCTGAATTTTAAGGGTTAATGGGTAATGTTTTAGGGATGTAACCGATTTAAATTCCAAAAATCAAATTCCAATTATCAGACTTCAAATCGCAGCTTAACAGGATCGGTTTCTTAACCAGTCATTCCGGTCTTGTTTGCGGCAGGAAGGCTTCAGCCTCTTGTCATTCCGGCCCCCGAGCTGGAATCTTCATAAGATTGCAGATCAAGCCTTCCTGCCGTCAGGCAGGTCCGCCCAGACATACACGCTATGTTTATTTAAACCTTCTTAAATCAACAATCTCTGTTCCTTCAGGGTATTCGTTTTTCTGATTCGTAGCAATCAGGATCAGCCTATCGTTTGGAACTTCGGCCAGGTTTGTTTGATACCATTGAAAAGCCCGGTCATCCAGGTTCGTTCCGGGTTCATCCAAAAACAACATGCGCGACTCTGTATAAAAAGCAAGACCTAATTTCAGCCGTTGCTTCATTCCTGATGAAAAATTAGAAATGTTTTTGTCTTTAGCATCCGACAGGTAAAACTTTTCAAGAATATGTTTAATTGTAAACCCCGGCCGTATGGCGCGCATTCTAAAATGAAATTGCAGTTGTTCTTCCAGGGTAAATTCGTCAATCAAATCCAGGTAAGGGGTGGCAATTGACAACTGGGTATATATTTCTTCTGTTGGAATGTTCGCTCCATTCAAACCATAGGTGATCGTACCAGCGGTTTGAGGAAGCTGGCCCCACAATACTTGTAGCAGAGTTGATTTACCCGAACCGTTCGGTCCGGTAATGGCGTATGTTTTTCCGGATTGAAACGTGTAGGTCAAATCTTTGAAAACCCACTCGCGATTATAGCGTTTGCTTAAATTTTTAACATCGATGATGAACGGTTCACTGCTCATCGATACCGGATCAATCGGTTGAGCCATACCCCTTCATAATTCCGCGTTCTGAGGTCTTAATAAAATTCAGAATGTGGTCGCGTTCTTCGCTGGGTGCAATGGAAGATTCAATGGCCTCCAATGCTTTTTTATTGTTGTATCCTTTCAGGAAAACGTAGCGGTAAATTTCCTGTATTTCCGTAATCTTTTCGGAGGTAAACCCTCTTCTGCGCAAGCCAACTGTATTGATGCCGGCATAGGCGAGAGGTTCGCGTGCCGCTTTTGTATAAGGAGGTACATCTTTTCGAACGAGCGATCCTCCCGACAGCATCACGTGCGCGCCAACTTTTACAAACTGATGCAATGCGCTGGCTCCGCCAATAATGGCCCAGTCATCAATGGTAACATGGCCTGCAACCTGAACGGTGTTCACCAGAATGCAATGGTTGCCAATGAGGCAATCGTGTGCAACGTGTACGTATGCCATTAACAGGCAATTCTTGCCAATAACGGTTTTAAATTTATCGGTTGTACCGCGACTGATGGTAACGTATTCACGGATAACCGTATTGTCGCCAATGTGGGTCTCGGTTTTTTCACCTGCAAATTTCAAGTCCTGAGGTACTGATGAAACAGATGCTCCCGGGTATATCTTCACATTTTTACCCAGGCGTGAGCCGTCCCAAATAATTGCATTTGGGCCAATCCAACAATCATCACCAATGACCACATCTTTATGGATGGTGGCAAAAGGTTCAATGATGACGTTGTTGCCAATCCTGGCTTCGGGGTGAACGTTGGCTAACGGATATTTGCTCATGAATCTTTTCGTGAAATTAATGCAGTCATCGTACCTTCAGCAACAAGGGCGTTTCCAACATAGGCTCGGCCTCTCATTTTAGCGATGCCACGCTTAATGGGGGCAAGTAAATCGCATTGGATAACCAGCGTATCACCGGGTAAAACCATTTTTCTAAATCGGCAGTCATCAATGCCCATGAAATAAGTCCAGTAGTTTTCGGGATCTGGCACGGTGTTCAGAACCAAAATTCCCCCCACCTGAGTCATGGCCTCCACTTGCAATACTCCGGGCATTACGGGGTTTCCGGGGAAATGTCCTTGAAAGAAAGGTTCGTTCATGGTAACATTTTTCACACCGGCTACGCTTTCTTTATCCAGGTAGATGATTTTATCAATTAACAGGAACGGGTAGCGGTGAGGGAGTGTGGCCGATATCTTATTGATATCCATCACCGGAGGAAGGTTTGGATTGTATTTAGGTTTCCCTTTTTTATCGTCCTCTTGCATGGCCCTCTTCAACTTCTTTGCGAAAGCAACGTTAGCAGCATGGCCGGGGCGAGCAGCTAAAAGTTGCGCTTTGATTGGGCGGCCTGCAAGCGCCAGGTCTCCAACAATATCCAGCAACTTATGACGGGCTGGTTCGTTTTTGAATCGGAGATCAATGTTGTTTAAGATGCCCTCGTGTTTTACTTCTACTTTCGGTTTACCCAACATCTTGGCAATGTTGTCTAACTCATCGTCCTTCACTACACGGTCAACAATAACAATGGCATTGTTCAGATCACCCCCGCGAATGAGATTATTTTTATAAAGCATCTCAAGTTCATGCAGAAAACAGAATGTACGGCACGATGCAATTTCCTTTTCGAATTGGCGAATGTCGGTTAACGATGCGTGCTGGCTGCCCAGTACTGGCGAGTTATAATCAACCATTACGGTAACCCGGTAATCGTCTAACGGAAGGGCAGCAATTTCAACATTACGTGCAGCTTCACGGTAAAAGATTGGCTCCTGAACTTCAAAGAAATCGCGGATTGCGTTTTGTTCTTCGGTTCCGGCTTCCTTTAAAATATCCACAAACTGAATCGAGCTGCCATCCATAATGGGGCACTCGGGGCCATCCAGCTGAATCAGCACGTTATCAATTTGTAAACCCACTAAAGCGGCCAGGGTATGCTCAATCGTGCTTACACGGGCACCACTTTGTTCGATTGTGGTTCCTCTGGAAATATCTACCACATTATCACAATCGGCATCAATAATAGGTGAGCCCGGCAGGTCAATCCGTTGAAATTTAATGCCGTGGTTGGGTTTTGCTGGCACGAATGTCATATTCGTTTTAGCCCCGGTATGTAAGCCAACACCCGAAAGGGTCACCGACTTCTGGATAGTTTGCTGTTTGAAATTTAGCATCAGACTTTTAAAAGCTGGCAAAGTTAAACCCTGGCAGGAGATTATCCAAAATAAAGACTATAAGCTGATTTTCAGATACTTAGCAAGTGATAGGTGCCTTATTCGGCTTCCTGCGAAGTCATTGATTTTTGGGTGAGCGGATCGGAACCATACACCTTTTTCTCCAAATCCCTTAATCGCTGGTTCAGGTCGGGTAGTTTTTTGAAAACCGCATAGGATTTAAAGTAATCACTTACATCAAAGGCAGGGTATCCGATTATTTTCTGTCCTTCTTCCTTAATGGATTTTGATATTCCCGATTGTGCGCCAATGCCGGTGTTGTTGGCAATAACCAGGTGGCCCGCAATACCAACCTGCCCGCCTATTATGCTGTTCTCTCCAACCTTGCTGGAACCGGAGATTCCGGCCTGTGCAGCGATTACGGTATTTTTACCGATCTCCACATTGTGTGCGATTTGAATGAGGTTATCCAGTTTAACGCCTTCGCGGATAATTGTAGAATCACCAAACAGGGTAGCGCAGTCAATGACTGTGTTGCCGCCAATCGTGATATTGTTTTCTATAATTACGTTTCCCAGTTGCGGGATGGTTTTATATGTTCCATCGGGCTGTGGTGCGAATCCAAAACCATCACTGCCTATGACGGTTCCTGAATGAATGACACAGTTGTTGCCGATCCGCGTACCGGCATAAATTTTAACCCCGGCATGAATAATACAGTTGTTGCCGATCAGTACGTTATCGCCAATAAACGTTTGTGGATAGATTTTTACGTTGTCGCCCAGTTTAACATTGTTGCCGATATAAGAAAATGCCCCCCGGTAAATACCTTTCCCGGTAACACTGTTAGAGCCTATGAAACTGGGTTCCTCCACGCCCGATTTTTGAAAGCTGATGAGTTTGTGATACTCTTCTAACAGCAGCGTGAAACTGAGGTAAGGATCTTCGACCAATATCAGCGTGGAAGTAATTTCTTTTTTTGGAACAAAGGATTTGCTGACAATAACTGCGGATGCCTGTGTGGTGTAAATAAAGTTTTCGTATTTCGGATTCGACAGGAAAGCGATCTGACCTTTTTTGGCATCCTGGATTTTAGCCAGCATGTTAATTTTGCCGTTGCTTTCGCCCTTTACTTCACCGCCCAACATGGCGGCTATTTGCTGTATGGTAAATTCCATGTGGGGTATTCCGAACCTTACAAAGATACATTTTTAGGCCAGCAGAGGTAATTTTTTTTCACGATTTTACTGATGGCTTTAATGTTGGGTAAATCAGAGGCTTGCGCAATATCCAGCAATTCACCGGCCCTGGTCAGCACGTTTATTTTTTGTCCTTCGGTATAGGCTTCATTGGTTACCGATCCGTACGAATAGAAGAACGAGGACTCGGAACGCAAAACTGCAAACGTTTTCGTAATGGCCGATCTGATTTTCTCTACGTTTACTTTACTGATTGGCTCTGCACTCAAAATGATTTGAAACAGGTTTCGTTCCAGCAGCATTTTTGATAAGGAAGAAAGAATAAAATCAGGATGGGTTTTCCAATACTTAATGGCACCCCATATATCGTGGTCGTCAAGGCTTCCGAAAATGCTTAATGCATTTTTATTTTCTTTGAAGTGATCAATGGTAGAGTTGTTCTCAAGAAAGTATTGAAGTGATTCTGTAGCCGGCAACGCCTCGCCAGATTGAACGAGGTATTGCGCCCGTTTAATCAGGTTTATAACCATGCGTTCGGCACTTACGGTTGTCTTGTGCAGGTAAACCTGCCAATACATAAGCCTGCGTGCATTTAAAAAGTTTTCAATGTTCAGTATCCCTTTTTCTTCTACTACCAGTTGATCCTGGTAAACCGTTAGCATCGAAATAATCCTGTCTACACCAATCATGCCCTCGATTACTCCCGTAAAAAAACAATCGCGTTTCAGGTAATCTAACCGGTCAATGTCCAGCTGACTGGAAACCAACTGATGAAAGAATTTCCGTTTGTACGTGTTTTGAAATATTTTCAGACTCATGCTTAATGCACCGCCAAACTCTTTATTCAATTGCTTCATGAATAAGAAGGACAGGCTTTCGTGTTTAATTCCCGAAAGCAGAGAATCTTCCAGGGCGTGCGATAGTGGCCCATGCCCCATGTCGTGCAGCAGAACACAAATTGTTGAGGCCTCGTATTCTTCGTTCGAAATTTCAATACCTTTTCCCCTCAGGTGATCCAGCACTTTGGTCATCAGGTGCATGGCGCCCAACGCGTGTTGAAATCGGGTGTGCTGTGCGGCAGGATAGACGAAATCAGTAAGGCCTAACTGTTTAATGTAGCGCAGGCGTTGAAACCACGGGTGAGAAATAATGTCAAAGATCAGTTCGCTTGGTATGGTGATGAATCCATAAACAGGATCATTGATTATCTTCTTTTTATTCATGGAATCCGTAATTTCGAGCTATGCAAAGATATAGCATTTTGTGGGTGGATGATGAAATTGATTTACTCAAGCCACACATCCTTTTCCTGGAACAGCGCGGGTATGATATTACTCCGATCAATAACGGTTCAGATGCCGTGGATTTATGTGAACAAAAACACTTTGATGCCGTTTTTCTGGATGAGAACATGCCGGGGATGTCGGGGTTGGAAGCATTGGGTTTGATCAAGAACAATAAACCGAACCTGCCGGTGGTGATGATCACTAAGAACGAAGAGGAGCACATCATGGAAGAAGCGATTGGATCGAAAATAGCTGACTACCTGATAAAACCGTTGAACCCAAACCAGATCTTGCTTTCAGTTAAGAAGATATTCGATAACAAACGGTTGATCATCGAAAAAACAAACCTGAGTTACCAGCAGGAATTCAGAAAAATCAGCATGGCGTTCATGGAAGAAATGAATCATGAAGCCTGGACCGATATTTATAAAAAACTAGTGTATTGGGAGTTGCAACTTGACCAAGCCGATAATGAAGATATGGCCGAGGTTTTGGATGCACAGAAATCTGAAGCCAATGCCAACTTTGCGAAATTTGTGATCAGGAATTACGACAAGTGGCTGAATGATGCCGGATCTGAAAAACCTTTGCTGTCTCATCAGCTAATGAAGAAAAAAGTTTTTCCGGAATTGAAAACCGGCAGGCCCTTGTTTATGCTCCTGATTGATAACCTTCGGTACGACCAATGGAAAGTAATAGAGCCTGTGATCAATGAGTATTTTTCTGTGGAAAAGGAAGAAACGTACTACTCCATTCTTCCGACCACCACCGCTTACGCGCGCAATGCCATTTTCTCAGGAATGATGCCAAGTGAGATGGCCAAACTACAGCCCGATTTATGGGTGGGTGAGGATGAGGAAGAGGGAAAAAATAATTTTGAAGATGAATTTTTAGAAAAGCAGATTCGTAAAAACAACCTGAACATTAAATTCTCCTACCATAAAATTAAAAACCTGGAGGGTGGCCGTGATTTGGCTGACACCATCAACAATTTGTTTCAGAATGACCTGAATGTAATCGTGTACAATTTTGTTGATATGCTTTCGCATGCCCGCACCGACATGGCCATGGTGCGCGAATTGGCTCCTGACGAATCGGCCTACCGCTCGATTACAAAATCGTGGCTCATGCATTCCCCATTGTTGGAAATCCTGAAGAAGATTTCGGAGAAAAATGCACGCGTGGTGATCACCACCGACCATGGCACCATCCGGGTTAAGAAGCCTTTTAAAATAATTGGCGACCGAAGTGTGAACACCAACCTGCGCTACAAACAAGGGAAAAATCTGAACTACGAAGGCGATAAGGTCATGCAGGTTCAGCGGCCCGAGCGTTTGTTTTTACCCAAGATGAACGTTTCTACTTCTTATGTTTTTGCAATAGAGGATCAGTTTTTTGCTTACCCGAACAACTATAACTACTATGTGAACTTTTATAAAGACACTTTTCAGCATGGCGGAGTAAGCCTGGAGGAGATGATAATCCCTATAATTTTGTTAAATTCGAAGAATGCGTCATGAAGGGAAACGCCAGCAAGTTGAAAACGTTACGCTGGCAGACTTAGAGCACGTGGGAAAGATGCTGATGCAGGCATTAAATGGTATTCGTGTTGTTGTTTTGTATGGCGATATGGGGGCCGGTAAAACCACGTTTGTGAAAGCCATTGGGCATGTGCTGGGGGTGCAGGATGTCATGAGCAGTCCTACTTTTTCAATTGTGAATGAGTACGGCTTGGCAAAAGATCAAAAGATTTTTCATTTTGATTTTTACAGGATTAAGAATGAAACAGAAGCGTTTGATATTGGAGTAGAGGAATATTTTGATTCAGGCCATTATTGTTTTGTTGAGTGGCCTGAAAAGATTCCTTCCCTGCTGCCAGCGAAATATGCCGAAGTTTATATTACCAATAACAACGATACACACCGAACCATAGCCTTTTCGATTCATGACGGAGAAGAAAAAGACCGGGTTTGAAACCCTGGCAAAGGCCAGTCTTGTTCCTCAGGAGCAAGTGCTGGCTGTTAAAAAGAAAAAAAACTCATTCTTTTTAGGGCTTCCAAAAGAAATCTCTTTACAGGAAAACCGGATAACGCTCACGCCAGATGCGGTGGCTCTGTTGGTCAATAACGGACACGAAATCTGGATTGAAACAAAAGCCGGAGTTGGCTCTAAGTTTACCGATCAGCAATACAGTGAGGCAGGCGCAAAAATTGTTTACTCGCCCCAGGAAGTTTATAAGGCTGATTTTATTCTGAAGATTGAACCGCCTACCGAAGATGAAATAGAATACATGCATCCCGGCCAAACACTTATTTCCGCTCTTCAGCTTGGGCACCTGCGGCCCGAACAGGTTCAAGGACTGATGAAGAAAAAAATTACAGCACTTGGGTACGAGGTAATTGAAGATAAAGTGGGTGGAATGCCCATCATTAGAGCGATGAGTGAAATTGCCGGAAGCGCAGTCATGTCCATTGCTTCCGAGTACTTAAGCTCAACCAATAATGGAAAGGGTGTAATTGTTGGTGGAATAACAGGCGTGCCACCCACAAAGGTGGTTATCATTGGTGCGGGCACAGTAGCCGAATTTGCTGCACGAGCTGCGCTTGGGCTGGGGGCTGATGTACAGGTTTTTGACAACCATTTGTATAAACTCAGACGAATCAAACACATTCTTGGCCAGCAACTTTATACGTCCACCATTGATACCGTTACGTTAGGCGAAACGCTCAAGACAGCCGATGTTGTGATCGGAGCCTTGCGCGCTGAGAAGGGCAAAGTAAGACACGTGGTAACCGAAGAAATGGTGAGTAAGATGAAGCCCGATTCATTGATTATTGATTTAAGTATTGATCAGGGCGGTTGTGTGGAGACATCGGAAATAACCACTTTGCGGAAGCCGGTTTTTAAAAAACATGATGTGATTCATTACTGTGTGCCCAACGTGGCATCCCGTGTGGCGCACTCAGCCACAACAGCCTTAAGCAATATTTTTACTCCAACTATTTTGAGGGCTGCTGAGGAAGGTGGGATGGAAGAAATGATTTTCCTCCATAAGTGGTTTATGAAGGGAGTATACACCTACAGAGGTTCCCTGACCAACGAATCGGTAGCTCGTAAATTTGGCCTGAAGCACAAAAACATTGAGCTATTGATGGCAGCGAGATTTTAAATGAGAAATTTTTGCGGCCTTGTGCCGCGATCTCGCTTGAGTGAGGTGCCGGGACAAGCCCGGCAATTACAACCTCGCTAAACTTTCCTCCAACGCCTAAATCTTCGATCCGGCATCGGCTTTCTAAAAACATTAAGCTATTGATGGCAGCGAGATTTTAAATGAGAAATTTTCGCGGCCTTGTGCCGCGATCTCGCTTGAGTGAGCTGCCGGGGCAAGCCCGGCAATTACAATCTCGCTAAGCTTTCCTCCAACGCCTTAATCTTCGATTCGGCATCGGCTTCTAAAAACATTGAGGTATTGCTGGCAGCGAGATTTTAAATGAGAAATTTTCGCGGCCTTGTGCCGCGATCTCGTTTGAGTGAGCTGCCGGGACAAGCCCGACAATTACAACCTCGCTAAACTTTCTTCCAACGCCTTAATCTTCGATTCGGCATCGGCTTTCTTTTTGCGCTCCATTTCAATCACTTGTGGTGGCGCCCCACTAACAAACTTTTCGTTCGATAATTTCTTATCAACCGAAGCCATGAAGCCGCGCTGATATTCAATGTCTTTGAGAATTGCTTCGCGTTCTTTCGCTGCATCAACTTTGCCTTCGAGCGGAATAATAAACTCAGCAGTGCCCACCATAAAGGATACACCGGAAGGTTTTTCGGTTGAAGTGTAAACCTCCTTGATGTTTGAAAGCTTCTTTACAATTGACCAGAATGAATTCAGACTAACTTTATTTTCGGGGCTTTGATAGAGCTTTAAAGATTCCTTTGGTGAAATGCCTTTGGCGTTTCTGGCATTCCGGACTTGTGTAATCAACTCGAAAGCTGTCAGACTTTCTTTTAAAATCGCTGACTCTACAGCGGAAACCTTCGGCCATGAAGCAATGATAATGCAATCTTTCTGCTCTCTTTCCTTTAGCTCACTCCAAAGTTCTTCAGTGATAAAGGGCATAAACGGATGAAGAGCTTTTAGAAGTGTTTCAAAAAGAGAAACAGTTTTAAGGTAAGTAGTCTTGTCGATTACACCCCCCTTGAATCCCCCCTCGAGGGGGTACTTGGGGGGTGTAGGCTTAATCATCTCTAAGTACCAGGCACAATAATCGTCCCAAATCAATTTATAAACACACATCAGCGCATCGGACATGCGATATTTGCTAAAATGATCTTCTAACTCCACGAGCGATTGATTCATTTTAGACTCAAACCATACGATTGCTGTTTTATTTTCTTCCGGTTGTGAAAGTTTTGCATCAATTTCCCAACCCTTAACTAATCTGAATGCGTTCCAGATTTTGTTGGCAAAATTTCTTCCCTGTTCTACGAGCTTTTCATCGTAGAGTAAATCATTTCCGGCAGGCGAACTAAAGAGCATACCGGTACGAACGGCATCGGCACCGAAGTTTGTAATCAAATCAAGCGGATCAGGTGAGTTGCCCAACGACTTAGACATTTTTCTTCCTTGCTTGTCGCGAACGATACCCGTTAGGTAAACATCCTCAAACGGCTTCTTGTCTAAGTACTCGTACCCGGCAATAATCATACGTGCTACCCAGAAGAACAGAATTTCAGGTGCTGTTACCAACACCTTGGTAGGGTAGTAGTAATCCAGTTCTTTATTTTTAGAAACGATGATCTTTCCGGTTTCTTTATCGAAGTACTCATCTTTAAATCCATTGAAAACTTCTATCGGCCAGAGCCATGACGATGCCCACGTGTCGAGTACATCGGAATCTTGATGGATATCTTCGGGTTTTAGATTTGAGATTTGAGATTTTAGAATTTTGAAAGCCTCCCCCTGCGTTTCAGCAACGGCAAAAGTTCCATCAGGTGCATACCATGCAGGTATGCGATGGCCCCACCACAACTGCCGTGATATACACCAGTCGCGAACGTTTTCCATCCAATGACGGTATGTATTTTTAAATTTTGGCGGATGGAGCTTGATTTCATCTTCTTCAACAGCTTTATAGGCTTTGTTAGAAATCTCTTTCATCTTAATGAACCACTGTAGCGAGAGCTTGGGCTCAACGATTGTATTGGTTCTTTCTGATCTTCCGATGCGGGTAACAAACTCTTCTTCTTTCACGAGATAATCTGCTTCCCGTAAATCTTTCACCATCTCTTTACGAACAGCGAAGCGATCTTTTCCGTAGAACTTGGGAATCTCACATTTTTCATTGAGCGTACCATCGTCATTGAGTGTATCAATTACCTGTAAGTTATGACGCAGTCCGATTTCATAATCGTTAACATCGTGGGCAGGGGTTACTTTTAAGCACCCGGTACCGAAAGTCTTATCAACATAATCGTCAGCAATAACAGGTATCTCGCGATTAATAAACGGTACCAAAACTTTTTTGCCGATCAGTTTTTTGTAACGCTCATCAGTTGGATTCACTGCAATGGCCACATCACCCATGATTGTTTCGGGACGTTGGGTTGCAATAATTACCCACTCATCGGTGTCTTTTATTTTATATCGAACAGAGTAAAGAATTGATCGTTCTCCATCTTCTTTATACAAAACTTCTTCGTTCGAGATGGTAGTCTTCGCTTCGCAATCCCAGTTGATCATGCGCAGTCCGCGGTAGATGTATCCTTTATTATACAGATCAACAAATACACGGACTACGGCCTTGTAGTAATCAGGGTCCATCGTAAATCCTGTTCGTTCCCAATCACACGATGCCCCCAGTTTTTTTAATTGTTCCAGAATAATGCCGCCATATTTTTCTTTCCATTCCCAGGCATATTTTAAAAATTCATCCCTGGAAAGACTCGATTTTTTGATTCCTTTTTCCCGCAACATAGCCACCACGCGTGCTTCAGTAGCGATGGATGCGTGGTCAGTTCCGGGTACCCAACAAGCTTCTTTACCTTCCATGCGAGCTTTACGAATAAGTACATCCTGAATGGTGTTATTCAGCATGTGACCCATATGCAAAACACCCGTTACATTGGGTGGCGGTATAACAATTGTGTAGGGTTCTTTGTTAGGATTCGGCTCTGAATGAAAGAAACCCTGTGCCATCCAATACTGATACCACTTGTCTTCTACTTCGGATGGATTGTATTTTGTTGATAATGACATGATTGACTAAAAATAGAGGGCAAAAATAAAGAAAATTCGGTGATTCGTTGATTTGTTAATTGGCTGATTGGCTGATTCGTTAATTGAAGATTGCAAATCAACGAATTAACTCATTGATCGGCCATTCTAATCCTCCACTCTTTTGGATACAAATTATTCGATCGGTTATCGAGCACATTGATCCATCCCAACGGTAGTCTGTTATAGGTGACAAGCGCGAAACCTTTTGGTGTATTGCTAAGTTGGATTGGTTCTTTTCGTAAATAATGCAACGCATCTTCCAGGTTGACATCTATCTGTTGAAAATTATCTTTCTGTAATTCTATTGATAAGGCAGCGGCATGTTCAGGAATCAGCTTGTCATGCTTTGCTGAGGCGATTGGAGTTCCTGCCTGAATAATTTTTAAATGATTAATTAAAAATTCTATTTCTTCAACCTGATTCCCTGGGATTGCATGAGCAATGTCATTCCAGGAATAGAATTGAACAGATTCATTCAATACCCACGACTTTAATTGCTCAATAATCTTCTTAGGGGGTGTTGCGATTTTGTTTTTAGACTTTAGTCGAAACTCTTGTTGGGTTCCTGTCTTCCGAATTGCTGATAAAAAAAAGCCCTCGCCCTTTACTTTGTGGGGATAGAACCGATACCCATGAATCGTTTTATCTTGTATAGCTTCAATATTCCATGATGTGTCGATTGTTAACGGAATCGATTCAATATCGTGTTGCTGCTGAAGCCACTGAAGCGTTTCTTCGTTCTCCTTATTATTATACGTACACGTTGAGTAGATCAAGACTCCATTCGTTTTCAATGCCGGCCAAACATCGGCAAGAATTCTACGTTGTCGTTTTGAGCATAAGTCGACATTGGCTGGGGACCACTCATTCATGGCATTAGAATCTTTTCGAAATAAACCCTCGCCCGAACACGGTGCATCAACCACGATCACATCAAAAAAGCCGGTAAGCGTTGAGAAATGTTCAGGGTCGTTATTGGTAACCACAACATTCATGTGACCCCATTTCTGAATGTTCTCCGATAGGATAAAGGCTCTCGACCTAATTACCTCATTTGAAACAAGTAAACTATCGTGGTGAAGCAGACTTAATATATGTGTAGACTTCCCACCGGGTGCAGCACACAGATCGAGCACCCGAATTGGTTTTGTTACATCAACTGCTTGAACAATGGCTTGTTCCAGAAACATCGAGCTGGCCTCTTGTACATAGTAAACACCCGCGTGTATGGCAGGATCAAGTGTAAAGACTGGCCGCTCTTTCAGGTATTTTCCGAATTTACTCCAGGCAATCGGCCCGCCTTCAATGGTAAATTGTTTATTCGGATTTATCCGGATGCTTACGGGTGAGGGCAGTTGAAGACTACCGAGGAATTGTTCGTATGATCCACCGAGTTTGGCCCTCAATGTATCTTCAAATTCTTTCGGTAAACTTGGATGGTTTTTCATTTCGCAAGAAAAATAAGCCTTATTTTTGAAGTTGTATGATAAAAGCGAACGATCCAAAATTAAAAAGCTGGGTGGAGGTTCCGAAAGACTCCGATTTCCCGATTCAAAATCTCCCTTTCGGGATTTTTAAAACTCGGTATTTAACCGCGGTTGCCGGTGTAGCAATCGGCAATCACGTGCTCGATTTAGTGTACCTCCATGAAAATGGTTTTTTATACGGGCTGGACTTGCCTCCCGGTATTTTTAACCAACGCTACCTGAATGATTTTATATCGTTGGGTAAGACTAAAGCGCGCGAAGTGCGTGAGCGAATTTCAGAATTATTACGTGCCGATTATGACGAACTTAAAAATAATGTAGCTGCACGTGAAATCGCGCTCATCCCCATGAGCGAGGTACAGATGATGATGCCCATTCGTGTACCTAACTATACCGATTTTTACAGCAGCGAAGAACACGCAACAAATATTGGATCAATGTTCAGAGATCCAAAAAATGCGTTGCTACCCAACTGGAAACATTTACCGGTCGGATATCATGGAAGACCATCTTCCATTGTAGTTTCAGGAACGCCAATCCATCGCCCGAAAGGGCAGTTAAAACCGGTTGAAACAGAGCCGCCTATTTTTTCACCTTCACGCAAGCTGGATTTTGAGTTAGAGGTCGCTTTCATTACCTGTTCGGAAACAAAATTAGGTCATGCCATTAGCGCGAAGGATGCGGAAGATAATATTTTCGGATTTGTATTATTTAATGATTGGTCAGCTCGCGATATTCAACAATGGGAGTATGTACCGCTTGGCCCGTTCTTAGGAAAAAACTTTGGTTCCACCATTTCGCCCTGGATTGTTACCATGGATGCACTTGAGCCATTCCGTGTAAAGGGCCCTGAGCAACATCCACATGTGCTTCCGTATTTGAGTGTTGAAGGAAATAAAAACTTTGATATTCGGTTGGAAGTTCTCATTCAACCGAATGGATCAGATGCAACAACTGTGTGCCGTTCCAATTTTAAGTACATGTACTGGAATGTTAATCAGCAGTTGGCGCATCACACGGTGAACGGTTGTAACATTCAGGTTGGTGATGTGTATGCCTCTGGTACGATCAGCGGCCCTTCACCCGGTTCGTATGGCTCCATGCTGGAGTTAAGCTGGAATGGGCAAAAGCCACTGACCATGCCGGATGGAACAGAAAGAAAATTTATTGAAGACGGAGACACGGTTATAATGAAAGGACTTGCAGAAAAAGATGGCGTACGTATTGGGTTTGGAGAGTGTAAGGGAAAAATTTTACCAGCTGTTTAATTAAACCCGATATCACCCTGAGCTTGTCTTTTAAACGGAGGCCTGTAACGTTAAAATATGTTCAACGCTTTACCGATATCAGAAAGGCTATTGAATGGAAGAAGCAATTGAAGGGATGGAGTAGAAAGAATAAGCAAGATTGGAATGAAATTGTGAGGTTATCAAATTTAAAAAGTGAGCCTCAGTCTTCGACAGGCTCAGACTGACAAGAGGTATGATAATAAATCCAAAAGAAACCCCTGTTGCTAAAATGCACGGCTACCTGCTGGGAGCGGTGGCGCCACGCCCCATTGCATTTGCCAGCACCATCGATAAAGAAGGAAATGTAAACCTTAGCCCGTTTAGTTTTTTTAATTGCTTTGGTGCCAATCCGCCAATACTCGTTTTTTCCCCTGCAAGAAGAGGGAGAGATAACACGACCAAGCACAGCTACGAAAATGTGTTAGAAGTTCCTGAGGTAGTGATCAATATTGTGAATTTCGCGATGGTTCAGCAGGCATCGCTGGCTAGTGTGGAGTACCCGAAGGGAGTGAATGAATTCATTAAAGCTGGGTTTACACAAGTACATTCCTCGATGGTGAAACCACCTAGGGTAGGAGAGTCGCCCGTGTCGTTTGAATGTAAAGTATTGCAAGTGATTCCCACAGGAGACCAGGGTGCGGCAGGAAACCTTATTATTTGTGAAGTACTGCTCGTCCATATTAAAGATGAGATACTGGATGAGGATGGAAGGATTGATCCTAATAAGTTAGACGCTGTTGCCCGTATGGGAGGTGATTGGTATTGCAGGGCACAAGGTGATGCACTTTTTACTGTACCCAAGCCGTTAGATAAAATTGGAATTGGTATTGATCAGCTTCCTGAGAAAATCCGTACTAGTAAAATTCTGACAGGGAACGATTTAGGAATGTTAGGAAATATTGAACGTATTCCGGTTACAAGAAAAGACCTGTCGAAACAAGAGAAAGGTGCGATAGCACAAGGCACAGAAACTACCCATCGGTTAGTTCAACAATATTTAAAAGCCAATCAGGTTGCAGAGGCATGGAACTTGTTAATCCAGGCATAATGCAGACAAAAGTTCTTTGTTGGATTCTCTTGAGTGTTCTTTTATTCGGTGGCTGCAAGCAAGCACAATATTCCTATCAGCCGACTGTTCAACCGGTTGCTGTTAACCCTCAAATGATCTTCCTCACGTTTTCAATAAAAATGGATACCTTGAAGGGTAGTCAAATCACCTTGGTGGATAAGCAAATTGTGGAGGGGAAACTAAAGGCAGTCCACGAGGATTACACCTTCCAAAACAGGTTGGTTGTCAAACAGCTAAATAACCTGCAACAGGAGTTATCGACCAGCACTGTTGATCATCCATTGATAAAACGAGTCGAGTACGCAGATGATCAAGGGATATTAGACAGTAAAATTGTTAACCTGAAAGTGGGTGAATTTTTTATCCGGACTACCCTCCATCAGGAGACAGTTTTTATTCGGGTTGAAGAAATTATTGATAATAAAAATGTTGCTGTTGTTACTTTTAAGATCAAGGAATAAATGAAAAAAATACTAACGCTTATCGCTTTTGTTGCGAGTATTGGTGTAAATGCTCAACCTTTCGCGGTAGACACTATCTTTAAAAATGGTCCTCTTGATGAACGGATTAACCTTGTGTTTGTCGGTGATGGTTATCAGGTGAATGAGTTAAATCAGTATGTAATTGATGTGAACGATATGCTGGATGAGATATTTAATCAGAGTCCTTTCAAGGAGTATAAAAATTACTTCAATGCGTTTGCCATTAAGGTAATCTCTAACCAATCGGGAGCAACTCACCCGCGCACCAGTCCAGATACTGATTGTGCCTCGGTTCCGGCTCTTACAGTGGATACGTATTTTGGTTCAACCTTCGATTATGGAAATATTCACCGCTTGCTGGTACCAACCAAAAATAGTGCACTGTCTAATGTGTTGGCTTCTCATCTGCCGCTCTACGATCAGGTATTTGTTGTGGTCAATTCTTCGTACTACGGAGGTTCAGGCGGGGTTTATGCAACCGGCTCCACTCATTCAAGCGGCAAGGAGGTTGCCATTCATGAAATCGGTCATTCCTTTGCCTATCTGGCCGATGAGTATTGGGCAGGTCCGCAGTATGCAGCGGAGAAAGCAAACTTAACCCAGCAAAGCAATCCTTCGCTGGTGAGATGGAAAGATTGGATTGGCGTGGCAGGTGTTGGACTTTATGATCATGCGGAATCCCCATCATGGAAAAGGCCTCATCAAACATGTAAAATGAGATACCTGAATAACCCTTTCTGCAAGGTATGTACAGAGACCTTTGTAGAGAGAATTCATTCGTTGGTTCCATCTCTGGTTAGTTATTTACCCGATGAGGCAACCTTGCCAGTTCCCGAAACAGGAACAATTGATTTTTCTTTAAACCTGGTCAAACCCAATCCAAATACACTTAAAATTACCTGGGAACGTAATGATGTGATCTTTGCGAAGAATGTAGAATCGGTTTCGTTAGGGGCGGCCAGTTTTGATGATGAGGGAACCCTCATTCGTGCCACAGTTATGGACACCACGCAGTTAACCAGAATTTCATCGCACGCCACCAGTCACCTGCAAGTAGTTGAATGGACAGTAGGAGAACCTGTTACAGGTATATCTGTAGTTGAGCGAAATATTACCGTTTCTGTTTTTCCGAATCCGGCATCGAAGGAAGTAACCATTTCTTACTCGCTCGACAGGCCCACAGGAGTTATGATCACCCTACTGGATGCTTCCGGAAAGAAACTTAAAACACTGGTGAGCGACCATCAACCGGCTGGTGACCATAGCTGGATATTTGATGGCGATTCAATAATGAAGCAACCTGGTATGTATATGTTGCAACTTGACTTTGACAGAGCGGTACTGACCAGAACGCTGATGAAGGAGTAAAATTGAAAGAGCGGAGGTTCTCTCCGCTCTTCTATGTTAATCATTTCCGATTGTCATCGGCTTATTGATTTTGGTTTTTCATATCCAGCGCAAAATCCTTCGCGGTCTTGGCAGTCATAATATCCATGAAATTGATAGCTCCATTGGTGGTAGCTCCACCACCGGTCTGAAACTGCGGAACAATAGCTCCGGTATACTTGCTGAAAGCATCGGCCCACACCTTTTGAACTTCTACCTGAGCCTTCAGTTTCATTTCAAGGGCACCGTCAGCCTTCATAATTTTCATGCGGGCATAAGCCTGGGCATCGGCAAGTTCTTTGATTTTTTTAGCTTCCAAAACCGATGCCTCATAGGCAATCTTCTGTTGCAGTTTGTCCTGCTCGGCAACTTTTACTTTGGTCTCAGCTTCAACCACCTGGCGGGTTTGTTCCTGCTTTTGCTGGTACTCGATTTCTACAAGCGCCTGTTCACCCTGTGCTTTCGCTGTTAATGTTTGCTGTTGCGCAGTCATTAGTTCCTGTTTCGAGATTGATGATTTTGTTACCGCATCAATAATTTTCACCAGCTTCTCATCAACCTTTTCTTCATAATCAACATCGGTAATGGCAGCATCGGCCACGGTAATACCATATTCCTTAATGGAAGAAAGTTTACGTTTTGGTTGTGATGTTTTTGAGTCAAGTTGTACTTCGGTTTGATACACCCTTTTCTTTTCCATTTCCAGTGAGTCAAACACCAGGTTTTCTTCCGTTACCAGTAAGTAAACACCTTCTTTTAACTGATCCATAAAGTCCTGAGCCATTTGGGCACGTCCGCCACCATAGTGCTTCTCACTGCTCATCAATTGCGCTGATGACTGCAAACATTCTTTTGTGTAGGGTGCCAGTCGCTTGGTTACCAACGATTGAGGCGTACGGTGCGTGTTATGAATCAGAATCATCTCGGCTTCGTCAGAGGGCAAGATAAACTGAGTAATACCTTTCACATTAGCGGTTGTAGCATCGCTGAAGCGGATCATGATATGGCCAACTTCAATACCGTTATCTTCAAATTCAAGTTGTGCACCTTCAGCCTGGTACATAACCGAAATTTGATTCGGCCATTCCTTTTCTTTTGCAAAGAACCCGGCATAGAAGATACCGGGCGCGAATTGTACGACCTGCTCACCATTCATGCGTTCGACTACTGTTCTGTTCCCTGCATCGTTCCATGAAAATGGATTGACAATAAGGAAGAATACAAGAGCGAAAATGGCGATGAAGCCAAGCGCGATAGTTCGTTTTGGGATGAGGGAACTCACTCTTTTTAAGGGGTTGTTTGATTGTTCGTCCATTGGTTTAGTTGTTTGAGTTGTTGTTTTTACTTTTAAAATAGTTGGTCAGCAGGAGTACGAGTACATACCCCACTATACCGAATACAGTCAGAAATCCGACTGCAATCGCGAGTCTAATCATGATTTTAATTATTTAAAGTTAATGGCTAAAGGAAATTCTTTTTGCACGGAAAGGGTGCGTGTTGGGATATCCAACAGGGTGTTGTTTTTACATTTTAGTATTGAATAAATACGGTGATCTATATCCTTTCCGTAACGGAGGAAACCCAATGAAATGAAAATATTTTTTTCTACCTGATTCTCTGGCACTTAATCGCGGTACATTACTGCTTTAATTGCTTTCACCGTTTTCTCCACATTGGGAAGAATGGCCTGAATGAGGGTTGGTGCATAGGGCAGGGGAGCATCTGCATTGGTTATCCGGTGGATGGGGGCATCCAGGTAATCAAAGGCATGCTTTTGCACGTGGTAGGTAATCTCGGTTGAAATGGACGCTAACGGCCAGGCTTCTTCTAAAATAACCAGTCGGTTTGTTTTTTTAACAGACTCCACAACAGTTGTGTAATCGATCGGGCGTACAGTACGCAAGTCAATTACTTCCACCGAGATGCCTTCCTTCTCTAACTCCGCTGCGGCCGCCAATGCTATTTTCATGACCTTCCCAAAGGAAACCAGCGTAACATCAGAGCCTTGTTTTTTAACATCGGCCAGGCCGATTGGAATCAGGTATTCTTCCGTTGGAACTTCGCCTTTATCGCCATACATCAATTCGCTTTCCATGAAAATAACCGGGTCGTTATCACGGATAGAAGTCTTTAACAGGCCTTTGGCATCGTAGGGATTAGACGGAACCACCACTTTCAAACCCGGGGTGTTTGCATACCAGTTTTCAAAATTCTGAGAGTGCTGGGCACCCAACTGACCGGCATTGCCGGTGGGTCCCCTGAACACCATGGGAATATTGTATTGCCCGCCAGACATCGAAAGCATCTTAGCAGCTGAATTGATTACAGGGTCAATCGCCACCAGTGAAAAGTTGAAGGTCATAAACTCAATAATCGGGCGAAGGCCATTCATGGCAGCCCCTACGCCAATTCCTGCAAAGCCTAATTCAGCAATTGGAGTATCAATCACCCTCTCCGGGCCAAATTCATCCAGCATACCCTGGCTAACTTTATAGGCGCCATTGTATTCAGCTACTTCCTCGCCCATTAAAAATACTTTAGGGTCTCTGCGCATTTCTTCGCTCATGGCCTCACGAAGGGCTTCTCTGAACTGGATTTCTCTCATAGAATTATAGAATGGTTTTCACCAGTCAGGTTGAGCCTGTCGAAACGGCTTCAGGTTGAAATTGCCTTCGATAAAACTCAGGCTGACATGGAATGTGTAAAAATAAGCCCTCCTGATGGATTGGCAAAATGGTAAGCAAAAAAGGCTCCCGGGTTATCGGGAGCCTTTTTATCCAATGATTTTTATCGATTATTTCAGGGCGTTCCTGAAAGCTTCGGTGGTTACAAACTTGGCAAATTCCAGGTCGGTAAGGGCTGCATCCTTTAATGAAGGATCGATCTTAACCGCGCTGGTCAGGTTGCTTACAACCCCGTCAGCATTGCCTAATCTTGCCGAAGCAATGGCAGCTCCGTAGAATGCCGGTGCATGGTTGCTGTTCAGTTTGGTAGCTTCACCAAATGAGGTAAGAGCGTTTTGGTAGTCCTTATTCAATACCTGTGCTAAACCTTTGTTGTACAGGTTATCGGCAGTGTTGGCAGCTGAAGATTCAGCGCTCACCGCTTCACCGTACTTCGCCATCACAATAGCAGCAGAACCTTTTACACCGTTCAGGCCGGCAGCATTGTCTCCACGAAGACCCGATGCTTTGTTAGCATAGTCATAAGCGGCATACGCATTTCCTTTTAACATGGAAACAGAAGCCAGGTTTGCATTTACTTCTGGAGTTGCGTTGATGCGTGCAGCAAGGTCAAGTTGTGCCTGCGCCTTATCTGCTAAAGCAGCAGCGTTGGCAGGGTTCTCAATCGCCTGGGCAATGTACACAGCGCCTAAGTTGTTGTGTGCATTCCAGTTGGTTCCCTTTTTAGTAGCCGCTTCGTAGATGGCAGCCTTTTCATCCAATGAAGGAGTCAAGGTGGCAGCGTACATCAATTCTTCGAAAGAAAGGGTATCTGCACTTACTGATCCTTGTGTTACCTGCTTTGCCAAAACAGCAATTTCAGCGTCAGTCTTTTTGTCTTTAATCGTTAAGATTTCAGTTTTTGCTGTTCTTAACTTAGGGTATACTTCTTTGAAAACTTTCTTGTAAGTAGAAAGTTTCTTCATTTGCTTCTCCTGAGATTCGAAGGTACCACCAGCGTTGATGATGTTCATGTATTCAGCCTTCTCTTCAGAAGTAATGCCTTCGTAAGACGCTAATGCATTTTTGAACTCAGTCCAGTCCTGGATAACAGGCTTCAGAATGAATTGGATTGAATCAGCTTTGCCTTTGTAGTCGTACTTCTTCATTTGCTGACGATAGTACTTTTCAATAGCGGCAGCACGATCCGGAGAAAGTTTGCTGTTGATACGCTCAGCGCCTTCTGGTGAGTGGGTACCGGTAATGGTTACAGTTTTGGTTACGTTTTTAGAGGCAATGAATGCATCCAGTTGCTTTCCTTTGTCGCTCTTGGTTTCAGAAGGGCGCAATACTGATCTTCCTTGTTCGAAAATGAAATCAGGAATTACGATCGGAACAATTTCTTCCTGGTTGTTATATCCGTGATCAGCATACGAGGCAAAGTAAACAGGCTTCACCAGTTTTGAAGTGGTAATAATGCCGGTTGCTACCTGCATACGAGGGGTTACTTTTGATTTTGAGCCTTTGGAAGCCACACCTTCAACTTCTACCACACCTGTTTTCATAGCAGGCTCGTAAGCAAAAGCAAAGTTCTTGGTTACGGCAGGTTGCTCAGTTGCAGCATTAGGATAGTCTTCCGCTTTAAATGAAATAGGATCGAGGGCTTTCTCCTGTTCGCCATACTTGTAGAAAGAGTTTACAGTGTAAACGGTACCTTTCTTCAGCATTTTAACCGGGAGGTTGGCGGACATATCAAACGATACAGTGTCCTTGTGGAGTTCCAGAGGGTTCGGTGATACCGTCAAATTCTGTTCTTTTGACATTTTCACCATCTGGGGCAAGGTACACCCAGCCAGGCTAAGGGCTCCTACGATCAGAAATGCGTAAACTAATTTTCTCATTGGATTTAGATTTTGGTTGTTTTTAATCGAGTCGCAAAACTACGTTTATATGATTTTTTTTGCAATTATAGTCAAAAAATAAAGATTTTGACCCTCGGTTAAGGTTTACCTGAACCATATATTTGCAAATGCGTTATTTCATCGTTGAATGAACTTAATAAGGGGCAGGGAGGCATTAATTATGGGTAAAATGGTAGATAGAATCCAGTTTTTCTTTGAACAGCATGCCTTTGGGGTGTGTAACCACCTGGGAGAAAAGCTTGGGATAGCGACCTCCAGTATCCGGATTTTTTTCATTTACGCTTCCTTTCTAACCTTCGGATCACCTGTGCTTATTTACCTGGCCCTGGCCTTTATGATGAATATCCGGAAGTATTTACGCAAGCGTAATCCTATCTGGGATTACTGATCATCTCCACCTTCTTTTTACCCAAAATAAAGTAGTCCCATAAGACCAATCCTTTGTAGATGTTCCTGGTCGAAAACTTGTACTTTTTAAAAATCCTTCGCTTTTGTACATTGATTTTCAGGTTTCTAAAAAAGTGAACGTGGGCCTTCAAAACAGCTGTGGCATCGGCTGGATTTCCTGAGAGTAAAAATTTGAACGCTGCGACATCATCGAGTAATAGACGAATCGGAAATTTCAAAAGAAGTGAGGGGGTGCTCCAATTCTTAAAAAGGAGACTTAACCCATTTCGAAAATTGAAATAGGTTTTTCTGGGATTCGATCGTGACAAGGTACCTGCACCAACGTGGTAGACGTGACTGGCACCACAGTAAAAAACGCTGAGGTCAGCACGTTGTATTCTCCAGCAAAGATCAATTTCCTCCATGTGTGCAAAGAAATCCACATCAAGTCCGCCAAGGGTATGGTAAACCTCCGACCGGATCATCATGCATGCTCCGGTTGCCCAAAAAATTTCCCGCGTGTCATTATACTGGCCATGGTCAGCTTCGGTGAAATTGAATAGCCTACCGCGACAAAACGGATAGCCAAACGAGTCGATGAATCCACCTCCTGCACCTGCATACTCAAAGTGACCTTTTTGATGATAGGATAATATTTTAGGCTGGACCGCAGCAATGGAGGGTTGAGAGTCCAGCAGAGACACTAACGGACTGAGCCAGTCGGGTGTAACTTCTACGTCTGAGTTCAGTAAAACGTAGTAGGTTGCTTTCACCTGGTTTAATGCGCGGTTGTATCCGCCACAAAACCCATAATTTTTGTCTAACCGAATAACTTCAATGGTTGGAAACTGTTCGGCAAGAATGTTTAACGATTGGTCGGTGGAGGCATTGTCGGCAACAACAATGTGCGCGTCTTTTGAGTATCGTATGACGGATGGTAAAAACTGCGGCAACAATTTCTCGCCATTGTAATTGAGAATGACAACGGATACTTTGTTCAAAGTTTGTAGTTCAAGGTTCGCTGTTGTAGAATTCATTGAAGCAAATACGTTAACCCTAAACTTTGAACTTGAAACTTGAAATCGTTTTTATCCCATCAGGTTACTTAAATCCATACCGGGTATGTTCGGCAATAAACCCTCGGTGCTCTTGCGCATTTCTTCTTTAGCCAGTATTTCTGCTTCCTCGGCAGCTTTATTCACGGCAGCAATAACTAAATCCTGAATGATAACCTTGTCATCAGCTTTAAGAATGGCAGAGTCTATGTCGAGGGCAATCAATTGCTTCTTACCATTAACAGTAGCTTTTACCATACCACCCCCGGCTTCGCCTGAAGCTGATAGCTTCACCAGGTTATCCTGGGCTTCTTTCATGCGGGCCTGAACTTCCTTCATCTTGCCCATCATTTTCATCATATCAAACATGGCGCAAAGATAGAATTTTGACAGAAGAATGAGAGGCTATTTTTTATTCAGCAGTACGACTGAACCCGAGCGATTGAATGTTCGCCCGGCCAGATCAGTGAGTTTGGCCACAAAGGCATAGGTGCCTTCGGGTTGTGTTACTCCTTTAAATTTACCATCCCATCCCTGTTCGAGGTCTTTTGTCGTGAACAATAATTCACCCCACCGGTTAAAAATTTTCATTTCGAACTCTTCCACATACTGCGCGTACACGGTAAACACATCATTCAGATTGTCTCCATTGGGAGTAAATGCTGTTGGATAATACAAATGGGGTTCTTTTATGATAGTAATTTCATTAGAAACAGCCTGACCTAATCCCACACCGTTAGCATTCGCCCGTACCAGGTAAACATACAGTTGTGTGGTGGGATCGTTGGTCAAATCATCAATGGTTGTGGCGGAACCGGCATTAAAAGTTTGAAGTGGAACACCTTGCTCATCGTATTTTTCAACCACATAGTTATTGACACCACCGGCCCATCCGGAATAATCACTCCAGTTAAGGGTAATGGTATTGTCCGGATTCGTGTTTCCCGATAACCGAATCGGGCAAACATCCGCACCCGGTAAACTTGAGTTATTGCACACATCGCTGTAATTGATGCGATAGCAATATTCACCGGCAGTTGAATAACTATCGTCTGAAAACTGTTGCGTGGTTGAGGTGCCAATGGAATTGAAATTTCCTGAACCAGATTTTCTGTAGATCGTGTAGACAGATGCCTGAAAGGCCGGATCCTGCTGCCATATAAAATCAACACTGCCGTTATTCACAACAGCGGTCACATTATCAATGGGGGTAGGGATATCATTAGAGAAAGCTGTTCCGCATTTTTGTAATGAAATGCTTTGACTGCCATTGATATAGTTCGTAAAAAGCTGATAACAATACGGTGTATTACAAACAACCGTATTATCACTAAATGAAAATGCACCGGTTGATCCTAGGAAACCACCATCACGGTTAATCGTAAAATTATTTACGCCTACCGCAGAAGATGACCATGCTAAAGTATTTTGATTGTTTTGAAGAGAGAGGTCAACATTGGCACTGCAGATAATGTTTGAATATACCGGTAGTGTTGCCGTATTGCAGGCGTTGATGGCCCCCAGCCGGAAGCAGTAATAATTATTATCGGCATTAATAGATGTGCTGGAAACACTCGCTGTGCTGATGTTGTGGAGCGTTTGTACCTGCTGAAAACTTCCGGGGTTTATGGTGTTGGCGGCAATTTCCAGTCCGTACAGCGTATTCGGTGAGTTAGTGAGGTTGAAGTCAATCTGAGTTGAATTTGCAACGGTAAGTAGATTGATAAAGGGTGCTGCGAGGGCATTGGTGACAGTGACATTTGAGGAAGTCGAGGTGCAGTTGTCATCTGCGAAGGCGTCTTTACCCCTGACTGAAACAGTGCGAAGGGTAGGGGGTGTTATGTACGTATGATTATTAAAGGCAGAGGCTCCCTTGGGCACGGCCACTTCTGCTGTGGCATCATTGTAATTAATAATGTAAGAATCATAGTTTGTATCGGTTACCCTTACCTGCACCTGGTTGCCGGTACAGGTAAAAATATCAAAGGTAGGTGGTGTGTTTGGCGTTACCGTGATGGTAATGTCATCGGTACGGGGATTCATACTTTGATAGGTAACACTTAACACATAGGTGCCCGGCTGAGTATACGTGTGGGTAAAGAAATTTTGCGCCCCGGGTGTTCCGTCTCCCCAGGCCATATCGCAGGGTGCGCCTCCGGTACACTGCCCCACCGTAAGCAGGTTTGGATCAGTGATCACAACGGTCAGGGGTGCACATCCTTTTATTTCATCCATCCGGAAACGCCCCAACCGGCTATCGTACGGTTGGGCATAGGCTCCGTAGGAAATGATCAGGAGAAGCAAAAAATACCGTACCCTCATTAAAAGACAAATTCCTTAATAAATTTTTCAGCTTGCTGCATGTCATCGTGTAATACACGATCTTCTTCTACAAACGGTACAACCTGCCTAAAAGTATTGACCATCTTCTCTAGGTAAGGCGAAGTCTTTAATGGTTTACGAAAGTGAATAGCCTGGGCTGCCGTTAATAATTCAATCGCGAGAATCGAGTATACATTATTAACAAGGCGATATGCTTTTGTGGCTGCATTCGCGCCCATGCTTACGTGATCTTCCTGCCCGTTTGAAGAAACAATGGAATCAACCGAAGCAGGAGAACATAGTTGTTTATTTTGGCTCACCAATGAGGCAGCGGTGTATTGCGGAATCATCATACCGGAATTAATACCTGAATTGGCCACTAAGTAATTGGGTAGGTTACGCGATCCGCTGATTAATTGATAAGTTCTTCGCTCTGAGATGTTACCAATTTCGGCCAGAGCAATTGAAAGGAAGTCGAGAGCCAATGCTAACGGCTGGCCGTGGAAGTTTCCGCCCGAAATAATCAGGTCTTCATCGGGGAAAACATTGGGATTATCAGTAACGCTGTTTACCTCTGTCAGCATAATGTTGGTTACATAGTCGATAGCGTCTGCACTGGCGCCATGAACTTGAGGAATGCATCGGAAGGAGTAGGGATCCTGAACGTGTTTTTTATGTTGTGTGATGAGTTCGCTTCCTTTTAATAGGTGTTGGATTTCTGCGGCCACTTTTAGTTGTCCTTTCTGTGGCCGGATGGTATGAACATGTTCGTGAAACGGCTCAATGCGACCGTCAAAGGCATCCAGCGAAAGCGCTCCGATGCGATTCGCCAATTTTAAAATACGATGCGCATGAAGCGTGCACCAGGTTCCGTACGAACTCATGAACTGCGTGCCGTTCAGCAATGCCAAACCTTCTTTTGCCTTCAGGTGAATGACATCCCACTGGAATTGTTTATTCAAGGCCGATCCGCTTAGCGATTTCCCATCAACTTTAACATGACCTAATCCAATTAATGGAAGGGATAAATGCGCGAGGGGAGCAAGGTCTCCTGACGCCCCGAGCGACCCCATTTCGAAGATGGTGGAGTAAATTTTATTGTTAAAATAATCGGCCAGGCGCTCAACAGTTTCAACCTGAACGCCTGAATATCCATAGGAAAGCGATTGTACTTTCAGGAAGAGCATCAATCTTACAATCTCATCCGGAACTTCAGGTCCTGTTCCACAGGCGTGCGACTTCACCAGGTTTTCCTGAAGTTTTTCAAGTTCATTGTGGGAGATATTTTTATCATACAACGAACCAAACCCTGTGTTGATCCCGTAAATGGGGTCGGTTGATTTTTTAAGTTTATCATCCAAATACTGACGGCACTTTTGAATTTTATCTTTAGCCTCTTTTGAAAGTTCAAGTTGGACGTCTTCTGCAAGTATTTGGTTCAGTACTTCCAGTGTGATGGTCTTCGATGAAATTGAATGGGTTGTTGACATGTATTTTGATTAACGACTTGCCGGACTTGTTCCGGTATCTCATTCGAAAGTTTATCGGTAAGATCCCGGCACAAGGCAGGGAATTATTGTTTTAGCTTATTAATAATCTGCTCAACCGTAAGCTTTTCCTGTTCACCAGTTTCCATATTTTTAAAGGCAAGCTGCCCGCTGTTCATTTCGTCAGGGCCGATCACAACGGTGAACGGAATTAACTTTTTGTTGGCATAATCCAATTGTTTTTTAAGTTTGGCCTGATCGGGATACAGTTCGGAAGAGATGCTGGCTTTCCTGAAAGCAGCCAGTGCCTTCAGACCGTATTTCATGGTTGAGTCATCAAAATGACAGATCAGAATTTTTGACGATACCTGCGCTTCTTTCGGGAAGAGGTTAAGTTCTTCCAATGCATCGTACATCCGATCAACACCAAAGGAAAAGCCAACTCCTGATAAATTTTCTTTGTCACCGAATGATGCCGTGAGGTTATCGTAACGGCCGCCACCGCTGATGCTGCCAATGGCTACGTTGTTGATTTTTACCTCAAAGATGCAGCCAGTGTAGTAACTCAGGCCGCGAGCCAAGGCTATATCCAGTTCAACGTTTTGATCTGTTGATTCAAACCCTTTCAGTAATCCAAATACCTCCATCAGGTCATTCACGCCTTTTTGTCCGGATGCAGTGTTGATAAACTGGTTCGATAAAAATCCAAGCTTATCAGTATTTGAACCTGATTTATTTAAAATTGAAAAAAGTGTTTCCAGGTTTTTACTTTCAAACCCTTTCCCCGCCAGTTCTTCTTTTACTTTTTCTTCTCCGATTTTATCCAGCTTATCAATCGCTACAAATAGATCAGTTTCTTTTCCTTTAGCGCCAATGACTTCGGCAATGCCATTTAATATACCCCTGTGATTAATTTTAATGGTAAAGTCGTGCACGTTAAGGTTGCTCATTACTTCTTTAATCATGAGTATAATCTCTGCTTCGCAGATCAACGAATCAGTTCCCACTACATCGGCATCACACTGATAGAACTCGCGATAGCGTCCTTTCTGCGGTCGATCGGCCCGCCAAACCGGTTGTACCTGATAACGCTTAAAAGGAAATGTAACCTCATGGCGGTTCATCACCACATACCGGGCGAAGGGAACAGTGAGGTCGTAGCGAAGGCCTTTCTCTGAGATTTCAGACGTTATGAGTTTCGAGTTTCGGGTTTCAAGTTTTGCGTTGTCGATGTCCTTGAGATAGTCGCCTGAGTTCAGTATTTTAAATAGGAGTTGATCGCCTTCATCACCGTATTTTCCTGTTAATGTGGTTAGATTTTCCATGGCGGGAGTCTCTAACGGCTGGAAACCGAACTTTTGAAATACCTGCTTGATGGTGCCTAAAATAAACTGCCGCTTAACCATTACGGCCGGTCCGAAATCACGGGTTCCTTTCGGCAAAGTGGGTTTTTCCATAGTCGCACAATTATAGTGAGGATTTTGATTAAGAACTGCCTGCCGGTAGTTTTAAAGGATTCACAGGATTGATTTTCCTGAATTCTGATGGATTTTAGGTCTAAAACATTGATTTCCTTGTAAATCCGGAAATTCCTGATCATTTTTGCGCCCTCAAAATAATACGATCATGGCTGTTACACGTTTAAAAAGAAAGAATCGCAAGGATAAATCAAAGTCGGCTGTAAGACGCCAGTCGTTGAAAATCCAGAACTTCCAACCGGTAATGAAATCGGTGGACATTGAAAAGATCAAAGAAGAATTCAAAGCAAAGACAAAGAAGGCTTAATTGCTTTACTCCATAGCTAAAACCCGTTCGATTCCCTTCGGACGGGTTTTTTATTTCCTCATACCCGTTAGACCGCTTGGAGCGGTCAGACGGGTTATTTTATATTTGAAGCTATGACAAAACTCAACATCGTATGCTGGAATGTGGCCGGTGTACGCGCCATCGTGAAGAAGGATTTTTTGAAAGATATAAAAAGGCTCAACCCTGATGTCATTTGCCTGCAAGAAACAAAAGCATCCGTTGAGGAAGCAAAATCAGTTTTTGAATTGCTGCCCGATTACCATTGCTATGTAAATGCATCAAAAGCCCGAAAAGGGTATTCAGGAACTGCCATACTTTCAAAAGAAGATCCGTTGAATGTAACTTATGATCTGGGGATTGAGGAGCATGACCAGGAAGGAAGAGTAGTTACGGCAGAGTTTCCATTCTTTTTTCTTGTAACGGTTTATACTCCCAATGCGGGTGATGGATTGAAGCGACTCGACTATAGAGAAGGTTGGGATGTTGCCTTCCGTGAATATGTAGTTTCTCTTCAACGAAGAAAGCCGGTAATTCTTTGTGGCGATTTCAATGTGGCGCACCAATCCATTGATCTGGCGCGACCGAAGGATAATTACAATCAATCGGCCGGCTATTCGCAACGTGAGATAGACGGCTTCCAGCGATTGCTCGATGAAGGCTTCACGGACACGTTCAGGCATTTTCACCCAACCGAAGTGAAATACACCTACTGGAATAACCTCTTTAACTCGCGCGCCCGCAATGTGGGGTGGAGGATTGATTATTTTCTGGTTGGTAAATCACTTTTACCAAAAGTAACCAGCGTATTCATTCACACTGAAATTCAGGGTTCGGATCATTGCCCGGTGGGGCTGGAGGTTGAGGTGTAAACCGCAGCTTATACTCTTTCGATCTCGGCTCCCAATGCTTTTAACCTGCTATCAATGTTCTGGTAGCCCCGGTCGATCTGATCGATACTGGAGATTTCACTGGTTCCATTGGCAGAAAGTGCAGCAATCAACAACGCTACACCTGCGCGAATATCAGGCGAGGCCATTTTAATTCCGCGTAATGGATGTTTTCGATCAAGCCCGATAACGGTTGCACGGTGTGGATCATTCAAAATTATTTGTGCGCCCATGTCGATGAGTTTATCCACAAAGAACAATCGACTTTCAAACATTTTCTGATGAATGAGAACGGTGCCCTTGGCTTGAGCCGCAACAACCAACACAATGCTGATCAAATCGGGAGTAAAACCCGGCCAGGGAGCATCGGCAATAGTAAGGATAGAACCATCAATGAATGATTCAATTTCGTATCGCTCTTGCGAAGGAATATGAATATTATCGCCCCGGAATTCCATTTTAATGCCCAGGCGTTTGAAAGTATCGGGTATCATTCCCAACATATCAATACGGCAATTCTTGATCGTGATTTCCGATTGTGTCATGGCCGCCAGTCCGATGAAACTGCCAATCTCAATCATATCGGGTAGCAGGGTGTGCTCTGTTCCTCCAAGCTTTTGAACTCCTTCGATCGTGACCAGGTTTGATCCAACACCTGTGATTTTCGCCCCCATGCGGTTAAGCATGTTGCAGAGTTGTTGTAAGTATGGCTCGCACGCTGCGTTGTAGATAGTGGTTTTTCCCTTTGCCAACACAGCCGCCATAATAATATTGGCTGTTCCCGTTACCGAGGCTTCATCCAGCAACATGTAGGTGCCTTCAAGTTTCGATGCGTCAATGTGGAATAGGTGTGCATCGGAATCGAAGTTAAACTTGGCGCCAAGTTTCTGAAAGCCAATGAAGTGTGTATCTAACCTTCTTCTCCCGATTTTATCGCCTCCGGGTTTTGGCAAAGAAGCTTTTCCAAAACGGGCTAAAATAGGGCCCAACAACATTACTGATCCGCGAAGGGCTGCCGCCTTGGCGCGGTATTCATTTGTTTCTAAATATTTTGTGTCGACAGAGGAGGCAGTGAACCGGTAAGAGTCGGCTCCAAGTTTTTCAACTTTGCAGCCTAGACATCCCAGCAATTCAATGAGTTTGTTAACATCCAGAATGTTAGGAATGTTATGAATCGTAATAGGCTGATCCGTTAGTAATACAGCGCTGATGATTTGAAGGGCTTCATTCTTAGCGCCTTGCGGTACGATTTCACCTTTCAGTTTTTTACCGCCTTTGATCCGGAAAATACTCATTTCGAAAAATTACGATTTACGAATTACAATGTACGATTTTAGTAATAAATCGTAATTCGTACATCGTAAATCTTAAATCAATTATCTCTCCTTCTCCTTTTATTCTTGTTGAATGGCCGCTTGCGATGGCCGCCATTGTTTCGGTCTCCTCTGTCTGGGCGATCGCCCCTTTCGCCCTGGTGTGGATTCATCTTCCTCTTTTCACCACGGTATAGTTGCTCAAAGAGATTTTCTTCCCGCACTTTATCCAAGCTAACACTTAAAGCGCCTTTCGAGAGGCTTTTAATATCGTTCACAATCACCGAATCATCGAGGGTTTCCTTGTTCCAGTTTCCGTAAAACGTTTTCATCAATTTGCCCAGATAAATAATGGCGTCTTGTTTTTCCTGCGGGTTTTCAAGCTTGATGGCCTCGTTGATCAACCGCTCGATATTCTTGCCATAATGTTTGAAGCGAATGTTGCTTTGCGGGTAATCCATACGCTTGGGTTTTTTGAATAGGATATCGCGCTGTGGTACAGGGAATGGGTTATTTAAATCGAGATTAAAATCTGCGATAATGTAAAGGTCATCCCACATGCGCTGTGGATTTTCGGGTGTGGCTTCTTTTACACTGGGGGTGAGTTGTTTCATCAACTCGATCAAGGTAAAGGCTAACTCGGTGCGCTTTTCTTTGTCAGGAATGCTACGAATGTATTCGACCAGTTTTTGTACGTTACGACCGTATTCTTTTAAAATAATGTGAGGGCGTTGGGTGTTGTATTCTCCAATTTGTTTCATATCTGTAAAGTAATTAGGAGTTAGAATTTAGGAGTTAGGAGGTGGTAAATTCTAGATTCCATATTCTGGATTCTAAATTCTATTCTCTATGTATTTTAAGCTTGGCAAAGCTAAGTAATAAGGTCTTTTCGCCAAAATCGTCAAAAAGTATTTTAGCTTTCCTGTCGGGGCTTGAAAAATCCATTTTAACCACTTTTCCGAAGCCGAATTTCTGGTGTTCTACTTTCATACCTTCCTGTAAACTGCTGGTGTCGCTGGGTGCGAAGTCAAAGGATGGTTTATAGGTAGATGCTTTATTGACTGGGGCAGAGGTCATTGTTTTTTTGATGCCATTCACCAGTGATTTAGCATAGCTGCCTGATGATGAAGGTGTGGATTCAAATCCTGCAAACTTACTGCTAACCTTAATAAAGGTTGGGTCAATATCATCGAGGAAACGGCTCTTCTCACAATTTTTCAATCGGCCGAAACGGTAGCGTGTCAGTGCGTAGGAGAGGTAGAGCTTCTTCTCGGCCCGTGTTATGGCTACGTAAAAAAGTCTTCGTTCCTCTTCCAGGTCGGCACGACTGGTCAGCATCATTTGTGAGGGGAAGAGGTCTTCCTCCAAGCCAACAATATACACGTACTTAAACTCAAGACCTTTCGCCATGTGAATGGTCATGAGGGTAACCTTTTCAGGGTCTTTGTCCTTATCTTCATCCACACTCGAAACCAGCGACACCTCCTGCAGAAAAGCTGCTAGGGATTTATCTTCCTTTTCGGGATCATCTACATATTCTTTAATAGCGTTCAGTAGTTCCTGAACGTTTTCGTGCCGGCTTAATCCTTCTACTGTTTTGTCTTCATACAACTCGCGGAGCAAGCCTGATCCTTTGGCAATTTCAAAAGCTGTATCGTAGGCATCTTTTCGGGTTACCTCCAACGCGAAGCGTTTGATCATTGTAACAAAATCATCGATGGGGCCGGCTGCCCGTCCGCCAACAAACGGAGTTGGGTTTTGCAAAATCTCCCAAATCGAAACTCCCTGATCATTTGCGCCCAAAATAATTTTATCAACGGTTGAATCGCCAATACCCCGCTTGGGCAGGTTAATGATTCTTCTGAAAGAAGCTTCATCATTTTGGTTCAGCGTGAAGCGCAGGTATGCCAGCAGGTCTTTAATTTCTTTTCGCTGATAGAAGGAAAGGCCTCCAACAATTTTGTACTTAATGTTGAGCCTTCGCAACGATTCTTCCAGCGCCCGCGACTGACTGTTGGTGCGGTACAGAATAACAAAGTCGCTAAACTTCAGTTGGTGCTGCATTTTTTCTTCAAAGATGGAAGAGGCAACAAGGCGGCCTTCTTCGTTATCAGAGACAGCTTTAATAAGTTCAATCAGGTTGCCCTCTTCATTTTCTGTCCAAACGTTTTTCGGAATTTGTGCCCGGTTTCTTTTGATAACCGAGTTTGCAGCGTTTACAATGTTTTGGGTAGAGCGATAGTTCTGTTCTAGTTTAAAGATTTTGAGGTCGGGATAGTCTTTTTCAAAATTCAGAATATTGGAAATGTCTGCCCCACGAAAACCATAAATACTTTGTGCATCGTCACCTACTACACAAATGTTTTGCCGTACCGATGCGAGTTTTCTGATGATGTAGTATTGGCACAGGTTGGTATCCTGAAACTCATCCACTAATATATAATGAATGCGCTGTTGGTACTTGTTCAGTACATCCAGGTGTTCTTTGAATAGCTTGTCGGTATTAAAGAGCAGGTCATCAAAATCCATCGCGCCTGCTTTGAAACACCGCAGTGCATAGTTTTTGTAAATGTTGCCCATCTCTGGCCGAAGGTTAGTGGCATCATCTGCCATTAAATCGCCATTGGCGAGGTAAGCCTGCCAGCTGATTAACCGGTTTTTGGCAGCTGAAATCCTATTATAAACTGTATTGGGTTTATAGGCGGCCTCATCCAACCCCATTTCCTTTACGATGTTTTTGATCAGCGTTTTAGAATCATCGGTATCGTAAATGGTAAAATTATTGGGGTAGCCCAGGTGGTGTGCTTCCGAGCGTAACAGCCGCGCAAACACCGAGTGAAACGTGCCCATCCACAGGTTGCGCGCATCTGAACCCACCACTTTCTCAACACGGTTGCGCATTTCTTTGGCAGCCTTATTGGTAAAAGTGAGTGCCATAATGTTGAACGGGTCAACATTTCTGCTCTTAATCAGGTGAGCGATCCGGTACGTAAGTACTCTTGTTTTTCCTGAGCCGGCACCTGCAATTAACATGGTTGGCCCCTCTGTATTGATCACACCCTCACGCTGTTGCGGGTTCAGTTGGTCTAAGTAATCCATAATCAACGCGCAAGATCGCAGAATTTTGCGATTAGGACGTGCCCTGCTTTTTTTATTTCTGATTTTCTGATTCTAGGTTTTACATATACTTTTGTTAAACCTGATTTCTGTTGAACAGTTCGGCTTCATCTGCTTTTTTTTCTTCCTTTCAGGATGATGGGTTTGTTACTACCGCTGCCGAGCCCTGGTTTAAAGTAAAGGTTCAACTCATACAACAGTATTTTCACTCTTTTGCTGCCAATGTATCCGGCAAGGTTGATAACATTGTGTTTGTTGATTTGTTTTCAGGTTCAGGGCTGTATTCAATCGGGCATCAAAAGGGACTATTTCCGGCCACATCACTGGCTTCGCTTCAAACAGAATTACCGATATCGAAATGGATTTTTTGTGAGCATTCTGTTGAGAATGCCCGTGCGTTAAAGGTAAGGGTGAATAAATATTTCAGGGGAAAGAATGTGGTCATCTTCGAATCAAAGCCCGATCAATTGCTGGACAAGTTTCAGACCTATATCCCGCCATCGAAAGGTGGTTATAAAGTAGCGGTATTTTGTGTGGTCGATCCTTTCTCAATCGACATTCCATTTTCTACGGTGGAATATTTACAGGGTCTGGGCTTTAGTTTTTTGATTCCGTATACGTTTAGTCTGGGTAGCCGGCTTGATTATCGATTTTACAGAAAAGATCAGAAAGAAAGATTAGCGAAATTCCTGGGTGGATTCAAAGATGTTGACTCCTTTCAGGATGTTAAGAGCAATGTTGAGTTCTATAAGAAACTGGTAAAGATTCACCAGAACAACATGCTCATGCTTGGCTTAAATACTTCCTTAACGGTGCACAAGCTTGACTCCGGATTAATGGAGATGCCATACTACTATATGGGATTCTTCTCGAAGCAACTGTCGCCTAAAATTGTGCAGCACGATGTGCAGGTCGAAAATTATCATCAATTGCAGTTGTTTTAGTACTTCTTTCAATTATTTTTTTGTCATTTCGAGCGTCAGCGAGAAATCTTCTCATGCCGGACTATCCTACATGATAAGATCTCTCACTTCGTTCGAGATGACTGGGTCTTTATGAACACAGAGTTGAAGATTTCTCATTCGAAATAACGATTGAAGTATTACCTTTGCATCATGATTAAAGTCGGAGAGGTTCTCGTATCGGATGATATTAAAGAGAAAGAGTTTGTTTGTAATCTCGAAAAGTGCAAAGGTGCCTGTTGCGTGGAGGGTGAATATGGGGCGCCCCTGGAAGACGATGAACTGGAAATCCTGAAGCAAATTTACCCACAGGTAAAACCCTACCTGAGTGCCGAGGGTATCAAAGCCATTGAAGAACAGGGTACACATATTCTTGATGATGATGGTGATTTTTCAACGCCAACCATTGGCGGTCGCGAGTGTGCTTATGCCATTTACGATAACAAGAAAGTGCTGAAATGCGGTATTGAACAGGCTTATTACGATGGAAAAGTAACATGGAAGAAACCCATCTCCTGTCATCTGTATCCGATTCGAATCACGAAGAAGAAAAACTTTGAAGCTGTAAACTACCACAAATGGGATATTTGTTCCGCTGCCTGTGCGCTTGGAAAAGATTTACAGGTTCCACTATATAAATTCCTGAAAGAACCCCTCATTCGTAAATACGGCCAGCCCTGGTACGATGAGTTGGTGAAAGTAATTGAGGGTTGACCTTAGTTGTAATTCATAGAATAAAAAAACCGATGTTGCACACCGGTTTTTTTTTTAAATTCTGCGTTGATCTCCTACTTCAGATCACTAAAATCAAATGATGTCTCCAGAAACTTCGTATTGAATTTCCCTGAACGGAAAATAGCATTGTCCATCAATTTAATGTGAAAGGGTATCGTAGTTTTTACACCTTCAATTACAAACTCTTGTAACGCTCGCTTCATTCTGGTGATTACTTCTTCACGTGATTGCCCGCTTACAATCAGTTTGGCAATCATCGAGTCGTAATTGGGAGGGATGGTATAACCGGCATAAACATGGCTGTCGATACGAATACCATGACCGCCCGGCATGTGTAAGTGAGTAATTTTTCCCGGTGAAGGACGGAAACCGTTTGCAGGGTCTTCTGCGTTAATCCTACACTCCATCGAAAATAAATTCGGGAAATAGTTTTTTCCGGAGATTGGCACACCGGCCGCCACTTTGATTTGTTCTTTAATCAGATCGTAGTCCGTTACTTCTTCTGTGATCGGGTGCTCAACCTGAATACGGGTATTCATTTCCATGAAGTAGAAATCACCGTGTTTATCAACGAGGAATTCGATTGTTCCAACGCCTTCGTACTTGATAGCCATAGCGCCCTTAATAGCAGCGGCACCCATCTTTTCGCGTAACTCTTGTGTTACAATGGGTGAGGGAGTTTCTTCAACCAGTTTTTGGTGTCTGCGTTGAATAGAGCAATCACGCTCAGAGAGGTGACAGGCTTTTCCGTACTGATCGCCCACCAATTGAATTTCGATGTGACGAGGCTCTTCAATAAATTTTTCGAGGTATAATCCATCATTACCAAAGGCAGCACCGGCTTCACGCTTGGCATCATCCCACGCTTTTTTGAATTCTTCTTCGCTGTTGATAATGCGCATACCTTTACCACCGCCACCGGCTGTCGCCTTCACAATTACCGGGTACTTAATTTCTTTGGCAAGTTTAATACCTTCTTCCATCGAAGAAAGCAATCCATCTGAGCCCGGGATAACGGGAACACCCGCTTTCTTCATGGTGTCCTTCGCGGTTGCCTTATCGCCCATGGAGTTGATCATGTCAGGCGAGGGGCCGATGAATTTAATTCCGTATTCATGACAAACTGCTGAGAACTCAGCTCGTTCTGAAAGAAAACCATAACCCGGGTGAATGGCATCAGCGCCTGTAATTTCGGCAGCTGAAATAATACGGGGAATATTCAAATAGGAATCTTTGCTGGGCGCATCGCCAATGCACACGGCTTCATCTGCAAAGCGAACGTGCAGGCTATCGCGATCGGCAGTGGAGTACACAGCAACCGTTTTGATTCCCATTTCTTTACAGGTACGAATTACCCGAAGGGCAATCTCACCACGGTTGGCTATTAGTATCTTTTTAAACATAAATTCTATTCAGGGTTTCGGGTTTCAGGTTTAAAGTTCAAAGTTTAAAGTCGATTTGTAACTTGAAGCTTTGAATTTTGAACTTTGAACTTTGAACTAGTCAGGTTCAACAACAAACAGCACCTGGTCGTATTCAACCGGTGAAGCATTCTCCGTCATTACTTTTACAATGGTTCCTGAAACTTCCGATTCGATTTCATTAAACAGCTTCATGGCTTCAATGATACACACCGTTTGCCCCTTGGATACCTTATCGCCCACCGAAACAAATGGAGGTGAATCAGGATTTCCGGAACGGTAGAAGGTACCAATCATCGGAGATTTGATATCAACTGTTTTCTTACCCGATGAAGCTTCAGCGGAGGGGGCAGTTGCTTTTGCTGCCGGGGCCACCGGAACAGCAGGTGCAGCAGCCACAGCAGGAGCGGCTGCCACGGGCGCCATCACGGGCGTTGATTTAAATACTTTTTGATCTGGTTCGCGCTTCACGCTGAGTTTTAGCTCGCTGGTTTCAATGTTCACCTCATTCAATCCCGACTTGGAGATGAAATCAATGAGGTCGCGGATTTCTGTTGTTTTCATTGCAGATGAATTGGATTTAGATTCGGTTGCCTTTGAAGGCTTTGTGATTTTCTTTGCCATGTCAGGTTATTTTGCACGTTCGATATACGCACCAGTGGCCGTATCGATTTTAATTTTGTCTCCTGTGTTGATGAAGAGGGGCACTTTAACTTCGGTGCCATTCTCTAAAGTAGCTGCTTTAAGTGTACGGGTTGCTGTATCACCAGCTAAACCCGGTTCGGTGTATTGAATTTCCATCACTACCTGTGAAGGTGCTTCTGCTGTAATGGCATCTTTACCATCTTCAAACGCAATGAGCAAGGTAACACCTTCTTTGATATACTGGATGGCATCGCCTAATAAGTTCTTGTCGAGATAGATTTGTTCAAAGGTTTGATTGTCCATGCATACCAGGCTATCGCCATCCTGGTATAAGTACTGATATTCTTTTGTTTCAACACGCAAAATTTCAGCGGCATCGCCCGGACGAAAACGATTTTCAACAATTCTTCCATTGCGGAGGTTTCGCATTTTAACCTGATAGAATGCGCGCAGGTTGCCGGGTGTGCGGTGTTGAAGTTCTTCTACCTGCATAACCTCACCGTTGTAACGCATGTAATTACCCTTGCTTAAATCTGAAATAGATGCCATAGATATTAATTCGACAGTAAAAGTTTAATTGTTCAAAGTTTAATGTTTCAATTGTTTAGGGTTCAAGATTCAGGGTTTATGACTTTGTAATTTAACAATTCATTAAGCTAAATAACATAAAACCTTGAACTTTGAACCTGAGACTAGTATGCCCATTTTAAATAGATGGAACCCCAGGTAAATCCACCGCCAAAAGCTGCAATAATGATGGTATCGCCTTTTTTAAGTTTCTTCTCATAATCCCAGAATAACAGCGGTATGGTGCCTGCGGTTGTGTTGCCATACTTTTCTATGTTCATCATTACCTTATCATCGGTAATGCCCATGCGGCTGGAGGTAGCGTCAATAATTCGCTTGTTTGCCTGGTGGGGTGCAAGCCAGGCTACATCATTTCCGGATAAGTTGTTACGCTCCATTATTTGAGCGGAAACATCGGCCATATTAGTGACAGCAAACTTAAACACTGCCGCGCCTTCCTGATGTACGTAATGAAGGTTCGCCTCTACAGAGGCATGAGTAGCAGGTACTTTGCTACCACCGGCTTCCATGTACAGGTATTGAACTCCGGAACCATCGCTTTTTAAAATTGAGTCCATCACTCCTACATTCTCCGTGGTTGGCTCCAGCAGTACTGCGCCACATCCGTCACCAAAGATGATGCAGGTGGTACGGTCTTTATAATTAATGATAGACGACATTTTGTCGCCACCAATCACAATAACTTTTTTGTGCGTGCCTGATTCAACATATTTAGCACCGGTGATGAGCGCGTAAAGAAAGCCGGAGCATGCAGCGGAGAGGTCGTAGCTGAAGGAGTTAGTTGCTCCAACCTGATCGGCCACCAGGTTTGCTGTAGCAGGAAAGGGGTGGTCTGGAGTGATGGTGGCACAAATAATCAGATCAATGTCTTTCGGATCTGTTTTTGTTTTCGCGAGCAGCTCCTGTACGGCCTTCGTTGCCATGTAGGAGGTGCCAAGTCCTTCACCTTTTAAAATTCTTCTTTCTTTGATCCCGGTACGGGTGGTAATCCATTCATCATTGGTTTCAACCATGGTTGAAAGTTCATGATTGGTGAGAATGTAATCAGGAACGTAGCCTCCTACGCCTGTAATGGCTGCACGAATTTTACTCATACTTCGATTTTAACTTCAAAAATGATGTCATTCACGACTACCTGTAAAAAGCAAAAAGCCCGTACCGATTTATCGGGACGAGCAATTTAAACTATTAATTTTTTGCATCATGCAAACGTTCTTCTGTTTTCCTATGAGTGCTGCATGTACAGGCAGGAAAATCAAGAACTCTTCGCATGTTACGCTAACACTTCTTTTTCCATCACCACTTTACCATTGTAGTAAAGCTTGCCCTCTAACCAGAAAGCACGGTGTGGTAAATGATGTTCACCCGTAGTAGGGCACACCGCCATTTGTTTGGCAGTAGCCTTATAGTGTGTTCTTCTTTTATCTCTGCGGGTTTTCGAGGTTTTTCGTTTCGGATTTGGCATAACTCAATTAATATTAATTTTTATTCAACTTCTTTAACATTTCCCATCGAGGATCAGTTTCCTCTTTTTTCTCTGATTCAGTGTCGGATGTATAAATAATACCACCGTCTTCATCGGCCTCTTGGCTGAACCGGGGGTGTAGTTTCTTCATGGGTATCGCCAGGGCAATAAACTCATATAGGTACTTACCCAGTTCAAGGGTTTCGGTGCCGCGGTGAATCATCATGACATCTTCGCTAATCTCTTTGTCTTCGTCACCGTATTTAAAGATGATCTTCGGAGAAACATCAATCGGGTAATCAAATTCATCCAGACTGCGGTCGCACACCAACCTGACTGATCCAGTAATTTTAAAATTGGCCTCCAGGAAGGTTTCCCGTTTATCCAGGGCCACATCGGCCCTAAAATTTCCCCCTGAAACAAGCCCGGTATCGTATTTTTTCAAAAACCCGGCCCCAAGCTCATATTCAAAATGATGGACATTGAGACTAAGACCCAGAATATTAACACGATAGCGCTCCATATGAAAACCCCATCCGGGTATTAAAAATGGCTGGCAAAGATATTGAAAATTATCTGAAATTAAAGGAGTACCCCTGTTTTAGGGTTTTTTCTGTACTGTTATAGGAAGTCGGTAACTGCGGCTTGCTTCAACTCTTCCTTGCTCTTTTTGCTGAAATTGGTTACAAAAAAGTCAATGATGTTCTTTTTAAAACCAAGTTTAATGGCAATGTTCTTACAGAAGATGATCTCGTTCTCAAAAACGTGGTGATCCGCAAATACAAGTTCCAGGGCGGAATAGAGATAATCAAATTTCTGTTCGCTGGAAAGTGCCCCTAAGGAATCGATGGGTTCTGGATTTTTAATCAGGTTATGAACGGCATCTTCTGAGAAATTTCTGTCTTTGGCAATCTTAAAAATCATCTCACGCTCAATCTTAGCAAAGTGTTTGTCGGCCTCGGCTAATTGAATCAGGATGTTCAGTTGTTTGCGGGTAACGATGTCCATTTGAACGAATGCTTGAAGATCAAATATAGAGAATATTAGTATTCAGGTACAGCTACCCTGTCGGATGGCTAAAAGGTGCAACCAACTACACTTATTTTTCTGTGGATGGCGCTTGCCTGGATTGCAATACATCTTTAGCCATATAAATAGCCTGGCGCATAGAGTTTTCGCTGGCCTGGTTTTTACCGGCAATCGGGTACGCTGTTCCATGATCGGGTGAGGTGCGTACCACTGGAAGCCCAGCGGTAAAATTTACTCCTGTGTCAAATGCCATCGACTTAAAAGGAATTAGTCCCTGGTCGTGATACATGGCAAGAATGGCATCGTACCGCATGAAGTTACCAGCGGCAAAGAAGCCATCGGGGGGAAAGGGGCCAAAAACAGTCTTTCCCTGATTTTTTAAATCGTTGATTAAGGGTTTTAGTATTTTTTCATCCTCTTCACCAATGACCCCGCCATCGCCCGCATGTGGATTGAGTCCTAACACGGCAATTTTAGGTTTGGTTATACCGAAGTCATTCCTGAGGGTTTGTTCTAACGCTTTTAATTTTGACTCAACCCGTTCGCGTGTAATGAGAGGCGCAACATCCCGTATGGGAACGTGACCGGTAACGAGCCCTACCCGAAGCGAGTCGTTCACCAATAACATGAGGTGCTCTTTTGCTCCGAAGAAATCTGCCAGAAACTCGGTATGACCCTTAAATGGAAATTCGGTACTGTGAATGGTATGTTTATCGATGGGTGCCGTTACCAGGGCATCAATCATTCCTTCTTTTAAATCGGTGGCAGCCTGCTTTAACGCCTGCAATGCTGCTGCTCCCGTTTGAGTAGAGGCCTTTCCCGGATGAGCTTCCATAGTTTCATCCCAACTGGTAACAACATTTACACTTTTGGGTAAGTATTGTCCGCGATTTCTTACCTGGCTATAATTGAAGTCTTCCAGACTGAGAAGTTTCTTGTAAAACGCCAACACTCTGGAAGAGCCATACACAACCGGTGTAATCATGTTTAACAATCGGTTATCGCTCAGTGCTTTGATCGTGACCTCGGGCCCAACGCCATTCATGTCACCCAGGGTAATTCCAATTCTTGGCTTTTCAGTTTTTGAAGGATGTGTCATTGAGAGGATTTTGTACACACAATTTTACACTATTTTTTACCCTCACCCTAAATTATGTTTCCGGGATATACTTCTGTTGACAGTTTTTGAGTTGTTGCAGTACCGTACCGGTAACCATTTCTGTTTTTAGTAAGTTTGCAGCATTGAACAACGCTACCTTGGTAAGGCCAAAGAAATTTTTAGGGCAACACTTTCTGAATGATCAGCACATTGCCGAACGCATTGTTGAGGCATTGACAGTGGGTGATCAGTCTAATGTATTGGAGATTGGCCCCGGTACTGGTGTATTGACAAAATTTTTAGTTCGGAAAGAAAACATTCACCTCAAGGTCGTTGAAATCGATTGGGATTCTGTCGCCTATTTAAGAAAGCATTTCGCTGATTTACAAATTGTCGAAGGCGATTTCCTCGAACTTCCCATCCGTGAAATTTTTGCGGAGCGTTTTTCCGTCATTGGAAATTTTCCGTATAATATTTCCTCTCAGATCTTCTTTAAAATACTGGAGCACCGCGACCAGGTTGTTCAGGTGGTTTGTATGTTGCAAAAAGAAGTAGCCGAGCGCATTGCAGAGCCCCCGGGAAGCAAGGTTTATGGAATTTTAAGCGTACTGCTTCAGGCGTTCTACGATATTAAATACCTGTTCAAGGTTTCTCCGGGTGTTTTTATACCGCCACCCAAAGTGATGTCGGCTGTTATCCGGTTAGAGCGAAATCAACGAGAGCGACTGGATTGTGATGAAGCGTTATTTTTCAAAGTGGTGAAACAGGGTTTTAATAACCGGAGGAAAACATTGCGCAACGCATTAAAAAATCTAAATTTAACACCCGAAATTTCAGCCCTTCCAATTTTTGACCAGCGAGCTGAGCAGTTAACGGTAGACGAGTTTATACATATTACGCAATTAATGGAGAAGAGCCGTGCAAGAGCTGGTTCAATTTGAATTAACGAAAGAGTTTGCCGAACGTTTTCAGCAAGCGCTGCATGAAGGCGATCGCAAGTTTATTTTAGAAACGTTGCGGGATGTAAACCCTGCCGATATTTCTGCGCTTCTGTATGAGTTCAGTTCAGAGGAATCCAAGTATGCCTTAAGCCTGCTTTCGATTGAGGTGCAGGCTGAGATCATCAACGATCTCGATCCGGATACGCGTAAAACCTTTTTAAAAATTTATGAACCAGATGAAATCGTTCGGATTGTCAACTTGGTTAATTCAGATGACGCAGCCGATATTTTAAATGAACTTCCGATCAAAATCAGGGAAGAGGTTTTGGTTGGGTTAGAACCGGAACTCAGGATTCAGGTAATCGACTTGCTGCGCTACGAAGAAAACGTAGCGGGTGGGTTGATGGCCAAGGAGTTGATAAAAGTACGCGATCACTGGACGGTCGTTCAGTGCATTGAGGAAATCCGCAAACAAGCTGAGAATGTCGATAAGTTTTATGCAGTTTATGTGGTGGATGACCGCGATAAACTGATGGGGCGTATTTCCCTGAAAGATTTGGTTTTATCACTTTCCGATTCGCGCAAAATTGTTTCGCAAATCATCGAGGAAGAAGAAATTGTTTCGGTGGAAACTTATTTAGATGAGAAGGAGGTAGCCGACATTATGCGCAAGTACGATCTCGAATCTGTTCCGGTGGTGAATGTGCAAGGTCAGCTGATTGGGCGGATCACCATTGATGATGTGGTGGATGTGATTACCGAACAAGCAGAAGAGGACCGTCAGTTGATGTCTGGTATTTCGGAGGCTGTAGAGGAAGATGACAGCGTGTGGAGAAATACACGTGCCCGTTTACCGTGGTTGCTCATTGGTATTCTGGGTGGATTGATGAATGCTAAATTCATGGGTTTGTTTGAGACCGAACTTGCGCGGATTACAGCAATAGCATTTTTTACACCGCTTATTCAGGCAACGGGAGGCAACGTTGGTATTCAGTCATCCTCGTTGATCGTTCAAAGTTTATCGAACCCTGGCTTTGTTGAAGAGGAGTTGGGTAAGCGATTGGCGAAAGTGTTTTCTGTTGCACTGCTGAACGGGCTTTTTCTTGCCTTGATTGTTTTTGGTGCAAACGTGTTATTGTTTAATGAGAAGAGCTTGTCAACCATTGTTTCTTTGGCGCTTTTCAGCGTGGTGTTGTTTGCTTCATTCATTGGTACCGTTACACCGCTCGTATTAAACCGATTTGGGTTTAATCCCGCGCTGGCATCCGGACCGTTCATTACCACGATTAACGACCTGTTGGGGTTAACGGTTTACTTTTTTACAGTGCACCTCTTGCTGTAGAACCATGCTGAAGAAATGCCTTATAGTTGACCCGATGCACGATAGTCTGTTCCCCATGCTGGAGGCTATCGGATGGAAGGTGACCTATAATCCTGAGATAAGCCGTTCGGAAATCAAACGAATCCACCACGAGTACACAGGATTAATTGTTCGGAGTAAGACGAAAGTTGACCGTGATTTATTAGGTGAAAACCCCTCCATCAAATTTGTTGGTCGGGCAGGCGCAGGAGTTGATAATCTTGACCTTGGTTATTTAGCGGAGAAGAAAATACAGGCAATACATGCTGCTGAAGGAAATCGCGATGCAGTAGGAGAGCATACCATCGGGTTGTTAATTTCCCTTTTAAGAAACATCGCTCGGGCAGATCGCGAAGTGCGGACTTTTCAGTGGCATCGGGAAGAAAACCGCGGAGTTGAAATCATAGGTAAGACAGTCGGCATCATTGGGTACGGCAATATGGGGCACGCTTTTGCCAGGCGATTGTCGGGGTTCGGATGTAAGGTTTTGGCCTATGATAAATACAAAGCCGGTTTTTCTGATTCTTTTTGCCAGCAGGCAGGAATGGAACAAATTGAACAAGAGGCCGATTTCCTCAGCTTGCATATTCCCCTTACCGGTGAAACCCGCGGCTTGGTAAATGCCACGTATCTGAATCGGTTTAAAAAGAAAATCGCGCTTATCAACACCTCCAGGGGAGAGATTGTTTCATTGAAGGATGTCTTGACGTTGTTGAATTCGGGTAAATTGATTGGTGCTGCCCTGGATGTGCTGGAGAATGAAAAACTGAAGGAACTGACACCTGATGAGCAAGAGATTTTTAATAAACTCACGCAGCTATCAAATGTAATATTCACCCCGCATATTGCCGGCTGGACGTTTGAATCTCACATTAAAATTAACGTAGCTTTGACAGACAAAATAAAGTCGTTGGTCTTTTAAAATTAATAGGTTTTAAATTTTGTAGATTACCACCACAACCAGTTACATGAGTTTTTTTAAAAACAGGATAAGCCGAATCAAAGACACGTTCAATAATGTTATTGAAAAACCTTTGCTTACGTCTACACTCGTTTTGGTGTTGGTGACCATAATCGTGTTAGCGCTCAGTCTTCGGTATTACATAAACGATTTCGATGGATTTATTCCTCAAATTCTGGCTGAAGCGCACGGAATGATTTTTGACATTGCCGTAATCGGTATTCTTATCGTATGGCTCAATCAAAATGGTGAGATGCGTCAACGTATCCGCACCTACCGGGATGAAATTGATGACTTTCGATTGTGGGAGTCGGAGGAAGCAGCATTCCGGACAGTGGGTAATATTAAAAGATTAAATCGTCACCGGATTTATGAGATTAACCTGGTTAACTGCTTTTTGTCGCGCACAAACCTGAACTACGTGAATTTGAAAGGATCTAATCTAAACTCCGCTAATATTTCACAATCATCGCTGATCGAAGCCAATCTTGAAAATACACGTCTCAATCAAACCAATCTTGAAAACTCAAACCTGAATCAGGTTGACTTGAAAGGTGCCTATGCCAGTGGTGCTAATTTTAAAGATGCTTTTTTAATTAAAGCACAGTTCGAAGGAGCTTTTTTGATCAAAGCAAATTTTAATAATGCATACCTGATGGAAGCGAATTTATGCAATTGCTACCTGATGGGTGCCGATTTTGAAAATGCCAGTTTGTATAAAGCCGATTTACGGGGTGCCAAGGGGATTACTGTTGAACAATTAGCCAAGGCAAAAACCTTGTACCTGGCAAAATTTGATGATGAAATACTGGAACAGGTAAAAACAACCATACCGGAATTGGTTGGTTCGTAATCGCCAGTCAATTTTGCCTGTATAGTTTAAACCATTAACTTTGTGCCTATAAACAACGGTCTCCAATTTTTGTTGAGGCCGTTGTTTTGTTTTTAAAGGTCGACTAAATGATTTTGTTATGAGTAAGAAAATTTCATACTACACGCAAAGCGGATTGGAGAAGCTGAAAAATGAGCTTAGCACATTGAAGTCGAAAGGCCGTGCAGAAATTGCTAAGCAAATAGCCGAAGCGCGCGATAAAGGTGATTTGAGCGAGAATGCAGAGTATGATGCAGCAAAAGATGCACAGGGGCATTTGGAGGCTAAGATTGCTCAGTTGGAGGATCTCGTGGCCAATGCCCGCTTATTGGATGAAACCAATATTGATACTTCTAAAGTTTCCATCTTATCGAAAGTAACGATCAAGAATAAAAAGAATGGAGCCTCTGTTACCTATACCCTGGTTTCGGAAGAAGAGGCTGATTTGAAAGCAGGAAAAATTTCTACCATGTCGCCAATCGGCAAAGGGTTATTGGGTAAAACAAAGGGCGAAGTAGCGGTTATTAAAACTCCGGCAGGCGAAATGGAGTTTGAAGTTGTGAGCATAGGCGTGTAAGGCACCCGGCACCATGAAGAAGTTTATCCTTCTGCTGGTTGTTATCACATTATTGGTGCCTGCTTATGCGCAGGATATTGCATACGCGAAAGAAGTAATCAAAAAATTATGTTCGTCTGAAATGAAAGGCCGCGGGTACGTGGGTACAGGCGACCGTCTGGCGGCCGATTATTTGGCTGCGGAATTTGAGCGATTAAGCGTCAGGAAGTTTTCCAAATCCTATTTTCAGAAGTACACTACTCCGGTCAATACATTTCCGGGAAAGCTTTCGTTAAAGGTTAATGGTCATGAACTGATACCGGGAAAAGATTTTCTGATTGAACCCGGCTCTCCTGGTGTATCAGGCGTTTTTAAAACTGTTTCCATTAGTGCCGAAGAGCTTCTAAAGGATGAGGTTTGGACTTCGAAGGTTAAAACGGCCGCAGGAAAGTTTGTGGTAATTGAGGCGTTTGATAAGAAAGTGTTTTCATCCGATCAGCAAAAGAAGATTGCTGAACTTGTAAATTTCTTAAAATACTCGAATGGTCATCCGGCTGCGGGTACGTTGGTTCTCTCTACCGATAAGCTTACCTGGAGTGGTTCAACTGAATTGCTTTCTAAGCCTTCGTTTACTGTTTTAGCTTCTGAAAAAACAACGTCAATCAGCAGCGTGGAAGCTAATGCTGAAAATAAGTTTATAAAAAATTACGAAACGCAGAATGTGGCAGGTTTTATAGAAGGTGAGCGTACGGATTCCATGCTTGTCTTTACCGCGCACTATGATCATCTGGGCATGATGGGAGAGGATACCTATTTTCCTGGGGCCAATGATAATGCAAGCGGTGTTGCTTTTTTGTTGAATTTAGTGAAGCATTATTCAAGTAAGAAACCAGTATTCACAACTGTGTTTATTGCTTTCAGTGGGGAAGAGATAGGACTGGTGGGCTCACAATACTTTACCGGGCATCCATTATTTCCATTAGAGAAAATTAAATTCCTGATCAATTTTGATTTAGCCGGAACGGGCGATGGAGGAATTCAGGTGGTAAACGGCAAGCAGTACCAAAGCAAGTTTGATTTGCTTACAACGATCAATACCGAATTAAATTTATTACCGCAGGTTAAAATCAGGGGAGAGGCGTGTAACAGCGATCATTGCATGTTTCATACGAAAGGTGTTCCGTGTTTTTATATGTACACCCTGGGGGGCATTCAGGCTTATCACGATATACATGATCAGGCAGAAACACTTCCTTTAACTGAATTTGAAGATTACTTCACATTAGTGACTACCTTCGTCTCAAGACTTTAAAGGTTTATATATGGCTTCCATTTTTACCCGTATCATTAATCGTGAAATTCCCGGTCATATTGTGGCAGAGAATGACCAGTTCATTGCTTTTCTGGACATTGTTCCACTGGTGATGGGCCATACGCTGGTTGTTCCAAAAAAAGAAGTCGATTATATGTTTGACCTCGATGATCAAACCTTATCCGGGCTTCATCTGTTTGCCAAACAAGTTGCACACGCGGTTAAGAAGGCGATCCCCTGCACACGAATTGGGGTGGCGGTTATCGGTCTTGAGGTGCCGCATACGCACATCCACCTGGTTCCCATGAATTCCATGGGTGATATTAACTTCATGAAACCAAAACTAAATCCGTCAAAAGAGGAGTTGGCTGCAGTTGCGGAAAAAATCAGAAAGGCTTTTTAATTAATCGATAAAATCGATATCGACATTCAGTGGATAGCGCATCAGGTAGCCGAGTGCTTCTTTGGCTGTTAAGTCTTCGAAGAGTACCTGGTAAATGGTATTGGTAATAGGTGCACGGACATTGTAATTGTCGGCACATTTTTTCATGATACGCACCGTGTTAACACCTTCAGCCACTTCATCAGAGTTTTCAAGAATTTCTTTCAGGGTCATGCCTTGTGCCAGCTTATGACCAACCTGGAAATTCCGGCTGAATGAACTGTTGCTGGTCGCTACTAAGTCGCCAATGCCGGCCACACCCAAAAATGCTTTTGTTTTTCCGCCAAGGGCACGACCCAGGTGGATCATTTCAACAATGCCCCGGCTGATCAGCAATCCCCGGGCGTTTTCTCCATAGCCCATCCCGCTGAGTGCTCCGGAAGCAATGGCAATAATATTTTTAAGAACACCGGCCAGTTCTACCCCAATCAATTCGTTGTTGCCATACACCTGAAAGCGGTCGTTGCGCAGTAATCTTTTTCCAATGCTTAGAACTTCATTGAACGGACTGGCAATTACGGTAGCGGCCGGTTGTTTTAACTCAAGTTCTTTGGAAAGGTTAGGGCCTGCCAGGCATCCAACACGCACCACCACGCTTTCTTCCCGAATAACCTCGCTCATGGTTTTCACCTGATTTCGATTGAGCTTGGAAATGGTTTCGATGGTTTGGTCTTTCGGAAGTTTAATGTCAAGTCCCTTTGTTCCGTGAATTACAATATGATACGGGTGAAGAAAAGGCGATAATTTTTTCATCATCGACCGGAAGTGAGCGGAGGGTACGATTGGAAAAATTACTTCACATTGTTCGGCCAGGTATTGCAGATCGTTTACGGGTGTAACATTCTTGCTTACCTGGTGCCCACGGTTCTCGCGGGTTTCAAGGATGCGCTTGATAACTTTTTCATCGCGGGCGTACAGCAACACATTCCGGTGTTTAGCCAGCAGGTTTGCAACGGTCGTTCCAAAGTTACCGGCACCAATTACCCCTACCGGCCGGTGGTCAGATAAACTTTTCGAGATCATAGCCGGCCAGCCTGTTATGGTAAAAGTATAACGTGTTTAAATCCTTGGTAATAATGTTGCCTTTCTTATTCATCAGCAACGGGCGTTTGATGTGGAAGGTGCCTACACTTTCAAGTCCATGACGGATGACCAAATTGGCTTTTCCTTTCAGGTGAGTGGCGTAATTGGCTTTGTCTTCTTTTTTGAGTTGATAAATTTGTCTGCGTACCTGTTTAAAGATTTTTTTGAACTCTGTATAATCCAGTTCAAGGTCTTCTTCCGGTAACCGAAGTAAACCAAACAAGTCAAGTTTGGAATGTTGTTTCTGCCACATTTCAAAGGCAACAAATGCTACCAGGTGGCTGGCAAATATCCGGTGGATACGATGGTACTCCGTTACAATCCGCTGACTTAGCATACGGGTGTACTCATCCTCGCGTTGCTTATCAATGGTAATTCTGCCGTCAGAAAGAAAGTAGTCTCGTGTATTGATTATGCGGCCCTGAGCATCTAAACTGTTTCCGTCCTCATCAACGGTGTTACCCATAATGTCGAGCGCCCGACCTATGGAAACTGAAATGTTTGATCCTTTCGTTACGAACTTAAAGAGGAATTGCAATAATTGCCAGCTTCCATATTTATCTTCTTCAGGTAAATACCTGTCTTGCCCTTTTATAGAAAGGTAATCGTCAATTAATTCAGGAGCTTCCAGCACAAAATGGTAATTGAGCGTAACCGGCACCACAAATATTTTTCGTGGCTCTTCGCCTTCCGGAGTGTTCAGATAAATGTTTCGTTGGGCTTCGGTAGCGGTGGAAAGGAGCCCCAGCTTCAGCATTTTTTCGATCATACCCGAGCGGGAGCGAGTACCACCGGGAAAAAATAAACTGTGTGCTCCTTTTTGGATAGCCAGTGACGAATACATTTTAAGGGTTTCCAGGTAGGGCAGATTTTTCTTTCTGCGATCAACCTTGAAAGCCCCCAGGCTATTCATGAAGTACGCGATAATCTTGATATTAAACAGGTTTAGTCCCGCACCGTAAATGAATGCCGGCAGTCCTAATGAGTGGATGACCCAGCCGATCAGGATGGAATCCAGGTTACTGGAGTGAGTAGGGACCATCACAATGGTTCCTTCCTTAGTGAGTTTACGAAGTTGCTCTACTTTTCCTACAATCTGGATTTTGTCGCGAAGGGTATATTGGTTTCTGAAAATCCCCCCGAACTTCTTCACCCGTGCGGCATTGAGAAGGCGCGCAAACCAAAACTTAATAATGCTTCGGGCGAATTTATACGAGCTTGGATTGAACTTACCAGCTATTTCACCGGCATACCGCTGAACAATTTGCATGAGGATTTCATCCTCCTTTTTATTGTCCTCGTCTGCCTCCAGAGGCCGGGCGGTAATTTCAACCAGACTGCTTTTTACACCGGCCCAAAACTTCGGTTCATCCTGGGGGTCAACGCGCCACCGGTTGCGTTTCATGCGCTGCTGCTCACGGTACACGGTTGTTTCCAGTTCGTCAATCAATTGTTTGCGTGTAGGACGGATTTCCTTTATCCGTTTATATGCCTGATTAGCAACTTCTTCTACGAATTCTTTTCGGTTTTTACTGAGTTGGTAAACGGGCCAATCGGGTATGCCTTCAAGAACAGGTTTGTAACGCTTGTTCTTATTTTTCTTTTCAATGACTTCCACGGCCCCAAAATACTACAATTCTGTCATTTTATAGGGTTCCAAGGGTTTCAGCAAGGCTTTGTTCCATCTCATCAAACCGGTCGGAAGCCCGTTGAAGAAAGGCATCGCTTAAAAGGAGGGGAAGTTCTTTTTCTGAGGTGATGTCGAATTGTTCAACTTTAAAGGTTTGTTCAAGTTTATCGCGCTCCAGTTTAATAAGGTAACGGTTGTTCCAGGTATACAACGTAATCTTGAAGGAAGGATGGGGTATCTCGCCAATTATTCTCATAACGCCCTCGGTTATTTCAGCAATATTATGGATTTGGCTGAAATTCCGTTACCAGGTTATTTAGACTAAATTGGGTGCTTTATGCGTTACTAAATTTGAGTTTTTTGAATTCACGAACGAGACTATATTGTACGCTGATCTTGATGGGAATATGATGAATTGGAAATCCGGAGGAAGTAGAACATTAGTTGTACTACTATTTGTGGTAGGTTATTTATTCCCGCTGTGGGAAGCTGAGGCCACCCACCTGCGAGCAGGGCAAATTACGGTTCAACGGATTAGTTGTATTGGTCGCACCTACCGTATAACAGTAACCGTGTACACCGACACGGGCTCGCCTGTGCTTTTTGGTGGTGAACAGGATATTTTAGATTTCGGTGACGGAAACAGAATTCTTATTCCAGAAACGCAAAGCACTCCATATCCCGGCATACCGGATATTGGAGTGGCTACCTTCGAAACCATTTATACCTATGGCGGCCCCGGCCAATTTACCATTAGTTACCTCGAGCCAAACCGCAATGAAGGCGTATTGAATATTGAGAACTCGGTCTTAACAACCTTTTACATTGAAACACAAATTGACTTAACGGTATTGGGTTGCGATAACAGTCCGCAGTTAAGAATTCCACCCATTGACCAGGCTTGTGTGGGTGTGGCATTTTTTCATAACCCGGGTGCCTTTGATGAAGATCCCGGTGATAGTCTTTCTTATGAATTAGTCGTTCCGTTTCGCGATCGGGCAACACCGGTATCGGGTTACCGCGATCCAAACGATGAAAGTTTTTATACTGATTATGCGCATGGCAATGAAGATGGAAGCGGACCTCCCGAATTTAATATTGACCCTATTGACGGAACCATTACCTGGAACGCCCCGGGAAAAGTAGGTGAGTATAATATTGCTTTTATTGTTAAAGAGTGGCGAAACATTGGTGGCGTGTGGAAACAGATTGGCTTTGTGCGCAGGGATATGCAGATTATAGTTGCCTCGGACTGTACCAATGAAAGACCCCAGCTTGATGTTCCGGACGATATTTGTGTGGATGTTGGAACTCCCATCAATGAAATCATCAATGGCCTCGATCCGGATAATCATAAAGTTAAGATTGAGGCATTCTCTGAAATTTTTGAGTTCGACTCCAATCCAACATTGGTTCCTTCCTCCGGAGTATTTCAATCATCTCCGGCTACGGTTGACTTTAGTTGGACCCCAACCTGTGAAGATGTGCAGGATCAGCCCTATCTCATCGTCTTTAAAATTACAGACGATCCAACCAGTAACCCACCTAAGTCGGGCCCGCCTTTAGTAGCCTTTGCTACCTGGCGGATTACTGTGGTCGCACCTGCTCCGGTACTGCAACCGGCTACCGTTAACCTGGCAACCCGGCATGTTACCCTCAACTGGGATGCTTACGATTGTTTTCATGAAGCCCAGGTGATGCAGGTTTGGAGAAGGGTGGATGACACCAACTACACGCCTGACGAATGCGTAACCGGTATACCCGAATCGCTCGGGTTTAGTTTGATTGCACAAGTGCCAATCAAAAATGGCGAAGGCCCCTCTGCTACTCCGGTCACCACTTTTACCGATACCAATAATGGGAAGGGACTGGAAGCTGCAGCTAAATATTGTTACCGGCTGGTGGCAGTGTTTCCTTCACCACGCGGAGGAGAAAGTTACGTGTCTAACGAAGTGTGTATCGATCCGATTGATGTCGATGAACCTGTTATCACCAATGTTACCGTTGACAAAACGGGCGATACAGACGGTGAGATAACCGTTCGGTGGACACCACCTTTTGAAATCGATTTGGGTCAATTTCCAGGCCCGAAAGAATATGTTTTGCAACGAGCCGATGGAACCGGGTTTATAAATGTAAGTCCCCAAATTTCAGATACTGTATTCACCGATGCGGGGCTCGACACTCGTGATGTCCAGTATTTCTACCGGGTTGTTCTCTATTCGGGCACGGCTTCCATGCCGGCTCCCTTACAACCGGTTGACACATCGTCACTGGCCTCCTCTGTTTGGTTGGATTTGTCCGCTAAGAAAAGACAAATCGATTTGAGTTGGAGTGCCGTGGTATCCTGGTCAAATCAATTGCAAAGTTACCCGATGCACCGTGTTTATCGTGGAGGTGAAAACGCCACGGAAGTTGATCTGGTGTTAATTGACAGTGCGAATGTTATCCAGGATGGTTTAACCTACCTGGATACGGGCAAACTTGCCCCTGGCGATACATTAAATGGAGCTAATTTTTACTGCTACCGTGTAATGACGCGGGGTGGTTATGGGAATGACGATATTAAGGAACCGTTGATCAATTACTCTCAGATTAATTGTGCCAAGCCAACTGACGATAACCCTCCCTGTGTACCGGTTATTGCTCCGTTCGATCCGGACTTCTGTAAACAAAATGATGCCAGGGAAGACTTCTTTGATTTATATACGTGTAGCTCAACCACCTTTAAAAATATTGTCAGGTGGTTTAGTCCGACAGAGGCCTGCGCGGAAGATATCAGGTATTACAATGTGTATGCTGCAACGGTTGAGAATGGCACCTATGAGTTAATTGCCACCAATGTTCGCGATACATTTTATGTGCATGACGGCCTTGCTACCTTGGCGTATTGTTACCGGGTTACAGCTGTTGATCGCTCGAATAATGAAAGTGACCCCAGTGAAATAGCCTGCAATAATAATTGTCCAAACTATGAGTTACCGAATGTATTTTCGCCCAATGGAGATAAGTGTAACGATCTGTTCAGTGCCTTTGGCATAACACCTCCCAGCGGAGAAATTGCCGAGTGTAAAATTCCAACCGATCCGCAATATGAGTTTAAGTGTGCCCGTTTTGTTCAACGTGTTGATTTTACCGTTTACAACCGGTGGGGCAAGAAGTTGTACCACTATATTGGCTTTGATAATGAACCCACCAGTCAGAATACCATTTATCTCAACTGGAATGGTCACGATGATAAAGGCCGTGAATTATCAACGGGTGTGTATTATTATGTAGCCGAGGTCACTTTTGATGTTGTGGATCCCAACAAGAAAAATAAAATAGTTAAAGGATGGGTGCACCTCGTGAGGTAATACCCGATGGAAAGGATATTGTATTGTTTGATGGGGTTTGCAATTTATGCAGTGCCTCTGTACAATTTATTATCAAGCGGGACCCACGGGCGAAATTTCAATTTGCCTCCCTTCAATCGCCAACAGGTCAGGAGATATTAAAGCGGTATCGACTTGACCAGTCGGTTTTTCACTCTATTATTCTTATCCGCGGAACCAAAGCGATTCAGCAAAGCGATGCCGCTCTTGAAATAGCACGCAGTTTAACGGGTGGTTGGCCTTTGTTTTTTGGATTTAAGATTTTACCACGGTTCATCCGCGATGCAGTGTATCATTGGATCTCCAAAAACCGGTATCGCTTCTTTGGTAAAAAAGACGCCTGTTGGTTACCCTCCGCTGAGCTTAAGTCAAGATTTATAGATTAATTCATTGGTACAGTCGTTAGTTGAAACTAAGTGCTTTCAGCGCAAGACTTCCGGTTTCTTAAAATTTTCCTATGTCACCCAGAACTCATTTCAGGGTCTTTGTGGTACAGATGCTGAAACAAGCCTGCGGTAGGCAAGTTCAGCGTGACCGCAAAAAACTGATTTGGTATTTATAAAGAATTTCATTCTTTTGTTTAAACCTATGGACTTTTAGTCCATAGTGTTTTAGTTCTTTAAATTACGCAAATAAAGGAGTCACATGAACGCATACATCTTTCCCGGTCAGGGTTCTCAGTTTACAGGAATGGCCAAAGACCTTTACGAGACCAGTACAAAAGCAAAAACAATTCTTGATCAGGCTAACGATATTCTTGGATTTAAAATTACCGATATCATGTTTACCGGTACAGCCGATGAACTCAAGCAAACGAAGGTAACCCAACCTGCTATTTTCATCCACTCGGTGGCTCTGGCATTATCGACCGATTCCTTCAAGCCCGATATGGTGGCGGGTCATTCGTTAGGTGAATTTTCTGCATTGGTTGGGAACCAAACACTCACATTTTCAGATGCCCTTACATTGGTGTACAAACGTGCATTGGCCATGCAGCGTGCCTGTGAAATTAATCCTTCAACAATGGCGGCTATTCTGGGATTGGATGATAAGGTTGTGGAGGAAGTTTGTGCTTCCATTGATGAGGTGGTGGTTGCTGCAAACTATAATTGCCCCGGACAATTGGTGATTTCCGGTTCCAATAAAGGTATAGAGGTTGCCTGCGAGAAATTAAAAGCAGCCGGTGCCAAACGTGCCTTGCCGCTTCCGGTGGGTGGTGCTTTTCATTCACCGCTGATGGAACCGGCTCGTGAAGAGCTTGCCTCGGCAATAGAAAGCACAACCTTTGGTAAACCAAGTTGTCCCGTCTATCAAAATGTAAATGCTTTACCGTCAACCGACATTGCGGAGATTAAGAGAAACCTGATTGCACAGTTGACGGCCCCTGTGCGCTGGACTCAATCTGTGCAACACATGGCAAAAGATGGTGCCATCAAATTTATTGAGTGCGGTCCGGGGAAGGTACTTCAAGGATTGGTGAAGAAAATTGTACCGGAGGCAGAAGTAGCAAGTTTATAATGTTAATTTCTCCAGCGGCAGCTTGTCTGGAGTTGTTTCACATAATTCATTAATTGTCTTTTGTAATTCCGGATGAACCAATTCCGGTTCTATTTCCCTGAGTGGAACCAGTGCAAAATTCCGATTGGGAAGTTCGGGGTGGGGAATAGTCAAGTGGGCACTCTTCAAAACCAGGTCTCCATAAAACAGGATATCAATATCTATAACCCGTGGTCCCCATTTATCAATTCTTATTCTGCCGGCAGTTTTTTCAATTGCTAACAGGGTTAATAATAGTGCTTCGGGCGGTAGGCTGGTTTGAATTTTAATTGCCTGATTATAAAAATCGGGTTGATCTTCTTTTCCCCAGGCAGCAGACTTATAAATGGAAGACGTTGTAACGATAGAGCCGGCAAGCCGACTAATCTCGTGGCGTGCACGGGTGAGGGTTTCGAGGGAGTTGCCCAGGTTGCTTCCCAGTAACAGGTAAACGAAAGCGCTCATCCTGCAAACTTATGTTTTTTTGAGTGGCAGTATTCAGTAATTTTGAATCTTAATATTTTTGTTATGAATTTTTTCAAAGCTTTTTTGGCTTCTTGTTTAGGTACCCTGGTAACCATCATCCTGCTTTTTGTATTGTTGATCGGCATCTTATCGGGGCTTGCCTCTGAAAAGGAGGTGATTGTAAAGAATAATTCAGTTTTGCATTTGAAACTGGATGCGCAAATCACTGAACAACAGATTGACAATCCTTTTGAAGGCCTTGGTGTTTCTGTTTCAAACATTGGCCTGTTGCCATTAAAACAGGCGATCGCGCATGCTCAAGCAGATCCAAAAATTAAAGGAATTTACCTGGATGTAACATATCCGATGGCTGGATTCTCGACCGTAGAAGAAATCCGTCAATCGCTCATCGACTTTAGAAAAGACGGCAAATGGGTGGTAGCCTATGCCGATGCGATGTCGGAACAGGCATATTACCTGGCATCAGCCGCAGATAAAATTTATTTGAACCCGGAGGGTGAACTTGAGTTTAACGGCCTTGCAATTGAAATGACTTTCTTCAAGAAAATGTTTGATAAGCTGGAGATTAAACCTGAGATCTTCAGGGTAGGGGAGTTTAAAAGCGCGGTTGAGCCTTTTATGCTGGATAAAATGAGTCCTGAAAATCGTCTTCAGCTCACGGAAATGGTGAATTCAATTTATGATCAGGTACTCACCCGAATTTCTGAGTCGAGGAACATCCCGAAACAAAAGCTGGAAGAAATTTCAGATAATATGCAGGCACGAAATGCTGCGCTTGCCCTCAACTTAGGATTGGTTGACTCGCTTTTATATTTTGATCAGGTACAGGATGAATTGAAGCAAAGGCTTTCACTGGAAGGAAGCGAAAAAGTGAACTTTATCAAATACAATAAGTACAGAAAAAGTATAGATGCATCAGGCGCCTCGAATGAAAATGAGGTGGCGGTAATTGTGGCCGATGGTACTATTTATCCGGGAGGCGCAGAGGATGGCATTGTAGGGGCAGACACGTTTATTCAGGAAATCAGGAAAGCCCGTGAGAACAAGAAAGTGAAAGCCATTGTACTTCGAATCAACTCTCCGGGAGGAAGTTTCCAGGCTTCAGATGCCATGTGGCGTGAAATCACCCTGACTGCGAAAACAAAACCAATAATTGCCTCCATGTCAGATTACGCGGCCTCTGGTGGTTACTACCTGGCGATGGGTTGCGATACGATTGTTGCCCAGCCGCATACCATAACCGGATCAATCGGAATTTTCAGTGTTTTGTTTGATGCCAGCGGCCTATTGAACAATAAGTTGGGGATCACCACCGAAGAAGTTAAGACCGGACAATATGGTGAGATGACTACCCTAAGCAGGCCCCTTACCGATGCCGAGAAAAATGTTTGGCAAAGAAGGACTGATGAAATTTACGAGACGTTCACCGGAAAAGCTGCGGAAGGAAGGGGTATAACCAAAGAAGAGATTAAGAAGGTTGCCTCCGGCCGGGTATGGACGGGCATTCAGGCTAAAGATAAAGGACTGGTGGATGTGTTGGGAGGTTTTGATGACGCAGTTAAAATTGCCGCTGATAAAGCAGGGGTGGCCGATAATTATAAGGTTAAGTTTTACCCACGGGTCAAAAATTTTTATGAACAATTATTAGATGGGTTGGAAGAGAATGCACGAACAAAGGCAGTGCGGGAAGAGATGGGGCAGTATTACCCCCTGTATGAGCAGTGGCAGCACGTGAAGAGCTATTATGGTGTTCAGGCAAGAATGCCTTTTGAATTCCAAATTCATTAGTATATGAACATTCGCACCAACTGGACACGTGAAGAGATAGCTGAAATCTATCACTCATCCATTCTTGATTTGATTTATCGAGCAGCAACTGTTCATCGCCAGTTTAATGATCCGCAGGAAGTTCAGGTGTGTACGCTGCTATCGGTAAAAACCGGAGGTTGCCCTGAAGACTGTTCATACTGTCCTCAAGCTGCACGGTATCATACCGATGTAAAGGTCCATAAACTGATGGACGTAGAGGAAGTGCTGCAGAAGGCACAAGAAGCAAAAACGGCTGGAAGTACGCGCTTTTGTATGGGTGCCGCCTGGCGTGAAGTGCGTGACAACCGCGACTTCGATAAAGTTATTGATATGGTAAAGGGTGTGAGTGCCATGGACATGGAGGTATGCTGCACACTAGGCATGCTTACACCTGAGCAGGCAATGAAATTGAAACAAGCCGGTTTATACGCCTACAATCACAACCTCGACACCAGCGAAGAGTTTTATGGTGATATCATCAGTACACGAACGTATCATGACAGGCTTGAAACATTAGAGAATGTTCGGCAGGCTAAATTATCAGTCTGCTCAGGCGGTATTATTGGTATGGGTGAACAACATCACGATCGGGTGGGGATGTTGCATACACTGGCCACGTTACCTCAGCACCCTGAATCGGTTCCTGTGAACGCCCTTGTTCCGGTTGAAGGAACACCCCTGGAAAATCAGGAACGTGTTTCCATTTGGGAAATGGTACGGATGATCGCCACAGCGCGAATTATCATGCCGAAAGCGATGGTAAGGCTTTCGGCCGGAAGGGTACGAATGAACATGGAAGAGCAGGCCCTGTGTTTTTTAGCCGGGGCTAATAGCATTTTTGCTGGCGACAAGCTATTGACAACGCCTAATCCGGGGGTGGTTCAGGATCAGGAAATGTTTCACGTGTTGCAACTCAAGCCTCGAAAGCCGCACAAAGAAGAGGCGTAAAATGCCTGTTTTTTTGATGTAAGGTTTAGTTTATTTTTTGAATAAAACTACCCTAAAGTAACACTTTAAGTATAGGTATTACACTGCCTAATCCGTTAGGCTTGTGGTTCATTGGTGTCGAGATTACCAGATTGCCGGGATGAACGGCTCAAATAACCTATTTCTAACGTATTACTCATTTAGTTTGGTTGCCAGATATCCTCTTGTTTATTGGTGTTGACTTTAGAATCAAATGATCACATGGAAAGGATAGCCGGGTAATGTTTAACAGTTTTAGTTTTATATGATGCGGTAGACTTGCCGAGATTGCCTCCCGTCCGAGTTTGTTTAAATGAAAGTGTTTAACCCCGAGTAAAGGTAACTACAGGTATTTCGGTGTGAACCTTTTAGGGGAGTGACCCAATAAGTAAGTAGAGAACCTGGAATAGGGTACCCGGTTATGCAAACAAGCAAATCCGTCTATGAGGACACAGACGGTTTTGCTTGTAAACGCTTTATAATCAGTGCTATGGATTAGAATTTGTCTTCTGACACAAAGCCACCTGCAGGTTCGCTGCCGATTTCTTTGGTCATAATATCATTTGATTTTGCTCCTTGTTTAGCGGTGGAAGCAAAAGTGAATGATAGAGTTACTACAGCTGATATAGCCAATAGAATTATAATCTTGGTTTTCATAAACAAATATTAATCTTTGATTTAGAATACTAAACTTAAAATCCTTTGTCGGGAGTGTTGTTTGCACCACCATTTTCCAATTCTGATGAAGGGGCTACTTCCTCTTCGGTGCAAGCAGTGAATGAAGAGGCAGATACGATAGCAAACAATAGGATGTAGAATAATTTTTTCATTGTTTTGTGGGATTAGGTTTTAGATTATTTTGTGTTCGAATTAATAAACCAAAAGTACTGTATCCAGTTGTAACTATTTTGTGTAATAAATTTTGTAAATTACCTGTGTACCAAAAATTTTTAAACTCCTTAAAGTTGGGCTATTTCTTAGCTGTGTTTTGGTTTTTTATTGGATCCTATTGTTATGCTCAAAACAATGTTATTGATTCTCTAAAATTAACATTAGGTCAAAAATCAGGTATTGAGCGATTTGATATATTGTATGAGCTTTCCTACAATCTTATTTTGATCAATGATAATAGTTCAGCTTTGCGATATGCAGACGAAGCATTTACAATTGCAAGTGAAGAAGGTGATAGTTTGCGTTTTGTAAAGTCAATCTTGGTAAAGGGTTCAGCTCTTAGACGTTTAGAGAGAATTTCAGAGTCAATTGAATTGTATAAGGAAGCAATTGAAGTCGCCAGGCAGCATGATTTTATAAATGAACTTAAAATTCTACTCAATTCAACTGCTATTGCCTATTCGCTTAATGCTGATTATGATAATGCGCTTGATTATCACTTTCAATCGTTGGTTATCAGAGAGAGAATCGGAAATAAATCCGAGATCAGCATTACTTTAAATAATATTGGCTTCGTTTATTTTAAACTACGGAATTATGAAAAAGCCAAAGAATATTTTTCTCGGTCACTTATGCTCCGAAACGAAGCCAATGATAAGTATGATCTCGACAGACTTTTAATAAATCTTGGAATGGCTAATGTCCATCTCGGAAATTTTGAAGAGGCACTCAAAAGAATAAATGAAGGATTAAAAGCTTGTGAAAACAATTGTAGTGATGATGTGTTAATTGAGAGTAAGTTTGGATTAGGAGTTTCTTATTTTGGTCTGAAGAAATTTCAAGAAGCAGGGGATTATTTCAAAGGGTCGTTAGCGATTGCTCAGAAGACAGAAAATAAGAGGTTTCAGTCTGAAAATCTTGTGTACCTATCGAAAATTGCAATAGCTAATCAGAATTTTGAATCAGCTAAGCAAACACTAATTGAAGCGGAAAAATTGGCAGGAGATGCTGGCTACAATCAACTCCTTATTGATGTATACAAACAATTCTCTGTATTGTTTAGTCAGTCAAAAGATTTTGAAAATGCTTCCGCTTATCAAAACAAGTACATTGCACTTAAAGATAGCCTGATAGGAGAAGACCTCGTAAAAAACATCGCTAAAATTCAAACCAATTTTGAAGAGCGCGAAAACCTGGCAACGATTAAGCTAAAAGAAGAAGCACTTGAACGGCAACGGAACCTGAACATTGCCATCGGTGTGATTGCCGTCCTGGCAGGGTTGCTGGGGTTTGTACTGTATAGAAGTAACAGGGTTATCCGAAAAGCGAACTCTGCACTTTTTGATGCAAAGGAAGTAATTGAAACGCAAAACCAACGCCTTCAGAATATTAATCGGGAATTGGATGGTAAAGTGAGGGAGAAGACTGCTGAGTTGCAAAAGGCCAATGATGACCTGGATCGTACCAATAAAACGCTGAAGCAGGTAAACGATGAGCTTGATAATTTCATTTATAAAACATCGCATGACATTCGGGGTCCACTGGCTAGTCTGAAAGGTATTTGTACCGTGGCACTGTTGGATGTAACCGATGAAAAGGCACTGGATTACCTGACCAGGCTTGATATTTCGTCCGGAAGATTGAATGTAATCTTAACCCGGTTATTGATCGTGAACCAGATCAACAATACCATCCTTACAGAAGAGAAAATTGATTTTGGGGCAATAGTCGAAGAAATTATTCTGCTTGAAAGAAAAAAGGGGTTGCCGCCTCGCTTAGAAATTAAGCGAGATATTGGAACTGATGTGGAATTACAGTCTGATAAAGATTTAGTTCGGATTGTTCTGGAGAACCTGATTGATAATGCTATAAAATTTCATAATGATTCCGAGCGTGTAATTCCCTTTGTCAGCGTCACAATTTCCATGGGTAACGGCAATGGGGTTGTGGTGAGTGTGATCGACAATGGTATTGGTATTGCGGAGGCTAAGCCGGATAAAATTTTCCAGATGTTCTCAAGGGCATCCGAGCGTTCCGGTACCGGGGGTATAGGGTTGTATCTTTCCAAGTTGGCTACCGAAAAACTGGGTGGAAAAATTAACCTTCGCACGACTTCAGAAGGTCACACCGAATTTTATGTTTCTTTCCCTGCAAAAATGCCAGAGGTAAAAGAAAGTTAAAATTTTCATACCTCCCTGCCAATTCTCATCTTTGCACAAATTTATTGAATGAAAAAGTTTAAACGTCATACGGTTACGGCTGCCCTTCCGTATGCAAACGGACCCCTGCACATCGGGCATATAGCCGGTGCATACCTGCCTGCCGATACATATGTCAGGTTTCTTCGGTTGCGAGGCGAGGATGTTGTATTTATTGGCGGATCGGATGAACATGGCGTTGCGATCACATTGGGAGCAAAAAAAGAAGGTGTTACGCCTCAGGCCTTTGTTGACAAGTACCATCGTTTGATGAAAAAGGCGTTTATAGATTTTGGGATAAGCTTTGATATTTATTCACGCACATCCAATCCTGTGCATTATGAAACAGCACAAGAGTTTTTTAAAAAGATTTATGATCAGGGAATTTTTTTAGAGGAAACATCCGATCAGTACTATGACGAACAAGAAAAAATTTTTTTAGCGGATCGTTATATTATAGGTACCTGTCCGAAGTGTGGCAATACAAATGCGTATGGCGACCAGTGCGAAAAGTGTGGCACAAGTTTAAGTCCACGCGAATTAATTAACCCACGATCAACAGTATCGGGTAAAACACCTGTACTGAAACCAACCAAGCATTGGTATTTCCCTTTGGATAAATATGAGCATTGGTTAAAAGAGTGGCTTGTTGAAGGTCATAAGAGCGATTGGAAAACCAATGTTTACGGGCAGTGCAAGTCATGGATCGATCAGGGACTGCAACCACGATCCATCACCCGCGATCTGGATTGGGGAATCCCTGTTCCACTGGAAGAGGGCAAAGGAAAAGTACTGTACGTGTGGTTTGATGCGCCTATTGGATACATTTCCGCAACCAAAGAATTGAAAGGAAATGAATGGGAAAAATATTGGAAGGATGAAGACACAAGACTGATTCATTTTATTGGGAAGGATAATATTGTTTTTCATTGTATTATTTTCCCAGCCATGCTCAAGGCAGAAGGTAGTTTTATCCTTCCCGATAATGTTCCGGCCAATGAGTTTTTGAACCTGGAAGGTGAAAAATTATCCACCTCACGAAATCATGCCGTTTGGTTGCATGAATACCTGGTAGACTTTCCAGGTAGAAAGGATGAACTGCGTTACGTATTGAATTCTATATCCCCCGAAACGAAGGATGCTGATTTTACCTGGAAGGATTATCAGCAAAAAGTGAACAGCGAGTTGGTGGCCATTCTCGGGAATTTTGTGAACCGGGTAATGGTGTTGACCTGGAAATATTTTGATGGGAAAGTGCCGTCAGCGCACGAGTTGCAGGGCACCAACGACAGAAGGAAGAAAATAGTGGAGAAGTACAATCAGACCCATACTGATTTGAATACGTCCGTTAAAGAAATGATCAAGTCGTTGAATGAATTTCGTTTCCGTGAAGCGCAGTTTCACATGATGAACCTGTCGAGAATCGGAAATAAATTCTTAGCGGATACAGAGCCCTGGAAGTTAGCCAAGGATGATATGGAGGCGGTGGGTGCTATCTTAAATTATGCGCTTACCGTTGTAGGGAACATTGCCATTGCCTGCGAACCATTTTTACCGGTAACCTCCGGTAACATTCGTACACAGTTAAATAGCACCTCCGTTGATAAGAATTGGAATGAATTCTGGATTAAAGAGCAACTGATTGAGCCGCTTCGACCGCAACATCAACTTGGAAAGGCAGAGTTATTGTTCAAAAATATTGAAGATGACGAGATTGAAAAGCAAGCAGCTAAACTCAGAAAACCAAAAGCTGGTATGGAATCAACGAATTCAGAGAATACTGTAAAGCCGTTAAAATCAGAGATAACGATTGATGATTTTACAAAACTGGACATTCGCGTGGGGAAGGTGTTAGCTGCTGAGAAGATGGAGAAATCAGATAAGTTGCTGAAGCTAACGATTGACACAGGTGTTGATAAACGCACTGTTTTGAGTGGTATTGCCAGACACTACACGCCTGAAGAAATGGTAGGCAAGCAGGTTACGCTAATTGCCAACCTGGCACCGCGTAAAATGATGGGCATCGAATCGCAAGGAATGGTGTTAATGGCAGATGATGGAGCGGGGAAGCTTCGGTTACTTCAGCCGAATGAGGTGGTGAATCCAGGATCCGTTGTTAATTGATTAAAAAGTGGTCAGTTAGAAGGGAACGATAAATCTGATTAGCCGTTAAAAAGGCTCATCGTTTTTGCTGCTCCTACCGTACAAAAGGAAAATACCATTTCAGCGGCTTTATCCATTAACAAGGGTAAATCAGAAAATTCTTGCTTCGAAAAATTACTGAGCACATAATCTTTTTGGTGGCCTTTGTTAAAGTCATCGCCAATGCCAAAACGTAAGCGTGAATAATCCTGCCCGCCCAATAACTCTTCAATATTTCTTAATCCGTTATGACCGGCCGAGCTTCCTTTGGTGCGCATACGCAAGGTGCCGAAGGGCAGGGCCAGGTCGTCTAAAACCACTAATAAATTTTCTTTCGGAATTTTCAGTTCCTGCAGCCAGTAGGCAATAGCCTTGCCGCTCAGGTTCATGTAGGTGGTAGGCTTGATGAGGTGAAGGTGCCTGCCTTTATATTTTAACTCTGTTTTTTCTGCATGACGGACTAACTCGAAATCAAGCTTATGTTGATCTGCCAGGCGATCTAATACCAGAAAGCCAATATTATGCCTGGTTAGTTCATATTCGGGACCCACGTTTCCAAGTCCTGCGATCAGATATTTCATATTTAAAGATGAGTAGATGCTCAGTAATTAGGTGGCTTGCTACGCTGGTGAGGTTAAATTTTGTTCAAAATATCGCTTATTTTTTGCGAAATTCTTATATTCATGCAAGAAGTTGCAAGAAGTTGCAGTTTCCCGCATTTGATTCCTTGTTCAACCATTAAACCATTGCCAATGAAAAAACCATTTTACAACTCTCGATGTGTGTTCGGCAATTTTATCAGGTCTAAATTGTCAAAACTTTGCTGGGCCACCGTTTTAATTCTGCTGGCAGCAACCACGCCCACCTTCTCGCAGGAACGAACGGTATCAGGTACTGTAACCTCTGCTGAGGATGGGTCTACATTACCGGGCGTGAATGTTCTTGTTAAAGGAACCAATACGGGTGTAGTCGCTGACGCCAGTGGAAAGTATAGTGTTTCAGTAAGTTCCGCCAGTCAGGTACTCGTGTTTTCTTTTATCGGGTTTAAAACGGTAGAGACCGTTGTTGGTGAAAGAACAACAGTTGATATTCAATTGGCTATTGATGCTACGCAACTATCGGAAGTTGTTGTTACTTCCTTTGGTATTGAGAAAAGCAAACAATCGATTGGATATGCTGTTCAAACAGTTGGTGCAGAAGCGTTAACGGTTGCCAAACAGCCTAATTTAGTTGCTGCTCTTCAGGGGAAGGTAGCAGGTGCGCAAATTACAAGTTCGGGTGGTGCCCCCGGAATGAGTTCAAGAATTATTCTGAGGGGGATAACTTCATTAAACCCTGATGCCGACAATCAACCGTTGTTTGTTATTGACGGTATTCCAATCAATAACTCTACCGTTGAAGCCGGAGCCGATAATACACCCCGCGGGTTAAGTAACCGTGCGGCTGATATTAACCCGAATGATATTGAATCCATAAATGTGCTGAAAGGTGCCGCAGCAACCGGATTGTATGGCGTTCGTGCAGGTAACGGGGCAATCGTAATTACTACAAAAAGGGGAAAAGCGGGTAGTGTTAGAGTAAACCTGGGCACAACCTATGGTGTGGAGAATGTTAATAAGTTCCCGGAATTTCAGGAAAAATATGGCCAGGGTTTTAATGGTTTGTATGACCTGACTAGTGTTTATCCGGCCTGGGGTGCGCCCATCGAAGCAGCAAATGTGATTGATCCCGGGTATCGCTATTATGATAATTACAGAAATGCCATGGAAACAGGTATGTTGTCTGATACCTACTTAAATGTTTCCGGAGGAACCGACATCGTGGGTATTTATGCTTCCGTGAATAACACTTACCAGAAAGGCGTTATCCCATTCTCTGATTGGAAGCGTACCTCGCTTCGCTTCAATGGAACCGCAAAATTCAATGAGAAGTTTAATATGGGGGCATCTGTTAATTATAGTGTCTCCGGTGGCGATAGGGTTGCGCATGATCGTTTTGGTGAAAACTTATTTTATCAACCACACACGATGGATGTTACGAATTACATCAAACCGGATGGAACGCAGATCACGAATTATTTATCGGATAACCCAATCTATTCTGCCCGTTTCTGGACGTATGTTGATGAGGTAGACAGAACCATTGCCACCATTAATTTTAACTATAAACCTGTCAGTTGGATTGAGTTTTCGTATCGCTTTGGAAACGATTTTTATTCTGATAACCGGGAAGAAATTTTACCGGGGCCGCTGGGTGTTGTGGATGAAATTCCTCTTTCTACAACCGGTTTTATTGAGCAGCGAAGAATTACAAATCGATTCCTGAACTCAAACTTCTACGTTACCCTTACCCGGAATATTACCCCTGATTTGAAAGGTTTATTACGATTGGGAAATGAGGTATTTGATACAGAATATAATAGTATCAGAACCACCGGCAATCAATTTGTAACACCGGAATTTTATAGTTTCAGTAATGTCACGGAAATGCTCATCAGCGAGTACACTGAAAACAGGAGGCTTGTTGGATTTTATGGAGAACTGGATCTGAATTATAAAGATTATTTGTTTTTAAATATCACCGGTAGGAATGATAAGTCTTCAGCGTTGCCCGTGCAAAACAATTCATTCTTTTATCCATCCTTTAACCTTAGCTTCGTATTCAATGATGTGCTCAATCTCCCTGCTCAATTGTCGTATGGTAAATTACGGGCAGCTTATGGCGAGGTTGGTAAAGACACGGATCCCTACAGGACCTCCACCGTTTATACATCTGCGAATGGATTTCCGTTGAATGGCCAATTGGGGTATACCAGGGGTACAACGCTTGGTAGTGCGGATCTGAAACCAGAGCGAACTTCTACCATAGAATTAGGAACAGAATTGAAGTTTCTTGAGAACCGGGTTGGAATAGATTTCACCTGGTATAAAGCCAACAGTAAAGATCAGATACTTGCTGTGCCTGTTTCAAATGCGGTAGGGTATACAACGGCTATAACAAATGCCGGGGAAATCGAAAATAAGGGAATTGAAATTATCCTTACCGGTACTCCTTACCGTAGCGGAAATTTTCAGTGGGATGCGCAAGTAAATTTCACCCGTAATCGAAATCGAGTGGTGGATATTGCAGAGGGCATTGATGAGATTGTGATTGGTGACCAGTTTGGATATTCTGGAAGTACCGTAACAATGAAGCTGATCGAAGGAGCACCTTATGGTAATATTTATGGCACGAGTTTTCAGCGCTACTATGCTGGGGGTGAGCCTGCAGACTTAACATACCTGGATCATGACCGAGATATCGTTATTGGTGCAGATGGTTTCCCGGTAAGAAACACCAATCAATTAGTGGTTGGAAATGTTCAGCCAAAATGGTTAATGGGCATCCGAAACGAGTTTACCTATAAAGGAATAAGCCTTAATTTTTTGATCGATATTCGATGGAAAATGGATCAGTATGACCAGTTCGCCAACTACATGTCGGCTTTCGGAAAAGGCAGCTATTCCAATAACCGTAACGATGTTGTTATTTTTGATGGCGTATTGGCCGATGGAACACCGAATACTAAAGAAGTTTGGCTTGGCCAGGCGTTAGGCCCGGATGGCGTTAATTATGGTGCCGGTTTCTACAGAAATGTTCATAGAAGAGTTTCAGAGAATTTTGTTAAAGATGCATCGTTCGTTAAGATTAGAAATATTTCGCTTTCTTATAACCTCCCTGCGAAATGGCTAAAACCGCTTTCGATACAATCTGCATCGGTATCCACAACGCTCAACAATATTATTTTGTGGACACCCTGGAATAACTATGACCCCGAGTCGTTCAGCAGTGGAGCAGGCAGTAATGCTACCGGCTTTACAGGTTTAGGGTACCCGGGTACAAGAAGTTTACTGTTCTCCCTGAATTTAACATTATAAATTTTCGAGTTATGAAAATTAAATTAATTGGAATTTTAGTTTTTATTGTCACGCTGAGTGGATGTGACGATTACCTGGATATCAATAAGGATCCTAATAATCCAACAACGGTTCCTATTACCGGTTTGATGTCAACGGTTACGCTGAGAACCGGAAATAATATTCAGAGTATTGGCGAGTTCACATCCTACTTTGTTCAGTACCTGGCCTCTCCAAATGAAGCAGGATTAACCGATACGCAAAGCGAAGTTCCGTATGACGGTTCTTGGTTTGATATCTATCACTTATTGAGTGACGTAAGCGATCTTGAAAAGCTGGCTGCTGATCAAGGGGCTACACATTACGTTGGGGTAGCCAAAGTTGTTAAAGCTATTAACCTGGCATTGGCCATTGATGTGTGGGGGGACATTCCTTATACAGAAGCTTTTTTTGCCCAGACCCTTAAACCAGCCTATGATGATGATGAAGCTTTGTATGACCAAGTGTTTCTGCTTTTAGATGGTGGAATCACGGCCCTGGAGTCTGCCGAGAGTACAGTTGCGCTTGGTAACGATGACTTTATCTTTCATGGCGATATTGACCTGTGGATTAAGACTGCCTATGCATTAAAGGCACGATACCTGAATCACTTAAGTAAAACAGCGGCCTACGATCCAGATGCGGTTTTGGCAGCTCTTGCCAATGGTTTCGCTAATGATACCGAAAATGCGAAAGTGGATTATTTTGATACCGATATTAATCCGTGGGGATCAGTGGCGCTAAGTCAGGCCGCATTGATTTTGGATGGATGGATTTCGGAGCAGATTGTAGATGCCATGAATGGTACCACTTTTGGAGTAGTAGACCCCCGGATGCCTTTTATGTATAGCATTACAGAGTTTGGTACTTATATAGGAACAGAAAATGGAGCCGGAAGAGGAGGTGCTGATGTTCAGGGTGAACGGTCTGTTTTGGTTGTGGATACCTACTATGCCGATCAGCTTTCGCCCATTTTAGTGATTACGCATGCTGAGCAAAAATTCATTGAAGCAGAGGCATATTTAAGAAAGAGTATGAAGACAGAGGCCTACAATGCATACCTCGCAGGAATTGCCTCACACATGAATCTGATTGGAGTTGATCCGGCAGACCGCGATACGTATTTGGCGGATCCAGTTGTAGCTGTTGGTTCTGGCAACATAACCCTTGATTTGATCATGAAGGAAAAATATGTGGCTATGTTTTTACATCCGGAAGCATGGAATGATGCCAGACGCTATGATTATCAATATACAGATATGGATATTCCGGTTGGGCATAATCCCGACCTGGGTGGTGAGTTTATTAGAAGGGTAATATATCCACAATCAGAAACTTCCCGTAATGGATCAAATGTTCCGGAAGTTGATTTGTTAGATACAATTTGGTGGGATCAAAATTAAAATGTAAGAGCTTATGAAATCAAGTATTAAAATAAGAACGATTCTGTCATTGGCGGTCGTGGTGCTGTTGCTCTCATGCGAAGAAAATGAACAGATGCCTTCCTACAAAAAAGTTGGCACAGCCTATCAAACGGTAGCGTCAGTAGCTGTTTCTTCTACAACACCAGCGCAAGGCACTCCTGTTACGATAACGGTGAAATATGTAAATATGGATAGTGATCCGTTGTCAAAAATTGTTGTAAAAATAAACGAGAACGGTGGGGCGTATACTGAAGTTGCCTCCATTGACCAATCCAACGCGGACACATCGGCCGAGATAACAGTACCGTATGACTATACTGTGACGCAAACGGCAGGAACTGCAGTTGGAATTCAGATCGAATTGTTTTCCAAGAAGGAATTCCCACAACTATTACGAAAAGGGGGGATAACAGTTCAGTAGAAAAGTCGTTTAAGAAAAAAAGGCCATCTCAAAAATGAGATGGCCTTTTTTATTGAAGCGTACTTACCAAAATTACTTCTTGCCTTCTTCCTTCTTAGGAGCCTCTTTCTTGGCATCGGCAGCAGGAGCAGCACCTGCAGCAGGAGCAGCGGCAGCACCTTCAGCAGGAGTAGTAGCAGCTTCAGCAGCTTTCGCGGCATCTTCAGCAGCCAGCTTGGCAGCACGGGGAACTTCAACCGCAGCAATTGCTGATTGCTTGGGATCCAGGAACTCCAGTCCGGCAATTTTCATATCACCAACTTTAATGGCGTGGTGGAAGTCAAGTTCAGTTACATCCACATCAATATGATCGGGCATGTCTTTCGCAAAACCAGCTACTTTTAAAGCGGCACGTTTTCTAACCAGGGCACCACCTTTGTCAACACCTTTTGCTTTGCCCACCAGTCGGGTAGGAATGCTCATTTTGATTTTGCGATCTTCTGCAATCTTTAGAAAATCAGCGTGTAAAATGATTTCGCTTACCGGGTGGAACTGTACTTCCTGTAAAATTGCTTTACTCTCTTCACCTTCAATGTTCAGGTGAACAAAGTGGGCTTCATTGGTATACACCAAATCACGGAAGAGAAGCATGGGCGCATAAAAATGCACTTGTTCATTTCCGCCATACACTACGCAGGGAACATAGCCATCGTTTCTCAGGTTCTGAGACTCTGACTTGCCGAGATTCGCTCTTTTATACCCTACAATCTCGATTGTTTTCATGGTTAATTTATGTTTAGTTAATAATTACAGTTTAATAAAAAGGGAGCTGATCGACTCGTGATCGTGAATTTTACGGATCGCTTTGGCGAACAGATCAGAAACCGTCAACACCTTGATCTTAGCACTCTTTTGTTTTAATGGAATCGTATCAGATACCACAATTTCCTCCAATACCGAAGCTTCTATATTTTCATAAGCCTTTCCGGAAAGAACAGGATGGGTACACACCGCTCTTACTGAATTGGCACCTTTTTCCTTTAACAACGCTGCTGCTTTACAGATGGTACCGGCTGTGTCAACCAGGTCATCCACTAAAACTACATCTTTGCCCTCCACATCTCCGATCAGACGCATGGATTCCACCTTGTTGGCTTCTTTGCGATACTTGTCACACACAGCCAGCTCAGCATCGAAGAATTTCGCAAAGCTGCGGGCTCTTTTAATGCCACCAACATCGGGAGAGGCAAACATGATATTTTTTAATCCCAGTGATTTCAGGTAGGGTACAAAAATGTAGGCTCCGTCCAGGTGGTCAACAGGAATATCAAAGAATCCCTGAATCTGATCGGCATGTAAATCGCATGCCATGATTCGGTTTGCACCGGCAGCCGAAAGTAAATTGGCAATCAACTTAGCGGCAATGGATACACGCGGTTTATCTTTTCTGTCCTGTCGGGCATATCCGAAGTACGGAATTACCACATTAACACTTGATGCACTGGCGCGTTGAGCTGCATCCACCATCAATAAAAGCTCCATCAGGTTATCAGAGGGAGGAATAGTGGATTGGATGATAAAGACTTCATGACCGCGAACCGATTCTTTCAGGAAGGGAGACATTTCCCCATCACTGAACTGCTGGTAGTTAACCTCACCCAACGATTCGCCATACGCATGAGCAATTTTCTCAGCCAGGTAGGTTGTTGCTAAACCACTGAAAATCTTAACAGCCATTGGGTAAAAATTAACTAAAATCCCGTCCTCTGGACGGGATTTTTTAGCAAGTAAAGTTGTCCGACAAGGATTCGAACCTTGAAAGGCAGAACCAAAATCTGCAGTGTTACCATTACACCATCGGACAATCCGCTCTGATTTCTCAGAAACCCCATATTTTGGGTCTGCAAAAGTAGAATATTTTTCCTAAAAAAAGACCTCCCCGTTATGAATTTTGTGGTTTATGGAGGCTAAACGCTGGTTTTCAGCAGGTTGATTTCAATCATTAATATCGGTTTCGTTTGAGGCTGTTCCTTCTATAAAGCCATCGGCCCAAAAGCGGTATTTATCTAGTATTGAAATGACGGCATTCCGAAGGGTGCGGTTATTATTAAAATCAATCTCACCATAGAGGGCGGTGGAATAACCCTGCCAGATTGAACGATTTTGCCTTCTGTCGAAAAGCTGAATTAACAGGGTGCCCGTATTCATGTCCAGTTTTTTAGGATCGTAATTCAGGTTTTCATCCCGATTCGCCATCCATTGCTCAATTTCGGGTTGATAGTAGCCATTGAACATCAAGCTATCTGGAAACATTTTGAAACACACCAGCAGGTGAGGTTTATTTTCCGTTTGCCTGTACCCCAGGAATTTCATCCGCGATTGAATAGACTTTTCGATAATGATGTTTGTTATACTTGAATCTGCCTCTGCGCTGGTGCGCATAATATCAAAGGTTCGGTACTTCTTAAAATTTCCTTTGTAGCTGTAGTCGTACTCAACCGGCAGTTCTTTATAACCAAGGCAGGAGGTTAATAGAATCAGACCTGCAAGGGGTGCATAGAATCTCCTCATAACCAAATTTTTTAATCCTATAAGTTAGGTGATTTAATAATTTGGCACAAGACGATGGCATGGCCTAGCAGGGTTGCCGGGTCTTTTCTTTAATTTTTTAGCCCAAAAGGCATTAAATACCTTAGGAAAGCAGAAATAGAAAAATTAGGGGGAAGATGATTCCGATCAGGGCAAGTTTCCACCCCCGTTTCCGGAAGCTGTTTTTCCCCTTCGCCAGGAACATGCCCGTAATAGCAATTGCCAGCATGGCTACTCCAAAAATATCTGAGTAATAAATCCACCATTGGCTGGTATCAACGTGCAGTTTGGTCATTTGCCCAAGCAGGGGCGTAGTTTTGTAGGTAACCACTTTTCCGTGCCCGGTTGAAATATCTACCTCTACATCGTGCGATACATACGAAATACGCAAACTATTTCCGTTGACCTGAAACCGCCTGAAGGTATCATCGATTTTTTGAGACTGACTGAATTGCTTTACGTAATCTTCATTGACGGAATCCTTAAGAACGGGGGCTATGGTGATATCCTTGCTTTCATAGGTATATCGAATGGGGTGCCATAGTTGCCGATGGTTCAAAAAAATTCCGGAAAAAGAAAAGGCGATAATCAGGCCCAGAAAAAAATAAGCTAAGTCGCGATGGGTATTGAGTGCTGTTAGTTTCATTGAAAGGTTATTTAAATGTTTTTTCTTTCACCCATTCTCTCGCGTTTACGAAGGCTTCGATCCAGGGTGATATTTCGTGATTCTGTTTTCCGGAAGGGTAATATGGCCAATTCCATGGAAATAAAGAACGCTCGATGTGGGGCATGATGGCCAGATGGCGGCCATCCGGTGAGTGTAATGCGGCTACCGCAAAATCTGAATCGTTTGGGTTGCCCGGATATTCCGGATAAGTATACGTTGCTGCAACGTGGTATTGAAGATTGGTTTCCTTCAGTTTGAACATCCCCTCGCCATGCGCCAGCCATGCACCTAAACGGGAGCCTTCATAGGTTTTTAACATCACCGAATTATTTTTTGGAATGGTGAGGTTTACAAAAGAAGACTCAAACTTGCCCGAGCCGTTGTGATGCATTTTCGGATGACTGCCCATGTCGATTTCGCGATGGACCAGTCCAAGTTCCATCATTAACTGACAACCATTACACACACCCAGACTTAGCGTATCCGTACGACTGTAAAAGTTGTCGAGGGCTGCCTTGGCTTTTGGATTGTATAGAAATGCACCCGCCCAACCTTTTGCCGAGCCCAGTACATCGGAGTTGGAGAACCCACCAACAAACACAATCATGTTCACTTCCGTGAGGTCTTCGCGGCCGCTCACTAAATCAGTCATGTGAACATCTTTTACATCAAAGCCTGCGAGGTAAAGGGAGTATGCCATTTCACGATCGCCATTCACTCCTTTTTCACGGATGATGGCGGCTTTTATGCCAGACGGTGTTCTGCGTTTAGAATTAATGTTGTACGTAGAAAACTTTCCGTCAAACTTCGGTTGGAAGGTGTATTCCAATATTTGCCTTGCGTAATTGTTCCGTCTTGCTTCGGCATGGCCTTTCGGGCGCTGGATTTTATCGAGCAGGTAAGAAGTATGATACCACTTATCTCTCATTGAATCGATGTTTAAGCCTGTGAGCTTCGAGCTTTGAGTTTCGAGTTTGAGTGTCCGGTCATTGGTAACGGTTCCAATTGAAACTGCGTTTACACCCCTCTCTTTCAATACAGTGAGCACCGACTGACTATTTTTTACCTGAATAACAACTCCAGGATTTTCACTGAATAAGATCTTAACAAGGTCATCTCCAAAGGTTGCAACATCAATAGTTAATCCAACACCTGGAACAGGGAAACACATTTCAAGCAACGCAATGATTAAACCACCCGATGAAATATCATGCCCTGCCAGGATAAGATTATTGCTGATCAGTTCCTGAATGGTATTAAAACACCTTTTGAAGTAGTCAGCATCTTTTACAGCGGGGGCAACTTTTCCGAGATGATTAGCAATCTGTGCCAGACTACTTCCGCCAAGGTGACGTTCATCTTTCGAAAAATCGATGTAGATGAGAACCGATCCTTCAACCGGTTTTAGTTCTGGTGAAACCGTTTTGCGGATGTCGCTGACTTCGGCTACTGCCGAAATAATGACTGTACCCGGTGAATACACAACTTCACCAGTTGGATATTTCTGTGTCATAGAGAGTGAGTCTTTGCCTGTAGGGATGTTAATTCCTAATCCAATGGCAAAATCACTCACTGCCTGAACCGCATTATAAAGCCTGGCATTTTCTCCTTTATTTTTAGCGGGCCACATCCAGTTGGCACTTAATGAAACACCTTTTAGGCCATGTGTGAGCGGAGCCCACACAAGGTTAGTTAATGCTTCAGCAATAGCGAGTTGACTTCCGGCTGCGGCATCCACCAACGCAGCGCCCGGTGCATGGCCAATGGCAGTGGCAATGCCCTTATGGCTGAGAAAATCTATAGCCATGACCGATACGTTGTTTAACGGAAGTTGTATGGGGCCGCATGTTTGTTGTGTGGCCACTTTCCCGCTTACCGAGCGATCAACTTTATTGGTAAGCCAATCTTTGCAGGCAACCGCCTCTAATTGAAGCACCTGTTCAATGTAGGATGCAATTTTAGATTGATCGTAGCTTAGGTCTTTGAAGTTTGAAGGCGAAGTGGTGTCCGTTAGAATAGTTTTAGGTGACGACCCAAACAAATGATTCACTTCCAGTTCGACCGGTGCTATTCCGTTGCCGGATTCTTTAAATGTAAATTTATGATCTCCGGTAGCTGTACCCACCACGTACATGGGCGCACGTTCGCGTTCCGCTACTTTCCTTAGCAGGTCAACATCTTTTTCATGAATAGCCAGGCCCATGCGCTCCTGCGATTCGTTGCTGATGATTTCCTTTGCAGATAGGGTAGGGTCACCAACCGGAAGTTTATCAATTTCAATCGTGCCACCTGTTTCTTCCAGTAATTCACTGAAGCAATTCAGGTGGCCGCCTGCCCCGTGGTCGTGAATAGATACAATTGGGTTTGCAGACGATTCCACCATGGCGCGGATGGCATTCATCACTCGCTTTTGCATCTCAGGGTTTGATCGCTGAATGGCGTTAAGCTCAATGGCGTTGCCAAATTCACCGGTTGCCACAGACGAAACCGCTCCGCCACCCATACCGATGCGATAGTTATCGCCACCCATCAACACAATTTTGTCGCCAGGCTTCAGACTTACTTTCTTACTGTCCTTTTCCTTTCCGAAGCCAATGCCTCCGGCAAGCATGATTACTTTATCAAAGCCGAATTTTTTATCATTTTCAAAATGTTCGAAGGTTAACACACTGCCGCAAATGAGCGGCTGCCCGAATTTATTTCCAAAATCACTGGCACCATCAGAAGCTTTGATCAGAATTTCTGCCGGGGTTTGGTAGAGCCATTTGCGTTCTTCAAATTTCTTTTCCCACGGCCGGCCATTATCGAGGCGGGGATATGACGTGATGTACACGGCAGTTCCAGCCAACGGAAGAGAACCTTTGCCGCCTGCAAGCCGGTCACGAATTTCGCCTCCGCCACCCGTGGCAGCACCGTTGAACGGTTCAACTGTAGTGGGAAAGTTGTGCGTTTCTGCTTTGATTGAAATGACCGTGTCAATGTCCTCAACCTGGAAGTAATCGGGTACGTCCTGGCGTACCGGGGCAAACTGCTCTACGCGGGGGCCTTTGATAAAGGCCACATTATCTTTGTAAGCCGAAACAATATAGTTGTGATTCTCCTTCGATGTTTTTTTGATTAATTGGAACAACGTAGCTTCTTTTTCTTTCCCATCGATAATGAATGTACCGTTGAAGATTTTATGCCGGCAGTGTTCTGAATTCACCTGGGAGAACCCAAATACCTCACTGTCGGTTAGTTTTCGTCCGAGTTTCCAGCTTACATCGTTCAGGTAGTCGATTTCCTCCTGGCTAAGGGCCAGGCCTTCCTTTTCGCTGTAGGCCGCAATGTTATCAACTTCAAGTATTGGTTCTGGGGTGTGGTGGATTGTAAAAATGTCCTGATCAAGTTCAGGGTACACATGCTGCAGCATCCTGTCAAAAGATGCGGTGCTTGTTGCCGGCAAGAATTCTTCCATGCGTGTGATTCCAGCTATTCCCATGGTTTGGGTTATTTCTACTGCATTGGTGCTCCAGGGTGTAATCATTTCCTTGCGCGGTCCTATATAAGATCCATTCAAAGATTTTTCAGGAAGCGGGTTAGCCCCGCCCAATAACCATATAAGCTTTTGGATATCAGCAGTTTGTAAAGGGTGCTGCGAGCCAACCGCGTAAACGATGTTGGTACTGGCACGAAAAAATAAGATCATGGAAAGTGTGGCTTAAAAGAGATGCCAAAGGTACAATGGAATGATCTTTATTCTAGCAATTTTTTAATCATTTAATCAGGAACCCTTTGGCTTTCCGTCCACTTTGCGATCAGGCCATTGTGACCTGTTTCCAGAAGTTCAAATTGATGTGTTTTGAGTTTAGTCACAAGACTTTTTACAGTGGTAGCGGTAATGATCTTATCAAACTTTGCGATAACGATGGTTGTATGAATATGGTGGGTGTTGATATAAGAAGCCAACCTGTTTATATCGAATTTAAGGTGGCGGAATACAACCCACGAGTGATAGACCTGATTGCGTTTCTCTTCTGTATTCATCTGCGACTCGGCAAACCTGATAATGGTTTTGTCGAGCAGGCCTAACGTTTGGCAAAATAAGGCGATGCGTTGAAAGCGTTTCGGTTTCAGAATCATGCTCTTGAAAAAGCATCGTATCAGGGAGGAATAGGTTGCCAGTGAATACCAGAAATTTGTTCGGATGCCATCCGGTGCAAGCAGGAAGATTTCTTTGATTTGAGAGGGAAATGCCTCCAGGGTGGCCAGTGCGAATTTTCCACCCAGGCTGAAACCAAGAACACTGAAGGACTTAAGTTGATGTTTGTTTAAAAACTGAATCATTAATTCTTTCCAGAATTCCTTCTCCAAAGGTTGTTCACCGGTATTCCATTCGCTTTTTCCATGAAAGAACAAATCGAAAGTATACACCGTATATTTTTTAGAAAGAACATCGGCTAAATCCTGAAAAACAACCTCGTTTTGTCCGAAACCGTGAAAGAGCAATATCGGCTCAGATTCTTTTCCGGTAATGGAGTAATGGAGAAGAGTGTTTTTGTATGGAAGAAATTCCGACACGGGGTAGTTGTTTCAGAGCTGACCATCAAACCGCAAAAATCAATGCTAAATGGCTGCAGCTCGATTGATATTATTTTTTCGTCATAAGTTACAATATTTGACGCTCCCTGCCGACTATACCAACAAACATGCAGGCGATGGACCTTGCTATGCAAGAAATAAAACATAACACATTCCTGAAGGAGAAGGACAAACTGCTGGGATTTATCCGTAGCCGTGTGTCTAATTTGGAGGAGGCAGAGGATATTCTTCAGGATGTGTTTTATCAGTTTGTGGCCGGCTATCAGGCAATCGAGTCCATTGATCGCGTTACATCCTGGTTGTACAGTGTAGCACGGAATAAGATTATAGATCGGTATCGGAGAGATTCGGTACGGCCCAGACGAACCGATTTTGAATGGCAGGCAGGCAGGGATGATGATTCACCATTAACCCTTCAGGAGATTTTACCTGATCTGGACAATACACCCGATGCGGCAATGTTGCGTGAAGCCATTTGGGATGAGATTACCGAAGCCTTAGCTGAACTTCCATCCGAGCAGTGCGAAGTCTTTATCCTGAATGAAATTGAGGAGAAGGGTTTTAAGGAAATAGCACAGGAAACAGGAGTATCCATCAACACCCTTCTTTCCCGGAAACGATATGCCATTCTTGCTTTGCGCAAGCGCTTGCAACGTTTTTATGATGACATCATCGGACAGTAAGAAATTATGGTATTAACATTTTAAAAAATTGATTTATGAAGAAAGGAATTTGGGTTGCAAAAGTTATTGGAATGATAGTGATAGGCGCCATACTTGTTTTTGGGTTTGTAATGGCAACCATGTATCTGTGGAACTGGTTAATTCCAGCATTGTTTGCCGGGCCGGTTATTACGTTTTGGCAGGCATTAGGATTGTTGGCACTTTCAAAAATTCTGTTCTCAGGATTCGGCAGGGGTGGGCACCGCCCTTGGCGAGGACGTCACTGGAAATCTCATTTGAAAGATAGATGGAGTTCTATGACACCCGAGGAAAGAGAGCGATTAAAAGAAAAAATGAGGGGTAAATGGTGTATGCGGAAGGAAGATGGATCAGCTTCTGAGGCTGGTCAAATGCCCTGAATAGAACCATTCAGAAAAAAATCTTAAAAAATTTATTCAAAAAATTAAACCAAAGGCAGGTTTAAGCGTTCAAGGAAACGTAGGAAACTTTTGATCTAATTAAAGTTTCCTTAGTTTTGCGCCCGTTATGGAAGAACAAGACAATAAAGAAAAGATACTGAGAGGTGCTGAGGACCTGTTTATGAAGTACGGCATCCGCAGTATTTCCATGGATGACATTGCGCGGCACCTTGGGGTTTCGAAGAAAACACTGTATCAGCATTTTGCTGATAAGGAGGAGTTGGTGATCATGGTTTCGAAATCGCACCTGGATAGAAGCATGAAACGGTATGATGACCTTCAGCTTACTTCAGCGAACTCCATCGAAGAACTCGCACGCTTGTCGGTTTGCATGAAAAAAGATATGGAAGAGATTAATCCAGGTCTTTTGTATGATATCCAGAAGTTTCATCCAAAGGCATGGAATATCTGGATCGAGTATAAGAATAAGTTTATCAGAAATTCGGTGGTTAGAAACCTGAATCAGGGAATAGAAGACGGATACATTCGACCGGAGGTGAATGCCGAAATTTTAGCCGCTGTTCGGATTGAACTCGTACAGTGGGCATTTAACCCGGAGATTTTTCCTAAAGAAAAATTCAGCGTATCGGAAGTGCAGGCGCAGGTCTTTGACCATTTTGTTTTTGGAGTGGTTACCGAGAAAGGGCGCAAACTCTATTTAAAATGTAAAGAACAAATTCAACAACCCTCAACAGCATTATGAAAAACAGATTACCCATTTTAACCGTACTGGCCTGCTTCGTGATATCGGGCAGCGTGTTGGCTCAGGAAAAACCTGTGCCGGCAGTTTATACCCTCGAGCAGTGTATTGAGTATGCCAAGAAAAATAATATTTCATCTGTAAACGCTGGTCTTGATGAAGATATTGCCAAGGCTAAAGTGAAGGAAACGATTGGTATCGGACTTCCTCAGGTTAGCGGCTCTGCTTCCATTAATCATAACGAGAAACTCAGAAGGTTTTTCACAACCTATGATCAGGACGGTGGATTTATTGATCTTTCCGGTGTTCCTGGTATTCAGGATGGCGATGTAGTGGCTGCTCAAAACTTTTTTCAGTTGAAGAGTAGTGGCGATGCAGGAATTAACATTAACCAAATCATTTTCAATGGATCATATGTGGTGGGCCTGCAGGCATCACAAGCGTTTAAAGATTTGGCCTATAAAAATGCTAACCTTACCGAAGAACAGCTTGTTCAGGGGGTAATGAAGGCATACTATGCTGTACTCATCAACAAGGAAAGGACGGAGTTGTTCACCAGTAACATTGCCCGTGTTGATTCGCTTTTCAGGAGCACGAAGGCGATGTATGAAAACGGTTTCGCGGAGAGTATTGATGCTGACCGAATTCAGGTGACCCTTAATAATCTGATTACTGAACGAGATAAGTTTATTAATCTGAATGAGATTGGAATTCAGTTATTGAAGTTTCAAATGAATTACCCGATGAATGAACCGTTGGATGTGGCGGGCAACATTCAGGATGTTCAGGTAAATGTCAATATGGATTCTTATCGACAAGACTGGGATTATAAATCACGGCCGGATTACCAGGTGCTTGAAGCAAATCAACGACTTCAGGAGTTGAATGTACGGAATCAATATGCCCGGACCATGCCCGTCCTCACGGCATTTGCCAATTTAGGCTACACTACACAGTCGCCCAACGTTGGAGGGATTTTTAAAACGAACTCCGGAATAGCAGATGCCAATGGCGTTGGTCCCGATAAATGGTATGGGTACTCCATGTTTGGAGTAAGTTTGAATATCCCCATTTTTACCGGGCTGCAGCAAACCTATAAAATTCAGCAGGAGAAATTATCACTCCAAAAGATCAACAATAGTTTCATTGAACTTAAGTCGGGTATTGATTTAGATGTTACCAAATCAACCCTTCAATTTGAAAACGCTGTCAGAACGCTCACTTCACAGCAACAAAATATGGATTTGGCCGACCGCGTGGCTCGTATTACCAAAATCAAATATGAGCAGGGTGTTGGATCAAATCTGGAAGTGGTAGATGCTGAAGATGCTCTTCGCCAGGCGCAAACAAATTATTACGGTGCTTTATTTGATGCCATGATTGCAAAAGTAGATTTGGATAAAGCGTATGGTAAGCTTTTAACCATTGAAAGAAAATAAAAACTCAACCCTTTAGAAACAAAACATTATGAAACGCTCTATACTAACCCGATCCATGTTTGCCATTTTAGCTGGCAGCTTGCTGGCTGCCTGCAGCGCAACCAGTTCTGATGATAAAACCAAGCAGTTGGAAAAACTAAAAACCCAGCAAGCCGAAATTGCCAAGCAGATTGAAGCGATTGAAAGTGAGCTTCCTGCCGATACCACACAGTCGGTTAATATGAAGGCAAAGGAAGTTGTTATTACTCAGGTTTCTGTTCAATCCTTCAACCACTATGTTCAAACCCAGGGTTTGATAGAAGCAGAAGACAATGTGATGGTAGGTGCCAGAACTCCCGGTGTCATTACGAATGTTCATGTAAGGGAAGGGCAATTGGTTAGTAAAGGACAGGTACTTGCCCAGCTTGACAATACGATAGTCGTGAGAAATATAGAAGGACTTAAAGCACAGGTTGAGTTGGCAAATTCCGTTTTTCAGCGCCAGAAGAATTTGTGGGATCAGAAAATTGGAACCGAGGTTCAGTATCTCCAAGCAAAGGCTAATAAGGAAAACCTGGAGAAGCAACTGGCTTCATTGGAAGAACAAAACGACATGACCCGCATTCGGGCACCCTTCAGCGGCACGGTTGATGAAGTGATGGCTAAAGTTGGAGAGAGTGCATCTCCTCAGGCCCCTGCCTTTCGGATTGTTAACACCTCTGATCTGAAATTAACAGCTAAAGTTTCAGAAGCCTACGTAACCAATATAAAGGTGGGCAACCAGGCCATTGTAAGCATACCTGAGCTGAAGAAAGATTTGAATGCCCGGGTAACGTTTGTTGGTAGAACCATTGACCCGCTCTCACGCACCTTTGGTGTGGAAATAAAATTATCATCTTATCCTGAATTGCGCCCCAACATGACGGGAGTTGTGAAGGTGATTTACCACACCGATTCTAAAGCGATTGTTGTTCCGGTGAATGTTGTGCAGTCGGTTAACAATGAAAAAATTGTATATGTAGCGGAAGTTGAAGGGAAGAATACGGTTGCCCGTAAACATGTAGTGGAGGTGATAGGCGTATTTGATAACCAGGCTCAAATCAAATCAGGAATTTCGGCTGGCGATAAGGTGATCACCTTCGGCTACCAGGGTTTGAGTGATGGACAAGCAGTTAAGATGTAGTATGGAAATCGTTAACCGTTAATAGTTAATAAAAATTGACAACAATTAACAGTTAACAGATAACGATTAACTAAAGACTTATGAAAGACATTGAAAAAGAATTTAAACCCACCAGTTGGGCGATCGATAATAAAGTTGCTGTTTATGTTGCCACGCTGATTATTACACTGGCGGGGATAATTACTTATAATAACCTGCCAAAGGAAAGCTTCCCTGAAGTAGTGTTCCCTCAAATTTATGTTTCCACCCCATACCCCGGGGCATCGCCTAAGGATATTGAGAACCTGATTACCAAGCATCTTGAAAAACAGATGAAATCGCTGACGGGCATAAAGAAAATCACCAGCAACTCCATCCAGGATTTCTCTATCGTAATCATTGAGTTTCAAACGAATGTTTCCATTGCCGATGCCAAGCGCGATGTGAAAGATGCAGTGGACCGTGCCAAGCCTGACCTTCCTACTGATTTACCGGATGATCCACAGGTGATTGACATTGATATCTCCGCATTTCCAATCATGTTCGTTAACCTTTCAGGAGATTACGACCTGCAAACACTAAAGCGCTATGCCGAAATGATGCAGGACAGAATAGAAGCAGTAACACAAATCCGGAGAGCTGATATCGTTGGTGCACTGGATCGTGAGATTCAGATTAACGTAGACCTGTACAAAGCATCCATCGCGGGTGTAAGCTTGAACGATGTGTATCAGGCCATCTCTACCGAAAACGTAATTGTACCCGGTGGACAGCTGGCGATTGGTGGTGTAAAACGTTCACTCAGCGTAAGCGGAGAATATAAATCTGCCGAAGAAATAGCCGGCACGGTAGTGGGGTCTGGCAAAGGAGGTAAAATTTATTTAAGTGACATCGCACAAGTAATTGATACACACAAAGAGCAGGAAAGCTTTTCACGGTTAGATAAGAAGAATGTTGTAACCCTTCAGATTGTAAAACGAAGCGGTGAGAACCTGATTCTTGCTTCCGATGCCATTAATGCAATCATTAAAGAATACAAAAATGGAATTCTTCCTCCCGGTCTGGAGGTGACCATCACTGCTGATCAATCGGAGAATACGCGTACAACCCTTCATGATTTGATCAATACGATCATCATCGGATTTATTTTGGTAACCATTATCCTTATGTTCTTCATGGGTGCTACCAACGCAATTTTTGTTGGGCTTTCGGTGCCACTGTCCAGCTTTATTGCTTTCCTGGTATTTCCCGGAATTGGATTCACTCTGAACATGATGACCTTGTTCTCGTTCCTGTTGGCGTTAGGTATTGTGGTGGACGATGCCATTGTGGTGATCGAGAATACCCACCGTGTTTTCGACAACGGAAAAGTACCCATTCGCAAAGCTGCTAAAATTGCTGCCGGTGAAGTGTTTATTCCGGTTTTCTCAGGCACAATGGTGGTGTTGGCACCCTTTGTGCCGCTGGCCTTCTGGCCGGGTGTTATTGGTAAGTTTATGATGTTCCTTCCGGTAACCCTGATTATTGCGTTGCTGGCTTCTTTAATTGTCGCCTACATTATCAATCCGGTTTTTGCTGCTGACTTTATGAAGCCGCATGATCACGATCATGATGATGCCAATAAGTCAAAATTCACCAAAGGATTTAAAATTACGGGTGTTGTTTTCGGAGCCATTGCTATCGTATCGTATATGATTGGAATTGCAGGCTTTGGAAACCTGATGGTGTTCTTATTTATACTGTATGCTTTGCATCATTTCTATATCGCTAATGTGATCAGTAAGTTTCAAACCAGCGCCTGGCCTGCGGTTCAAAATGCTTACAAGCGATTTGTTGAGTGGTGCTTAACCCGGTACAGGCCTATTTGGATTTCTCTTGGCGTAGTAGCTTTGTTCTTCTTCTCCATTGTGTTTACCGGTATTCGTAAACCACCGGTGGTTTTCTTTCCGAATGGTGATCCGAATTTTATTTATGCTTTCATCCGTTTACCGATAGGAACGGATCAGAAGGTAACAGACTCTGTTACCATGATTGTGGAGAATAAAATTATTGATGTGCTTACCAAAAATGGTAAGGTTGATCCGATTGTAGAGTCAGTCATCTCAAACGTTGCGGTGGGTGCAAGTGAAGATCCATCTGAAACAAATGTAAGCCCCCATCTTGGAAAAGTAGGGGTAGCCTTTGTTAAATATGCCGAACGTGACGGGCAGTCAACGGCAGAGTACATGGATAAAATCCGGGAGGCAGTGAAGGGAGTTAAAGGTGCCGAGATAACCGTAGGGCAGGAGCAGAATGGCCCGCCAACCGGTAAACCGGTAAATATTGAAGTAGCGGCTGATGAATTTGATGTATTGGTTAGTACCGCGAATAAATTGAAATACTTCCTGGATTCACTACAAGTTCCCGGAGTGGAGGAATTGAAGTCAGACTTCCAAAGCGACAAACCTGAAATAAAAATTTCGATTGATCGTGAGAAAGCCAATCGCGAAAGCATTTCAACACAGGATATCGGTCGTGCCCTCGGAACAGCTGTGTTTGGTGCAGAAGTTTCCCGGTTCCGTGACGAAAATGATGACTATCCGATTGAATTAAGAATCATGCCTCATCAGCGGAATGATATTAATGTGCTCATGAACCTGCCTATTATTTATCGTGATATGAGTATGGGCGGAGCGATGCGACAGGTGCCGCTTTCGGCCATAGCCACCGTTGAGTACACCAACAGCTATGCCGGTATAAAACGCATTGATCAAAAGCGTGTGATCACACTAGCCTCAAATGTGTTGGGAGGATATAATGAAAATGAGGTAGCTGCAAATGTTAAGGAAAAGATTAAGGCATTTCCATTGCCGGATGGCGTTACCATTGACATGACCGGTGCGCAGGAAGAGCAAGCAGAGACGATGTCGTTTTTGTTGGTGGCATTCGGATTAGCCATTGCCTTGATGGTGATGATTTTAGTGTTACAGTTCAATTCGGTTAGCAAGCCAATCATTATCATGTCTGAAATCTTGTTCAGTTTTATTGGTGTGTTGATCGGGTTCTCGTTGTTTAAGCTGGAAATTTCAATTGTGATGACCGGTATTGGTATTATGGCGCTTGCCGGATTGGTGGTACGGAATGGAATTTTGTTGGTTGAATTCACTGACTTACTTCGTTCACAAGGTGTTGCATTGAAAGAGGCCATTGCAGAAGCCGCTAAAACCCGGATGACACCGGTTATGCTGACAACCACAGCGGCTACCATTGGGTTGATTCCACTTGGAGTTGGTTTGAACATCGACTTCGTAGCCCTCTTCACCGAATTTAATCCACACCTTTACTTTGGAGGAGATAACGTAGCCTTCTGGGGGCCATTAGCATGGACCATGATTTTTGGCTTGTTGTTTGGAACATTCCTTACCCTTGTACTGGTACCGGTATTGTACCTGTTGTTTGCCAAGCTAAAGGAGAAACTCTACCGGTTGTTGAATGTCAAACCTGCACCGGTAGAATCAGAAGGTGCTGTAACGGTCGGTTAAAAATAATTTTACCTGAAAGTCGTCTTACAATG
>JBAQPU010000056.1:0-39885 GCA_049306095.1 Cyclobacteriaceae bacterium
CAAACTCCCCTCCTGGCACAGGAGGGGTGGCCGAAGGCCGGGGTGGTAAAAATTCAAGCACTGAAACAACAAACTCTCAGAATCCAAAAATTAAAATAAAATCATTGAGTAAAGAACAATTCACCCCTAACCCCTCCTTTACCAAGGAGGGGAATAGCAATGCTAAACCTAAACCAAACTCCCCTCCTGGCACAGGAGGGGTGGCCGAAGGCCGGGGTGGTAAAAATTCAAGCACTGAAACAACAAACTCTCAGAATCCAAAAATTAAAATAAAATCATTGAGTAAAGAACAATCCACCCCTAACCCCTCCTTTACCAAGGAGGGGAATAGTAACGCTAAATCTAAATCAAACTCCCCTCCTGGTACAGGAGGGGTGGCCGAAGGCCGGGGTGGTCATTTAATCTCCAGTACACAAAATCCAAAAATCAAAAACCTGCTGGCATTGGAGAAACCCCGTGAACGCAGAAAGCAACAACTTTTTGTCATTGAAGGAAAGAAAGAAATCGGTATGGCACTTGAAGCAGGCTACAAAATCAGGAACCTGTTTTTTTGTGAAAACATTATTTCGCTCAGCGAACTGAAATCACTGCACATAGAAGAAAAGTTTCTCGTCAGCGTTTCCAGGGAAGTGTTTGACAAGATTGCCGTGCGGGAAAATTCAGGAGGCGTGATTGCCGTGTCCGAAATGAAAGCTCACTCACTCCATCACGTTAAACTCAGTAAAAATCCGTTGCTCTTAATTCTGGAAGGTGTAGAAAAACCCGGAAATCTGGGCGCTATCTTACGCACTGCAGATGCTGCCGGGATTGATGCTGTAATTATCTGTGATCCCCAAACCGATTTTTACAATCCAAACGTCATTCGCTCAAGCATTGGATGCATTTTCACCAAACAGGTTGCAGCGGCAACATCAGAAGAAACTATTCAATGGTTGAAGAAAAATAATATTTTCATTCTTTGTACGTATCTCGAGGCATCGAAGCCATACCATACAATTGACTACTCTAAACCCAGCGCTATTGTGATGGGAACGGAATCAACAGGCCTTACAAAAACCTGGACAAAAAATGCTGATGCCAACATCATCATCCCGATGGGCGGAAAAATTGATTCCATGAATGTGTCAACAGCGGCAGCGGTTGTGGTATTCGAAGCCAGGCGACAACGTGGATTTTAACCAGATTTAATTATCAAAAACCACTATGAGCAGGTCTATTCAGATTATCTTGATCGTAACGAGTCTGGGATTTAGCGGATGTTCGGACGAAACTCAACCGGGCCGCACCTACCGGATGGGTATGGCCAACTCTGCTCCTCGCTTCGATAACCTTGATTTATTCATTCAGTCACTCAACCTGTGGACACAGCGGGCCGATGCTGCGATTATCTCAACAGAAGTTCCGTGGGAGGAATTATTGGGTGGAATGAAACCAAAAGACTATGCCATTGCCAACTACCAGGGGCTGGTCGACTTTTATCGCGACAAAGATCTTGAGCTTTGGATTTACATCGACCCACAAAACGGCTTAGACCGAAGCTCAGATGCCCTTGAATTGCAGGTAGCAGACAAAAGCATAGCGGATGTTGAAATACAAGCACTGTATAAAAAGTTTGCTTTTGTCATGGATAGCATCTTTCACCCTGAGCACATGGGCTTAGCGCTGGAAACTAATCTCATTCGTGACGCTGCGTCTGAGTCTATTTATAATGGAGTTAAGCAAGCCGCCAATGATGCTGCTGCAGAGATCAGAGCGCATGATCCAAAAGTAAAATTAAGTGTAAGCGTTCAGGTTGATCACGCTTGGGGAAAATTGGTTGGTGGCTCCTTTACAGGCGTTGAACAGGATTTTACTGATTTCGCTTTCATAGAAGAACTCGGTCTTTCCTCTTATCCCTATTTTGGTTTCGATTCTCCTGCTGAGATTCCTGAAAACTATTACTCAAGAATTGTTGACGAAAAAAATTTGCCTGTTTTTGTTTCAGAGGGCGGATGGAGTTCCAGTTCAGTTTCAACTCCCGACATTTCTTTTGTGAGTTCACCTCAAATCCAGGAAGAATACATTAAACGTCATGCCACTTTGTTGACTAATGCGAATGCCATAGCCGTGTTTCAACTAACCTTTACGGATATTGATTTGAGCAGCTTGCCGCCCGATGTTCCCGAAAACATCGGGTACTTTGCATACCTTGGACTTGTTGATGACGAGTTCAATCCCAAGCCTGCACTATCTGCCTGGGATCTACTCTTTACGCTGCCTCTACAAGATTAGCTTTATTCGTCACGTAACGATTTTACCGGATTGGCCACGGCTGTACGAAACACGTGATATCCAACGGTGAGGAATGTGATCGCGAATGCCAGCAATGCCGATAGGATAAACGTTGGCCACTCGCCCTCTAATTCAATCCGGTAAGCAAAATTCTGTAGCCACTTGTTGGTGATGTACCATGCAAACGGTAATGCTATTATCGTACCGATGCCAACCAATAAAAAGAATTCGCGCGATATAAGTGTAACCAAACCGCCTACACTTGCCCCAATAACCTTACGAATCCCGATTTCTTTTGTTCGCTGTTCGGTGGTAAAAGCTGACAGGCCGAGAAGCCCCAGGCATGCAATAACAACTGTAAGGCCTGAAAATGTGGTGAAGATGATACTCCTTTTTTCGTCCGCCTGATATTGCGAGTTAAAGTCCTGATCAAGGAAATCGTATTCAAACGGATTATTAGGATAAACTTCCTTCCAAGTTTTTTCAATGGATGACAACGACTGCCTCACATCACCCTCTGCTGTTCTGATGAACGCATAGCGGTTTTGCGTAGACATTAAAATCATCAATGGCTCAATAACATCGTACAACGAATTCTGGTGATAGTCTTTGATAACCCCCACCACGTGACGTTCCAGATTGGTGTTGTTGGGTCCCGCTCCTTCTAAAATAAATTTCTTTCCGATGGGGTCTTCCCAAGCCATGCGTTTTACCATGGATTCATTTACCAGCACGGCATCCGTTGTATCCGATGCGATGTCGCGGGAAAAATCGCGGCCCTGCACAATTTCCATTCCCAAGGTTTTCACAAAATCGTATTCAGCCGAAAATAAATCCACTCCCCTGTCAACCAGCTTACCATCTTTATCTTCTACCTTAAAAAGAGCCTTGCCAATATTTTCACCGGGAGAATTTCCGCCAAATCCTACACTTGCTACTGCAGGATTCAGTTTCAGCTTTTCTGCGAATACGGGCGCTTGCTGCTGCAGAACCCTGCCTCCGAGATTTAACCGGATGACTTGTTCTTTATCAAAGCCGAGATCTTTGTTACGGATATATTGTAACTGATCGTACACTACCAACGTAGAGATCAGCATAAAAATGGAAATACCAAACTGCAGTACCACCAACACTTTTCTGAATAACGCATTCCCGCCTTTTGAGGCAAGTTTGCCCTTCAAAACGCTAACAGGATTGAAGCCTGATAAATAAAACGCAGGATAGCTTCCACCTACAATGCCTATGAATAACACAATACTCAGTAATCCTAACAGAATAACAGGTTGTGTGATGAATGAAAACGGAAGTTGCTTGCTGGCAATCTCATTGAATACCGGCAACAACGCATAGATTAAGACCAGGCTTAACGCGAGCGATGTGAGCGTCATCACTACTGACTCGGTTACAAATTGAGCCATTAATTGGATTCGTTGTGAGCCCATCACTTTTCGGATACCTACTTCCTTCGCACGATTTACCGAACGTGCGGTTGCCAGGTTCATGTAATTGATGCTGGCGATGATCAGCATAAAAACGGCTACTGCTCCGAAAATATAGATGTACGAAATGTCGCCACCGGCCTCGGCTTCATCCTGGATTTTTGAATACAGGTGAATATCGGTAATGCGCTGTAATTCATATTTCACCCGTATGCCAATCGGTTCAAAAAGTGGGTTCACGCGCTGCCTCACAATCGTGTCGAGGCTGACCTGCATTTTCGCCAGATCATAACCGGTAGGAAGCTGAATGTAGGTGAATGTACCAAAGCCCCCCCAGCCACCCTGAAGCTGTGGACGGGAATTTTTAGAAATCAATCCATCGAAGCGAAAGTGAGAATTAGCAGGTACGTCTCTTATAACACCTGTAATTTTAAAATCTTCATTTTGTTGATTCTGTAATGCCTGCCCCAGCGCATCTGCTTCTCCAAAATATTTCTTAGCGATGGTTTCACTAATCACTATTGAAAAAGGCATATCAAGAGCCGTCTCAGGATCGCCTTTTACAAACTCATAACTAAACATGTCAAATACGGTGGAGTCTGTTAACAAGAAATCTTGTTCATAAAACTGCTTATCGCCATTCTTGTACAATTGGCGGCCCGTGCGGAAAAAACGGACTGCATTTTCAACCTCGGGATAATTATCGCGCAGTTCAACTCCCAAAGGAGCTTGTGCAAATGCCCATGTGAATTCATTATCCGGTTCCTTTACGTGCGATACAACTCTATAAATGTTTTCGGCATTTTTATGGTAACGATCGTAACTCAGTTCATCCAGAATATACATGAACAGGAACAAACTACACGTGATCCCGATGGTGAGACCAAGTATATTAATAGCGCTGTAAGTCTTATCCTTGAGAATATTCCTGATGGCAATCTTGAAAAGATTCTTGAACATAAGGCAACTGTTTGGTTGGAAAGAAAAAATGGGTTCAACCCAAACCTAAACCTAAATCTATGAGGACGATGGTTGAACCCGTATACTTAATTATTGGCACAAGCATCAAGCCCTGTACCAACTTCCTTCAGGATGGGCCACATGCTGAAAAAGTTCTTTGACTGGTGGAAAATTTGTGATGATTGGAAGAAATATTTTTAACATACCGAAGCTAGGGTTATTTCTTTACCCTGTCAGTTGTTCATAATTGACTTTGTACGTCCGCATGTGAACATTGTTAATCAAGGTTAAAATCCATCATCTTTTGGTTCCCACAACTCAATCTTGTTTCCATCCGGATCCATAATCCAACCAAACTTTCCATAAGGATACTCTTGTATCTCACCAACAATTTGAACTCCTTCCTCTTTTAAAACCTTCAGCAACTCCACCAGATTTTCAACTCTGTAGTTAAACATGTAGGGTTTGTCGCTTGGCTTGAAATACTCTGTATCTGATTTAAAAGGACTCCATGCTGTGCTTGCAGGAACTTTTGCATCCGGGTTATTTAGCTCTTTCCACTGAAAGGTTGCACCCCACTCGGTCACATCAAACCCTAAATGTTTTCCATACCATTCTCTTATCTTTTTAGGATCTTCTGCCTTAAAGAAAATTCCTCCAATGCCGGTTACTCTTTTCATACGTTTGATTGATTTAGGTTGCTGGTAAAATTTCTTTCTTTCGCAAAATAGCTGCACTGACTAGTGTGATCCCAAGTCCTACCGGAAAAATTTCAATGAAAATTGTAAACATAAATCGAAACAGTGGGTTTTTATACATCTCGTTGAAGTTTTCCCATTGTTCCTTTGCTTCTTGAATTTCCCGATCAGAGGCACCCCCTGTTTTCATATCTTCCATATACTTTTCAGTCATTTTTATTGTAAACTCATCACCAATCCTGCTGTACGTTATTTCCCAGGCTAATCCATACATTATGCAAGCAATCAGGGTAATGAGAATGCCAATTTTAAATCCTTTCCCGAACGAGATTACACCCTTTGCATAATTGTCGCGATAGGATTTAATACCAAAGAAAACCAGTGACAAAGCAACGACCATAGTCGTATAGCCTACAAGTTCACCTTTGTCCATATCGAGTGAACCGTTATTGTACATGGGTATGGTGATGAACATCATGGCAGCCACAATGGAGCCTGCAATGAGTCCGTAGATCAAAATGACTTTTTTCATAATTATCGTTTTTGAGTTCAAAACACGGTGAAGCAATGGCCAAAACCCTCACCCGAAAGGATGATTTACTTCAATTTAGGAGAAATCGCCTGAAAGTTTGAGAAGGAGTTGACTTCAAGATTCAAGCAGTTGCAGCTTGAGTCTGCTAAGGAATAAGCTGAAGCTCTTTCGCTTTTTGAATAGCCTGTGTTCTTCGTTTAGCTTCCAGTTTAAAAAAGAGATTGGATGAGTGGGTTTTAATGGTATTCAATGAAACAAAAAGCTTTTCCGCTATTTCCTGGTTGGACAATCCCTTTGCTATCAGTTCCAGCACTTCATATTCACGCTTGCTAATGCCCAATTTTTCCAATCGCGACTCGTCAAATTGAAAGTGAGGGTTTGTGATAATTATTGTTTTTCTGTGTGTTAGCTTTAAACCTGCCCATACACCCAGCAGAGTAAACATAACAGCAATAATGCCAACATAAATCTCCACCGAAAGGTCGCGTACAAACATGCGGTACTCCAGGAACTTGAGCAAAAAAATAAGGGTTGCCAGAGTCATTCCGTACAAGAGGATTGTCCTTTTCATTCGCAACAAAATTTATTAATAATTCTTGGTTCATTCAACCCGCCCAGCCATCCCGATCCAGGCTGCGGTACTGAATAGCTTCCGCCAGATGTTCAGTTTTAATTTCATCGGAAGCGGCCAGGTCGGCAATGGTTCGTGACACTTTTAAAATACGGTCATACGCTCGCGCAGAAAGTCCCAACCGTTCCATCGCTGTTTTCAACAACGTTCTTCCGGCATCGCCAATTTCACAAACTTCTTTTACCATGTTCGAGGGCATCATGGCATTGCAATACACGTCCTTCCTGGCTTTAAACCGGTTGGTTTGAGCCTCTCTTGCTTTAACCACGCGTTCCCGTATTTCTGTACTGCTTTCAACTTTTCGGTTCGAGGCAGTCATCTCATCAAAACTGACCGGAACAACTTCTACATGCAGGTCAATTCTGTCAAGCAGCGGGCCACTTACTTTGCTTAAATAACGCTGTACTACACCGGGGGCGCACACACATTCTTTTTCAGGATGGTTGTAATACCCGCACGGGCACGGGTTCATGCTGGCCACCAGCATAAAGTTGGCAGGATACTCGATCGAAACTTTTGCGCGTGAAATGGTAACTCTCCTTTCTTCCATCGGTTGGCGCATTACTTCCAATACCGTTCGCTTAAACTCAGGAAGTTCATCTAAAAACAACACACCATTGTTTGCCAGTGAAATTTCACCCGGTTGCGGATTCCCACCACCGCCAACAAGAGCCACATCAGAAATTGTATGATGCGGTGAACGAAAAGGCCGTGTGGCAATAAGGGTAGCATCTCTTCCTATTTTTCCGGCCACCGAATGAATCTTTGTTGTTTCTAATGCTTCGTTCAGCGAAAGCGGGGGAAGAATAGTGGGCAATCGTTTTGCCAGCATGGTTTTACCGGCACCGGGCGGACCGATCATGATCACATTATGACCACCGGCTGCTGCAATCTCAAGGGCGCGCTTGATATTTTCCTGACCTTGTACATCTTTAAAATCGGTGTCATAAAAATTGAGCTGAGAGGAAAATACTTGTTTCGTATCAATTATAACAGGCTCAATTTTTTCTTTTCCGGTTAAATAATTTACTGCCTGCATGAAGGAGGCCACCGGGATAATATCCAGGCCCTCAACAATAGCGGCTTCACGGGCATTATCCTGTGGAAGAATACATCCCTTCAGTCCTTCGTTACGTGCTTGCAATGCAATGGGCAGTACTCCTTTAATCGGTCGCAAAGTTCCGTCCAACGCGAGCTCACCCATAATCACATATTCTTCCAACTTCTCGGTTCTGATCTGTCCGGAGGAATGCAGTACACACAAGGCGATAGGTAAATCATAGGCAGACCCCTCCTTCCGTATATCGGCAGGCGCCAGGTTGACGACTGTCTTCTGGCGGGGCATGAAGTATCCAAAACTTTTTAAGGCAGACTCAACCCGGTGTTCACTTTCCTTTACAGCACTATCGGGTAAACCGCTGATCCAGAATTTTGTTCCCTGTACGATGTTAACCTCTACAGTAATTTTACGGGCGTCAACTCCGAATACAGCACAGCCATAAGTTTTTGAGAGCATTCTTTTGCAACCGTTATCTGTTAATCGTTTTACGTACTAACCAACCATTAACGGATAACCATTAACTCTTTTTCCCTTCCTGCAGATCAAACAGACGAGCCTTTAGGGTATCAAGCTCTTTGTTAAGTTGGCTCTTCTCCCGTTCATTTCTTCGGTTATCCCGATAGTGAAGAACTACATTTGTAGCAAACAAAATGAGAAGGATTAATGATCCATACTTCAACATCCAAATATTATCGTACAGTTTAAAAAGTGCACCAACATCCTTTTTACCAACATAATCGATGTATAAGGCTGTCAGAAAAATAAATAAATGAAGGAATCCGAAGACCGAGTAGAAAATAAGCCTGTTCCTTTTCATCATAACGGTAAGGTTGAATAACAAACTTAGTCTTTTTGCTGAAAACCTAAAATTCTAATGAGCTTAAAATCAGGCTTTTTGAATCTCACTCAACTTTTTATACAGGCCATTTTGCCCAATCAACACCTCGTGCCTTCCCCGCTCAACAATGTGGCCATTTTGAATCACCACAATTTCATCGGCATGTTGTATAGTGCTAAGGCGGTGAGCAATGACAATGGATGTTCTGCTCATCATCAGGTTTGTTAGAGCCTCCTGCACCAGTTTCTCTGATTCTGAGTCGAGTGCCGAAGTTGCCTCATCTAAAATCAGAATCGGAGGATTCTTGAGCACAGCTCGTGCAATGGCAATACGTTGACGCTGACCACCCGAAAGTTTGGAACCGCGCTCACCAATGAAAGTATTGTAACCGTCTTCGGTTTGTATAATAAAACTGTGGGCATTGGCAACCTTGGCGGCATGGATCACCGCTTCTTCACTGGCATTCTCCATTCCAAAAGCGATGTTGTTGAAGATGGTGTCATTGAAAAGAATAGATTCTTGCGTAACCACCCCCATTTGCTTGCGCAACGATTCTATTTCATAATCTGCAAGAGAAATTCCATCCAACAAAACTTCGCCTTGCGTGGGGTCATAAAAACGTGGAACCAGGTCGGCTAACGTTGACTTCCCTCCGCCTGATGGCCCAACCAATGCGATGGTTTTTCCTTTTTCAATTTTCAGGTTAATGTTTCTGAGAACCGGCTCACGATCGTAGGCGAAACTCACATTCTTAAATTCAATGCTCTCTCTGAAGGCATCCAACTCTTTTGCATCAGGCTTATTCTTAACAACCGGTTCGGTATCGATAATTGTAAAAATACGTTGGGCTGCAATCGTACCTTTTTGAACGGAGGTAATGCCATTGGTAAAATTTTTCGCAGGCTGAATCATCGAGGCGTAAAACACCAGGAAACCCATAAACTGTTCGGGCTTCAACTCATCGGAACCTTCCAGCACAAGGTTACCACCATAATACAAAATAACAGCCACGATAATAACCCCTAACACTTCCGAAAGTGGTGATGCCAGTTCATTTTTTCGCGCTATCGATAAGTTTACCTTTCGGTGAAAACTAGTTTCGCTATCAATTTTATTAATAATGAAATTGCGCGCGTTAAAAGCTTTAATGACACGCATACCCCCAAAGGTTTCATCCAGAATATTGACAATCCTGCCCATCGCCTGCTGGCTCTGCTTAGCTTTTTGTTTCAACCGCTTAATGATTCTGCCGATGATGCCCCCGGTTATCGGAAGCAAAATGAGGGTGAATAACGTAAGCTTATAGGAAATGGTAAACAATACAATAAGATACACCAGTATAGTTATCGGCTCTTTCATGACCGATTTCATACTGTTTGAAACGGAAGTCTCCACCTCCGATACATCGTTTGTGAAACGCGACATTAAATCACCCTTACGCTGATCGTTGAAATACCCGATGTGAAGATTGGTGATGTTTTTGAAAATATGCATCCGGATGTTTTTAACCACATCTACCTTAATACGTGAAGCGGTCATACGCTCGAAATAACGCAGGGTATTACCAATGATCATCAGTAAAACAATTCCAATACAGATGTACAATAACGTTTGGTGCGGCCCTTGCTCATGAACGATCCGGATAAAATGGTGATTGAAAAAAGCCTCTACAAAAGTCTTAGAAAGTTCAAAGGCTCCAGGCGCTGGAGGAATGATTGCATTAACATCCGGATTGAATAAGATCTTCAACATCGGCATCGTGAGGGCCAAATACCCCGCGCTGAAGATGACACCAAAAATTGCATAGACCATGAACTTCACCAGACGTGATGCTGACCCTGGTGCATATCCGAAAATTCTGAGGTATATCTTCATCTGACGTTAAAACTCGTACAATCGCTGTGCAATATTCCAGCGCAAAGCTAAGGAAGTTACGGTAGTATTGTTATGAAAGACAGGTACGGGGCTCTCACTCTTCCGAACAACAACGGAAGCATCTATGAATACATTATGCCATACCTGCCAGGTGGCCGTAAACGATGCGAACAAAATATCGTTTTTTACACCTTGCCCAATGGTATTATCAAAATCCTGTTCTTTGTCTGAATTGCTTTTCAAAATATCGCCTCCCCAATTGAAACTGGTGGTATCGCGACCCACCTGCATCAACATCAGTTTACCGGTTAGGTTAAGCCGGGGAATGGGCTGGTATCGTGCTACACCGATAAACTCTTTAAAATTTGCCCCCAGCGGGTGAGCAATGGGTTGCAAATAGCCCGAATAACTTCCGTATGGAATTCCGTTCTCCTTCGTAACCGGATTGCCATGCGAATACGTATACGGCCGTACGATGTTGGTCTCTGCCTGTAAGTCAAGATTGGAGACGCCAAACGCATCGAAATATTTTACACCCGCCTGTATTCCAAATTTGTTAGCCCACCATCCGTTGCCTTCTTTGATGTTATCCAGCACAAATTCATCGAGCACAAACTGCCCATACAAGGAAACACCTTTGAGAGCGTTCCATTTGAAATCCATACCCAGAATAACATTGTCGCTGCTTCCAAACTGCTGTTCAATGGCACGATAAAAAATAATCGGGTTCAGGTACGACCATTCAAATGAAGTAGAGTCGGTAAAAACTACGGATTCAAAAACGCCTACATTCCATTTCTTTCCAATGTTTATACTAAGATGATGAAGGGCTACAAATTTATCAGGATACTTGCTTCCCGACCGGAGCCCGGAAGCACTACCGCGCGCATCCGCTACCATTCTGTTTAATGAAAAGAGATAATTCAACCGCCATACTTTAATGTTTCCTTTCAGAAAAAGTGAGGGCGGGCCATGATCGGAAAATATTAACGATCGCTGACCATTGCCAATAAAGAAACGATCCTGACCGAAGGTAAGGTTAAAGTGTTTGGTCGCCTCAAAGCTGATGTATCCGCGGGTATGTAAAAAATCGTAACCCATGTTGTCTTTAAAAGTTTTCCAGAAACCTTCATGCGGAAGTACAGGATAATAGCCAACATCGGCACTGTCGGTGATTGTTTTGGTTACATACGAGGGTGTCCGCGTTTGATTATCGGCCAGGTAAAGATAAAAACCAATTTTCTGATCCAGGATACCGCGCAGTTCAACACCTCGTGTATTGATGAACAGGTAATCATCGGCTTCAGAATCTTTTCCAATGCCCGCATATAAAACCGGGTTCACGTGCAGGTCAAAATCGGGTGGTTTGTCGACAAACAGGAAATCTGATTTCTTCTTATAGAAGTACTTTAAAAAGGGCTTTCGCGAATTGTTGGTTTCGGGCCTTGCCCACTCCCAGTTATCGTTTTGAAAATACTCAAGATTAAACCGATCGGCCTGTGAGGTAAACACCCCAAGTTGATTAGCCGAATCCAGAAAGGAAACAACAGCCAACCGCTTATAGGGTTTTACCGTGGTAAAAAGGTGTGGAATAATTTGCCCCGATTTAACCTCGTACCGGTCTATCGTGTGGTAATAACTTTCATTAAGGGAAACATAACTGCTTTGGCCAAAAAGCCCAAAAGGTGTTAAAAGCAGTAAAAATGGAGCAATTCTCTTCATCTTAAAGTAAAGGTTCAGGCAAAATACGAGGTTCAGGCGATAGGCAAAAATGTTGGAGGCAAGTCTTGAATTTCCATCCTCAGTCCTTATCTTTGCAGTCCTTTTAAGGAAAACCGAAGAATTTACGATGAAAAAGGACATTCACCCAGATTACAAGGAAGTAGTATTTCACGATTTATCCAGTGATTTCAAGTTCCTGACGCGTTCAACCATGAAATCAAAAGAAACGATTAAGTGGGAGGACGGCAACGAATACCCCGTTATTAAAGTCGAGGTAAGCTCGGCTTCACACCCGTTCTTTACCGGCAAGAAAATGTTTGTGGATACAGCAGGCCGTGTTGAGAAGTTCAAGAATAAGTACCAAAAGAAAGCTTAATACTTCTTCTTAATTATATGCATGAGAACCCTGACGATTCCGTCAGGGTTTTTTTATTGCTTTCCTTTATACTGGCATTTTTCCCATTACCCGCTCCTCGTGAGGCTGCAGGAATAATTCTATCTTTACACCCTATGAATATAGTCTTGTTTGACGATCCGGCCATTCGCACAAACCTCCTCCCCCTTTCCTTTACCCGGCCTGTATCCAACATCAGGGTTGGCATTTTAACCATCGCTGAGAAATGGGAAAAACGATTCAACACAACCATCTCGTTTTTAACTGAGCCTTATCTGCAAAAGAAATTTCCGGCTAATCCGTCTAAAGACAACTTGTTCATCAATGGCGCATGGTGCCCCGATGCCCCTGCCACGCTGCGTTTAAAATCATTGAAGCCAAATGAAGTGCTAGTTCATAACAACTTTATTCTTGCCTGGCGCAGTGAAGAGATGGCGCTTCCGGACTTAAAACAAAGTGCACCTCAAATTTTCACCGAGCCGGTAACAATCGTAGATCAGATTTGGAAAATTTTTCAGTTTAATGCTGCTCAAATCAGAGAAGACTATGCGTTGATCAGCACAGGAAGAAAATCAGCCGGTGTTCACGATCAGCATACTGCCGTGTACAACGACACCAATATTTTCGTTGAAGAAGGCGCGACCGTTCGAAGCGCGATTCTGAATGCCGAAAATGGCCCGATTTATCTTGGAAAAAATTCTTCCGTGCAGGAAGGCGCCATTATCCGAGGGCCGTTTGCATTGTGTGAAGAATCTGTTATTACTATGGGAGGAAAAATGAGAGCCGATACAACCGTTGGCCCTTTCTCAAAAGTGGGCGGTGAAGTGAGCAACTCCGTAATTTTTGGTAACAGCAACAAAGCGCACGATGGATTTATTGGCAATACCGTACTGGGTGAATGGTGTAACCTGGGTGCCGATACCAATACCTCTAATCTGAAAAACAACTATGAAAATGTAAAGGTTTGGAACTACGCGAAAGGCGGTTTTACCGATACCGGGTTACAATTTTGCGGATTGATTATGGGCGATCACAGCAAGTGTGGCATTAACACTATGTTTAATACCGGTACAGTGGTGGGCGTTTCGGCCAATATTTTTGGGGATGGATTTCCCCGCAACTTCATTCCTTCCTTTGCCTGGGGTGGGGCAAGCGGCTTCACAACCTATCAACTAAAAAAAGCATTTGAAACGGCTGAGCGTGTTATGGAAAGAAAGAACCAGAAGCTGACAGACGTTGACAAGGATATCTTAACCAATGTTTTTGAACTAACATCCGGCTACCGGGTTTGGGACAAGAGTAAATAAATAGTAGCAATACACAGTTAGGCAATCACAAAATTTATTGTTACTGTTATTAAGGATAATATGAGGTTTTCAGAAATACCTGGTTTAGTCGAAACAAAAAGCTTACTGGTTGACTCCGTAAAAAATCAACACATCGCGCATGCCCAGCTATTTACGGGGGCTGAAGGCGCCCTCAACCTGCCGCTGGCATTGGCGTATGCCACTTACCTTCATTGCCAAAATAAAGGAGATGATGCCTGTGGTACCTGCCCTGCGTGCAGCAAAAGTCTGAAATACATTCATCCCGATACCCATTTTGTTTTTCCGTTGAGCAATGTGAAAAATGATAAAGATGAGGAACGGTTTAAAGCCGATACCCTAAAATCGTGGAGAGCATTTTTAACAGAGCAAGCCTTTGGTGATTTAGATAATTGGACTGCCTTTTATGGAGGAGAGGATAAACAGGCTTTCATCTCCCGTGAAGAAAGTCGCGAAATTGTAAAAGCGCTTTCCTTAAAGCCATTTGAAAGTCAGTACAAAGTAATGATCATCTGGCAGCCAGAGTTTATGCACCCGTCTGCCGCGAATGGCATTTTGAAAATTCTGGAAGAGCCTGCCGCGCACACGTACTTCATTTTAGTAACCAATGCGGCCGATCAATTGCTTCCTACCATCCTTTCACGCACGCAACTCATGAATGTTCCCCTGCTGGACGATAGCGTGGTTGAAAATTTTTTGGAGGAGAAAAAATCAGTAGATAAAAAGCGCGCCTCGCGTATTGCCCAACTGGCAGAAGGAAACTTAAATTTAGCCCTGACGCTTGCTGAAAATGAGGAAGACGACAACGCCCAACTTTTTATGGATTGGATGCGTGCCTGCCACAGCAGGAAAAGAATAGGAGAATTGGTAGTGAAAGCTGAAGAATTTCATGCACTGGATAAACTAAGGCAACGAAATGTGTTGCATTACGGCATGAACATGATGCGGGAAACGCTGTTAACTATTTCAAAAGCCGGCTCTATTCACCGGATTCAGGGGGAAGAGCTAACATTCATTCAACAGTTTAGCACGGTAATGAACATTCAAAAAATTGAACAGTCATTCAAACTGATGAATGATGCTGCCTATCACCTGGAGCGGAACGGAAGCGCCAAAATGATTTTCCTCGATTTATCATTACAACTTTCAAAAACCATCAACCCATGAGCAAGCATATCCGGATTGGCACAAAAGATAATAAACTTGCCTTGTGGCAAGCAGGTTATGTGGCTAATCTCATTAAGCCATCGGGGTATACGACTGAAATTATTTCCGTTGAGGCTAACCATCAGCATGATCCGAAGAAAAACCTGGAATTAAAACTTCTTAACGGAAGCATCGATATTGCTGTTTACCACGGAAAGGATGTGCCTGCCGATTTGCACGAGGCGCTGGAATTAATTGCCTTTACAGAACGCGATCTTCCCCATGATGTACTGCTAAGCCTTAACAAAGACCTGAGTCTTTTAGATGCCATTACCATTGGCACTTCCTCTATTCGAAGAATGGCGTTTATCAGACATTTTTATCCACACATAAAAGCCACTTTTGCCCAGGGCGACCTTCCCGCTCAAATTCAACGCATGAAAAATGGAGAGTTCGATGCGTTACTGCTCGCTTACGCTGATGTTCATCACCTTGACCTGGACGAATTAATCCTGGAAAAAATGGAAACCAGTTACTTTGTTCCGGCCATTGGACAGGGAAGTATGGTTGTGGAGTGTCATAAAAAACTTTCGTTTGACAAAAAAGAGGTAATTCAACGCTGGGTCAACCATGAAGAAACAGAAGATTGCATTCGAACGGAACGCTCCTTTTCAAAAACACTGAACCATGGTTACAATATCCCGGTTTTCGGTTACGCTCAATACGAAGGAAACCTGATTACCCTGAAAGCAGGAGTCATCTCCCTTGACGGCAAGCAGGTTGTAAAAATTAAACGCTCCGCGATGCTGGCCGAAAGCAAGGAGCTTGGCAAGAAAGTTGCTCTGGAGGTTTTACAAAACGGTGGTGAAAAAATTCTTCAGGATATCCCCGTCTGATCGCCCATACTCACTTTCAACTATTTAGTTATTTTTGCGACCTACCTTAGCTCTATGAATAAATCTTTTCTATCCATTGCTCTTTTAATTTGTTCTTTAACCGTCTATTCACAAAACAACAAAAAAGAACAGGTAATCACCATTCAAACCAAGTTCGGCAACATGGTTGCGCTTTTGTATGACGAAACACCTAAGCACAAAGAAAACTTCATCAAACTCACCCAGTCAAAATTTTACGACAGTCTTTTGTTTCACCGGGTGATGAAAGAATTTATGATTCAGGGTGGAGATCCTAACTCAAAAAAAGCATTGCCTGACCAACCCCTTGGTAACGGAGGTCCGGGTTACACCATCGATGCCGAATTCAATCCTAAATTTTTTCATGAACGCGGGTCTCTGGCTGCAGCACGCCTGAGCGATCAAATGAATCCCACTAAAGCCTCAAGCGGAAGTCAGTTCTATATTGTTCAGGGAAAAAAAAGCACGTCAGAAGAATTAACACAACTGGAACAAAACATCCAGATGAGCAGGAAAAGCGCATACCTGAGGGAAATATTAGTATTACCTAAATATGAATCACTGCGTATCCAGATTGGAGAAAAGCAACGGGCACAAGATGGCCAATGGATCACTTCATTTTTTGAGGCAAGCGACACACTCATCCGTAAAGAGAAACCAACCTACACCCCGTTTGTCTTCTCGCCTGAACAAAAAGAAAAATATACAACAGTAGGCGGAGCACCTTTCTTAGATGGCGATTATACCGTTTTCGGAAAAGTGATTAAGGGCATGGAAGTCGTTGACAAAATTGCCGAACAACCCCGCAACAGCAGCGACCGGCCAACCGAGGATATTCGTATGGTTGTTACGGTCGAAGAAATGTCTCGCAAAAAAATTGAAAAGGAGTACGGATATATTTTTCCTGAGAGCAACTAATTTAGAAGGAAATTACTAGCATGAGAATTCTTGTTACTGGCGCAAACGGTCTTCTTGGTCAAAAACTTGTTGCCCTGCTCCGGCAGAAACAAGAACACCAGTTGATTGCTACTGCAAGAAAACCTCCTGCTATACCGGTATCGCACGGTGAATTTCATGTGATGAATGTAACCATCGAAAGTCAGGTTCAATCGGTTATCGAAACTTCAAAGCCCGATGTGGTCATTCACACAGCCGCTATGACTCAGGTTGATCAGTGCGAGACCGACCGGGAAACCTGCACGGCCAATAATGTTACCGCTGTTGAATACCTGGTAACCGCCTGCAGCAAAAATAATATTCACCTTGTTCATGTTTCTACTGATTTCATTTTTGATGGCAGTCATGGCCCACTGGATGAACAGGCAGAACCCAACCCGATTAATTTTTATGGCGCGACCAAACTGGCAGCCGAAAAACTCATTCAATCAAGCAATATCCATTGGAGTATTCTTCGTACGGTTCTTGTGTATGGCGTTACGGCCGACATGAGCCGATCCAATATTGTATTATGGGTAAAGAAAAGCCTGGAAGAAGGAAAAAAAATATCGGTTGTGAATGATCAATGGCGAACACCCACCCTTGCCGAAGACCTGGCCATAGGCTGTTTTCTTACTGCAACAAAAAAAGCTACCGGTATCTACAATATTTCGGGGAAGGACTTTTTAACTCCCTTTGATATTGCCCTGAAAACAGCTGATTTCTTTAAGCTCGATGCTTCGCTCATTCTGCCAACCGACTCAACCCAATTTACCCAACCAGCCAGGCGACCGTTGAAAACCGGCTTCATCATTGAAAAAGCAAAAAAGGAGTTGGGCTATGAACCGCACTCCTTTTCAGAAGGTTTGAAAATTATGGCATCACAACTTACGCACTAGCATTTTTCCCCCTCATGGCCCAGTAATAGATGGGTATTCCAATTAGCGTAATGATGAGTCCGGGCCAGGTAAAGGCCGGTTTATAAATAATCAGTAACGTACAGAACGTTATCGCCATGAGAATATAAATAGCCGGTAAAACCGGATAGCCAAATGCTTTGTACGACCGTTCAATGTCGGGTCTCTTCTTTCGCAGAATAAAAATTCCAGCAATAGTAAGGGCATAGAAAATCACCACCACAAACGAAACCATATCCAACAGGTTTCCATACTCACCACTCAGGCAAAGCAACGATGCAACAATAGCCTGTGCCCACAGTGCCCATTGCGGAACAGAGTTCTTATTGAGCGTGCCGGCTTTCTTGAAGAACACGCCATCGAGCGCCATCGTATAATAAACACGCGCACCCGCCAAAATCAATCCATTATTACAACCAAACGTTGAAATCATAATTAGCACGGCAATCACAAACTTACCGGCATCGCCAAAAATCTGGTTAGCGGCAGAAATCGCCAGGCGATCAGCTTGCGGATACGCGATTCCATCTAAGGGAAGCACGTGCAGGTACATCAGGTTGGCGGTAATGTAAAGTACCGTAACCATTAACGTACCCAGGAACAAACTCAACCCGATATTGCGCTGAGGATTTTTAATTTCACCGGCTATAAACGTTACGTTATTCCAGGCATCGCTGCTGAAAATGGACCCTGTCATGGAGGCAGCAATAGCACCCAGTAGTGCAATCCCTCCAATTTCCATCCATCCGGTTGGAACTTTACCTGCCCCATCCACTCCCAAATCCTGCATGGAATGAAAACCCGTTTGCCAGTTTTGTGTCCAGAAGCTTTCCTTCGTTAATAAAAACCCCAGGATTATTAATCCGAAAAGCGATAACAGTTTTGCTGCCGTAAAGGTGTTCTGAATAATTTTCCCTCCCTGTATTCCGCGTGTGTTAGTATAGGTCAATAACACAATCATGGCAATAGCCAGTAACTGAGCGGCCGATATCGACAAGCCAAAGGGTTCAAGTAAAATAACATTCTCGCCTACCTGTGGTATCAGGTAAGCCGTAAACCTGCTAAAGGCCACACCTACTGCTGCAATGGTAGCCGTTTGAATTACCGCAAAAAAACTCCAGCCATATAAAAAGGCCATCAGAGGATTATAGGCTTCTTTAAGATATACATATTGTCCGCCCGCTTTGGGATACATGCCGCTCAACTCGCCATAACTCACGGCTGCAGTAATGGTCATAAATCCTGTAATAGCCCAAACACCAATCAGCCATCCGGCACTGCCAACATTTCGCATGATATCCGCACTAACGATGAAGATACCTGAACCGATCATGGAACCAGCTACAATCATGGTAGCATCCCACAGTCCGAGTACCGGTTTGAATTTTGTTTCGCTCATGGAGTAATTCTTAAAAGTGGGAAGATAGGGATTTCGCGGAAATGGTTGAAAATATCATTTATTCAAAAAGCTCTGCTACCGGTTGACCGGTTGCACCACTGGGGAATTTTGTTTTCAATAGAATAGACAAGGTTGGAGCAATGTCTGTTATTGGGTGGTACCGGACAGACGACCCCTGTTTAATTCCCTTTCCATAAAATAAAACAGGTACGTGGGTATCATAGGTGTATGGCGAACCATGTGTTGTTCCTTCCATACGACTGCTTTCATACCAGCCCGGCTGAAGTACTATCGAAATATCTCCGCTTCGCTTTGGGTTATAGCCGCGAATAGCCATTCCCTTATGTCCGCCTTCAGCATAATCGCCCTGACGTAAAATACTTTTAGGGAAAACATTGGCAACGCCTTTCTCCTGCAATAAGAAATTAACTGCCAATTCGGTGGCAATCAGCAGATCGACACCTCCTGCTTTGGGATCGGTACTGAATGCTTCATGATTAAAATATACTTGCTCATTGATAGCGCTTTCAACTAAATTTTTTCCGGGAAAATAGGGTTGCAGATAAGCGTTGAGTTTTGCTTTAAGTTCGGGCTTGTAATAACCTGCCGGCACTTTGTTGTCGAGCAGAAACTGTGGGTTTTCTGCCACGGCATGATCGGCCGAAAGAAATACCAGGTAATTTCCCTTGCCTACCGTTTGGTCAAGTTTCTTCAATAAGTCCTCCAGGTTTCTATCCAACCGGGCGTAAACGTCTTCCAACTCAATGGCGTTAGGAGCAACTTCGTGACCGATTTTATCAGTAGCCGAATACGACACGCATAAAAAATCTGTCCAATCACCTGTGCCAAGTTTCTCACCATCAATAGTTGCCTTGGCCATCTCGGTGAGGTAATCATTTGAAAAGGGGGAATAAGAAAGAATTTTATATTTTTTTGATTCTTTAACCTTCTTCTTCATTTCCGGCAGGTCGTAAGGAAAAACCATTTTATCCTTCCCGTCAAATTTTCTCTCATACGGAGTATCGTCCGGGCCGCTTTCAATGTACTGCTCAATTGGAAACAGCGTGTTCCAGGTCTGGGATAAATACTTATCGGGCAAATTAAGCTGGTTGAATTTTTCAACCCATTGCGGAAGCTGATTCATGTAATACGTACTGGTAATAAATCTGCCGGTATTTTCGTCATACCAATAGGCGGCATCGGCCATGTGACCGGCCGGAAGCACGGAACCTCTGTCTTTGATTGAAACCCCAATTACCCTTGATCGTTTTTGCGAAGCCAATTTAAGCTCATCTGTAATGGTGGTTGAAAGCAACCGATGAGGTGACATTTTTCCTTCCTTAACGGATGTGCTTCCAACTGTATTAAACTGGTCGTCATTTACACAATAGACATCCTTCTTTAATTCCTTATCATACCATTCATTGCCAATAATTCCATGAATAGCCGGTGTTGTTCCGCTGTAAACCGATGCATGGCCTACAGCAGTAACGGTGGGTATGTAGTTATAATGTGCATTCTTGAGCATGAAACCGTCATTGATCAATCGGTTAAATCCTCCTTCACCAAACTTGCTGTTATACCGATACAAATACTCCTGACGCATTTGATCCACAATAATTCCAACAACGAGTTTAGGGCGGTCGTTACCCGCCTGCGCCCAGGCCGACAAACTTGCCAGCAGAAGTAAATAGGTAAAGAGATTTTTCATGGCGGCAATTAACGGCTAATATCTGAATCTGAAAAGAATAGTCAGAAAACCGGGGTAATTACTTAATTACCAGAACAATAAATTTTTTCGTAATCATCCGTTTCAAACACCTGCCTGCGCAATAAAACTCCACTCTTGTCATAATAGATCACCACAAAAATAGAGGCTTCCTCAACATGTTTTTCGGTAAAATACAACGGGGCAGTTGAGGACCCAAGATTAACAATGTCGGTAAACGTGGGTGGGATAATTATTCCCTTCCGATTACTGATAACACCGTATTTGTTCTCTTGTTGAACAATCAGAACCTTCTCACCCTCTGTATCCTGTACTTTTTTGAAAGTTTTGATTTTGTCCATTACCATCTTCTTCTCTACAAAATTATAAATGATCCAGTTGAAGCTCTTTTTTACAAGTGCCGAAGAGTCATTCCAATACCGAATTTCTTCAAACTCTAAAGGCGTAATAAATTTATTGTCCCATCCAACCAGTCCGCACAAACCTCCTTTACAGGCAATGTTTACTTTGGGATTGTACGATACAATATTTTTATCATACTCCGCTTTGATTTCTTTTCGATGAACAATATCGAGCAAACCAAATTTCTTATCCCGCAAGGTTTGTACCACACCCTGTTTAACCGTTCCAAGAGCGTCATATTCAGTAGGCACGATCAGTTTCCCGTGAAGGTTAATGATTCCCCGTTTGTCTTTTTTTAATACTGTAAAATAGCTTTCGTTGTTATACTCTACCTTATCATAATCAGCCACGAACACCTGCCGACCTTTTGAATCATACAGGGTTTTCTTTCCGACCTCTTCTACCAGCAAGAAATACAACGAATCGCGCCCCGGCAAAAACTGAAGCCGGGATTTTTTCAATTCAATGAAATTATCTCTGGTCATGTATATACGAAGGCTGTCATTTCTGATTCCAATAAAAAAAGGTCCATTAAACGAAATGCTGTCGAAGGATGGGCTGGTAAATTGTTTTGTTACCGGATCGATGAGTTGCCACATCCCCGCATGTTGCACCGCAACCCAGGGTTGATTCACTTTCACACGAATAAAATTCTGAGAGGGTGAAGAAGATCGCTCATGAAGTTTATAGCCTACTGCAGTTCGGGATATCGAACCGAAAAAAGAAGGTGTAATTTCCTGGTTTCCTGGTTTGATCCAGGCTTTTAAATTTTGGTTTAGCACTCCTTGTTCATTTCCAGCCTTCACCCAAAACATTCCATTTGCCCATGCTTTCACATCGTCAAACTCTTGCGCGTAGGGAATTGCAACCTGATTGGCAACCCCAAACACATCACTCATCCTGACAAGTTTGTATTTGTTGGATTTCCGAAAAACCACCACATCACCCATGCGCTCAACGTCATCCCAAACAAAATCAATCAGCATTCTTCCGGTCAGTGTCCACACCGACCAACGGTTTTCGCGTTTCAATGCCAGGTAGTTTTTACCCAGCATTTTAGCATCCTGATAACAATTGTCACCAATGCCAATGCTAAACCCTGAAACATGAATGATCATCACACACCGGTCAGAACGAACTTCCATAAAACCGTACCCAAGTCGCTCAGTGTCATCCACCACTCCCTTGAAAAGGATTGCACCATTTCGTGCCAGTATCCTATCCTGAAATACCAGCACCTGATCCATCACATTTCCGCACAAATAATCGTCAGGCATTTCGGTGAAAGCAGGTTCTATGATTTCTTCACCATGTTCATTCATAAACCCATAGCGATCGTTCTTTAAAAAAGGAACAAGGTAATGCTTCTCTAACTCCTGCTGTTTTCGGATGGAGTCATTCAGAATGAATGGTGGTATTAAACGGTCATCATCCTTCAGCAAGTAATACAAAATATGTTGCGCCAATTTAGATTTTGAGCTTTCCGGGTAATTCTGTAGAAATTTCTCAAACACAGAGGCTTCACCTGATGCGGTGGATATCTCAAAAATTTGTTTTTCAACATCAAGCCGATAAGGCGTTTTAGGGTATTCCTTTAAGAAGGACTCGTAACTCAATAACTTTTTATCTTTTGTTTTAGATTCAAACAAAAGTTTATCATAGCGGGCTTTTGCTTCCGGTGCCCTTGCCGACTCAGGGTACTTTTCGAGGTATTTCAAAAAAGCAACGTAGGTATTCGCTTTCATTGCATTCACATACGCAACCTCATCGCGAAGCTCGGCCGCTTGTTCCTGCTGAATGGCGAATGGAAATCGTTTCAGGAAGTCAATGTACCCTTCTTCCGTATTCCATCGTTTAGCCCTCTCAAAAGCGGCACTGTCAATTTGCTGACGAAACATAATAAGCACCATACTATCGAGTGGAATCTTTTTCAACCGGTCGCGGTGCCTCAAGGAAGTAACCTGAAAGTCGGAAAGGGCTTGCATGGTATGCTGATAAGCAGAGTCGATTTGAAAAGCAGGGTTGGATGGCGTAAAAAAATATACCGCCAGTATATAACGCGCTTCTGCGTTCACACTGTCTTTCCGCATTGCTTTTGACAACTGAGCCCGGGCCTTCTCCCACTTGCCCTTTTTCAGATTATTCATGGCAGCATGTTCGGCCGTGAACTGAGCCAAAGCGCTCACCTGGAATAAAACCTGAAAGAATACTATCGCGGTAATCCGTTTCAAAATTGAAAAAACTGGTGAGGTAAAACTACAAACTTTGACCTCAATGCCTGTATGGCAATAGGACAGGTAATGAAACTTCTGGATAAAAGGCAACCTGAACAGGCGTTGTATTGGATGCACGGATAATTTTTGTAAATTTTCACTGTATTATACCCCACTATGGCCAAGCTTAAGAATATTGTAAAACAGTTATCGGAAAAAGACTTCAAGACCATTTACGATTCGCTGATTGAAAGTAATGCTGACAAATCGGCTTACCTGCTTAAAGCGTTGCGGGAGCGACAGCTTTCTGATAATAAAATCATGGCTGAGCTTGAGGTAAATGCCAACGCTTACTATACGCTTCGCTCGCGGTTAAACCTGAAAATCGAAGAATACCTGATGCAGCAGTTAGAAAGTCCGCGGACGGACGTACTGCGTAAGGTAGCCAACATCAACGAAGTTTTGTTTACCAAGAAAAAGACGATCTCCATTGCCACCCTGAAGAAACTGGAAAAAGAACTGATCGACTATGACCTGGCCAACGAACTGACGGTCATCTATAAATCCCTCAAAAAACTGAACGTTAATTCACCCGACTATTTTCAATACTCCCAGCTTTACAACCGGCATGTGGCCTATATGCTGGCGCTTGATAAAGCAGAAGATCTGTTGGCAGATTATTTTAAGAAATATGGCAGTTACCTCTTCACAGGCGATGAAGTTGAAAAGTTAGGATTGAATTTACTCATGAAAGAAATGCAGAACGTGGCTAATTTATATGAGTCACACCGGCTGTATGTGTACAGAAGCTGCATGTTTATTTTTCACCGCTTATTTGTGGAACCTGATGAGTCGGCACAGGGAGAATTAGAATCCATCGAAGATATCTTTGACAAGGTTCAAAAAGTATTTGACAGCTATACCCTGGATGCTATCTACTATCACCTGAACCTGGTGTTCGAATTCTTAAAACTAGAGTATTATAATCATTATAAAGTTTACCGGCAGGCTGAAAAATTCTATGAAGAAGTGAATGATGCCGTTTCAAACCTGCTAACGAACTATTCGACCTACACATTCCCTTCTCAGTTTCTGATTTCAAAATTGGAAAGGAGTATCCGAAATGGAAACGAACACGAACTGTATGAAGAGAGTGAAAACCTGCTGACTGATTACGAGGCAGACTCCACAGACATACCCAAGCATGTGATTTATATTACCTATCGCGCATTGGTATGTTATTATGCCGGAAAATATGACGAAGCCGCCAAACTAATCAATGGTTTACTAAACGAGATTAGTCTTAAAAAATATCCATACACCCTGCTTGAAATCAAATCGTTACTGGCGCTACAATATGTATTGCTGCAGGACTACGAACTGTTTAACCAGCTTTCCAATAGCATTCAGCGGCAAATCAGAATGTTTGGAAAAGATGGATGCGAAAACATTCAGCTCTTCATCAAAATTCTTAAAATTTCGGTGAGTGAAGCCAAGAAAGAAAAGGCCAAGAAAATTTCAGCGGTTATTCCGAAACTGAGCGGCCTTAAAGTAGGTTACTTTGCCCCTACCATGCTGGTTAAGCTGGATGAAAATCTGGTAAAAAAACTAACAGGGTTTTAAATCTCAAGCTTAACAATGCTTTCGTGCGAAAGCGGTTTGTTCAGGTAGAGTTTCACGTTATCGTACTTTTTCGAGCGGTTAAAATCCTGCGGATTAATAGAGGATGTAAGCATAACAATCTTACATTTCTTTTTTGCCACGTTGCCCAGCTTTTCAAATTCTTCCAAAAATTGAAATCCATCCATCAATGGCATGTCAATGTCCAGGAAAATTACATCCGGAAGTACCTTATCGGCAACATCCATTTTTTCCATGTTGCGTAAAAACTCGATGGCGCTTTTCGCGCCAGTATGGGTATAAATATTTTCTGTAACGGAAGCAGCCTCGATCATTTTTTGATTAATGAGGTTATCAATCTCATTGTCATCGATTAGCATAACGGTACGATATTTTTTAGATGGCATAGGGTTGGTGTATGGGGTATAGTTTTATAAAAATAAACGATTCATTCAGATTTCCAAAGATCATCAAATATCAAATTTGATACCTTGCGCCAAGGGTAAGGTATTACCATAGTTAATCGTATTGGTTTGCCTGCGCATGTATACCTTCCAGGCATCCGAACCGGACTCACGTCCACCGCCTGTCTCTTTTTCACCACCAAAAGCGCCACCAATTTCAGCTCCGGAAGTCCCGATGTTTACATTGGCTATTCCACAATCTGAACCTTCCTGTGAAAGGAATCTTTCCATCTCCTGCATGTTCGTAGTCATGATGGCGGAAGAAAGCCCTTGCTTCACACCATTCTGAATTTCAATGGCCTGATCAATAGTTTTATACTTAATGAGATACAAAATGGGCGCAAACGTTTCATGCTGTACAATCTCGTACTCATTTTTCACTTCGGCAATGGCTGGTTTAACATAACAGCCCGACTCATACCCCTTGCCCTTCAACACGCCACCCTCCACAACAAACTTACCGCCTTCTGCTTTCACTTTCTTAAGGGCATCACTATACAGTTTTACAGCTTGTGTATCAATTAGGGGGCCAACGTGATTAGCCGTATCCAATGGGTTTCCGATTTTCAACTGACCGTAAGCTTTTTTCAGTCTTTCTTTTACTTCGTTATAAATTTTTTCATGAATGATAAGTCTGCGTGTTGTGGTGCAACGTTGGCCGGCAGTACCTACAGCACCAAACAACGCACCGATTATCGACATATCAAGATTGGCATTCTCAGAAATAATGATAGCATTGTTACCACCTAACTCAAGCAATGCTCTTCCCAATCGTTCACTTACGGTTTTAGCAACCGCTTTGCCCATACGGGTTGAGCCGGTGGCTGACACCAGCGGAATGTCTTCGTTCTTCGACATGAGTTGACCAATCAACGCATCGCCATTAACGATACAGGACACGCCTTCCGGTACTCCATTTTTTTGAAAGACTTTACTCACAATATTCTGACACGCAATGCTGCACAATGGAGTTTTTTCAGACGGCTTCCAGATACAGGTATCGCCACACACCCATGCCAGCATGGAGTTCCACGACCAAACGGCTACCGGAAAATTGAAGGCTGAGATTACACCCACAATACCTATCGGGTGATATTGCTCATACATGCGGTGACTCGGTCTTTCCGAGTGCATGGTTAATCCATGAAGCTGACGGGAAAGGCCAACGGCAAAATCGCAGATGTCAATCATCTCTTGTACCTCACCCAATCCTTCCTGATAGGATTTCCCCATTTCATACGAAACAAGCTTACCCAGCGGCTCCTTATATTTTCGCAACGCCTCTCCCACCTGTCGTACCACTTCGCCCCGCTTGGGTGCAGGCCATTTCCTCCACTCTTTATAAGCCTGCTTCGATTTATCTACTACTTGTTGAAATGCTTTGGCATCAGCCGCGTAAACGCCTCCAATGAGCTTGCCATCGGCAGGAGAACAGGACTCAATTAGTTTGCCGGTAGTTTTAATCCATTTATTGCCGGTAGATGTACCAAGGTTTGATTTCTTAATTCCTAATGTGGCTAGGGCCTCCTGGATTCCAAAGTTTTTCATAGCGTATAGAGAAATGAGATCGCAAAGCTAATAAAATGTAGGAGATGGGTTGAAAGGCTCGAGATTGGAAAATTAAATCAGCACTTGATCTATCAGGGGAAATTTACCAATCCAAACCGTAGGTCTTTTTCTCTCCGTTGAAATATCCCTCGATTAAGATTCCTCCCCTTTTATACTCCAGAATGCGATTGAGGTCTGCTACGTTATCAACCGGCACCCGATCAATAAATGCGATAATAAAACCTTCTTTAATTCCGGCTTCCTTCCATTTACCATCCTTTACGGATGTTGCCCGAACCCCTCCTTCAAGGTTAAGTTTGGCAAGTTCCTGCATTTCTACATCCTCGACCGTTAAGCCGTTAAACCGGGTCACTACCTCTTCCCGAACCATTTCTTCCCGCCCCTCATTGTCCTTCAGTGTTGCCTTTACCGTGTGCAGTTCTCCGCTTCTTAAAAACTTCACTTCAATTTCCTTTCCCGGACGATTGCGTGCTACCCATTCCTGCAATTCAGATACTGTTGCTACCGGCCTTGCATTAATTTGGGTAATTACATCCCCTGCCTGCAGGTGAACTTCATCTGCAGCACTCCCCTTGTTCACTCGTGTGATCAAAACTCCCTGGTTTACTTGCAGGTCAAGCTGTTCGGCCAACACGGCATTCATGTCGGTGATTTGCACACCCAGTAGTCCCCGCTGAACACGACCATACTCCAACAAATCATCCATCACCTTTTTTACAAGGCTTACAGGAATAGCAAATGAATACCCGGAATAACTACCGGTGGCTGTGGCAATGGCCGAGTTGATACCAATCAGCTCACCTTTCAAATTCACCAGGGCACCTCCGCTATTACCAACATTCACGGCCGCATCGGTTTGAATAAACGATTCTACCTGCAGGTTATTCCGATCGCGAAGGATACCAATATTACGTGCCTTCGCACTAACGATACCTGCCGTTACGGTTGAGTTGAGGTCAAAAGGATTGCCCACCGCCAATACCCATTCGCCCATTTTTATATTGTCTGAATCTCCATACTTCAGAAACGGAAGATTTTTGGCTTTTACTTTTAAAAGGGCCAGGTCGGTGGTCGGATCAATGCCGATTATCTTCGCAAAAAAACGTTGATTGTTATTAAGTATCACTTCAATGTTGGTAGCCTCCTCAATCACATGGTAGTTGGTAACAATAAAGCCGTCATCCGAAACAATTACTCCTGATCCGGACGAACGCGCCTCGGGCCGAAAAGCAAGTTCCAGCGGATTAAGACTAAACGAAGCCGCCCCGTAAGACGCACGAATATGAACAACTCCGGCCACCACATCGTGTGCCGGAGACAAAAAATTCAACTCTTTCGGAACACGATAGCTCGTATCATTTAAAAAGTTTGTCCGCACTAAATTTTGTCGCCCGGAAATAGAATTATAGCTGGCCACGGGCTCCCAATACTTCATGGTAACATACGATCCCAGTACGCCTCCCGAAAAAGCAATGACAAAAATCGCCAGCATTAAAATGACCGTTCGCTTCATATCCGTTACATTCATTAGGAAAGGTAACGGTATTTTTCTGGAAAAGGATTTATAAAGAACAAGCTGTTTCAAAAACCAAATACAATAAAAAACCCCGCCCGCCCCGACTAATCGGAACGGAACGGGGTCACTCCTCAACCCAAACCCTGTCTTCTAATTTACCTTAACGGTAGTTTTTAAAACTTTCTTTTCGTCCTTTGGAATGGTCAGTTCCAGGATACCATCCAGATACTTCGCGCTGATTTTAGTAGCATCTACATTTTCAGGCAGTGTGAATGAACGGCTAAAGGTTCCGTACTGTGTTTCAACCGAATGGAAATTATTCTCCTTTTTTTCGCGGGTGTACTTGCGCTCACCGCTGATGGTTAAGAAGTTGTCATTTACATCAATTTTGAAGTCATCTTTCTTCATGCCGGGAACCGCTACATGAACTTCAAATGCCTTGTCTTCCTCGATGATATCAACCCGGGGAACAAAGGAATACGCAGATCCACCGCTGCGGGCTACGGTATCGTTGAAAAAACGATCAATCAAATTGCTGAAAGATGACGGTGTGTAATCATTCAGCGCGGAGTTATAACGAATCAGATTCATACTTTTAAGATTTTGGTTAAACATGATTTTTAATTCCTGTATTAACCTACTTAGGAAAAAGTATGCCGATAGGACTTTTTAGGACAGAATGACCGAAATGATCAGGATTATGAGAAACCTTCAGGACAAATTGTCCTGATTATGCATAAAGAGCCTCTTTCTGCTCGGCCACTTTCTCATTTTCGATGTACTCATCATAACTCATCAGTTTATCGATGAAGCCGTTAGGCGTAATCTCGATAATACGGTTGGCGACCGTTTGCGTGAACTCATGATCATGAGATGCAAAAATTACCGTACCGGGGAAATCTTTCAGTGCATTGTTAAAAGCAGTAATCGACTCAAGATCGAGGTGATTCGTAGGCTCATCCAGCATCAGGAAATTACCTCCGGCCAACATCATGCGTGAAACCATGCAGCGCACCTTCTCTCCTCCTGACAATACATTACATTTTTTGAAAACTTCTTCGCCTGAGAAAAGCATCTTACCGAGGAATCCGCGGATGTACACCTCATCTTTATTTTCCTCTTCGGCAAATTGCCTTAGCCAGTCAATCAGGTTGTCGTTCGACTGGAAAAACGCTTCATTATTAGAGGGCAGGTAAGCAGTGGTAATGGTTTGTCCGAAAGTGAATTCACCACTATCAGCTTTCATTTCCCCAGCTAATATTTTGAAAAATGAAGTGATAGCCAGACTGTCTTTGCTCAGTACAGCAATCTTATCACCTTTATTAACCGCAACATCCAGGTTTTTGAAAAGCACCTCTCCATTTAAGGAAGCTGACAAATTCTCGATGCGCAGTATTTGATCACCGGCCGTACGTTTTTGTTGAAAAATGATAGCCGGGTACTTTCTAGTTGAAGGTTGAATATCATCCACGTTAATTTTTTCCAGCAGCTTTCTGCGGCTGGTGGCCTGTCTCGATTTGGAGGCGTTCGCACTGAAACGCGCAATGAATTCCTGCAGTTCCTTTTTCTTTTCTTCGGCTTTCTTATTGGCCGATGAACGCTGACTCAATGCCAACTGACTGGACTGGTACCAGAATGAATAGTTACCGGTAAATAATTTAATAGCACTAAAATCAATATCCACAATGTGCGTGCACACCGTATCTAAAAAGTGACGATCGTGCGAAACAACGATCACTGTATTTTGAAATTCCAATAAAAAATCTTCAAGCCAACCAACGGTTTTCAAATCAAGGTCGTTGGTAGGTTCATCCAGAATAAGAATATCAGGGTTACCGTAAATGGCTTGCGCCAGCAACACACGTACTTTCTGACTTCCGCTTAATTCTTTTACAAGTTTGAAGTGATCTTCCTCCAGAATTCCCAATCCGCTTAGCAAAGCGGCTGCGTCAGACTCGGCATTCCAGCCATTCATTTCGGCAAACTCAGCTTCGAGGTGCGAGGCTTGAAGTCCATCTTCTTCAGAGAAGTCGGGCTTGGCATAAATGGCATCTTTCTCCTGCATGATCTTCCACAATTTGCTGTGGCCCATCATCACCGTGTTGAGCACTGTTACCTCATCAAACTCGTAGTGATTTTGGCGAAGCACCGCCATGCGCTTACCGGGTTCCATGCTCACATTTCCACGTGTAGGATCAATGTCTCCGGAAAGGATTTTCAGGAAAGTAGATTTCCCGGCACCATTCGCACCAATAACACCATAACAGTTCCCATTGGTGAAGTTGAGATTTACTTCATCAAACAAAACACGTTTACCAAACTGGAGCGATAGGTTATTAACAGCAATCATGGAGACAGAATTGGAATTATCTTGAAAAAACAAAGGCGCTTTCACGAAAAGCGCCTTCTTTATGTTCTCCTCTTGGATCCCGTACCTACGGGAGACCCCCTGATTAATCCCGCTTGTGCGGGACTCTAACCAAAGGCGCTAAAATACCAGTTAAGGGAACTCCTTGAATAAGCGCTTCAATAAAAGCTTTCGACTTTTGCTTCTTTATGAATTTTTCTATCCTCATTGCTAATCCACGACCCTCACTGCAGGAAAATACTGCTTTCAAGACCCATGGACGATGCTTTGAAGTAAAGGAGGCTCCAGCTAATTCATTGTGCCGCCTAAGTCTCTGTTCTACCTCCCCAGTATGCCCGACATAATAAATGTCAGATGATATTGAGTAGAGGATAAAATAAAATACATAAAAAAACCGGGTTAGTCCTTAACCCGGTTTCGCTCCTCCTCTTGGACTTGAACCAAGGACCCCCTGATTAACAGTCAGGTGCTCTAACCAGCTGAGCTAAGGAGGAATATCCTTAATCTAACCCCTCCATGCTCTAATGCTAACGCTTTGGTCAGCATCCAGACAAGCTTCGCTTCGTCTGGACCATCTGAGCTAAGGAGGAATTCATACGAATTCCCTAAAAAGGAGTGCAATATTAACCGATTAGGTCATATTATTCAAGACACGAAAAATTTTTCTCCAAAATTCATCCAAATCTTTACAGAATAACCACTGAAACCTTGCAGGCGTAAAATCGTTCACTAACTTTGTAATTCAAAGTACTTTTAATATGAAGGAAATTCAGGACTACGAAAAAGACATCGCCTCCATCCGCACCATGATGGAGCGGTCAGTTAAGTTTATATCACTGAGTGGCTTGTCGGGCATTCTGGCAGGAGTTTACGCGCTAATGGGTGCCTCCGCAGCCTACTACCTGGTATACTATCCTGCTTCCCCTTTTGGATTCAGGTTTCACTATGTGGATGAGTACAATGTTATCGTCAAACTCATGTTTATTGCTGCATTGGTACTGGCCTTTTCGATTGGCACAGGCTATTGGCTAAGCATGAAAAAAGCAAAAAAATTTGGCATAGCCGTATGGAATCATGCCAGCAAGCAACTGCTAAAAGATTTGTTGATTCCTTTGGTAACGGGCGGTTTATTTATTCTTATTCTTCTTTCGAGAGAAAATTACACCATTGTGGCGTCAGCCAGTTTGGTGTTCTATGGGGTTGCCCTCATCAATGCCAGTCGCAATACCTATCATGAAGTTCAGTATCTCGGGTACACCGAAATTGGTTTAGGGATGTTCGCAGCGATGGTCCCCGGCTATGGTCTTATTTTCTGGTCGTTAGGGTTTGGCGTGATGCACATCATTTATGGTACAGTCATGTATTTCCGTTACGACAAGTGAAAAATCCGTTCGAAAATCTGGATCGTGTGTTGGAGCACCGGGTACGGTTGCAAATCATGTCGGTATTGGTAGCGAATGACAGCTATGATTTTAATGCTATTAAAGAAATCATCGGGCTAACCGATGGAAGCATGGCGTCACACATTAAAGCACTGGAAAAAGAAAAGTATATCTCAATTTCAAAATCGTTTATTGATAAAAAGCCCAACACAAAATATAAAGCCACCGAACGTGGGCGTACGGTTTTCAAAAAACACCTGGACGCCCTGGAAGAATTAATAAAACAACAACGTAAGCAATAAGCAAAGAAGCTATTTCATTCATTTAAACATAACAAAATAAAATGATGGCAACCTTAAACAAACGCATTATTGGTATGATGCTTACAGTAGCATTGATATTGCTCGTACCCTTTATAGCAATGCAGTTTACCGATGAAGTTAACTGGAATTTATCAGACTTTATTGTAGCAGGAACGCTACTGCTTGGCGCAGGTTTCGCGTGTGAGCTCGTGATACGAATAGTAAAGAACACTGCATATCGGCTTTCCCTCTGTGTTATGCTGCTGGTCATACTCATCCTTACTTGGCTGGAACTCGCAGTAGGTATTTTGGGAACACGGTTTGCCGGATCATAATCAACCAGAACTTCCATGGAAACAAATCAACCTCCTGCATCGCTCAACATTTTTGAACGCCTTAATAAATGGATCGAAGAATCGATCACGGTCAAACTTCTTTCAATAGGGTTTCTAGTACTGATTTTACTGATACCCTCCACATGGATTCAGGAACTGATTGTTGAACGTCAACTGCGGGCTGATGAGGTTGTCCAGGAAGTTTCTTCCAAGTGGTCGGGAAGTCAAACACTTTCAGGGCCAATCCTGGTAATTCCTTATAAAGTTCAGAAAAAGATTGACCGTGGTAAGGATGGCGTTGAAATTATCGAACGATTGGAGAAATATTTTTTTCTTCCTGAAAACCTCGATGTAACCGGAAAAGTTACACCTGAAGTACTTCATCGCGGTATGTTTGATGTGGCCGTATACGCATCGGCATTGGAAATTCAATCGACCTTTAAGCGACCTGATTTTACTTCACTCAGTATTTCAGAGAATATGATCATCTGGAAAGACGCTTACATGATTCTTTCCATTACCGATTTGAGGGGGATCAATGACAGCCTTGTATTCAATGTTGGCAATTCTCCCAAAACAACCGAGCCATCTAATAACTTAGGTGTATTTGTCCAGAGAATATCGGAAGCCGGCACATCTAATCGTTACGCTCCATCCCCGGAAGACACCGGAGAACTTTCCAGCAGTGGCGTGGTTGCCAGGCTCAATTGGAATTCCGCTGATGATTTTAACGGAGCCACATCTATCAAGCTCAACTTAAAAGGAAGTCAGCGATTGAATTTTGTTCCCACAGGTAAAACAACATTGGTTTCACTTTCAGGAGCATGGAATAACCCGAGCTTTGATGGCGAGTTTTTACCTGAAGCACGTGAAATATCAGAAAACGGATTTGCCGCAACCTGGAAAGTATTGCATTACAACAGACCCTTTTCGCAGCAATGGAATACAGTCAATGAAAAATTAAGCGGTTCTGATTTTGGTGTGAAACTGCTGATACCCGTTGATCAATATCAAAAAAGCATCCGCACTTCCAAGTATGGCCAACTCATCATCATCTTAACATTTGTTGCTTTGTTCCTGGTGGAGATCACGCGCAAACTTCGGATTCACCCTTTTCAATATATTTTAATAGGAGCCGCGCTGATTATCTACTATACATTACTGCTCAGTATTTCGGAGCAATTAGGTTATAATATTGCTTACATCATCGCATCGATTTCAACCGTTACCCTGGTGAGCATGTATTCGGTAACTTTTCTTCACAGCAAGGGTCTGGTGGCTTTGTTTACTTCGCTACTGGTTATTTTTTACTCATTTATATTCATCATCATCCTGCAACAGGATTTCTCTCTACTATTAGGAAGTATCGGGTTATTCCTGATTGTTGGGGCGCTGATGTATTTCTCCAGGAAAATCAGATGGTATGGAGAGTCAGAATCAAGTCCTAAATGATGATCAGCTTATGAGAAAATAAGTAAGCCAAGTTGCTTGACCACGTATTAATTTTTCAACATCTTCATATTCGAAAGATTTCTGTCATGGTCAAGCAACTAATTATCCCGGCTTACTCACTGGTTCTCGCAATTTCTCTCACGATAAACACAAGGGCAGTCTCACAGGAACTTTATACTGCACGCGGCTACTGGGTTGAGGCTACTAAGGAAACTTACCGGAACCTGATTCAAAAGCAAACGGTAGGTGATTCATTAACAACAAATGAAATTACCTACATCCAAGACTACAAAACATACCTGGATAATTATTTCAATCGCCTGTCTGATTCAGAAAAAATCAAGTATGAACAAATGAAGCCTGAGTGGGATCGTGAAATTCTAACTCCACGAAAACCAGAAATAGTTCAGGAAGAATTTGAGTGGAGGCCGCGCGATCGGGTTATCAATGCGCTTTATGGTATGTACTATGGCACAAGTATCGTTTACATGGCAGATCTCGAAAATGCTGCAGCTGCAGGTATCCCATTAATTACCGGAGGTTTATGGCTAATGGGCCCGGTTTTTAACCCTAAACGATACGAGGGTATTACCCGAACCACCGTGCGGGCCGGTCATACAGGTAAATTTCTTGGACTCATTTATGGAGGCGCATTGGGCGCTGCAGTGGCAGGCGAATCTGAACATTCAGATAAATGGTTACTGGGGCTTTCAACTGTTGGCAGTATTGCACTGGGAGAAGTGGGCTTTCAACTTTCAAAAAAAAGGAATTACACCGATGGTCACGTTGAGTTGATGAGGCATTACGGAATATTGGGTCCGTGGATTACAACTTCAATTTTAATTTCAGCAGATGCCGACAATGCTCACTGGATTGGCGCTTCACTGCTAGCTGGTGGCGCTGCCGGACTTTTCATTGGCAATTCTGTTTCAAAACGATATAATTACACAAAAGGAGACGTTGATGCCATCAGTTCACTCAGTGTAATTTCTACAGGTATTGGGCTTACCCTGATGGCTGAAAGCTTCGAGAATACAGAGCAAAGTTCACTTATTCTTATTCCGGCCGCAGGAACAATTCTGGGAACGCTGTGGGGACAAAAAATTGTAAAAAATGCATACCTCACAAAAAAACAAGGGAGTACGATTGGTTTTTCAACAGCAGGTGCCGCCCTCATTGGACTTGGAATTGTTGCTGTCACAGAAATTGATTCACCAATAGCCGCTATTGGAATTCCAACAGGGCTGGCGTTGATCACCCATCAATTATTGTTCTATACTTACAAAAGAGACAACCTGACGAACGGCTTGCAAGGAAGCGGCAGGAGAAAAAATAAAATTTTTCAATTTTCCATGAACGTGATGCCTGAAAACTACTTCTTCAATCAAAAACTTCCTGTGCGCGAATATAACCCGCAATTAAACAACCAGGTGTCAAATCCGTTGGTGAAACTGAAACTTACTTTTTAAGTTGTCCAACGAAACATTGAAGGCGTCAGTATCGCTCTAAATTCCGCTGTATGCAGTCGAACGCTTAGCGTAATTCACGTAATCAGTTACTCTTTATCTAAAAATGGATAACGATAATCTGTTGGAGGAACAAATGTTTCTTTAATCGTTCTGAGTGAAGTCCAACGCAGCAAATTCACCTTCGCTCCAGCCTTATCGTTTGTGCCTGATCCTCTCGCTCCGCCAAAAGGTTGCTGACCAACTACTGCCCCTGTAGGTTTGTCGTTAATATAAAAGTTACCGGCAGCGTTTGTCAATTTCTTTGTTGCCATTTCGATGGCATACCGGTCTTTCGCAATGATAGAACCTGTTAACGCATATGGTGATGTACTATCGACCAACTCAAGTGTTTGTTCAAAGTTCTCTTCGTGGTAAACATAAATCGTCAACACGGGGCCGAAAATTTCTTCACACATAGTTATGGATGAAGGATCTTTGGTAAGAATAACAGTAGGTTCAATAAAATAACCTTTCGATTTATCATACTTTCCTCCTGCAATGATCTCGTTCATCGGATTGGTGCGCGCTTTTTCGATATAACCCGAAATGGAGTTGAAGGCTTTCTCGTCAATCACAGCGTTGACGAAGTTCCCAAAATCTTCTGTCGGGCCCATGTTGAAGCTCTTCAAATCTTCTACCAGGTATTTCTTCACGTCATCCCAAAGGTTAGAAGGAATATACGCGCGTGATGCAGCCGAACATTTCTGCCCCTGGTATTCAAATGCGCCTCGCGAAAGCGCTGTCGAAACTTCTTTTGCATTGGCACTCTTATGCACCATCACAAAATCCTTACCTCCTGTTTCCCCAACAATGCGCGGATAGCTTTTATACTTATGAATATTTTCACCAATGGTTTTCCACATACCCTGGAATACGCCTGTGCTTCCGGTAAAATGTATTCCGGCAAAATCTTTATGATTAAAAATTACCTCACCGGCATCGGGGCCGCTTACATAAACAAGATTAATAACGCCATCGGGTAATCCTGCTTCTTTCAATACCTGCATGATCACGTTGGCAGCATACACCTGCGTGTTGGCAGGCTTCCAAACAACCGTGTTGCCCATCATGGCCGCGCTGGTAGGCAGGTTTCCGGCAATGGCCGTAAAGTTGAAGGGCGTAAGTGCAAAAACAAACCCTTCTAACGGCCGATACTCCATTCTGTTCCAAATACCTGGCGCTGAATCGGGCTGTTCATTGTAAATCTCAGACATGAAATAAACATTGAAGCGTAGAAAATCAATCAGTTCACACGCTGAATCGATCTCAGCCTGAAAAGCATTTTTTGATTGACCAAGCATGGTGGCCGCGTTAATGGTATAGCGGTATGGCCCAGCCAGCAGATCAGCAGCTTTTAAAAAGATGCTGGCGCGATATTCCCAGCTTAACGTTGACCAAAGTTCTTTTGCATTAAGTGCGGCAGTAACTGCCTGCTCGACATGGCCTTTGTCACCCGCATGAAAATAACCCAGTACATGTTGGTGGTCATGCGGAGGGCTCAGCTTTACTTTCTTTCCGGTGCGCACTTCCTCGCCTCCAATGTACATGGGGATATCGAGCTGTTTGCTTCGGCCTTCTTCGAGTGCCTTTTTCAACAATTGACGTTCTTTCGAACCGGGTGCATATGACAAAACCGGCTCGTTTTTGGGAAATGGAACTTTAAAAAAACCGTTAGACATATAATTATTTTAGATTTAAGATTTAAGATTCCGGGGTTGAAGTTATGGTGCAAAGGTATACTTTTTGTCAACCTTATAAATAACCACACAACTGTTGCAATGATTCAATTTCAAGTGTTACCTGCTCGTTATGGGGATTTTTATCGGGATTGTAAAAAACATGGGCGATCGATGATTTTCGCGCACCGGCTATGTCGGTCAGTAAATTATCTCCGATCATAACCGCCTCATGCGCAGCAACGCCATTTTGAAAAAGGCTGAATTCAAAAATTTGCGGTGCAGGCTTTTTATGCCCCGCCTTCTGAGAAGTAATAACGTGGTCAAAATACTGGTGCAGATTTCCTGATGTGAGCTTCATGTTCTGAATTTCCTCAAATCCATTGGTAATAATTGACAGTTTATATTGACCGGATAAATACTGAAGAATTTCATGGGTGTGAGGCATAAGGTTTCCCTTCTTCGGGCACTCGTACAGGTATTCGGTTGACAGCTCATCGGACAATTTCTTTTCATATGCATGAAAGACTTGAAGAATTTGTTTGAACCGCTCTTCCCGGATTACTTCACTGCCAATCTTTCCATGATCATAAAGCTCCCAAAGGGCAGTATTCACCCGTTTAAATGCCCGAAAAAAACTCTCGAAATCGCTTACACCCTTCTCCTTCAATCCGTGTGCGTTAAATAGTTCGTGCAATGTTTCGCGCGAGTTGGTTTCATAGTCCCACAGGGTATGGTCAAGGTCAAAAAAAATACATCGGTATTGATCTTTTTTTAAACTAGTATTCATGGAATTCCTTTAACGGATTGGTTTTTGCCACTCTTCTCGCTGCATTTTATTAACGGCCAGTTCACGGTTTGAGAAGAGTGTCTGGTATAGCTGTTGATCCTGAATCAACTGCTGATCTTTACGTAAAAACTGAAAGATCTGTTTAATGATTTCATACACTTCATCTTTCAACTGGTAAAATACCCAGTGATTGTACCTGCGATGGCTTAATATTCCGGCATTTTTCAGATAAATCAGGTGTCGTGAGGTTTTTGCCTGGGTGTATTCCAGAATTCTTTCCAGGTCGGTGATACACATTTCACCGTTCGTAAAAATCAGGTTAAGAATGCGAAGCCGCGATTCATCGGCACAGGCCTTAAAAATCTGAGATCCTAATAAAAGATTAAAGCTTTTGAGCCGCATGCAACTTTAGTGTTGGGTGTTTCATCAAAGGTATTGAAATTAGGCACTTCAAGGGGTTATCAGTACCTTTGAGGTCGAGTAAAGGTAAAAAACCAGTTGGCGTGAAAAAATTCTTCATTTTAAGCTTCGCTGCAATCCTTAGTATCGCAACAGCACACGAAACTTTTGCCCAAAAAGAGCGAAGGATTATTCAGCTTTCGGGTGTTGTGTTAGGCCTGGATGAAAAAGAGCAAGCCACCCAACTTCCAGGTGTTAACATTTATGTACCAAAAGCGGGACGCGGAACAACCACCAATGTGGTGGGATTTTTCTCATTGCCCGTCTTGGTTGGCGACAGTATTGTGATCAGTTATGTCGGCTTCGAAAGACAGTCTTACATTGTGCCCGACCATCCAAGCGAATTTCTTACACTGGTCATTCAGTTGATCCCTGATGTTACGTATCTGAACCCCATCGTAATTTTACCTTTCCCAACAGAGGAACTTTTTAAAGAAGCAGTGCTGGCATTAAATATTCCGACCGATGACGGAAGCATCGATCGAAAAAATATCAACCAGGAGTTGTTGGCGCTTATGCTGAAAACAACACCGATGGATGGCCCCCAAAACCAAAGTTATTATCTGAATCAGATGGCCACATCACAGGGAACGCAGTATGCACCGGTAACAAACCCATTGTTTAATCCTTTTAACTGGGCAAAGTTTTTCCGGTCGCTGAACAATAATAAGAAGAAGTAAACATTCTTGGTCAGGTAAATCTTCCTGATTAATATTGCAACCCAAATAATTCGAGGTGTAGCGCAGCCCGGTTAGCGCACCACGTTAGGGACGTGGGGGTCGGAAGTTCGAATCTTCTCACCTCGACTTGCGAGAGGTTATTTCTGATAACCTCTTTTTTTATGCATTGAACTCGAACATTTCGCGCATCCCGATCTGAGTTCGTTTACTATTTCCAGAGGAGAAGGATTTCATTAAAAACAAAAAAATCTGCATTCGTGCAGATTTTTTTGTGGAGAATATCGGATTCGAACCGATGACCTCTTCCATGCCATGGAAGCGCTCTAGCCAGCTGAGCTAATCCCCCGTTGAAAATTATGTGGG
>JBAQPU010000057.1:0-89598 GCA_049306095.1 Cyclobacteriaceae bacterium
TTCCATGCCATGGAAGCGCTCTAGCCAGCTGAGCTAATCCCCCGTTGAAAATTATGTGGGTGCAAATATATTAAAATCCCCATCCCTGCAAACGGATCATTGCATTTGGTTGCGCTCAATGAACTCGCGGAATGACTTTTTGAATGTTTCCCCAATCGGTAACAAGGTTCCGGCCACCTGAACTTCACCCTTATGAACAACCTCTATGGCCTTAAGCGCCACAATAAAAGAATTATGGATGCGAATAAAATCTGCAGCGGGGAGTTGTTCTTCTAACGCCTTCATCCGCTGCAAGCTGATGATCTTTTGCTGCTTCGTGTGAATGGTTACGTAATCTTTTAAGCCTTCGATATAAAGAATATCACTCAATTGAATCTTAACGAGTTTGGTTCCATCTTTCACAAATACAAAGGGATTGGCGGCTTCGGATGTACTTTTTTCGGTGACTATCACCGGGCTTCCTTTCAATCGTTGAGTAACTTTGTCAACCGCTTTCAGAAAACGCTCAAAGGTAATGGGCTTCAATAAATAGTCGGCAACATCTAATTCATACCCCTCCAATGCGTATTCGGAATACGCGGTTGTTAGCACTACCAGCGGCTTCTTCTGTAAAATTTTCAATAACGATATTCCGGTGAGTTCAGGCATCTGCACATCAAGAAAAAGCAAATCGACAGAATTTGTGCGCAATACTTCGATTGCCCGCAATGGGTTGGCACAGGCTTCAATCAATTTTAACGATGGAACTTTCTGCACATAGTCGATCATCAGGTTACGCGCCAGGGGTTCATCTTCGACAATAACACAATTCAATGTCAACTTAATTGCAGGTTCAATTGAACAAAATATACGTGCGGTTTATCTTCAATCAATAAAGTGTATTGTCCCGGGTAACTAAGCTCCAGTCTTCGCTGAACATTTTTCAACCCAATACCCGATTTTTCAGCCGGCTCAGTCCTTACGGGCGGTTTACTGTTCTCAACAGTATACACACATTCTTTATCTTTTAACCGAATAAATATTTTCACCCAGGCATTCGGGTTATTGTTAATAACCCCATGTTTAAAGGCATTCTCGAGAAAAGTTATAAAAATCAACGGAGCAATCCATACATTTTCAGTATTCCCTTCAATTTCAAATTGAATAGGAACCTGGTTGCTTAACCGCATCTTTTCCAGACTGATGTAGCTTTGCATGTATTCAATCTCCTTGCTTAACAAAACTTTCGGATGGTTGGACTCATAAATCATATACCGCATCATTTGCGATAGCCTGGCAATAACTTCCGTGGTATTTTCTGATTTTGAATACGCCAGGTAATACAGGTTGTTCAGAGTATTAAAAAGAAAGTGAGGGTTAATTTGCGCTTTCAGAAAATTAAGTTCTGCCGTTAGTTTTTCATTCTGGATTTCCTTTTTCTTCGCTTCCAGTTCAAACCAGTCAACCGCAAAGCGCAACATTCCAACAAAAATGACGATAAACAAGGTGGTAGCAAAAATTTGAACCATGTACATGGTGGAGTTCAGGTATTCTATACGGGGCGTATCGGCAAACAGGTATCGCCACAAGTACACACGACCCATCACCAAAACAGCAAATGGAACGGCCAGCTCGGCCAGGTACCTCCAAATATTTTTATGCGCTAAAAAACGCGGTAAAAAGAAGAAATAATTGAGGTAAGCTATTACCAGGTAGAACCCAAACTGAATGGATGTAAAGGTGAGGGTGCCCGCCCAATCAAAACCCCGTTCGATGCTTTGATAAATATTAAATGAAATGTACACGCACCAGAAAAAGAGGTGCAATAACAAAACGCGGTGCTTCGAAAAAAGCGATTGCATGGAATATGAAACGTTGTTCGGGGCTAAAGGTAGACCTTCCAACAGAATTCAAAGTCGGTTTTAACTCAATATTCTACCCATAAAACCATTTGATCGACAAACGCGCCACTTCGCGGCATCCATCAGATCAGTCGAATAAATACAGGAACTATCGATACAACCGGTCTGACGGTCTAATAGGATGTTCTGCAACGCAACAATCGAGTTCCTTTGCAGTTGAATAGCCATAAAAACTATTGACTTATTAAGTAACCATGAAAAAACTCGCATCACTCGTAGTCCTGTCAGGAATTTTTTTATCCGGATTTTCACAAAATCCTTCAACCGAACCTCAAAAAGGTTCAGGTAAGATTAGCGGTATTGTGATGGACGGGGAAACCAACAAACCCGTTGAATTCGCAAACGTAGCACTGATGGACCCGCAGACTGGCAAGCCGGTTGACGGAACGGTTTGTGACGACCATGGGAAGTTTGTACTTAATAAGGTAGTAGAAGGAACCTATACGATTTCCATCAGTTTTATCGGTTACGAAACCAATACAATTTCCGGGATAAGTGTCGACAAAAAGAGTGACATTAACCTGGGCACCATCAAACTAATGTCGAGCGTCAAGGTTTTGAACGAGGTAGTCGTGCAAGGTCAACGTCAGCTAATCGAAGAGAAAGTTGACCGCACGGTTTACAATGCCGAAAATGATAAGACTACAGCGGGCGGTGACGCTACCGATGTATTAAAACGAGTACCCATGCTTTCTGTTGATATGGATGGAAACGTATCGATGCGTGGAAATCAAAATATTACGGTACTGATCAACAACAAACCATCCACCATTACTGCAGGGAGTGTGGCAGACGCATTAAAACAAATTCCAGCCGATCAGATAAAAAACGTTGAGGTAATTACTTCACCTTCTGCCAAGTATGATGCGGAAGGTTCAACCGGCATCATCAACATTGTTACCAAGAAAAATACATTGCAGGGGGCCACTCTTAATGTAGATGCAGGGGTTGGCTTACGCGGATCAAACTTAGGATTGAATGGCAGTTATAGAAATGGTAAGATGGGCTTCAACCTGGGTGGCTATGGAAGAGCGGGGTATAACATCAAAGGAACTTTTGACAACAACCAGTACACCAACGGGCAACTTAACACGCAGCATGCCGATACGCGCAGCAATAATCTTTTCGGGCGTTACACCCTTGGATGGGATTATGATATTAATAAAAACAATTATATGTCAGCATCGGTACAATACGGTGTACGCAATATGAACAGCAATCAGGATAACCTCTTGCGCCAAACTATTGATACAAACAATGGGAATATCTTATTTGAAGAAAACCGTGATACTGAAACCGTTGATGAGTCAGGAAATATTGACATCAACCTCGACTTCACCCATACCTACGATAAACCACAGCGTGAGTTAAGTTTTTCAACTCGATACAGCCGCAACAATCGGAATAATGACTTTTTGAATACAATTTATAATTCAAGTAATGCGGTTGACAGTCTTATAAAGAATATCAACAACAGCACCAATCAGGAAATTACCGCACAGTTTGACTACCAAACTCCTGTAAGTACAAACCAAATGCTGGAGTTTGGGGGCAAGAATATTATGCGGATTGTTACCAGCGATTACAAATATTTTGGAGCCAATGGTACGGATGGAAACTTTATTCCTGTAACAGGCGCTGTTGCCTCTAACCTATTCAACTACGATCAAAATGTTACGGCCGGATACTTATCCTATACATACACTACCAAAAGCGCCCTGAGTGTAAAGGCAGGAGCCCGTTATGAGTACACGACCATTCATGCCGATTTTGCGAATGACTTAGAGGATGCTGAAGAGGCTGATACGGACATTCCCGCTTACGGAGTATTGGTGCCCAGTGTGAACCTTTCAAAGAAACTGAAAAATGGCAACACCGTTAAGCTTGCTTACAACAGAAGAATTCAACGTCCTTCTATCCAATTCTTAAACCCCAATATCAATGCAGCTAACCCGTTGAACATTACCGTTGGTAATCCCGGGCTCGATCCTGAATACACCAATAACTATGAACTGGGTTATAGCACCTTTATTAAGGGGACATCACTCAACTTTGCGGCCTTTGTAAGAAACACAACCGGGTCCATTCAAAGCGTACGTACTACTAAAGGCGATACAATTGTTACCTACTACCAAAACATTGGAGAAGAAAATGCGTACGGGATGAATTTCTTCGCGAATGTAAACATCGGAACTAAACTATCCCTGAACGGTGGTGCCGATGTGTTTTATGCCGTGATGGACAATAACCTGACCGGGCAATACGCTGCCAGCAACCAAGGCTGGGTTGCCAGTGGCCGCCTATTTGGAAATTATAACCTTGGCAAAGGTTGGGGCTTTCAGTTTTTTGGAATGTACCGCGGTAACAGAGTACAGTTACAAGGTTCACAAGGTGGATTTGGTATGTATAGTTTGGGAATCAAGAAAGACTTTAATAACAAAAAAGGAAGCATTGGTTTCTCAGCTGAAAACTTCCTGACCGAATCGATGAAAATGAGAAATGAAGTGGAGACCCCTACCATCCTCCAAAAGAGTGTGAACGAGATGTACAACATGAGTTTCAAGGTTAATATCAGCTATCGCATTGGAAAGATGAGTTTTGACGGTCAGCGTCCGAGAAGAAAAAAATCGGTTAACAACGATGACATGAAAGACGGTGGTGGTGACGGTGGTATGGACATGGGCGGGCAACAAGGTGGTTCAGCACAGCAATCGCGTGGAACCGGAATGGCTATGACAGCACCTGCAACTACTGCTAAACAACCTGTACAATCAAGCTCCAGCACAGCCAATGCAACAGTTGATGCCACCGGAGTTTGGGAATACACCAATGAAACTCCGCAAGGCACCAGCACCGGTAAGATAACCATCGTAAAAAATGAGACAGGTTATAGCGGAACGATCTTTAATTCCCGAACGAACCAGGAAACAGCACTTTCATCTGTAACGGTTAATGGAAATGAGTTAACTGCTTCTTACACGGCCAACTTTGGAGGCAACGAAGTTCCGGTAACGATTAAAGGAACGATTGTCGCCAGCGACCTGGATGCTACCATGAGTTTCGGGCAATTCAGAACCGTGCCGATTAAGGCGAAGAAGAAATAATTTAATTTAGGCATTAGGGATCAGGGATCAGGCATTAGGGATTAGGGATTAGGAAAATTAACCTAATGCCTAATGCCTGAGATCGCTATTTCAGCCAACGCTCTGATATTTTTTACACGCGCAGGATCAACCGTACGAAGATTAAATTCCGATCCCTCCTCGGAACCCATTCCGGCAATAGCTGCATTTCTGTATTTCATTTCGCTTTGACGAAACGCGGTTGCTGAAAAATGAATTTCAGTTGCTTTGGTACCGGAAATAATTTCAGCTACGGTATTTTCATTAACTCCCGATCCCGGCATGATCGCGATTCGTCCATTTGATTTTTGTATGAGGTGATCAATCAACTCAACACCCAAAATAGCTTTTGCTTGTTGGCCCGCAGTAAGTATTCGTTCAAACCCAACCTTGATACACTCCTCTAACGCCTCAAACGGATCGCGTGCCATATCAAATGCACGATGGCAGGTTGCCTTCATGGGGTGTGCTAACGAAATTAATTCAGTACATCTTGCCTGGTCAATCGTTCCATTCGGTTTTAGGATTCCAAAAACCACACCATCAACTCCCAGGTACTTACATGTTTCAATATCCTTCTTCATTGAAAGAAATTCTTCATCGGAATAGCAAAAATCGCCACCGCGAGGCCGGATCATTACATAAATCTGGATGTTTAAGTATTTACGAACTATATCGATCGTTCCTGCCGATGGAGTAGTGCCTCCTTCTCCGGGGTTATCACACAGTTCAATCCGATCGGCACCACCTTCTTGCGCCTTTAGTGCTGATTCAATGTTATAAACAACAATTTCAATTTTCATGGGTAATAGCTACCAGCTTTAACTACATGATTATCTTTATCTGTGGTTGTAATGGTATACTGAAATGTATTGGTGGTACAATACGCTCCAATTTCTCCGGCATTGGAAAGAGCCAGAAAGGCAACTTGCAACTCACGCGCCTTATCACCATGTTTTTTAACAACCCGTTTGATGGCCTCTTCGCACGCCTCTTGTGGGGTTCGTCCCTGTCGCATTAACTCAACAATGGTGTGACTGCCGGCAATCCGAATCATCTCTTCACCAACTCCGGTAGCAGTGGCAGCTCCTACTTCTCCATCAACATACAAGCCTGCGCCAATGATGGGCGAATCACCTACCCTTCCATGCATCTTAAACGCCATACCGCTGGTGGTGCATGCACCCGAAAGATTTCCATCTCGATCAAGCGCCAGTATTCCAATGGTATCGTGCTGACCAGGATTGTGATAAGGTTTGTATTCCGATTTCTTCAACCATTCTTTCCAGGCTTTCTCCGATTCTTTCGTTAGCAGATTTTCTTTTTTAAATCCCTGTTCTAACGCAAACTGTTCGGCCCCCTTTCCTACCAACATCACATGCGGGGTTTTTTCCATGACTGCCCGTGCAATTGAAATCGGGTGCATAAATCCCTGAACAAAGGCAACCGAACCACAATTACTTTTTTCGTCCATGATGCAGGCATCCAGTGTTACCTTCCCCTCCCGATCAGGCAACCCACCATACCCAACGGAAGTATCTTTTGGGTCAGCCTCCGGAACCCACGCACCTTGCTCTACTGCATCTAACGCGCGGCCACCAGCCGATATCACCGACCACGCAGCGGCATTGGCACGTGTATTATTCCAGGTTGAAACCACAATTGGTTTGTTTTCAACTGCGTTTCCGGATGCGAAAACTTTATGAAGAGGAAGAGCGGCAACGCCCAGTGTAGAAATCTTTAAAAAATCTCTGCGGGTTTTAGTGTTACTCATGTACTAATGTGTTTAAGTGCTTAGGTGTTTAAGATTCTTCGTTTAGGTACACAGACAGACTATCGTAAGTGTTTTAGTTCACTTTGTCACATCAAAATACAAAAACGTAAACACTTAAACACATGGGCACCTGAGTACATCTACTCAATAACTCTCCGCGCCCTTCTGAATCGGGTAAGGTAATACTCGGCATTCAGGTTTGTTTCTACCACACCCAACGAACTGGAGGCGTGAATGAATTTCACATTCTTTCTTTTCACATCGGTAACCAGGCCTACGTGTGTGATTTCACGTTTCTTCTTGCCGGTAGCAAAAAAAACCAGGTCGCCCGGCTGAAGGTCTTCCATTTCAACTTTGGCGCCAATCTTACTTTGCGCTTCTGATGTTCGGGGCAATGGCATACTGATGGCTTTGAATGAGTTCATCAACAAACCGGAACAATCCATTCCCGCGCGGGTCGTTCCTCCGTATTTATAGGGCGTACCCACAAAGGTGCGGGCAGTGGTAATCACTTTATCTACCTTCTCCTCCCGCACAGCAGCTTTCCGGTGCGATGCACACGATGCCAGAAAAAGTGTTGCAAGAAGTGTGACCGATAGAAGAAGCTTTTGACTAATTTTAAGCTGAAAAAATAGCTTCATCCTTACGTTTAAAAAATCGTCTTTCAAATATACACTATTCATGTCATTTGCAGAAGTCACCCCTGCTATCATTAGCGAATTTGAGGCCATAGTTGGAATAGATAATGTGTTGGTGGATGCCGACAAACGCTACCATTACTCACACGATGAAACGGAAGACTATTCCTTTCTTCCGGATGTGGTATTGAAACCGGCTTCAACTGATGAAGTTAGCCGCATCATGAAAGTTTGCAACACTCATAAGGTTCCGGTAACACCGCGAGGCGCAGGAACCGGCTTAAGCGGTGGTGCGCTACCGGTACAAAAAGGCGTTTCGCTTTCCATGGAACGCTTTAATAAAATTCTACACATCGATGAACTTAACTTACAGGCAACGGTTGAGCCCGGTGTGATCACCGAAGTTTTTCAGAATGCCGTGAAAGAAAAAAATCTATTCTACCCACCTGATCCGGCCAGCAAAGGTTCGTGTTTTATTGGCGGAAATGTGTCTGAAAATAGTGGCGGCCCTAAAGCGGTGAAGTATGGTGTTACGCGCGACTATGTTCTAAACCTGGAAGTGGTTTTACCAACCGGTGAAATCATCTGGACAGGCGCCAATGTTTTAAAAAACTCTACCGGTTACAATCTTACACAACTCATGTGCGGAAGTGAAGGGACACTGGGCATCATCACAAAAATTGTTTTTAAACTTCGTGGCTTTCCTCAGAAAAATGTGTTGCTGCTGATTCCGTTCATCACCAACGAAGAGGCATGTCGGGGTATCGCTGCTATTTTTACCGCTGGCATTCAGCCCTCGGGAATGGAGTTTTTTGAGCGTGAGGCCGCCATGAAAACGATTACCTATGTTGAAAAAATTTATGCCGCCAAGGTAACCACAGCATTTCCCGAAAACATGGATGCTTACCTGCTTTGCGAACTTGACGGAAATGATGAAGAAGTTTTAATGCGCGATGCCGAACGCGTGATGAGCGTGGTTGAAAAATTTCAATGTGGAGAAATTCTGTTCGCGGAAACCAGCGCCCAAAAAGAGGAGCTGTGGAAAATCAGAAAAAACATTTCACCTGCCGTGAATGCCTACTCCCTTACCAAATCGGAAGATGTGGTGGTACCGCGGGCCAATTTACCCAAACTGATAACCGGTATAAAAGAGATTGGAAAGTGTTATGGGTTCAATTCCGTTTGCTTTGGCCACCTGGGTGACGGTAACCTGCATGTAAATGTGCTGAAAGAACAAATCAGCGATGAGGACTGGAATACGAAAATCGTAGACGGAATTGGCGAAATATTTAAACTCACGGTTTCATTAGGCGGAACCCTTTCCGGAGAACATGGCATTGGCATTGCCAAACGCCCCTACATGCCCCTCGCCATGAAAGAAATGAACCTGGAACTTATGCGTGGAATAAAAAAAGTATTTGACCCTCATGGAATTTTGAATCCGGGAAAGATTTTTTGATCTTTCTTAAGTGAAGCAACTCTGGAACAGGCTTTCAAATTCGGGGGTGGCGCCCGATCAGCCTTACGTACTGGTCAGGCGTATCAGAATGCAAAACCAGATTTCCCTCCTTTTCATCATTATCCTGATCTTCTTCGCAGTTGTTAATATCACTAATAATAAAATTTCGCTTGTACTCGTTGAGGTAAGCTTTGCCTTTCTGCTTTTTATTCCAACTTACCTCAATCAAAAAAAACTTTTTACCCTTTCTTCCATTCTCTTTTTTATTGAACTGTTCGCATTTGCATTAATCCTTTGTTTTATCCTGGCTCCACATCGCGAACTGGAGTATATGTTTTTAATGCTGGCCATTCTGCCCCTTACAAGCTATAAAAGCCGAAGAATTATTTATAGCCTGTTCGTTTTAAGCTACATCGCTTTTGTATTTGCTAAAACCTACACCTATGGTCCGCTTGAGTTTGTAGAGTATTTAAATTATGGTTTTATTTTTTTGATTACCTTCTTTATGGTTAAATACCTGAAAGATGAATTTGAAACAAATGTTCACATCATCGCCAGGCAAAACGATCAGTTAAAAAAACTGAATGTAGAAAAAAATCAATTGATCAGTATTGCATCGCACGACTTGCGCAGTCCGCTAAACAGGATACAGAGCTTATTATCCCTGCTCTCCATTGAAGGATCGCTTAGTCCCGAACAAAAGAGCATTCTTCAAACAGCCCAGCGTGAAGCCAAGAATCAGACTGTGATGATTAAAGAAATTCTGGATTTATATGCGATGGACGAAGGTACCATTAAGGTTAATCCGGAAAAAAATCATATTCCTACCACCCTGAACAAGCTGGTGGATGATTTTAAGTCGGTGGCCGACAAAAAAAATATCATCATGCATATCAACCACAAAACCTCCGAAACAGAGATTACAGCAGACAGCGGCTATTTGCGACAGGTCTTTGAGAACCTTCTTTCTAATGCCATTAAATTCTCTTACCCCAATTCGGCCATCACTATCATTACTCAGACCACCGGTCAAACCATGCAAATCTCTTTTAAAGACGAAGGGCAGGGTCTCGACCCGGAAGATCATAAGAGACTATTCAAAAGATTTCAAAAGTTAAGTGCCAGGCCCACAGGCGGTGAAGCCTCCTCGGGCCTTGGCTTATCCATCGCTAAAAAGTTTACCGAAGCCATGAATGGTTCTCTTGTTTGCATCAGTGAGAAAGGAAAAGGCGCCACATTCACTGTTGAACTTCCACTGGCAAAAAAAGTTGAGTAAATCCGAAACATTGGTGAGATTGGTCATTCCAGCCCTGTGCCGGAATCTTTTGCTTTAACAGGAGATTGCGATCAAGCCTGCCTCCCGGTAGGCTGGTCTACAATGACAAAGTAATGACCACCTTGAGACTTTTACGATGCCAAGCTTTCCTCAAACTCGCGCACATTAAACCTCGTTACATCATGCAGGTCGCCAGAGGCCTGGTACACCGCATATTGCCGTTCGGAACTATTGCCACTTTCAACAATGGCTCTAACAATATTCAAATACCCTTCATACTTCAACTCTTTCGTATAAGGTTTACATTGCTCAAGCCAATAAAGGATATCATCCGTAAGTTTTACGGGATTTTCAATACGCTGACTGATTATTTCTGCGTGCCGACCATAGCGGATCGCTCTCCATTTATTTTCACGGAGCATCCAACGATGAAATTTTTTATTTCCATTCTCCCATTCTTCCGCATGATCGCGAAACCAATGTGCCAGAATATGAACAAAGGCAACAATGGCCATTGCTTCTGTGAAGCGCGCAGGTTCATCACACACCCTGATTTCGACTGTTCCAATAACCGGACTTGGCCGTACATCCCACCACAAGTCCCTAAAACTTTCAATAGACCCCGATCGCACTAAGTCGTGGTACAGCTTTTGAAATTGAAACCAGTTTTTTACCAGGTAGGGTATGCCGCTGGTAGGAAGCGATTCGTACATGGTAGGCCGTGCCGCTGTTAAGCCGGTATCCATTCGTTGCCAGAAAGGAGAACTGGCTGAGAGTGCCAGCAGATGCGGAACGAAGTGTAATATGAAGTTATTTAGCCTGATTGCCTCATCGGCTGATGTTACGCCAACATGAATGTGCATGCCATATACTGCCATACGCCTGATCAGCCATTGATTCCGGTCAGCCAGTTCATGGTATCGGGCAGAGGGTGTAATTAAACGCTCACGGTAATTTGCTTCCGGGTGCGTGCCTGTTGAAGATATCCGCAACCCTTTTTGCTTTGCCGATGTATGCACCTTCATCAACGACTGCAGTAAATCATTATTCACTTCCTGCACAGTTGAGCAAACGCCCGTTATTACTTCAAGTGTGCTTTGAAAGAATTCTTTTTTTAAAGATTCACTTCCAACATCCTCAATAATTTCATTTGCACGAGGAGTAAGCAGCAATGAAGATTCATCTAAAACCTGAAGTTCCAACTCCACACCAAGCGATAACGATGACAATGACGGATTAAATACAAGTGGCTTATTCTTCATTTCGCGAATTAGGGTATTTTTGAAGACTATTACAATTCAAATTTATGTGTGGCATTACCGGAATCTTTGCGTTTAACCTGGCAGGAAAATTCAATAAGATCCACACAGCCGCTGCCACCAATGCACTGGCAAAACGCGGCCCCGATTTTCATAATGTTTATTTAGATGATTGGGTTGGATTGGGCCATCGCAGGCTCTCCATCATTGATACCTCTGCCATTGCCCATCAACCCATGTGGGATGAAACCAACCGGTTTTGCATCGTTTTCAATGGTGAAATTTTTAACTATCGCGAACTAAAAGATGAACTCGTTGCCAACGGAATTACCTTTTTCTCACATTCAGACACAGAAGTTTTACTGAAACTTTACATTCTAGAAAAAGAAAAGTGCCTGAACAAACTCAACGGTTTCTTTGCTTTCTGCATCTACGATAAACAAGAGCAATCTTTTTTTATGGCGCGCGACCGGTACGGAGTAAAACCACTGTTGTATGTTTTCGATGAGCATAAATTCATTTTCGCTTCCGAAATGAAATCCATCATCCACTATGGAATTGAAAAGGATATTGATTATACCTCCTTGTACACATACCTGCAACTCAATTATATTCCTGCACCAAACACAATTTTTAAAAAAGTAAAGAAACTTCTCCCCGGGCATTACTTAAAAATTATCAATTCTCAATTATCAATTTTCAATTACTACCAAATTCCTTTTGATCATGAGGCAGCCCGGAAAAACCCAATTACCTACGACTCTGCCAAACAAAAACTGGCAGAACTACTGGAGGCTTCTGTTCAGCGTAGATTAATTTCAGATGTTCCACTGGGTGCTTTTTTAAGTGGCGGAATTGATTCTTCTGTGATTACCGGGTTGGCAAGCAAGCATAAACCTGACCTTCACACATTTTCAATTGGCTTCAAGGATGAAAAATTCTTCGATGAAACGGAATACGCGCGGCTCGTTGCCAACCATTTAAAAACAAAGCATACCGTTTTTTCGCTCACCAATAATAATCTGTACGAGCACGTTCACGCTATCTTAGATTACCTCGATGAACCTTTTGCCGATTCTTCCGCTATTAATGTCTACATCTTAAGCAAAGAAACCCGCAAACACGCTACCGTTGCCCTTTCGGGCGATGGTGCCGATGAACTACTGGCCGGTTATAACAAGCACGCTGCATTTTATCGGATGCTTCATCAGGGTTGGAAAGAAAAACTGGTTGGTGCGCTTCAACCACTTTGGAAAATAATACCTCAATCACGGAACAATCCGTTCGCCAACAAGGCGCGCCAACTGGCCCGGTTTGCAGACGGAATGAAACTTTCCTCAAAAGAACGTTATTGGAAATGGGCCGGGTTTACCGATGAAGAGCAGGCGCTGAACCTGCTTTCAATGAACTCAAGAGCGGGTTTATCCATGGAAGAGCACGGTAGGTTAAAGTCATCGATCATAAAAACAATTCCTGAAAAAGAAAGCATCAATGACATTCTGCTGACCGATGTAAACCTGGTGCTTCCGAACGATATGCTCACCAAAGTAGACCTGATGAGCATGGCCAATGGGTTGGAGGTTCGCACGCCTTTCCTCGATGTTGAGGTCGTGAACTTTGTTTTCTCGTTACCGGATGATTATAAAATCAATTCATCGATCAGAAAACGAATATTGCAAGACACGTTCAAAGATCTGCTTCCGCAGCAGCTTTACAACCGCCCGAAAAAGGGATTTGAAGTTCCATTGCTGAAATGGTTCAGAAATGAAATGAAATCATTGATTAACGATGATCTACTATCCAAAAAACTTATTGAAGAGCAAGGCATTTTCAATTACCCCGAAATCGAAAAATTAAAAAAGCAGTTATTTTCCTCCAATCCGGGTGATGTACACGCCCGCATTTGGGGTTTACTTGTTTTTCAATGGTGGTGGAAAAAGTATATTTACTAAATGGGGCATGTCAAAAAAATAGTCGTTGATGGTCAGACAATACTGGAGGTTGATTACTCGGATTGTCATGAAACAGCAATGAAGGCGTTTGTTACAGAGGCTATTGAAATTGCCAAGGTTGAAAACCGCCCACTCCTGGTGTTGTCTTGTTTTAATGAGAAGAATTACATCACTCCTTCTTTTATAAGACATGTCGAAAAGACGGTTACACCGGTTGTACACTTAATTGATAAACAGGCGATCCTGGGGTTATCTTTTACCCAGAAATTTATACTGAAAGGTTTAAATATTTTTCTACAACGAAATTTTAATGCCTTTGATACCCGTGACGAGGCCATTCGCTACCTTCTCGACAAGAATATTCGCGAAACTGATTTACCGGATCACTTTAAGAAAAAGTGATCATTACAATAAACAGTCCTGAAGTTTTCTGTTCGCTAAAAAGTTTTTTATCTAAATTAAATACCTGATAGTCATCAGACCGTTTTAATTTCCGTTATTATAGCGGTTAGGACGACTATCAAATCTAAATACGTATGAAAAATATTCTACGAATGGAGGAAGCCGCCATGTTTGGGTTAGCCATCTATCTGAATTCTTTTCTACCGTTTCAAGGATGGGTTTTCTGGGCGTGGTTCCTGGCGCCCGACCTCGGTATGTTGGGTTATCTCGCCAATCCAAAAGTTGGTGCTTTTACTTACAATGTGTTGCATCACAAAGGAATTGCCATCCTGATTTATTTTGCCGGATTCTTTTTTTCCATACACATACTTACGCTGGCAGGCGTTGTGTTGTTCGGTCATAGTTCTTTTGATCGGATTGTTGGGTATGGTTTAAAATATGCCGATAATTTTAAAAACACGCATTTAGGCTGGATCGGGAAACAATGATGCTCTACATCAAACACATGGTGTGCGACCGTTGCAAAATGGCGGTGCAAAAAGCCCTGGATGAAAACAACATCCAGTACAATAACCTTGAACTTGGTGAAGTCGACCTGGTTGTTGAACCTACTGAAAAAGAACTTGAAAAATTTAAAGCAGCTATCGAAAAAATTGGATTTGAATTAATAGAAGATCGTAACGCCCGAATCATCTCAAAAATAAAAAGCACTGTACTTTCTATTGTCCGTGATGATGCGGCAAGAAAAAAGAAGCTGTCTGTTGAAATCTCGGAAGCCCTGAACAAAGATTATAATGCCCTGAGTGGTTTGTTCTCATCGGTTGAAGGCACAACGATTGAACAATACGCCATTCAGCAAAAAATTGAATTTGTAAAAGAACTGTTGGTATACGATGAACTATCGTTAAGTGAAATCGCCAGCAAACTTCATTACAGCAGTGTGCAACACCTGTCGAACCAGTTTAAAAAGATAACGGGCTTAACACCCAGTCATTTTAAAAAAATTGGCAGTCACAAACGCCAGCCACTCGATAGTTTATAACTCTTTCCTGTAATTCTGTAAATCCTAATACTCGTTCAGGTCGTATTTTTAGTATTGAAATACCAAGACTATGACACACGATTATCATATTTCCGGCATGACCTGCAGTGGGTGTGCTTCCACCGTTGAAAAAGCTCTTCTTAAAGTAGAAGGAGTTGAATCGGTAAAGGTAAATCTACAGGAAGCGAAAGCCACCATTACCACGACTAAACACATTCCGCTTGAAAAATTCCGTGACGGCATGGCTAACCTGCATTATCAAATATCCAATCAAGGTGATTCCGATGCGGTAAAATCAGCACACGCTCATCATCACGTGCATAAACAAGAGACGCCTCATCAGGAAGGTGATACCTACTATTGCCCCATGTTGTGTGAAGGCGACAAAAAATATCTCAAGCCAGGCAATTGCCCCGTATGCGGCATGCATTTAGTAAAAGAACAAAAGTTTACTCCTGTAAAAGCAGAATACACCTGCCCGATGCATCCTGAAATCATCCGCAACGAACCGGGAAGCTGCCCAATCTGCGGAATGAGCCTGGTGCCAAAAGTCATTGACAGGCAAAGTGAGGAGGAGGATAGCGCCTACAAAGACATGCTTAAAAAATTCTGGATAGCAGCCGCTTTTACAATTCCGATTATGGTCATTGCCATGGGTGAAATGGTGGGGCTTCACCTTTCAGGAATTGCCAGCGCTGCCACGTGGGGATGGATCCAATTCATCCTTTCTCTGCCGGTCATTTTTTATTCCAGTGCCGATTTTTTTAAACGTGGATATCAATCGGTGGTGCATTGGTCGCCAAACATGTGGACACTGATCTCGTTGGGAGCAGGATCAGCCTTTCTGTTCAGCATCATAGCCTTGTTGTTTCCGCAACTGTTTCCCGATCAATTCAAAGAGCATGGAGCAGTACACCTGTACTTTGAAGCTGCCACTGTTATTCTAACGCTTATCATTCTCGGTCAGGTGTTGGAACTAAAAGCACACAGCCAAACCAATAGCGCCATTCGTGAACTCCTCAACCTTGTTCCACAAGAAGTTACGGTCATCCGCGATGGGCACGAACATAAAATTCCGTTAGAGCATGTTGCGGTAAATGATACCATCAAAATTAAGCCAGGCGAAAAAATTCCGGTTGACGGGAAAGTGATGAAAGGATTCAGCGCGGTAAACGAATCGATGATCACAGGCGAACCCATTCCGGTAGAAAAAACTGAAGGTGACCCTGTAACAGGTGGCACTGTAAACGGAACGGGAAGTTTTGAAATGGTGGCACTAAAAGTTGGTTCAGAAACATTGCTTGCCCAAATCATTGACATGGTGAATAAGGCCAGTCGGTCACGAGCACCCATTCAAAATTTAGCCGATAAGATTGCCCGATATTTTGTACCGACTGTTGTAACTATCTCCATCCTTTCCTTTATCATCTGGGCCGTGTGGGGACCCGACCCAGCATTTGTTTTCGCGTTCGCGAATGCCGTTACCGTTTTAATCATTGCGTGTCCGTGTGCACTGGGGTTAGCAACACCCATGGCTATTATGGTGGGAACAGGTAAGGGCGCTCAACTGGGCGTTTTATTAAAAGAAGCGAAAGTTGTGGAAGCCATGGAAAAAGTGGATGTACTGGTGATCGATAAAACCGGAACCCTTACAGAAGGGAAGCCTGTATTTAAAAACATAAAAACCTTATCCGATAAAATCAGCGAAGATCAACTCTTAACTTTTGCAGCTTCATTGGAGAAAAGCAGCGAACACCCGCTGGCGGAGGCGATCGTGCAGGAAGCAACAAACAGAAAGTTAAGTTTAAGTGTGGTAGAAAATTTTCAATCCATAACAGGTCACGGTATTACAGGTTTAATTGACGGAAAAAGAATATCGCTGGGAAATAAAAAGTTAATAGGAAAATCCGGAATCAAGCTGAATACAGCCCTTACCGAGGAGATTGAAAACCTGCAGGCATCCGGTGAAACAGTCATGTTTCTGATGATGGAACTTGAATTAGCCGGGTACATTACGGCCGCAGATCCGCTTAAAAAGAATTCAAAAAGTGCCATTCAGGAATTACAAAAACTGGGTGTTCATGTAATTATGCTCACAGGCGACAATCAGCGAACTGCTAAAGCTGTTGCTCAGGAGCTTTCGCTGGATGGTTTTGAGGCGGAGTATCTTCCGCAAGACAAACTCAACAAGGTAAAGGAGCTTCAGCAACAAGGTAAAATTGTTGCCATGGCTGGCGATGGAATTAACGATGCCCCTGCGCTTGCACAAGCAAACGTTGGCATCGCGATGGGCACCGGCACCAGTGCCGCTATTGAAAGTGCGGGAATTACGTTAGTGAAGGGAGATTTACACGGCATCATCCGCGCCAAAAAATTAAGCAAGGAGGTGATGAAGAACATCAGGCAAAACTTGTTCTTCGCTTTTATCTATAATGCTGTTGGCGTTCCGGTAGCAGCCGGTGTATTATTCCCATTCACAGGAATCTTACTCAGCCCAATGCTTGCCGCATTGGCCATGAGTTTAAGTTCCGTTTCGGTTATTGGAAACAGCCTGCGTCTTCGAACACAATCCATGTAAACTTAAATCTGGATTCGAAGGCACTGCAGGTATCAGTGATCGCTACTTTGCGATCACTATTTTTCTTGCTATTTTTTTACCAGATGTTGTTCTGATTAACAAGAAATAAATTCCGTCTGGTAACGATTGGGCATCAATCAAATGATCACCAATTCCCAGGTCTGTTTGCTGAATCAGCAACGAGCCCTTCGCGTTTACCAATTGGTATGCTGCAATATTCTCGGAAGTTGATAGCCAAAACTCACCCTTGCCGGGATTGGGGTATATTTTAAGTGTTGGTTCAAATTCGGTAATTCCTGTTACCGGGGGGCCTCCCGTGATCGTTAAAACTCCTGGAAGGTTAATAAATTCATAATTATCATCCAGTCCGTTTATTGCGTTTATTGGATATTCCCCTGCCAGGGAAGTTTCAGTGGCCGTTGTGTTTAGTACCGGGGGTGTATCAATATCGTCAAAATCATCACCATTCACATAGCCATCATACAAAGCGGTGAACACCGGGTTTGCCTCTCCGTATTCCCTCGTTTGATCATCTACCGTTACAATCAATGCTGCTTTTCCAACCGTTAATAAACCCGGAATATATTCAAACTCGTAATTGGTATCAGATGCTCCATTCAATTCAATCGGGTATGTTCCAACTGGTGAGGTAACATCGGCAGGTGTAGTCAGCGTAGGCTGAACATCTAAGTCTGTTCCATCATCATTATTTACGAAACCCGTATACTGTACTGAAAATACAGGATTTGAATTACCATAATCTCTTGATTTAGGATCAGCAGTTGCGATCAGCGGAGCTTTCTCAATTGTTAGTAGGCCTGAAACATAATTGAACGCATAGTTATCATCCAATCCGCCACTTACATCAATCGCATAGTCACCAGCTGATGAAACAGCCGTAGCACTTGTGCTGATTTGCGGAGGTGTATCAATATCCAAAAAGGTATCGTCATGCATAAAACCTGTGTATTCAGCTGTAAAGTCAGGATTTTCACCTCCGTAAGTTTTTACCTGGTTATCAGCCGTTACAAGAAGCTCTGCCTTGAAAATATCGATCACAATCGTGGCAACACCTTGTGTGTACTGAGCCGTTGGGGTTTGGGTGACTTTAAGCGAAACCTGTCCTGCGCCTAAAACAGTGAGCACGCCACCACTCGAAATTTCCGCATCGGTACCGGCAATGATTTTAAATTGATAAGCGCCCACCGAAGGGGAAGTTGGCTCAAGTTGTATATCATCATCACCATAGGTTATGGTTGGAACAATGACTTCAATTTCCGGCACTTCAAGAATATCCAAATCTCCATCAAAAAATCTGACATCGTTCGTAGCAACATCCGACACATAAACCCGGCCACTGGAATTAACAACAATACCCTGAGGATTTTTATCTAACCCCAGTCCGATCATCGCCAACAGGTTTCCACTTTGATCAAATATTTGAACCCGGCTATTGCCCGAGGGCACATCATCGGTAACAAAAATTCTTCCCTGGTCGTCCAGCGCAATCCCGAAAGGGCTTGAAAATTCGCCATCCGCTGTTCCGGATTGACCTATGACCCGCAACGAAACTCCGTTGTTATCGAAAACCTGAATTCGTTTGCCTGCGGATTCTGTTACGTAAAAATTTCCGGCTCCATCCATTACAAAATCTTCAATGCCGTTGATTTCTCCCGAACCTGTACCTCCCGCTATAATCAATTCCTGAAACACACCGCTTTTACTTAGTCGCTGAAGCCCTTGACTTGAAGGCCCGGCTATATACACATGGTTTTGATCAACCGCGATTCCCGCAAAACCATTCACATTAAACCGACTTAAGAAAACACCCTGGAAGTCGAATACGGTAACCCTGCTGTTGTCCAACACATAGCAGTCGCCATTGTTGCTGTCGATGGCCAGGTCTTGCGGAAATTGTAATTCACCATTGGCTGTACCAAACGAGCCAAATTGGCGCACAAAATTTCCATTCGCGTCATAAACCCGAATTCGGTGATTATCTGTGTCAACCACGTAAACATTCTGATCTTCGTCTCGGGCAAGTTGTGAAGGCTTGTTAAGTCCTGATCCAATAACCCCAACCTGACTAAATTGAGCCTGAAGGAATGAAGTGCATAATAATAAAATGAATAAGATACTATATCGCATACGGGCAAACTAAAAAATTTGATTGGCAATTTATAAATAAAAAATCGGCTCAGGATGTAACCGAGCTACGGATTAAAACGGGATAATTCGGCTTCAGCGGCAATAAATCCAAAGGCAGAAAAATGTTTTCCTGAAACTACCTTTTTAAAGATTTCCTCAGCCTTCGCAGTATCACCCTCGCAGAGGTACCAGTTTCCAACTCCATATCCTTGTGTAGCAAGTGCCAGGTCAACATCTTCATTACCAGAATTCACCTGTAGTAATGAATCTGGAGGCAGTTGTCCTTTGTACATTTTCAAACGAAGATAGTATGAATCATTCTCAATGATTTTCATGTCGTCACGGATCAACGCCAACAGCGCAGTGGCATCCTGTCTTCTACCCATTTTTCGATAGGTCATATACAGCCAGTCAACCGTAGCACACATCAAATCATCGTTATTAGATGTACCCATGCACTGCATATAGGCCATGGCGGCACTTTCAAAATCGCCTCGTAAATAATGAGCCAGCCCTAAGTGATACCACACATTAAACTGAATTGATGAGAGTGGAGTATTCAGTTTATTGGGCTGACCGTCAGGTTCAATCTCCAATGGGTTTGATGGCATCAGGGAGGCAGCTTTCTGAAAGTCGGCAACAGCTTTTGAAAAATCGCGTACGGTTATGTAGCGGTGGCCCCGGTGACGATACAATTTATACGAGTCAGGAAAATGCTTTATCCCTTCGCTGAAAATATCAATTGCTTTTTCGTAATGATAAAGATATGCTTCCCTCCTGCCCAGCCAGATATAATTTTCTTCCGATGGATCATTCTCAAAATGACTGCGGGCAACGGCCAAGTTACTGTCCAATTTGGCGAACGTGTTCGCAGAAAATTCAGGTGTACGAAATTCCCGCCCGTCTAATCCCGTTAGCACAACAACGTTCTCGTTACCGCTTTGTTCGGTTGAACACGAAACTGCAACAAAAAATAAAGCAAAGAGGAAAAAAATTAGAGTCTTAACCCATTGAAAATTGAACATTGGTAATTGGTAATCGATCATTTATAAACAACCCCTTCTTTCATCACAAAACTCACTTTCTCCATTGTTTTAATATTGGTTAAAGGGTTTTCGTCTACCGCCACAATATCTGCCAGCTTGCCTTTTTCAATCGTGCCGATTTTGTCGCTCATGCCCAGCACCGTGGCTGCAACAACGGTCGCTGACTTGATAGCCTCCATCGCGGGCATACCTGCCTCCACCATATAACCAAATTCTTTTCCGTTATCTCCGTGCGGAAACACTCCCGCATCGGTACCAAAGGCAATCTTCACTCCGTGCTTATATGCCTTACCAAAAGTTTGTTGAATCTGTGGGCCAATCTCAAGGGCTTTCGGAACAACTAATGGATGATAATAACCGGGTTCTTTTGCTTTTTCTGCAACAAATTTTCCTGCAGAAATAGTGGGAACATAATACGTACCTTTTTGTTTCATTAAATCCATCACCTCTTCGGTCATTTTCGTTCCATGCTCAATGGAAGTGATGCCCGCCATCACGGCACGTTTCATTCCCTCCGTTCCATGCGCATGGGCTGCTGTGTGCATACCATAATCTTTCGCAGTTTCAATAATGGCTTTTAATTCCTCATCGGTAAACTGCGGGCCCGATCCATCCTTTGCAATACTTAAAACTCCTCCGGTTGCGGTGATCTTAATCATGTCAGATCCATCTTTATATCGCTGACGAACTGCCTGGCGTGCTTCTTCAGGTGAATTGATCACACCTTCTTTTGGCCCCGGGTCGCCCATTAAGTCTTCACGGTACGCATTGGTAGGATCGCCATGACCGCCCGTGGTCGCAATTGACTTACCTGCGGTAATAATTCTTGGTCCGGTTACAAGGCCCTGGTTCACAGCATTTCGCAACGAAATATTTACACCCGAACCACCCAGGTCGCGTACGGTTGTAAAGCCGGCCATCAAAGTTTTCTTTGCAAACACTGTTGATCGAAAGGCAACATCAGCCTTATTCGATGTAAATCGTTGGATCGCCTGATCTTTGCTGGTCTCGCCTTCGAGGTGAACATGCAGGTCGATCAACCCCGGCATCACTGTTTTTTTGCTGAGGTCGATAAATTTATCGGTACCAGCCGGCTTCATAAATCCTTTTTCAACTGAAATAATCTTGTTGCCCTCAATAACAATGGTCATCTGCGCTACCACATCGTTTGTTTTTCCATCAATCAGGTTACCACAATGAATAATGGTGCGCTGACTGAAACCTGTAAGAGCAATCAGTAACAGCACTACGGTTATTTTTAATTTCATATAATTAAAAGTTGGGAGTAAGCGGTTTAAAGTTTCAGGTATTTTTCTGTGAGCTTTTTCAACGAATCTCGTTCATTCATCTGCATAGCCTCTCGCACATGCAACATCAGGTCGAACATCACGGCTTCCTCATAACCCAGTTTGGCTGCTACCTTTGAACAAAATCGTATCTCTTCTTTATAGAGTCGTTCATCTATTTTCATTAATTGAACCAGGCTGAAGATGTAATCAAACTTTTCATTGTTCTTCAGGTTATCAGGAACAATTAAGTCGTGGCGCTGCGCAAACAGGGGCTCAACTACAATTTCTGCGACTCCATTGGCCCGGCCAATGTTATAGATGTAGTTCCTTTCTTTCTCGCCCACCTCACCGTCAATCTGAGCCAGGTTAATAAGCAATTTTAGTTGTGCTAACGCCATGGTAACTATTTTGAGATTGGAAGATGAAGATTCTTACATCAATAGTCAATAGCAAACTGTCAATAGTTAACTTCCCTATCCATAAAGGTTGAATTATATTACGCTATTTTCCCGTGGCGATGGATCACCCACCCTAAATTTACCCAATGAATTTCCTGGCGCATCTTTATTTATCCGGTACCGATACGAAAATCATGGTTGGAAATTTTATTGGCGACTTCGTAAAGGGCAGAACTATGCTGGAAACCTTCGATCGGCAAATCGTAAAAGGTATTGAGCTGCATCGGGCCATTGACGAGTTTACCGACAGCCATCCGGTGGTCACAGAAAGCAAAAACAGACTACGACCCAAATACAGGCATTATGCCGGGGTTATTGTCGATGTTTTTTACGACCACTTCTTAGCCAGGAACTGGAACCAATACCATCCGGATCTTCTTCCCGACTATGCCGACCAAGCCTACTCAATCATTCAATCCTTTGATGCGATTCTTCCCAAAGAAGTAAAATTCATGATGCCTTACATGATTAAAGGTAACTGGCTGGTTAACTACGGCAGAATTGACGGAATAAATCGGGCCCTCAGCGGCATGGCAAGAAGGACACCCTACGAATCAAAAATGGAAGAAGCCGCCCACGATCTGGAAAAAGACTATGAAGCCTTTAAACTGGAATTTGACCAGTACTTTCCTCACCTTCAAACCTTCAGCAACAACTTTTTGAGCAACCCGTAACGACTTACTCCGGTCAATTTGGCTAATATTGCTGTATGCAAAATGACCCTGAGTTAAGCGGAAAATACCTGGGCACCATCTCCGGTGATTTCATAAAAGTGTGCGACACCCTAAAAGAGGCTTCTTACCAAATTCGTAAACGCGGAATTTCCGAATTTCCCATTTTTCCAATCTGTAAAGACGATCAGCCGGTTGGGCAACTGATTATTCCTAAAGACCAATTGGATACAAACTGGAATTATTTTGCCTCGTTCATGGATGAATTCGTTCAGCGCGGCCTTATTGACCCCGACAAGCAAGCTGACTTTAAAAAAACGTATAAAGAAGCCGATGAATATTGTTGCCTGTTTGTGATTGACCAACAGTTTACCAATTTTGTTTTTATACCTTACCCGGAAGACTAAACCGTGAAGCGCCTTACGCTCATATTAACCCTGATTGTTTCGTTGCAAGCACAGGCGCAGAATAAACACCCGCTTGTACCCTTTGAGCATATTTCAGTTCCCGGAACAGTGAATTCATCGCAGGTATCTGACCTGCTGCAGGATGACTATGGCCTGATTTGGGTAGCCGCTGAGGGGCTGTCGAAATATGACGGATACCGGTTTACGCAGTATAAACAACTCGCTTCCGGTGAGAACATAACCGGAACAGAAATCAAATACCTCTTTTCTGACAAACAAAATAAACGCCTTTTATTAGGCACAAACTCATACGGCATTGTTCAATATGACTATGCAACGGATAAACTTTCACCCCTACCGGTAGAGGGAGGTTTCCCTATCATAACCCATATCTCACAAACCACCGATGGCACCATTTGGGCCAGTTCATTCAGCAATGGCCTGTATTATCTTGAAAGCGATACGTTAAAAAAAGTTCATGACTCCGGAAATCGCCTCAGGAATATTACCAGTATCCATAGCGTAGGAAATAAACTATTGGTTGATAACCTGAGTAATATTTACGTTCTCCAGAACAAAAGCGTAATTGATTCCATTAAACTTCAATTTTCCGGATATGTATTTCCTGAATTAACACGTGTTACGGCCATGGCCTCCGATAAGAAAGGCCACCTCTGGATGGGGACTGACCTTTCCGGAATACTGGTTTACGATACCCTTCAGAAAAAATTTATCAAACACCTCACACCCGAAAAGGATCCATTTTACAACCGCATCAACCGGATTTTTGTTGACCGTAACAATACCGTATGGATACTATTTAAATCAGGGGGCATCGTGGTGTTTAGTCCCGATGTTGATGATTATATCCACATCAAAAGAAATCCGTTGGCTGAGAATACCTTAAGTGGAAACACCTGTAACGCCATCTTGCAAGATAAAACAGGAATTATCTGGATCGCATCTACCGGTGACTTAAATTTATTTGATGCCACTAAAATAAAGTTCAAACACATTTACAATAACCCGTTCAGCTTGCTTTCCCTGAGCGATAACATGGTACGCTCCATTTATGAAGACCGCAACCGAAAACTGTGGGTGGGTACAGATGGCGGCATTATTAATATTATTGACCGGGCAAAAATTCGTGTCGAGCGGGTAGAATTAAAAATTCCATCACTGAAACAGCACATCGTTCCCATGTATTTCCAGGAACTGAACGAAAACACTGTGTTGATCGGGTCGCCCTCTGGTCTCTTCCAATTTGATGTAAACAAAAAACACTTAACCTATTTTGCTCCCCTTAAAGAAGTAATCGGCAAACGCCAGGTAAGGCAAATTTTAAAAGAAGGAAATACCCTCTATTTTCTTTTTGGTGCATCGCTGGCCATTTACAACCTGGAATCCCGAGATCTTCAACGATATGTGCAGTTCGGATCTCTTTCTCCAAAAAATGGGTCAGCCAATAACCCCAGCGCCATTTACCTGGACTCTCAAAAACGCCTTTGGGTAGGACACAACAAAGGTGTCTCGCTTTTTAATCCGGCCGACAAAACTTTTCAAATTTTTCCAATTGAAATTAATGTTACCCGGCCGTTAGGTTCGCGTTTCATGGTTTTATCATTGAATGAGGTTAAGGATAGCCTTTGGATTGGAACGTTTAATTCGGGGCTTTACTCGCTGGCTCTTAATAATCTTTCAACGCCTGCGCTAAAACATTTTACAGATAAAGATGGCCTGCCCAACAATACAGTTTATGCTGTGTTGCCTGACGAGGAGGGCAACCTTTGGATGAGCACAAACCAAGGGATAGCAAAATATGAAACCAAAAAAAACAGGTTTCTGAACTTCACCACTGCCGATGGCCTGCAGCATGCAGAGTTTAACCGATTGGCATATGTGCGTTGCGCTTCTGGCGAGTTGGTTTTTGGCGGAATTAACGGGCTGAATATTTTTAACCCTAAACAAATTTCTATTAAGGATGGTGATTATACGCCCCATTTACTCAGCGCATCCGTATTTATGGACAATGAGAACAATAGCCGGTTTATTGGGCTCACCCAACAACCATCACTTTTGTTACCGCATCAGCAGAATGACCTTGACTTTACCTTTTTTGTTCCCAATTATGCTTCTCCCAGAAGGTTCGAGACCTACTACAAACTTCTCGGCTTAGACCCTGACTGGATCCGTACAGAAACAAATACCATACATTACTCCAACCTGAAGCCCGGAACGTACAACCTTCAGGTAAAAACCATTTCAAGCCTCGGAACCGAAAAGTTATGTGAACTACCGGTAGTTATTCAATATCCATTTTGGCAAACGTGGTGGTTCATTCTGCTTTCGGCATTGATTGCCTCCTTCATGGTGTTTACCATCATTCAAAACAACATTCGTAAAACCAAACATGATAAAGAACGGCTTGAGTCCCTTTTAAAACAGCGTACCCAGGAAATAGAAAAGTCAAGAGAAGAGCTGGAAAACCTTAACCAAAAGAAAGACCTCATCTTCTCCATCTTATCACACGATCTTCGGTCGCCTTTAACGACATTAAAAGGATTTCTTTCTATCCTGATCGATGACAGCGACTATCTTTCTAAAGAGGAAATTCAACGTCATGCCATCAACATTCGCAATTCCGTTAGCGGATCGCTTGATTTAATTGATAACACTTTATTTTGGTCGTTATCACAAACAGGAAACATTACCTATACACCCTCCTCATTTTCTTTGGACGAAATGTTACGGAAGATAGCAACGCTCTACCAACTAACAGCCGAAAAAAAGCAATTGGACTTTTCAGTGGAAACAGAAGAAAAAATAATGGTTCACGGTGACGAGAACATGATTTATGTAACGCTTCGCAACCTGGTTTCCAATGCAGTCAAATACACAGCCGAAGGAAAAGGTGTAAAGATAAAAGCCAACCGGAACCATTCGTTTGCTGAAATCACCATTTACGATGAAGGCATTGGTATGAGTGAATCGTACATTGAAAAACTCATGAGTGAAGAACACCTTCCTTTGAAGAAGGGCACGTCCAATGAAAAGGGAACGGGGTTAGGACTAATCCTGTGTAAAAAATTCATTCAACTCAACCATGGGCAGTTACAGGTAAACAGCGTAGAGGGAAAGGGCACCGAGTTTACCGTCAAACTTCCTCTGTCGCAAGCTTAAGCGAAATGATTCCATCCCTGTGCCTTCAAGGCCACTGCGTTTCCTTGCTTGGTAACAAGGGTGTGCTTCCCCACCTGATCATGCACGTACCCGATCATGTGAATATCGGGGTGATGCTTTAGTTTCTCGAAATCGGTTTGCGGGATTGTGAATAACAACTCATAATCTTCACCACCGTTGAGTGCACAGGTAACAGGGTCAATTTTAAACTCGAGGGCGGCCGTGTTGTAGGTTAGTTCATCCACCGGAATTTTGTCTTCATAAATGCGAACGCCCACATTCGAATTTTTCCCGATATGAAAAAGCTCGGATGCTAAACCATCCGAAATATCCATCATCGATGTTGGCTTCACGCCTGCTTCTTCCAGATCAAAAATTATATCGGTACGGGCAATCGACTTCAGCTGTCTTCCAACCAGGTACTCATACTTCTCGAGCGCAGGCTGCATGCCCGGATTAGATTTAAATACTTCCTTCTCGCGTTCTAAAATTTGTAGCCCCAGGTAAGCAGCTCCCAAATCTCCGGTAACACAAATAATGTCGTTTGCCCTGGCCCCACTCCGATAGGTAATCTTTTCTTTTTTAACTTTTCCGATTACGGTAATTGAAACAACCAGCCCCGACCGGGAAGAGGTTGTATCGCCACCAACAAGATCAACTTTATAATGTTCACATGCCGCCCGGATACCTTCGTAAAGCGCATCTACCGCCTCTACCGAAAACCGATTGCTTAATGCCAGGCTAACCACAATCTGTTCGGCTTTACCATTCATCGCAGCGATATCAGATACATTTACCGATACCGCCTTGTAACCCAAATGCTGAATGGGTGTATACGACAAATCAAAATGAATGCCCTCGGCCAGTAAATCGGTTGAAACAAGCGTATAATCATCGCCTGCATCCAGCACCGCGGCATCATCGCCAATTCCTTTAATTGACGAAGGGTTTTGAAGGTTGATCTTTTTACTGATTCTGTCTATCAGTCCAAATTCACCCAGTTGGCTGATTTCTGATCGGGTTTCACTCATACACAATAACGGTTGTAACCGGCTTTTCAGCGATGGCGCTGGCGCCTCGTCACACAAAGGTAAGGTTATACCGCAATTTCAACGATTTATCTCTCGACAAGCCGGTATCTATGCATCAGAAACCAACACGGTTATGAGAAGAATGATTGTAATGATTGTCGTGGCTTTAATCGTTCACTCATCTTGTGCATCGGAAAAACCGTATTACAAAACTGCGGAAGGAAAACGGAAACAACGCTATTATAATGCCCTTCAGTTTGGACAAACGAATTTGCCAAAACCGAAATTCTGAGTTGTTGAGGTGCTTAATTACACACCTCTAAGACGCATCCTGGCATAATTCGATTAAAACCCCACCCGTTGTCTTTGGGTGCAGAAAACAAATCAGTTTGTTATCTGCACCCTTTTTTGCTGTCGGGTTAATCAGCGCAAAACCTTTTTGTTCGTATTCCCGAATTGATTCATCAATATTTTTTACTTCGAAGGCAAGATGGTGTACACCCTCTCCTTTTTTCTCGATGAATTTAGCAATGGGAGAATCGGCACGACTGGCCTCTAATAATTCAATTTTCACATCGCCAACTTTAAAAAATGAGGTTCTCACACCCTCACTTTCAACCGATTCAATCTTATAGTGATCGCTTCCTAAAAGCGTTGCAAACAGTTTATTGGCCTGATCGAGGTTTTTAACGGCAATACCGATATGCTCGAGTTTTTCCATAATTGTTAAATTTGCAACAAAATGGGAAACTTTTTACGGCAATTGAAAGTTCCCTCCCTTGAATTCATGGCAATAATAGAAACCAGCAGCGAAATGCACGTTGAGGCAGCCCGAATCCAACAGGAAGTAAAAGACTACCTGGGCTTGCGTACGTCCGACCTGGTGTTTGAGTATTCAAACCAGGACGGCAAAGTCAAACTTGATTTGATTACCATAAATCCACGCCACAACCAGGCTTTTCTGTTTCACTCCGAAACAGGTACCGATAAACTGGATGCGCTTCGTAAAATGCTGGATTATGTGCAAAACTATAAGGAGAAAGAGAATAGCTACACCATTCAATGGGTAGCAAAAAATGATAAAGAACTGCACACCTCGTATTTCAAGGCAAGCAACATTATGGATGCTTTGCAAAAGCTGTACTACGGTCGTGATATGAATACCATCACCGTATTTAGTGTGGTCTTAAACCCTGTTTCGTAATTATGATTTCAGTTACTGATAAAGCAAAGGAAAAAATTGGTGAGCTTCTGAAGGAAGAAGGAAGAACACCCCAGCATAATGTGCGCGTATCTGTAAAGGGCGGTGGTTGTTCAGGACTCATGTACGATTTAAACTTCGATGATCAGATCAATCCTGCCGACCAGGTGTTTGAAGATAAAGGTGTAACGATTCTCGTAGACAAGAAAAGTCTCCTTTACTTGTTAGGAACCGTTCTTGATTTTTCGGATGGGTTAAATGGTAAAGGTTTTCAGTTCATCAACCCAAACGCTTCCCGCACCTGTGGGTGTGGAGAAAGTTTCGCGGTATAGTCTCTGCATCACCGCGAATTCATTTCGGGGTCTTTATAAGATGAACAACTAAAGATGCTGAAACAAGCCTGCCTGCGGTAGGCAGGTTCAGCATGACATGTTCCTATCCAATGGTTGCAATACATTTCAATTCAATGGCAATAGGCGTAGGCAAGGCGCTGATTTCAATCGTTGTTCGACAGGGAAGGCTATCCTTAAAATACTCAGCATAAATTTTATTGTAGACCGGGAAATCCTTTTTCATGTTGGTAAGAAACACTGTTACATCCACCAGGTTTTCCCATTTCGATCCGGAAGCCTCCAACACATAACGCACATTTTGAAAAACCGAATGGCACTGTTGTTCGATATCATACGAAACCATGTTTCCTTTTTCATCCAGCGTTACACCCGGAATTTCTTTTGACCCCTTCTTTCTTGGCCCCACCCCAGAAAGAAAAAGAAGATTACCGACCTTTCTGGCATGAGGATATAGCCCAACGGGTTCGGGTGCCTGATCAGCGTTTATTGTATCCATACTGTGCATCCTTCAATCTTTATTTCGCATTCATTAATTCTTCAACCTCTTCAACCTCAACTGGAATATTTTTCATTAAATCGCGGATACCTCCTTTGGTAATCAGCACATTATTTTCGAGGCGTATGCCAAGGCCTTCTTCTTTAATATAAATTCCGGGCTCCACAGTCCACACCATTCCGGGTTGCATCTTATCAAACATGTTCCCAATGTCGTGTACGTCAAGGCCAAGGTGATGCCCCGTGCCATGCATGAAATATTTCATAAAAAGTGGTCTTTCGGGATGCTGATTTTTAACATCGGTTTTATCAATCAGGTTAAGTTTAATCAACTCATTTTCCATGATCTTCTGTACTTCTTTATGGTAATCAAAGTAGCGGGCACCGGGCTTTAAAAGCTTCATGGCTGCACGCTTCACCCGCAGCACGGCATTGTACACATCTTTTTGGCGCTTTGTAAACTTGCCGCTTACCGGAAGAGTACGGGTCATGTCGGCATTGTAGTTGGCATACTCTGCCCCCACATCCAGCAGCAATACATCACCCGCTTTACAGGGTTTATCATTTTCGATGTAGTGTAACACACACGAGTTTGCACCACTTGCAATAATTGGCTCATATGCAAAGCCGCGTGAGCCCTGCCTCACAAATTCATGAATAAACTCTGCTTCAATTTCATACTCCATCACTCCGGGCTTGACAAACTTTAACACCCTACGGAATGCCTTTTCCGTAATGTCACAAGCTGTTTGCATCAGGGCAATCTCTTCTTCCGACTTTACTGCCCGCAACATAGAAAGAATAGGAGCCGAACGTTCATAAGTATGCAATGGGTATTTTTCTTTACACCATTTGATAAACCGTGCGTCTCGCGTTTCAACTGTAACTTCTGCACGATAATGCTGGTTGGTATTCAGGTATACAAATTCTACACCTCCCATCACCATCATGGTATTGAAAAGTTTATGAAATTCGGTAGTCCACAATACCGTTTCAATACCTGTGAGCTTTCTCGCTTCTTCCTTGGTAAGTTTGTGACCTTCCCAGGTGGCAATCAGTTCGCTGGTTTCACGCAAGAATAATACTTCACGGTATTTCTTATCGGGGTAGTCGGGGCACAACACCAAAATGGTTTCTTCCTGGTCCACCCCCGTCAAATAAAACAAGTCGTTATTCTGACGAAACCGCATGGTACCATCGGCATTGGTTGGCATGATGTCATTCGAATTAAAAACTGCTACCGAGCCGGGCTTCAGTTCTTTCACAAACCGTTTTCGGTTATGGATAAAAAGAGAAGGATTAATCTTTCTGTAACGCATGTTGTTGAGTTGTGGCCAAAAGTAAAAAACCTGTCAGGCATTAAAAACACCAAACAGGTTTAATATCTCAATTTTAATAACGCTTGATCAGCCCTGCGAGGGTTCATCTGTGGTGACCCAATTCAGCAACACAAATGTTACCAACAAACCTGAGAACACGCCTTCTAACAGAACAATAAACGCGCTGATATACGGGTTGAGAAACCGGCCCATGGGCTCATGTTCAACAATGAACTGCATGAGTTCGGTATCGACAAACGAAACATACACCCAAAAGAAAACGGCAAACCCAAACGAACCAATCGTTCCGGTGGCAACGCCTGTAACCAGGCCTCTGAAATAGTTCAGGTGATCTTCGTGTGTCTCTTTAAATTTTTTCAACGCAAAATAGATGCCCGCCACCAGGATGATCAAATTAAGAAGCCTTAACTCCACAACATGCAGGAGCCCGGCAAATTTCATAACGAGGAAGTAAACGATCAATCCGCCAGCCAGGCGAAGTCCGTAGTTTTCAGGAATACGGTTTGGATTAGTGAATAAACTCATACGCTGAAGGGTTTGGTACTCCTCAATTTTTGCATTTTCTAAGGAAAATTCAATCTTTTTAGGAAGTATAATTTATGTAACTTTCACAACCGCCTGCCTTAACCTGAGATTAAAGGTTTAAAACAACCCGTTTTAATTGATATACCATTAAACCCAACATGTTATGCTTAAAAAAATTGTAATCGGAATAATTGGAGTAATCGTTGTGTTGCTCCTCATTGGCTTTGCCTTGCCCGGAACTATGGAGCTATCGAAAAGCATTACCATTAATGCTCCAGCCTCCTATGCTTTTGAAGAAATCAACAATCTTCAAAACAACGACAAATGGCAATATTGGAACAACCTGTACCGGGGAAAAATGACGATTGCCTATGGAGACATTAAATCCGGGGTGGGCGCTGTTTCTGAATGGGACGGAGAAGAATCGGGAAAAGGAAAAATGACCATCACGGAAAGTATTCCCGACAAATCGATTAAAGTTGATTTAGACTTTATGGAACATGGAACAGCCAAAACCTGGTACACGTTTGAACCCGATGGAGAGGGGACAAAAATTACAACAGGTTTCTCGTCTGAAATGGGCATGAACCCTATTGGTCGTTGGATGGGTATATTGATGAAACCGGAAATGGAAAAAGCTTTCGATTATAACCTGGCCAAACTCAAAGAAATAGTCGAAGCAAAACCGAAATTCTCAGTTGCTATAACCGAAGAAGAAACAAAACCTTTCAGTTACGTTGGCATTAGCACCACCATGAGTTTTGAAAATGATGAAGCCATCAATGCTCAAATGGTAAAATCATATACCGAATTGGCGACAGTACTGGAAAAATCAAAAGTTGAAATGTCAGGACCAGCATTTTCGATGTATCCGAAGTGGGATGAAACCACTAAAATGATGGAAATGATATGCGCATTCCCGGTGGCCGAAGGAACTAAATTGCCAGCCAAATACAAGCTGCTGCAAACCAATGGAGGGAAGGCCGTAAAGGGTGTGCACTTGGGTGATTACCGTAACCTGAAAACCACGCATGATGAAATTGCCAGGTTTATTGAATTTAAAAAATTAACCATGAACGGGACACCACGGGAAGTATATATTACCGACCCTACCGTTGAAAAAGATACAACGAAGTGGGTGACGGAGATTTATTATCCTGTAAAGAATTAATTTATTGATTCTGGGTACTGGATTCTTGTTGCTGGTTTTGATATTGACCAGGATCAAGAATCCGTTATCCGGAATCAATTATCCACTTCGTGCAGTCTTGATTTCACTTGCTGCCGTTTCCACTCTTCAACCTCTTTCCTGCGAGCAGCCAATTCCTCTTCGGAAGGCATATAATTAATCAACATTTTTAAATCTGGCTGACCTGCCTCCACCCAGGCCGTGTACCAAAAATCACCCGTCATTTTAATGGCCTCGCGCATGCGTTGTTCAATCATACCCGATAACGCCTCGTGGTACGCAGTTGAAAATTCAAGGGAATACACTTTAACCGTTTGTTTCCCTTTTGTTTCGAACGAATATTTTCGTTCACCATATTTTTCATTCAAGGTCTTTTCCAGCAACAAGACCGAATCAAGCAAGAGATGGGAATGCTCCACAGCTTTCCATATTTCCAGTTGTGGATTTTTGATGAACTGCGCCTTTCCTACAAAAAAATCGTAGGTTCCCGAGAATAATTCCGGCAACCGCGATTCCCAAAAAGCATGAATACCTTCTTGTCCGGTTAGCTGGCCATTATAATTTTCGGTGGTGTGCAGGGGTACGTGTGCATCGGCAATGTAATGGCCTAAATCTGCAGAGAGGCTCAGGATTTTCTTAGGATCTTTTACCATAAAAGCATCGCGAAGCCGATAGTACATGACGTTCACATGCCAGGGAAGGATGCCATATGCTTTTAACGAGTCCTCACCATAACAGTCAACCGCCTCCTTCCAGGAACGGGGCATGGTATACAAGGCACTGTCGCCAAAGTGGTCGATGTCGATATAGTGGCGGGGTGCCTCATCCACCACGGCAAACCTGCGTTTGTCTGGATTTACAGAAGCTTCGGTAATGTATTCGATGTTTTTCTTATAGAACCCGATCATATCAGGTGGAAGCGTAAATACCGCCAACCGGTTGATTTGCCGATGTCCGAAAAAACCCCAGCTACCAAACAGAAAAACGGGCAAAACCAATAAAAAACAGCCTAAAACATGGTTTTTCATAAGCTAAAGGTATTAAACGCCAATTTCTAAATTCTCCATTCCAAATTCTCAATTCTTTTAATACCTTTGCACCCTATTTTGAATAACCGATATGGCAAACCATAAGTCAGCAGAAAAGAGAATCCGCGCCAACGAAGTAAAGCGTGACAGAAACCGCTACCAGCACAAAACAACCCGTACAGCGGTTAAAGATTTGAAAACTACCACCAGCAAAGCTGAGGCAGAAACCAAGCTAAAAGACGTTTCTGCGAAGCTTGATAAGCTGGCGAAAAAAAATATCATCCACTGGAAAAAGGCTGCCAACCAAAAATCGAAGTTGGCCAAGGCTGTGAATAAGCTGGCGTAAGCTGATTCTGAGAATTAATAAACTGGAACCCGTTCCGCTTAAAGCTGAACGGGTTTTTTATTTTTATCTTATGAAGAAAGAACAGACCGGTTTCCTTAACATCAAAAGTTGGGCAGCGGAAGACCGGCCCCGCGAAAAATTATTGTTAAAAGGAAAGGCCGCTTTATCCGATGCCGAGCTGATTGCCATCCTACTAGGGACAGGCACCGCCTCCATGAGCGCAGTAGATGTGGCTAAAAACATCCTTCAACACGTTAACAACGACCTGAATGAACTCGCCCGCCTTACCGTTAAGGATCTTACCAAAATAAAAGGCATTGGTGAAGCCAAGGCCATTACCATCGTAAGTGCCCTGGAACTTGGCAGAAGACGAAAAGAAATCACATCAGAAGAACGCCCCAAAATTACCAACTCAAAAGATATTTACGATTTACTGAAAGCCGAGTTTCTCGACATTCCGCACGAAGCATTTTGGATTGTATTGCTCAACCGGGCAAACCGCGTAATCAAAAAACATCAGATCAGCCAGGGCGGTGTGGCCGGCACAGTGGCCGATCCAAAAATCATTTTTAAAATTGCACTTGAAGAGTTGGCAAGCGCTGTGGTGCTGGCCCATAATCACCCATCCGGAAATTTAACCGCCAGTCAGGCCGATATTGACTTAACAAAAAAACTAAAAGAATCGGGCAGACTGCTGGAGATACAGGTTATCGATCACCTCATTATTGCCGGTAACAAGTATATGAGCTTTTCAGATGAGGGATTGATGTAATTTTTCCTCACCTGTCCTCGTACCAAAACCAACTATGAAACTAAAGAGCATAATCATCATCGGAATTGTTGCTGCCGCGGTAGCCATTCTGTACTATTCCTTTACCGGAAATGAAAACAGTGAAGCCTACGTCAATCGTATTCAGAAGATGCGTGAGGAGAAAGATCACGACATGCGCACTGCCTCTGACTCACCTTTTGCCCGTGATTCTACTCATTCGTTTCAAGGGCTTAAGTATTACCCTGTAGATGCTGCGTACCGCATTCAGGCGCGTCTTACAAAGATCGAACAACCCAAAACTATTTCGTTGCCCACCAGCGACAATAAAGAAAAAAGCTATCTCGAATATGCCTACGCTGAATTTGAATTACAGGGTATATCTGGTAAGCTTTTGATTCTGGAGATCATGGACATGGGCCCTTACCGCGGAACCCTCTTTCTGGCGTTTGCCGACCAAACCAGTGCGGCTGAAACCTACGGAGCGGGGCGTTACCTCGATATTAAAAAAGTACCGGGGAGCACCTCTGTGCTGCTCGATTTCAACGAAGCGTACAACCCGTATTGTGCCTATAACGATAATTTTTCGTGTCCTTTTCCCCCAAAAGAAAACATCCTGAACATTCGCGTGGAAGCAGGAGAAAAAACATACCATTAACCGAAAACACGGGTTTCATAAAATGGCCGGAAAAGAACGTCTGCAATAGTTTCAGGAACCCCTGTTTTCCCTATTTTTGCTCTCTTTACCGAGATTTTAGAAGATGAAAATTTCCTACAACTGGCTCAAAGAATATATCGATATACCTGAATTCCCTGAAGAGATCGGGAAGCAACTTACCTCAACCGGACTGGAGGTTGAGAGTGTGTACCCTTTTGAAACAGTAAAAGGCGGGTTGAAGGGCCTGGTTATTGGTGAAGTTCTTACCTGCACCAAACACCCCAACGCAGATAAACTTTCGTTGACAACCGTAGATGCAGGTGGCGATAAACCCCTGAATATTGTTTGTGGAGCTTCGAATGTAGCTGCCGGACAAAAAGTAGTGGTTGCTACCGTGGGCACAACAGTTTACCCAACAAAAGGAGAGCCCTTTACTATAAAATCAGCCAAGATTAGAGGGGAGCAATCAGAAGGAATGATTTGTGCCGAGGATGAAATAGGGTTGGGCGAAAGTCATGTGGGCATTCTGGTATTAACTACTGAGGCTCAGAATGGCACCCCTGCATCTGAATATTTTAATGTCAGCACCGATCATGTTATTGAAATTGGCCTTACGCCAAACCGCGTGGATGCTGCTTCTCACATTGGTGTGGCCCGCGACATCAAAGCTGCGCTAAAGCGTCAAGTAAAATGGCCGTCAATTGAACAGTTTAAAGTTGATAACCATAACCTCACCATTACAGTTTCGGTAGAAAACCATGAGGCCTGCCCCCGTTTCTCAGGCCTGACCATGAGTGGCATTACCGTAAAGGAATCTCCCGCATGGTTAAAAAATAAACTTCAGGCCATTGGTCTGACCCCCATCAACAACATTGTCGACATCACCAATTTTGTATGCCACGAAATGGGCAAGCCCATGCACGCCTACGATGCTGATAAAATAGCGGGGAATAAAATTATTGTAAAGACCCTTACACAAGGAACAAAATTTACTACCCTCGATGGCAAAGAGCGTGAACTTACCGCCAATGATCTGATGATTTGCCATGCACAGGAACCTATGTGTATAGGTGGAGTGTTTGGCGGCCTGCACTCCGGAATATCCAATTCTACTTCCCGCATCTTTTTAGAAAGCGCGCACTTCTCGGCTGATTACATTCGTAAAACAGCCCTGCATCACGGATTAAAAACAGACTCTTCGTTTCGCAACGAACGAGGCCCCGACCCGAACCTCACCGTGTTCTCATTAAAGCGCGCTGCGTTACTCATTAAGGAACTGGCCGGTGGAGAGGTGTCGTCTGAAATCGTGGATGTGTACCCGAAGAAAATTGAAAACCGCATCATCGAAATAAAAGACAAGAACGTAAACCGCCTGATCGGAAAAATTATTCCAAGAGAAGAAGTCTTTGGAATTTTAAAACGATTGGATATAGAAATCATCAACAAAACAGAAGATCGTTATACTGTTGCTGTTCCTCCTTACCGGGTAGACGTTGTTCAGGAAGCCGATGTGATTGAAGAAATTCTTCGCATCTACGGATTTAACAATATTGAATTGCGTGAATTCGCAGGCTCAGATTTCATTGCCGAATTTCCCGAAAAAGACATAAACAAATTCAAGAATACCATTGGTCAAATGCTGGTTGGAAATGGTTTTTTTGAAACCTGGACCAACTCGCTTACCAATGCAGCCTATCAGCAAAAACACCAACTAACCTTTACCGGTGAACCGGTAGAAATCCTGAACAAGCTTAGTGAAGAACAAGGCATTTTGCGTCAAACCATGCTCTTTTCAGGATTGGAAGTTTGCGCATACAACATCAACCGCAAACAGAAAGATCTGAAACTATTCGAATTCGGAAAGACGTATTACAAAGTATCCGGAAAATATGCCGAAGAAGAATGCCTTGCATTGTTCATGACCGGAAATACCGAAACTGAAAACTGGCAACACAAAACGCAGGCCGTTGCTTACCATGACCTGGCACAACAGGTTACCAACATTCTTCAAAAATCAGGAATGAGCTCCGTTAAACAGGAGGTAGTCGGGCATTCACTGTTTGATTATGCCATGCAACTTTCGGTAAACGGTAAAATTATTTGCACCCTCGGAAAAGTAAAACCTGCATTCGTAAAGGATTTTGGCGTGAAGCAGGAAATATTTTATGCCGAGCTGAATACTGCCTTGCTTTTCAAAGCAGCAAACCCTAAGTTAGTAATTCAGGAAGTACCAAAATTTCCGGAAGTGAGACGTGATTTGTCGCTGGTGTTGGACAAAAATGTTAGCTTTGATGAGATCAGGGAAATGGTACTGAACACCGAAAAACGTTTGATCCGCGAGATCATCGCGTTTGATGTGTACGAGGGGAAGAATATTCCGGAAGGAAAAAAGGCGTATGCTCTGGGTTTTACTTTACTGGATGAAACAAAGACCCTGACAGACGAAGAAATTGATAAAACGATGAACCGGCTGATGACGGCATTTGAGCAAACATTGGGGGCGGTCATTCGTAAATAAAGGGCAATGAGTCCCGATATTTCGGGATAGGGCGGTTGATTAAACCAAATTGTTGAATCGGCAAAAGCCGCGAAAAAAATTGAATGCATGGAACAGGAACTCTTAAAAACCAACCTGAACGGACTGGAGCGCAAAATTCTGGTGCTCATCAACGAACACAAAAGCCTCAAAGAAGAAATCAAGACCTTAAAATCAGAGAATCAGGAACTTAAAGCCGGCTTACGAGGCCGCGATGAGCAACTTTCTGATTTTAAAAATCAAATTAAAATCTCTAAAATTGTAGATAATATAAATCCGGAAGACGGAAGTGTTTCGGAGTTGAAGAAGAAAGTAGACGACTACATTCGGGAAATTGATAAGTGTATTGCTTATTTAAGCCGATAGTTACTGTAAGACCTCGTTAATGGAAGAACTTTCAATAAAAATCAAGATAGCCGAGCGCGAATACCCTATGAAGGTGAAGCGTGACGATGAAGAAAGGGTAAGAACGGCAAGCCGGCTGATCAACGAAAAACTAAAATCTTACAAGGAACAATTCGGAATTGACGATAAACAAGACCTGCTGGCGATGGTGGCTTTTGACAGCCTGGTAGAAAAAATGGCATCGGAAGAAACTCATCAGGCAATCGACCAAACGGTATTTGAAAAAGTGAATCACCTGAATCACCTGGTTTCTCAGTCGATCCTCTAATCTTCATCTCTTTTACAACTCCTTAGCCAGTTGGCTACCCGGGTTATTCATAACCCTCAAAATACATTATCGATATGTCACAGATTATCATTATAGCGCTTAGCAGTACAGTTGGTACGATTGTACTCAGCATGTTAATCGGTACACTCCTGTACAAACGTAAACTGCGCAAGCGTCAAACCGAAGCTGATAATAAAGCAGCCCTGATTGTGAAGGAGGCCGAAATCACATCTGAAAACATTAAGAAGGACAAAATCATCCAGGCTAAAGAAAACATCCTGAAACTGAAAACAGAATTTGAAGAGGAGGCTAACCGTAAAAAAAATCAGATTATTGCCAACGAACAAAAGATCAAACAGCGCGAGCAACAACTGAGTAAAGAACTTGAAAACCTGAAGCGCAAGGAAAGCGACATGACAGACATGCAGCAAAACCTGGCTGCACAGCTTGACGGTGTAAAAAGACGCAAGGAGGAATTAGATAAATTCAACCAACAAAAAATTCAGGTGCTCGAAAGCATTTCTAAGCTCACGGCCGAAGAAGCACGCGAACAACTGGTGGCCTCATTAAAGGACGAAGCCCAGTCGAAAGCCAACTCCTACATTAAAGACATTATGGAGCAGGCCAAACTTACGGCAACCAAAGAAGCTAAGAAGATTGTGGTGGAGACTATTCAGCGCACTGCCACTGAACACGCTATTGAAAACTGTGTTTCTGTTTTTAATATTGAAAGCGATGATATTAAAGGGAAGGTCATCGGGCGAGAAGGACGAAACATCCGTACACTGGAGGCCGCTACCGGAGTTGAAATTATCGTTGACGACACACCGGAGGCTATCATCATTTCGGGTTTCGACCCTGTGCGAAGAGAGATCGCCCGCTTATCACTGCATCGCCTGGTGCAGGATGGCCGCATTCACCCCGCACGTATCGAAGAAATTGTTGCCAAGACCTCTAAAAACATTGAAGATGAAATTGTAGAGATTGGCGAACGGACTGTGATTGACCTGGGCATTCACGGACTGCACCCCGAGCTTGTAAAAATGGTAGGACGCATGCGCTTCCGTTCATCGTACGGACAAAACCTGTTGCAGCACTCCCGCGAAGTTGCCAACCTGTGTGCCATTATGGCTACCGAACTTGGATTGAATGTTAAACAAGCCAAGCGTGCCGGCCTCCTGCACGACATTGGAAAAGTTTGGCCCGAAGAATTAGAGAAGCCTCATGCTATTGTGGGGATGGAACTGGCTCAGAAATACAAAGAACATCCGGTGGTGTGCAATGCCATTGGCGCCCACCACGATGAAATTGAAATGACCGGCATCCTCTCTCCCATCATTCAAGCCTGTGACGCCATCAGCGGTGCAAGACCGGGAGCGAGAAGAGAGGTGATGGAACAATACATCAAACGCCTCAGAGATTTAGAACAAGTGGGGTTGAGTTTTGAGGGTGTTGAAAAATGTTATGCCATACAAGCGGGTCGCGAGTTGCGTGTAATTGTTGACGCTGAGAAGGCAACGGACGATCGTGCCGGGCAGCTAAGTTTTGAAATATCACAGAAGATCGAACGCGATATGCAATATCCCGGCCAGATAAAAGTAACCGTGATTCGGGAGATGAGAAGTGTTGCGTACGCGAAGTAGATATTAGACATTAGGTATTTAGGCATAAGGTATTGGGTAGTTTGGAAATAAAATTCGACCAGTCATCCACCAAAGGAATGTTCTTTGTTGAAGAGAACGGTGAAAAACTGGCACGCATGACGTTCAGCAAGGGTGGCGATCAACTGATGATCCTTGACCACACGGAAGTTTCAGATGTACTCAGAGGAAAGAATGTGGGAAAGCAATTGGTAACAAAAGCTGTCGACCATGCACGAAAAAATAATCTCAAAATAATTCCCCTGTGCCCATTTGCAAAATCAGTTTTTGACCGGGTAAAGGAATTTCAGGATGTACTTCAACGGTAATGGTATGCGAATATTGATTTCTCTGACATTGGTTTTGTTGGTGAGTTGTAAAGCTCAACAGGTTTCTCTTACCCAAATTGAATGGAGACTGATAAAAATGGAGGGTATCGATCTTTCTGCTTTAGATCAACCTGTTACGCTCACGCTGGATGAAACCACGAATAAGGTAAGTGGATATGCCGGGTGCAACCATTTTTTTGGAACCTATCAGTCCGATGGTGCAACAATTTCATTCACAGGAATGGGCTCCACTAAAATGTACTGCCAGAAGACCATGGCCATAGAAGATGCCTATTTCAAATTACTTGGCAGCATACAATCGTTTAAATTAGAAGAGAATAGGCTTTTGATGCTGGCAGGCGAACAGGTTGTATTGGAGTTCAGCAAATAGAAGAGATTGTGAAAGCCTAGTAACAAAAAAACTTGTAGTGCAATACTATTAACATGCAGAGATGAAGTGTTTACTGCATCTGAGACGCCTTCAGCCGATACCGATTGCCTTCCTCTCCCTGCACCAACTCTCCCAATCGCACATAAATATCTTTAATGGTGCTGTCCTGGCCGATGGCTTCCTTGTACAGGTTAATCGCTGTGGTAGTATTGCCCTTGGTATCATAAATGTAGGCCATCAGGTGGCATAATACTGCACTGCGGTATCCGTTGGAATAGGCACCCTCATACCATTGCAGGGCGGAATCAAGCTGACTTTGATTATAAAAACTGTCGCCAATCAATAACATGGCGTCTGTGTAGTCAGGATTGTATACCATAATCTTTTTTGTTTCATCAATCGCCTGACGATAACTTTTTCTGTTGAAGTAGATATAGCCCTTATTGTATTGTGATTGGTAGTGCTGCGGTTCCCTTGCTAATGCCTCATCGTACATCATCAACGCTGAATCAGTCTTTTCTGAATTCAGGAAGGCATTTCCACGTTCAAAATACAGACTGGCATTTTCCGGATCTTTGGCAATGGCCAGTTTATAAAAATAAGCTGCAGAATCGTACTGCTGGCGGTTGTAGTAATCCGTAGCCCGGTACAGTTCATCCAGGTCATCCGTTGCGTTGCCACCGAAAATCGCACTGAGTATCGTGATCAAAAAAATAAAACCAATAAACCCTGCAACCAGTGCCACAAAAATTTTTCCGCGCTGCTCACCGGTAGTTGCCTTGTTGCGGAAGACATCTTTTACCTGCTGCCAGAGAATCCACGTTTGACTTGGCCTGTACTCATGCCTTTCTCCGGTAAAGGATTGACGTACATCACGATTTGAATCAGATTCATCTACTTGCCGTTGCCATAATTGTATAACCTTAAACAAACTGAAGGCTGCAATGGCCAGAAAAAAATAAACAAATGAGGGGTCAACCGTCCAGAAGATTGCCAGGCCTGTCAGCGAGGCGCAACCAATAATAATCCAAACCCCTTGTTTACCCTTCCCTCCATCGTTTGACTCTGAGCCCGGTTCCATCGCTTCATTGGTTATTGCATCAGGGCAACAATTTCCTTTTCCTCTATCCTGATATCATCTTCACCCACCTCATCAAACGGGTTTTCGAGGTGGTCCTGAATATTATCGAGACTTACCAGGATAAAGCTGTACAAAATGGGCATGACGTACTCAAGGTGTGCCGAGTAATCCTTAAACGTACTGGCAAAGTAAGGCCCATAGATAATTGGAAAAACATAAATGAATACTTTACTGTATGCCCGAAGGGTTACAGGCGTGCGATACACCTGAATAACCTTCAGGTTATCAAAAGCAATAATCATTTTACTAATGTACTGGCTTACCCGCGAGGTATCACTGCTTTGAACGCCATGTTGCCGTAACTCCATTGATAGCTGTGATAATTTTGAAAACAGCGCGCAAATGCTTCGTTCGTTCTCTTCCCAATCTTTACGATGCGATTCAGCAAACATAATTCGTATTCTGGATAACAACTGACGCACTAGTTCACGCACCCGTGCGGGCAACTCATGATCTTTATCGGTTGTCCAGTCGCGGGTGGCATAGTAGATGGCAATCGCGTGACCTTTAAAATCGGAAAACCGCTGTAAAGCAGTTTCACGTCTTGTATAGGCCGCGCTGATAGAGAACACCACCGGAAAAACAATGGCTACGCCCACTAACATATCGGGGAACTTGGCCAAAAATCCCAAGTGAAAACAAACATAGGTTGAGACTACAGACAACGCGGTAATGATCAGTGTTTTGTAATTAATGATCATGAAGAAACTCCGCAAAACGCGCTTCATAAAACAGGTTAGGTTAAGGTTAGGTTATACGACAATGAAAATTACTCTTTGATCATCAGCTTTTCGTATGTTTTTGTATTGGTCGCCATGTCCGTTCCAAAAAATTCCACATAGGCTACTTTAGGCCACCAGCCGTCTTCGGCTACCTGCACAAAAATTTTTGAAAGTCTGGACGACCTCCCTCCAATATTCATCATCGCATAGGCCTGTCCTTTCTCGTCCTGGGCCACAACAAAAGATCGTTCTTTTTTCGCAACAAATTGCATATTCATTTTTTGGTCAGGGTCTGCTTTCAATCCGTATGCAAATGTTTTTTCCAGGTAGTTCAACTCACGCAACTGTCCTTTTTCGCCATACCGTATCCAAAAAATTTTCACCGGATCATTCTGATCAATCGTATTATTGGAAGTCAGGTTCGCCTCATACACTACCGTATTGGGATTCGGACTTCGGTGAATATAGAAAAGTGATTTTTTCGAATGCGGTGGAACCGGAAAATCAATGGCTGTGAACGTACTCCCGGAACTACCCAGCAGCGCAGCAAAACAAAACAGTACCGCTAACTTCATTCGTATATAAAAATATTAACCTTAGTTTTACCTCTTATCATGCCTAACCAGCCCGTTAATTCCTGGCAATCAGCCTTTCAAGTTAAACGTTTTCGTACAAAATTAATCATTACGGTAACGCTATTGATTATGTATGCGTGCATGGCACCCACCTTTTTCAACTTTATTCAGCACCGCGAGGGCTATTTCCTTAACGACTATTTGCTAAACAGGTTACCCACCTACGATGTATCGGGGGTAATTTTTCTGATCCTTTATCTGCTGGTTATTTTCGGGGTATTTAGCCTCATTCGCGATCCCTACCGTTTTCTAACCGCCCTGCAGGCTTATTTGCTTCTCACTGCGTTCCGGTCTGTCACGATGCTGCTGGTACCCCTCGAGCCCCCGCCCGGAATTGCAGAACTTCACGATCCACTGGTTCAATCCATGTTCTATCAGCAATCGATAACAAAAGATCTCTTTTTCTCGGGCCATACCAGCATTGTTATGCTGTTGGGGCTGTTGATGAGGAGGGTAAAGTGGCGGGCAGTTTTCTTTATCGGTAGCGGTCTGATTGCCCTTCTTTTACTAATTCAACATGCCCACTATACCATTGACATCCTGATTGCCCCGTTCTTCTCCTGGTTAGCATACCGGATTACCCAAAAGAAAGACTGAGGCATACCCTCTCAACCGTTTATGGTTTTTTGGTAATTTTTCGACCAAATTTTCTTAAAATAATAGTTCTGATTTAACCCTTGGATAACATTCAGGCTACTTTTGCGTAGATTTGAAAAGTAAAATTTTCCCCTTTACAATGAAATTGAAGGATTATCCCAGCTTTGAATTCACCTCTCCCCTTGAGCAAAAACATATCGACTTTTTCGAAGAACATGGTTTTTTGCACTTCCGAAATTTTATTACCCGCGATACCGTTGAGCTTTTCAGACGGGAAATGAAAATCATTGAAAAAAAATGGATTGAAGGGAACGTGGAGAAAGTAAACGGGGTGCCCATCAAATATGGTTTCGATGTTGACGGGAATAAAATTGTTCAGCGTTTTGCATTCAGTTCGCAACACAGCGCAGTGCTCCACGAATTTTTACAAGATCCCCGCTTCCACGCACTCTTCCCCCTATTGGGAAATAATGTAAAAAATCCGCGGATTGGCGAGAATGAAAAAGACGGACTAGTGATTAACCATTACATTAATACCAACATCAGCAGTTTCACTCGGATGGGTTGGCATACCGACTGCCTGCGCGATGTTTTTTACGGAAAGAAAATTATGCCCATGTTAAATGTGGGCGTCCACCTGACCGATGCTATCGAAAACAATGGCGGCCTCAGGCTTTTACCCGGAACACATAAACAAAATCTTCTCAATCTCCTCTTCAAGAAACGGTATTTCCTTGACCATGAACCCGATAAAAATGAAATTGGATTGATGACCAAAGCAGGCGACTTAACCATCCACGATGGAAGGCTGTGGCACCGTGTAGCTCAATCCTCTATTGTTGGCGAGGTAAGCCGAAGACAGGTCATGTATGTTCCTGTTATTTGTGGTTCGTACGCGATCAAGAACGAAAACAGTAAGACTCAGTTCTACCAGCGCTTCCAAAAAATTGCACGATAAATGCCGCACGCAATTATTACGGGTGCCAGCAAAGGATTAGGTAACTCCTTTGCTCACCAGTTAGCTGAACGCGGATACGATTTATTGTTGATCGCCCGTTCAGAGAAGATACTGGTGGAAGAGGCGACCCTCCTTTCAAACCAATTTGCGGTTAACGTTTCAGTCCTGGCATTGGACTTACGTCAGGAAAATTCAGTTTCGATAATTGGTGATTGGTGCGAAAAGAATCAGTTCAACCCTTCGGTGCTAATCAATAATGCCGGCTACACCTGTTGGGGTTGGTTTGATACACTGTCCCTGCCCGATCACCAACACATGATGCAGGTAAATGTTGGGACCGTAATAAACCTTACCCACCGGTTGTTGCCCCTGTTGCGCAAGCATGAACATGCCTACATTTTAAACGTTGCCAGCACGGCTGCTTTTCAGGCGGTACCAACCATGATTGTTTATGCAGCCAGCAAAGCCTTTATTCGATCCTTTTCACGCGGACTCCGGTATGAACTGCGTAATACTTCCGTTTCTGTCACCTGCCTCAGCCCCGGGCCTGTGGCTACCAATTTTATTCAACAAGGCGGTATGGAAGCCATGCAGGAAACCGCCAAGAAGTACGAGATGGCTGCCGGTGATGTTGTTCGTGCCGGATTAAAAGCTATGTTTAACAGAAAAGCCGAGTGTATACCCGGCTTTCTGAACTACCTCACTGTAAAACTATCCTTTATCTTGCCTGATGCCTTGCTTGAAAAAATTGCAGGGAATTTATACCAGTCGAAATTGAAATAAGTTATTGCACCACCTCTACCTCTACCCGAACATTCTTTTTTGCATTTACACTGTGTTTATCATAGAGTGGCTTTTTACCACCCCATGCTTTCACCGAAATACGATCTCCTGAGATTCCATTCATGATCAGGTATTCTCTGATTGTCTCAGCTCGTTGACCCGACAAATCTTTAGCGGTTCCCATGCCCTGCACCGCTCCTTCCATTGTAAAGAAGTTCTTTTCCGGACCGAGTGAAAGAATTTTACCATTGTAGTTTCCATTGGAATGACCATGCAATACAATTTTTGTATCGGGGTTATCCTGCATCATCTCCAGCAAACTGTTTAACTCATACTTCGACTCCGGCAACATTACAGCCGCATCGTTAAAGAAGTACACATTGTACAGGGTATTGATATCTCCTTTCTGATATCGCACCAAGTCAAAGTTTATCACAATGGTAGTTCCCATGAGTTCAATGTTTTGGTTTGCTGAATCTGCAAAAGGAGTTTTATAATTAATCTCATGCTGAATCTTGCGATACCCAAACACATCGCAAGTTAAGGTCAATTGCCCCGACTTGCTTTTTGGATCCGGCAGCACCAGGTAGTCGTTACCCTTTACCTTCGAAATAAACCGGCTTCGATCGGTATCAATAACCTGCACTTCACCTTCCACTACCCGGTTTTTAGTTCCGAAGAACATACTCAGAAAAACTTCAGTGTTTCCAAGGGTCATTTGCTTGTACTGAATAATTTCTTCTCCTTTTTCTACTTCTGCAGGAGTCTCTTCCACAACGGGTGTTTCAACCGGTTTCGATTCAGTTACAGATTCTGTTGCCGGTTGCGGTTTTGTTTCAACAACCGGTTTCGGTTGTTCTACAGGCTTTGGCTGCTCTGCCGGCTTTGCTTCAATCACTGGTTGGGCAACAACAGGTTCTGTTTTTGCCGGGGGATCGGCTTTGACTATATCGGATTCGGAGTTTTGGGATACGATCTCACCATGAACAACCCGAACCCAGGCATCTATAAAGTCACCCTCCTTGCGTACGCCAGTCATTTCTACAAGCGATGGGCGTAACTCGGTAAAGTAACTCAGGTACACGTAAAACAGATTGCGAGAAGAATTAAAACCATACTGGGCGGTATGCCCTTTGGATTTCAACTGATCCGTATAGCGTTTGGCAAAATCTTCCCGCGTGTCGTCATAGGCGGCTACAACAACGTAATAGCCGGATGGTAATTCAGCCTGTGAAAATACCTGGTGAAAGCCAAGTATAAACAGGATAAGAAGTATTGGTTTAGTAGAATTTCTCATGTAAGAATAGGCTAGGTTTGGTTCCAATATGGGCTAAATAAATAAGAATTTCAATACCCAACAGCCACATTTGCTCAGAAATGGAGAATTATCGCATGTAAGTTTTTACCCATTGCTTAAGAAAACCAAGTCCGTAGCCGAGCATTTGAATCAGCGTGGAAGGAATACTGAGCAAGGCAACCTCTACTCGCCCCGTGACCAGCAAAGAATCTGTAAAAATTCCTACAAAATAGGCTCCATAGACTGCCAATAACCCTACCGACACCATAGGCTCAATAAAAAGAAGAGGAAGCACCCCAACCAGGCCTAATGAAAAAATAGCTGGGAACCAGTGTGTAATTTTAATGGCTCCCGGATGTGCCTTTCCAACCAACACACGGCCTCTCCCAAAGTTATGGACCTGACGAAAGAACTGACGGAGGGTAGTTCTCCGTTTGTGAAATACAAAAGCTTCCGGAATTAGCACGACACGGAAGCCCATTTTCTTCATGCGCATGCTGAGTTCAATATCCTCCGCCAGTCGGTCGAATTTAAAGCCTCCTGTTTGCCTGAACACCTCTTTTGACATACCCATGTTAAAACTCCTCGGCTGAAAAGAGCCTGCTGAATTTTTTCCTCCTCTGATTCCTCCTGTGGTAAGCACGGATGACATGGTGTATCCCATCGCCTGCTGAAGTGGCGTAAAATCCTCATGCCCTCTGTCGGGACCGCCCCATGCGTCAATGGTATCTTCCTGCAAAGCTTTTTCAACGGCTTCAAAATAGTGAGGAGGAATAATACAATCTGAATCAAATACGACCAGGTAAGAACCACGCGCACGCGTAAATCCAATATTTCGGCTAGGACCCGGACCAGAATTTGGTTTGATTACATACTCAATCTGAAGGCGATCGCGAAATTCATCAACAACATCATCGCAGCAAACAGATGAGCCGTCTTCAATAATGATAATTTCAAAATTGAGAATAGTTTGCCGCGTCAGGCTCAACAGTAACTCACGAACCTCTTCCGGGCGGTTATACACCGGAATGATGATGGAATATTTCGGAAGCTGTTGCATGACAGGCGTAAAAGTACTGAAAGATTATAATTTGGGTTGCAGAAGACCGTTGAAGGATCGTTCACATTAACAGCGTCATTAACAACATTCAGTTATTCTTTGATGATACGCGATATTATGTCGTGAATATTTTCTGGTGTGCCGTAAGTCTTGGTTTTAGCTTGCTGGAAAAATATATAACGGCAAAATAAGGCTATCAGGATTTACGGCAAGTTAATTCACCGCCACCTTGAGTTTCTTTTCAGCTGAAACTTCATCGATACCTACTTTTTCGATTACGAGGTAATCACGCTTAGAAAGTGATTGCATGGCCAACATCTCGGCAAGGAAGCCCGTAACAAAAAGCTGAACACCAATTACAACAGCCACCAGGGCCAGGTAGAATAATGGCTGATCCGTAATCTGCCGCTTAAGCGGAATATTGTATATGTACAGCGAACTCATTTTCTCCCAAATTAACCAGGTAGTCATCAGAAAGCCTGCGCCAAAAGAAAGCGTTCCCAACAAGCCAAAAAAGTGCATGGGCTTTTGACGGAACTTGCTCACGAAGGTGATGGAGAGCAGATCAAGGAAGCCGTTCATAAAACGTTCCCAACCAAACTTGGTCACTCCAAATTTACGAGCGCGGTGCTCCACCACTTTCTCGCTGATTTTTTTGAAGCCTGCCCACTTGGCGATTACGGGAATGTAGCGGTGCATTTCGCCATACACGGTAATATTTTTAACCACACGTTTATCGTAAGCCTTGAGGCCGCAATTAAAATCATGAAGCTTAATACCTGAAATGAGGCTGGTAACTTTATTGAAAAATTTTGACGGAATAGTTTTAGAGAGCGGGTCGTTTCGTTTTTTCTTCCATCCCGAAACCAGGTGAAAGCCATCCTGCTTAATCATCTTGTACAGGTCAGGAATTTCATCCGGACTATCCTGCAGGTCAGCATCCATAGTAATAACCACCTGGCCTTCACACGCTCGAAAACCGGTTTGAAGCGCTGCCGATTTTCCGTAATTACGGTTGAAGCGAATGCCTTTAAAGTTCGAACTGTCCTGGTGGATTTTAGTGATTACCTCCCACGAATTGTCCTGACTGCCATCATCAATCAACAGCACTTCATAGGAAAAGCCGTGCGTTTGCATCACACGGCTTATCCACTGACAAAGTTCGGGAAGCGATTCTTCCTCGTTAAAAACCGGTATGACTACCGATATATCCATCACTTGTTTATCCATTACATCGTTTCAGGCTGATTCTTACGCACAAAAATGGAAGAAATCAGCGACATAATTGCCGAAAAAACAACGATCCAAATATATCCCAACGCCATACCACTAACCGTAAATTGTTTCGCTGTTGACTCACGGGCTTGTTCCATAGCTTCATCCATTGATTCTTCAGGGGCACCAAGGCTTTCCATCATCGCCCGTGTATTTTCTAATGAGGCCTCAACCAGTTTTTGAGGTAGTTCCGGATCAATAACATGATACAACAGTAAATTAAAAATTGAGGCAATTAATCCCGATAAGGCTAAAACAATAAGTCCATGCTGGAAGGCCTTTCCATATTGAAGAAAACCACCTATTGATTTGCGGTAGTCAATACCTGCATAGATGGTAATTCCTAAATAGATGGCGAGACCAACAAAAAGAAACTTGAGTTGCACCATAAGGGTGTAATCAACCACATATAAGGTCATTGTTAAAATAATGCTTACAGCAGCTGTAATCAGTCCCCAACGGATAGCGTGTTGCATCAGGGTTGGCGAGGGAGTAGAATTGTCTTCCATGTTAATTGGGTTTAAGTTCTTTTCTTAAAATTACGGATAAAATTATGCTCACAAAAAAGCCAATCATTATGCTCTGAACGAAATAAAGACTGGCAATTTGTTTAGCATTAGTCGCAGGTAACTGTTCTAAATTACGGGCAAAGGCATCTTTACCAATTCGCTCAATATCCGCTGCTGAAAATGTATTCAGGTATTCGGTCATGGCCTTCACGTACGAGGGAATAAACGATGACTCAACGGAACAAAAAGCAAGCAATAAAAGCGAAGCCAGGGTGCCGGCCACCACTACCATAACAAAACTGCCCACCATGCCCTGCCAAAAAAGCAACGATCCTTGCTGATGCACCTCGCGAAATTCTTTCAGGTTGAAGAAAATACACACGCCAAATAACAAAATGCGAAAGTCTATAAAAGGCGAAATCATCAACGGATGCCTGCCCATGTAATACGTTATAATCAATAAGACAATGGCCAGTGCACCAGCCAGTGCACCCCATCGGATTCCAACGGAAATTAATGGTGACTTTTTCATGACTACGTTAATCGAACCAGTGACGGTTATTATTAAAAACAGCTACTGCTTTGCCGGTAATGGTTTGACCAAACCACGGTGAGTTTTTGGATTTTGAAAGATTTGTTTTTTCGTCCAGCACCCAGGTGGCCGCAGGATCCAGTAAGGTCAGGTTTGCTTTGGCATCCACATCAATAACGGGTACTTCGAGATTTAATATTTTTCGTGGATTGATTGTAATTTTTTCGATGAGGATCTCCCAGCTCACCAGTTCGGCAAGTGCAACCAGGTTGGAGGCAAATGTTTGTACATTGATGATGCCGGCATCGGCATGATCAAACTCAATGCTTTTGCTTTCTTCGTCATGCGGTACATGGCCCGAGCAAATCACATCAATGGTTCCGTCATTCAATCCCTTGATGAGTGCATGGTTATCGGTGGTTTCCCGTAAAGGAGGATTTACTTTATAATTGGTATCAAATCCTGAAAGCATGGTATCTGTTAGCAATGCCTGGTAAGCGGCAATGTCGCACGTTACGTTCATTTTACTTTTCGCAGAACGAACCAACCCAACGGATTTAGATGTTGAAAGTTTCGATACATGTAACCGGCCTCCGGCATAGGCAAGTAATTTAAGGTTACGACTGATGGCTACTTCCTCTGAAATGCGGGGCATTCCTTTTAATCCCAGCATGGTGCTTTGCAGCCCTTCGTGCATTTGTCCGAACATGTTGAGCCAGATGTCCTCAGCATGATCAACCAACACGCCATCGAACTTTTGAAGATATTGCAACGATTTCAGGAAGATATCGGTATGCCACACCGACTTCAGGCCATCAGTAAACCCCACAGCCCCTGCCTCGTGCAAGTCAATCATTTCCGTGAGTTCTTCTCCTTTATTATTCTTCGTTACAGAGGCCAGCGGATGTATCTGCAACAATCGGCTTTCGTTTGCTCTGGTCAGGTAATTAATATCATTTTTGGTTTGAATGGCCGGCATGGTGTTAGGCAGCATGGCTATTTCTGTAAAGCCTCCTGCTACCGCAGCCCTTGTTCCAGATTCCAGGTCTTCTTTATGTTCCAATCCGGGATCGCCAATAAAGGTTCCCAGGTCAAACCAGCCGGTTGACAGGATCATACCCTCGGCCTTGATTACCTTATCGGCCTGATAGTTTTTATCGCCAATTTCGGTTATGCGGCCATTCTGGAGGAGGACGTTTTTTTCTTTTTTATGAAAGGGAGAGTTGGTATCGAGAATTTTGGCGGCCTGGATGAGTATCTTCATGGCTATTGATCTGGCAAAGAAACAACTTTATTTCGAACCTCTGTTAACTTTGAAGGGCTTACTTGAGCAGCCTTATAAAGAATAATTGATTTACTAGCTGTAAAAATACGGTTCGGCCGTATGTTACTCTCTTTGATCAGTCTTCCAGAAATCAAATCCTTTTCCAGAAGTGAAATTGAAAACTTGTCGTGAACAAGCTGGCTCGTAATCTGGCAAAGGATTATATCCTGACCGGGTAAATTAGCAAGTACAAGGGCGGATCTTTTTTTTGAGGCGGATAAATCTGAAAAAGGAAACGGCAAAATTACAATATCACCCTTTACAAATGTTTCCATGCCTTATCCTCTTCTGTGGAATTCCACTCCTGTAATGCCTGCTCACTGGCCAAATGGGTTATCACTGAATCATCTTCCTTTACCTTTACCTTTACCTTTTTCTGTTTTAGAAAAAGAACAAAATCATATAATTCATCCAGAAATTTTTCAGGTACTCTCTTTATTTCTTCAGCCAGTTGATCACGCGTAATCATTCCGGTGTTATTTAAAAAAGCGAATTAACAGTATTTCCACCAGCAGGAAGAAAAGTGCCATTACCAGGGCATATTTCCACAAGGGTGTCCCCAAATATCTTGCTTTTATTTCGTTACTGAAAGCCTCTTCCGAATTTGCTTTAAAGATGCTGATGCCCGAAGGATTTCCAAGTCGCACCTTTATTTCTTCCCCGGTGAATTGCATCAACAACGACTCGTATTTGTTAAGGTTGAAGGCCAACTCTCCAATGGTGTCATGTTCATGCACAACGTTATAAAATCCTGCATTCATTGCCAGTCGGGGTAATTCCATCATAACCTGATCGGACAGTTTGCGCTGACCCGGCACAATTTCCTGCTCGCCTGAAAGTTTTAACGGCTGTTCACCGGCCAGGCTATCGAAGCGCAGGCTAATAAAAGAATCGTTTAAGGAATAGTAAGGCTTTATTTCACTTCTTTTCCCAGCAGCTGCCATGCGGTACATCACCGGAACAAACAAGGCCGAATTATGAAAAGAAGTAAATGCATTATCGAGCGGAGAGGCCAACACATACAACTTCCCCGTTTGATTAAACACCGATAAAAACGGTTGTTCGTTTCTAAAGGTAAGTATAGCCGAGCGGTCGGCTCCCCAACTGATTCGCGGAGCAGCTTGCGGCATTTGCAATCGTACTGATCGTTCTTCAAATACATTTTCGAAAAACGGATTGTTGAAATCAGGATCATCCAACTCGCTCATGGTCGATTCCTGAACTACCTGCATGGCCGGAAGTCTTAATAAATTCCGGTACGAAACCGGATCGGGATTTGGGCCCGGAATAACCAGGAGCGATCCACCATCACTTACGAAAGTCCGCAGCCATCCTGAAAGAGATGCATCAAACAGGTTCAATCCGTTGGCAATCACCAAATCTGCCTCCGCCAATAAACTGTAATTGACATTGCCGGCCGTAAACGACCGGAATGAAAACACCTGCCTGTTGCCAAACACGTTTTCAACTGGGCTTACTCCCCCATTTTCTTTAATCTCGATTACCCGAATCTTTTCGTTGAAGTTAAATGACAGGAAAAACTCATTATCAAAACTAACGGGGTAATCATTAAAGCTGATGGTGGTCCGGCTGATGCCCTGTAACCCTGTGGGAAGGTCAAAGGAAATTTGTGCTGTACCGCGTGCAGCAATATTGATGGAGCTGGTTCCGGTTTGCGTTCCATTCACACTAACCTTTACCAGCAATTGTTCCACTGCCCGGTCGCCTTCGTTTCGCAGGCGCACATGCAGCGTGTTTTTTTCACCGCCAACTACAAATGGATTTTCGAGATAGGCTGTATCTATAAAAATATTCGTACCGGTTTGAAAAGCCATCGGTACCAGGTGCCAGCGTTGGTTAGAATCAAACAAGGATGGTTCGAGCCGGCCAACTGTTGATTGCTGAAAATCAGAGATCCAAAAAACTTCATTCGAGGTTTCCTCCTTCGATTGAAACCGATCTTTTATCTCACGCATGGTCCGACTGATGGGTGAGAGGCGCAACTGACTCAGCAAGTCTCCGATTTCTGCCTTCGTTTTATAGGTATTGGAGAAGGGAGCAAAGTCGTTCGTAATTAGTTTGTAACGACTATCGGCCGGAAAGATTTCAATCACCTGGCGGGCATACCCGATGGCAGCATCAAGAGCGCGTGTTTTCTCTCCTACCTGCACAGACATACTCAGGGAGTTATCGAGGTATATTGAAATATTTCTGTTGTTAGAAAATTGTTCAGTTGCAGGAATAATGGGTTGTGCAAAAGTTAATACAAGGAACAATAGAAATAATAAGCGTGCAGCAAGAATCAGGTAGTGCTTCAGTTTACGCTTGGCGCTGGTGGCCTCCTGTACCTGGCGAAGAAACCGATTGGTTGAAAAAAATATTCGCTGGGTCTTTCTGAAATTAAAAAGATGGATGATGATGGGTATGGAAAGAGCGGTTAATGCCCATAAAAATGAAGGATACAGAAAACTCATCCCCGCAATTTACGATTTAGACCGTATGATGTTACGGGAATTTGATGAGGGGTACTCCTACCCTATTCCCCACTCCCTGCGGGAGAGGAGTGTCTGCAGGACGGGGTGAGGAAATAAAAAAGTCACCTCGGCAATCCAAGGTGACTTTCTTTTTTTATGCTCGAGATTTTGATCCCCGGGGGTCTCACGGCAACCATTCGGTGAGATCGCGGCACAAAGGCCGCGAAGAGTTTACTTCCCGCCCAGCATGAGCATATCGCTCACGTTGATCTCAGTGATGTAGCGCTTCTCACCTTTGTCTGTTTCGTAATCGCGGTGTACAAGCCGGCCTTCAACCGCGATCTCCTGCCCTTTCTTCAGATACTTCTCGGCTACATCCGCTAACTTGCCCCAGATCACAATGTTGTGCCACTGCGTGTCTTCCACCTTTTCGCCTTTCGCGTTCTTGTACGAATCGGATGTAGCGATGGAAAAAGATGCCTTCTTCTTTTCGCCAAACGATTTCACTTCCGGGTCTTTACCTAACCGACCAATCAACTGCACGCTGTTTCTTAAACTTTTCATAACTGTATAATTTATTTGGTTTAACATACTTACCTGTGTCACGCTTCCAGTCTTGCCTGAGGGGTCGAACCTTGCTGAGCGAAGCCGAAGCGTTGACGATGCAAAGGTGTGGTAAGAAAAAAGCGATAGTCGTATGGTAATCGTTTACTTTCGTTTATATTCGTTTGTAAACGTTTGTAAACGGATATTGAAATCCATAAAAACAGTGAAATCATGCCAAAAAATGAGGAAAAAGTATGTTTGGAATGCGGGGAAAAAATCAAAGGCCGGATGGATAAAAAATTCTGCTCCGACCAATGCCGCATCGGTTATAACAACAAACTGAACAGCGATGAGACTAATTATGTGCGTAATGTGAACAACATTTTGCGTAAAAACAGGCGTATCTTAATCGATTTAAACCCAAAGGGAAAAACACAGGTAAACCGGAACAAGCTTAACGACAAAGGTTTTGATTTCATGTATTACACCAATACCTATACAACCAAGGAGGGAGGGGTGTACAAATTCTGCTATGAACAAGGATACCTGGAAATTGAGAAAGACCGTTTTCTGCTGGTAGCACGCGAAGTGTGATTCTATTTGTTTACTTTAAAAAAGATACTGATGCGCACACTTACATCCCTTATTTTTTTCGTTTCGCTGATTTCGTACGGGCAGCCAGCACCCAACATACTCTACATCATGAGCGATGATCACGATGCGGACGCCATCAGTGCGTACAGTAAAAAATTTATTCAAACGCCTAATTTGGACAGGCTCGCCAATGAAGGAATAAAATTTACACGTGCTTTTGTCGGTAATTCAATTTGCTCGCCTGCCCGCGCTACATTGCTTACTGGTCAGCATTCGCATAAAAACGGAATCATTGACAATCGCATCCATTTCGATTCCGCCATGGTTACACTACCCAAACTCCTGCGGGCAGCCGGATACCAAACGGCTGTCATTGGCAAGTGGCACTTACACTCCAATCCTTCCGGGTTTGATTACTGGAAAGTTGTGCCCGGCCAGGGACTTTATGTTAACCCGCGCTTTATTGAAATGTCGGGGAAGACTGTAACACAGGAAGGGTATGCCACAGACGTGATCACAGATGAAGCCATTCAGTGGCTGAAGCAACGTGACACCTCCAAACCATTTTTATTATTACTGCACCACAAAGCACCGCATCGCTATTTTCTTCCTAAGCTCACGCACCTCGAAGCCTTTCACACAAAAAAATTTCCAGAACCCGAAACTCTCTATGCTGATACTGCCAACCGTGGCAAGGCCTGGGAAAAGCAAACCATGAGTATTCTGCACGACATGCAATTGTGCAGCGACCTGAAAGTTGATCCTGAATATTTAAAGGACATTGCTGAATACAAGCCAGATTCGACACAGGGTGCCTACTATCACGCCATTATGAACCGTATTCCTGAGAATGAGAGAATCCGGTATAAAGAGATCTATTCAGAGCGAGGAAAATTGCTTCAACGTTTAAAACCACAAGGAAAGGAATTATTGAAATACAAATTTCAGTGGTACCTGCAGGACTACCTTGCATGCGTTGCTTCCATCGATGAAAACATTGGAAGAATTCTCGATTATCTCGATCAGCAGAACCTCACCAACCAAACGGCTGTCATCTACACCAGCGACCAGGGATTTTACATGGGTGAGAACGGCTGGTTCGATAAACGATTTGCCTATGATGTATCCATGCAAACGCCCTTGCTCATGCGATGGCCCGGTAAGATAAAACCCGGTTCGGTAAGCAATACGATGGTGCAAAATATTGATTATGCTCCTACCCTTCTTGACATCGCGGGACAGCCTGTACCCTCCTGGATGGATGGGTTGAGTTTAAAGTCGGTAATCACCGGAAAGCAAAAGCAATTACCCCGCAAGTACCTGTATTATCATTACTATGAATATGGAAGAGATCATACCGTTATTCCACACCTTGCTGTTCGGGGGTATGATTTCAAATTGATTTATTTCTATACGGTAAATGAATGGGAACTGTACGATTTAAAAGCCGACCCACAAGAACAGAAAAACCTGATTCAATCTGCGGGACATCAGAAAATTGTAGTGCAAATGAAAAATGAGTTAATGAAACTCCGCGATCAATATGATGACCATGAAGTGGCCGGTGAACTTAAGTGAATCTGAAAACTAGCGATGACAATAATTTTTTTCACAAGATCAATCGGCATGATAGCCGGTTTAACCCTATTACTCAACACCAATTGTTTTTGCCAGGTCACTCAGGATTTAGTCGTGCTTGCTGATGCAGATTCGGCCTATGTTAGAAAACACTTCTTAAAAAATGATTTTCGTTTGTTTTATGGAGGACAAGGCAATAACCTGGCATTAGGATCTAAACGTGATGATGAAACACAACTGAACGGAAATTTATACGCGAACACCAACGACTATATCGGCCTCGGAATTACCTACAAGTGGCTGGATGGTGACTTGAGCTTTGCGCTTCCCGGCACGACTTATCTGAAAGAAGAACGATCGAACCTCACACAACTCAAATTAGGGATAAGTTACACGCAACGTAAACTGGCGTTTCGGGCTTATTACAGCGATAGCAAGGGAGTTGTAGTTTCCGATGCAAATAATGAGTTTCAAAGCGAACCCTCTCTGCACGAAGTAAAGTTTGGTTTGCACGTTACCTACTTGTTTAATGCTTCGAAATATTCTTACCGGGCATCCATGTACCAATCAGAATACCAACTAAAAACGGCCGGATCGTTTTTACTGCGTGCAGAACCTTTCTACCGAAAACTTGGCACAACCAGTGGCAGCATGATTCCTCCAGCCTATGATCTTCCGGCTCGGTTTGGTGAGCAGGCAGGTTTAGAGTACATAAAAGCTCCCGGATTACTGATATTCCCTGGCTATGGAATCAACTTTGTTATTTCTCATTCACGATTTTTTATTTCACCGGTTCTTTTTGCGGGCATAGGCCTTGCCCGGAATATGTATAAAACCACGAATGATAAGGGTAGTTTCTCCAGCATTGAATATGCAGGTAACTTTACGCTCAATACCGGCTACAATGGTAGTCGTCACTATTTAAAAATTCAACTTAATTGGTCAGCGGGGTACACGTTGCTGAATCCGACCTATCTCACTAATTCAAATCTGACTGTGTTGTTTACTGCAGGTATTCGGTTCCGAGATATAAAAGGACTATAAAAATTTCTCTTCCATCTAATGGAGCAACGAATCAATCCTTAAAAACACATATTCCCTTCTCTGCAACTCTGTCAACAAGGCATCCAACTTTGCATAAAACTTATCCGTTCTGCGCGGGTTCGTTCCGATATGAATCAACAGAATAAATCCATTCAGACCATTTGAGCTTTTTTGTTCATATTCTATGATCGACTGATAAATTTCTTCTGAACTTCGGTAGCTTTTACCCATGTCCGGAAAGGTGTAATCGGCAGTGGAGCGTGTGCCCGGTGTGAAGTTGACCAGGTGCAAGCCCAACTCTGTTGTCCACTTTACAATTTCGGCATTGTACCATTCAAAAGGCGGAAGAAACCACGGAGCATTTTTCTTTTTGATTCCAACCTCCGCCATTCGTTTGTAATTCATCAACAGGTCAGCGTTAAACGCATCTTGTGTTACTAACAAGCTATCGCGCTTTGTCCATGGGGCATACAATAAATGTTTGTCGGAGTGAGCGCCCAAATAATGTCCTTCCTTTTTTAGGCCGCGGATGAGGGATTGAAATTCTTTATTCGAATAGAAATTTCCTGTCAGGAAAAAAGAAGCGTTGATTTTATGCCTCGATAATGTTTTACGGATAACATCGCCACCATCAGCAAATTCATCTCCGGTAAACACCAACGCAATTTCTTTCAGGGTTGTATCACCCCGAATAATTGCTCCATATTGATCGATGATTACATTTTTCTGAGCAATGCTGTTTATATAGAAAAACAGCCCAACCCAAATCAACATGAAAACCTTAACCCATGCTGTGATTGAGCGGTTCATTTTTTATCGGCCAAATAGGCCATCAGCATAATAGCACAGGCTGTGCCATCCATGGTAGGCTCGTTGGTAGAATAATCACCAATGTCATCGTGATAAACCACGTACGAATTTTGGAAAGCGGCATAGGCATCTTCACGGGTCAGGTGAATACCCTTCAAACTCTTATAAATGTTTGCATAGATGGGGCCATCAACCAAACCACCCGGCACTTCTTTCTTTGTCAGCGCCCAGGTACTGGTATGCACATCGTGTGGGTACGGGCCGTTCGCAGGAATGTTCATAAACATGCTCACACCCCAGGGGTTTCGGCCCAACAACCAATCGCGCATGCCCAGCAGGTACGCGTGGTATTGAACATCGCCCGTCATTTTTTCGTAGAGCATTATTTGCAACACCAGGTCAACCAGCAAATTATTAGAGCACCAGATAAATGGAACTCCGTTTTGAAAAGCGTTTTTACCTGCACGCTTCAGCGTTTTTTCAATACCATTTCGATAATAGCCGGCAAGTTTCTTTTTAAAGTCATCCTCAACCAGGTTATACAACGAGAAGTGCGCGATATTCAGAAACGGGTAATGCTGATAATGAGAAGTTGTATCGTTTTGTATCCATGATAATTCGCCCGTGAGTTCTGCGTAACGTTTGGCATCGGCCAGGTACTCGGGCTTACCGGTGGCGCGGAATAATTCCGCTGCTGCCCACTCCATGTCATCTGTCCAGGTATCTTCATTGTAGCGATAGGGTGCACCATACGAATTGCCTTGCTGATACCCTTCCTGCTTTTTGCCCATGGCGTAAAGTTCTTCCGCAGCTTTCAAACATTTCAACGCGTACGCTTCGTCCATATTTTTATTCTTCCATACCTGGTAGCCAAGCGCCATAGCGGCTGATGACCTTCCGGCCAGGTTAGCAATGCCGGTTGCCTGACTTTTATACCTACCCAACCCCTGTGGTTTACCCGTAGCAAAATAGGCTACACGGTATGAATCTTTTCCCCATCCATAGTTACTCGGATCGTATTCCGAAAGTTTCCATCCCACGTGGTCGCGGTCATCGCCAACCTGATGGATGAGTTGATCGGGTGCCGGATGTAATTTGTGAATCCAGTCTAAACCCCAGCGGGCTTCATCCAGCACATCTGCCATTCCATTGGCTATTGGTTGACCGAGGTCATTCACGACATCGGAAAACGCCTCCGGAAACTGCTGATAGCTCATCAGCATCCTGGCCGTAGCGTTGCTTCCGGTAATCAGGTATTTTAATTGATCACCGGCATCGTGCCACCCACCGGAAACATCGATGTAGGTGGAGTCTTTCATGGGGCCATCCATTACACGGCCATCTTTTTGGTGGCACTCGGCATCGAAGAAGGGGTTATACCCACAGCGTTGCTGTTGCATAAACCCGATCAACAAATCAGGATAGTGGGCGTAAAGATCATTACCAACAAAAACTGTGTGATCTTGTAACTTAATATTCCTGATTTTAATTTTATATGTGCCCGGCTTATTCAATGCCGAGAAATCGAGTTCGTAGTAATATTTAAAGGGGCCGTATCCGGGAGCTTTCGAGGCGACTATCTTCCCAGTCAATACTTTTTTGTTGGATTCCTTTTCAAGAATGGTAAAAGAACCTTTCAGCGCTTTTTGCGAAAATGCAACACCTGTCTTGGCATCAGTGGAGTGATAGCCGGCAAGATTGATTCTTACGTGCGCATCCTGTGATTGCGCCAATGGCAAACCCAAAAAGCACATCAGGGAAAAAGTAAAAAGTTTAGTCTTCATAATGAATTAATGTGTGGTGCAAGGTCAAGTCGTCTTACGAAACGCTTCATTTTTTTAAAAAAAACAACTTGTCGCTAACACCCCGACTATCACCTACGGCCCATTCTTTCTTACTTCTTTACCACCGTAACCTCCACCCTGCGGTTGTTGGCTCGGCCTGCATCGGTGTCGTTGGTATCAATGGGCTTGGTTTCTCCAAACCCAATGGCTGCCAGCCGGTAGGCATCAATACCCTGGCTTACGATGTAATCCATCACAGCTTGTGAACGGCCCTGAGAAAGTTCCAGGTTATAATCGTCTGATCCCTTGTTATCGGTATGACCGTGAATTTCAATTTCCACATTCGGGTTTCGTTTCAGAAAGTCCACCACCTTGTTGAGCTCAACAAATGACTCTGACTTCAGCGTGGTCTTATCAAAATCAAAATAAATATTCTTCAACCGCACCGTTAGCCCTACCTCAATCGGCTGAAGGAAAAGATCTTTTATTACCGGTGTTATTTCGTCACTAATCAGTTCAACACTGTCGGTGGCATTCAAATATCCCGCGGCAGATGCCACCAGCATATACCAGCCTAACCTGGGAACTTCCTGTTCATACTTTCCTCCTTCGGCCTTCAACTGGTATTTTGTATTTCGGTCGCTTTTTAGAGAAACATCCAGGGTCACCGTAAGTGGATTATTGGTTTTTAAATCGTACGCGGTACCGATGAGCAATAGTTTCTTCGCTACAGGTGTCAGCATCACTTCAACATACAGCGTTGTGTCACCTTGAAGGGCTGGTATATCAAACGACAAATCTTTCGGTAAAAAACCTTGCAACGAAGCATGAATCGTATACCGGGGCACCTCCGGAATTCGGGTTTCAAACTTTCCGGCCGTTGTCGATTTCAGATTCAACGCGGTGTTTTCGGCAGGTGTAATCACCAAATCGGCCTGCAGTGGTTGTTGTGTTTTTTCATTAAACACTGTTCCTGTCAGCATCACCTTGATGTCTTTTGGAATCATCTTGAAAATATCCAGGTTGCCACCGTCTTTCGTATCGTTGGCGCGACTGGTGAACACATTACCGGTTTTATCAATGCAGAAATAATACTCATCGGCTGCAGTATTAATGGGCGAACCCATGTTTACTGGAGCACTCCAGTTTTGCCAGGTGTCATCAAGGCGTGTAACGCGATAAATGTCTGTTTTTCCATGACGATCTTTTGCCGCCCGGTCGCTGGAGAAATACAGCGTTTTATCATCGGGGCCGATGAACGGCCCGAAGTCATCATCGCGAACAGAAATATTTAATTTTTTTGGTGTCGACCATTTACCATCAGGCTGAAGATTACTAACAAACAAACCGCTGCGCGGACTGCCCACCATCGTTCCAAAAAACAAGATCATGTGTTTGGCATCAGATGAAATGCTGGCTCCGTAAAAGCGGCCTTTGTTCATGTCTTTGAAACCTGGCACCTCTAACTCTTTTATAGAGCCACCCGTCACAATCGAAAAGCCTTTTTCATCACGACCGCGGCCACCTTTTATAAAAAGTGAACCATCAGGCAGGGCGGTAAATACCTGGTTGCTGTGGTGAACATTATATGGACTGCCCAGGTGGGTTGCCGGTCCCCATTCGCCTTTATCATCCAAAGTCGACATCCAGATATCATCGCTGCCCTCTTTACCAGTGGAATTCTCAGGGTGGTTATGAACAAAGAAATACAACTTCTTTCCATCCTGCGAAATCACCGGTGCTGCTTCGTGGTAGTGTGTATTTACCTGTTTGCCCAACTTAACCAGTTGGTATCGGCCTTCAAACTGCGCTTGAACTGAACATGCCAACAATAAAAACAAAAAGGAAAAAGCCTGCTTCATGCGAATGGGGTTGATGGAAAAACGAATTTACGAAGTTTAAACGATACCTCGCCCGCTCATCACCAGGCCGACCACGATCAGGATCAGGGCTATTGCATTGAAAATAAACATACGCTTATGTTTTGCTTCCGCAGATGTCAGTTTTTTGGCGCTGATCCGGGCCATTGTTATCAACACTATTGCAAGCACCATAATGGTAACGTGTTCCATTGTCCAGTAACGAACCTCTTTAATTTTAAGCGCCAACTTTCCAAACCGCACCCAGCTGCTTTGGGTGTACAGAATCAATCCGACAAGAAGCTGCACATGCGTGGCAATAAATAAATACAAGCTCAATTTATTATCGCTAGTGGAGTATTCCTTTTTTTTCAACCATCCCAGCAGGGCGGTGACAACAACAGCAATTAACAACAGCAATACAGCGTAACGCAAAAGGGAGTGGGTGTGTAAAAGTCCGGTATACATAATTTATGGTTGGTTAAAAATTTATCGGTTAAAGGTACGGGTGCCCCAAAGAATTTTCAAAAAAAACATACTTTTGATTACCCTATGAGATGCCTGCTTATTCTTTTCCTTATGCTATTGCCATTCTGCCTGTGGTCACAGGAAGATAGCACCGCCCACGAGGCGCCTGATACGGTGCGTGTAGGTGCCTACATCATTAGTGTGCATGATATCAATTTCCATGAAAAAGAATACACCATCCGGTTTTGGCTGTGGTTGTTGTACGATAATCCAGGATTTGACTTCCCAACACAAATTGATATTCCCAATGCTAAACAAATTGATAAGCCTGAGGTGATCATGGACATGGTAGACGGCAAAGTGTGGCAGCTGATGAAGATGAAATGTGTGATGAAACACAACTGGAAGGTGGGCGATTTTCCGTTTGATCAGCAACACCTTGTCGTACACATTGAAAATTCAATTTACGATAACAACAGCCTGGTGTTTGTACCCGATGAACTCGGCAGCACCTTTGACCGAGAACTGACCCTGGACGGATGGCACATCAGAAACTTCAACGTCAATACCAATACCCATGAATACACCACGGTATTTGGCGACCCCAGTACAGACATGCTTCACTCAGAATATGCCTCCTTCAATATTAAAATGGACATCGACCGCAATGCCTGGGGGTTATTCATGAAAATTTTCATAGGCATGTACATTGCGTTCATGATCTCCATCATCAGTTTCATCACCAAGCCCTCTGAACTGGAACCGCGCTTCGGCTTGCCTGTCGGTGGTTTGTTTGCGGCTGTTGGTAACAAGTACATCATTGATTCGCTTCTGCCCGAGTCATCCTCCTTTACGCTGGTTGATTCACTTCACGCAACCACCTTCCTGGCAATTTTTGGTACCCTGTTAGTATCTGCCATCGCCCTGTACTTTCATGATCGTGGCCGGATTGAACGTTCACTAAAAGTTTCGGGTTACGGATCAAAGATTGTCATTGGTTCCTACCTGATTGTAAATGTTATCCTGGTCTTTATGGCGGCTAACTAACAGGTTGTGTTAAAAGTAATTTCCATCCTCATCCTGTTTCTGCTGGCGTGTGCCACCGGAGAACACAAGCCTCCACAATTTGACATCATCATCCGAAATGGGTTGATCTACGATGGATCGGGAGATAAACCAATGAGAGCCGATCTCGCCATTCATGCCGATACGATTGCCGCCATCGGAGACCTGTCCAGAGGCACTGCTACGAAAGAAATTGATGCAGCCGGATTAACAGTAGCCCCGGGGTTCATCAATATGAACAGCATGTCGGACCGTTCGCTTCAAATGGACGGCCGCTCCATGAGTGACATCAAACAAGGTGTAACGCTGGAAGTCATGGGCGAAGGGTGGAGTGCCGCACCGGTGAAGAGAAATCTTAAGCAGCCTGTTGACAGCTTATGGACTTCGCTTGACGGATATTTTAAATGGCTGATGAAAAAAGGAGTCAGTACGAATGTAGCCAGTTTCGTTGGAGCCACTTCGGTACGCAACTATGAATTAGGATACGCCAACCGTGCTCCTTCACCTGCTGAACTTGCTCACATGAAAGAATTGGTAAAGCAATGCATGGAGCAGGGTGCTTTAGGATTAAGCTCCTCCCTGATCTATGCACCTGCCGATTACGCCTCTTCCGCTGAATTGATTGAACTGGCCAAGGTTTCACAATCGTATGATGGAATTTACATCACCCACATGCGCAGCGAAAGCGATCATATCCTGAAAGCATTAAATGAAACATTTCAACTGGCGAAAGAAGCGGATATCCGTACAGAAATCTATCACCTGAAAATTAACCACGACCGCAACTGGAATAAGATCGACACAGTGATTGCTAAACTTGACAGCGCACAAAAAGCGGGATTACGAATCACCGCGAACATGTACCCTTATGCTGCAAGCAATACCGCTCTTACGGCACGACTTCCAACATGGGTGCAGGAGGGCGGAGCAAAAGAAATGCGCAAACGATTAACAAACCCCACTACCCGTAAAAAAGTACTGGACGACATGCGCTTAGGAATTCCAACCAAAAACGCTGACCCAACACAGGTCGTCATCCTGGGGTTTCGGTTAGATTCCTTAAACAAACTTTACCGTGGCAAACGGTTAGATGACGTTGCCAGGCTTCATGGTAAAAATGCAGATGAGACCCTGCTCGATTTAATTGTAACAGATAAATCTCCGGGAGCGGCAATCTATCACCTGCAAACGGAAGCGAATGTTAAAAAAATCATCGCGCTGCCGTATGTAAGTTTTGGATCAGATGGTGCCTCGATGTCAGATGCACCTATCTTTTCTGAATGGGGAACACACCCTCGCGCTTACGGAACTTTTGCCCGTGTTCTGGGACAATACGTTCGGGAAGAAAAACTGATTTCCATGGAGGAAGCTATTCGCAGAATGACCTCATTGCCTGCCACGAACCTGAGAATTGAAAAGCGCGGAAGGTTAGAGACCGGGTACTTTGCCGATGTGATTGTCTTTAATCCCCAAACCATTCAGGATCATGCCACCTACGAAAATCCCAAACAATATGCTACAGGAATGGTGCATGTTTTCGTGAATGGAACACACGTACTTCAACAAGGCGAACATACCGGAGCTACACCGGGAAGAGTGGTTCGCGGAAAAGGTTACAAGCCGATCCAATAATCAAAAAAAATTACGTACTTCCATGCATTCGTGGACAACGATCGTCCAGGTCATCCAACAAGAAGTATGAAAAAACTAATGCTCTTCTCCTTTTGCGTTGCACTGTTCGCATGTCAGTCTGAAAAATATGATGTCATCATTCGTCACGGAACGGTATATGATGGTTCAGGCCAGGCTCCGGTTGTTACCGATATCGGCATCCATGCCGATACCATTGCCTTCATCGGAGATTTGTCTCACGCTAAATCCACTACCGAGATTGACGCAACAGGGCTAGCAGTTTCTCCTGGGTTTATCAACATGTTAAGTTGGGCAACCGAGTCACTTATTCTTGATGGTCGGGGCCAAAGCGACATCCGCCAAGGCGTAACTCTTGAAGTGTTTGGCGAGGGGTGGTCGATGGGGCCAATTAATGCCAACATGAAAAAGCAAATGGAGGATGTCATGCGAAGAGACCCGGATTGGAAATACCCCATCGACTGGACAACCCTGGGCGAGTACCTGGAATCACTGGAACGGAACGGTATTTCTCCAAATGTGGCATCATTCGTTGGCGCCACCACTGCCCGTATCCATGAACTTGGTTATGATAAACGACCACCCACTTCGCAAGAACTCGATCGGATGAAAGCGTTGGTAAAGCAAGCCATGGAAGAAGGAGCCCTGGGCGTTGGTTCATCCCTGATTTATGCGCCTGCCAACTATTCTTCTACCGAAGAACTTATTGCCTTATGCCGTGTAGCCGGTGAATATGGAGGCATGTACATTACCCACATGCGCAGTGAAGGGAATTCTATTCTTGAAGCAGTCGATGAAACAATCCGTATTGCCCGTGAAGCAAACCTGCCGGCAGAGATTTATCACCTGAAACTCAGCGGCCAATCAAACTGGAGCAAACTGGACTCCGTTATTGCAAAAATTGAACAGGCCAATCAATCGGGGTTGCGCATCACTGCCGATATGTATACTTACACCGCAGGCGCCACCGGATTGGATGCGGCCATGCCTCCATGGGTACAGGAGGGCGGGTTAATTTCCTGGATTAAGCGGTTGCAAAATCCAACCACCCGAAAACAGATCCTACAGGAAATGCGAACGCCCACCAATGCATGGGAAAATCTTTACATGCTGGCGGGCGATCCGGAAAATGTGCTGTTGCTTAGTTTCGCCAATGACTCATTGAAACAATTTATTGGTAAAACATTAGGCGAGGTAGCACGCATTCATGGCAAATCACCGGAAGAAACTGCAATGGATTTAGTTATTGCTGACAGCACCCGGGTCGGCACCGCCTATTTTTTAATGAACGAAGAGAATATTAAAAGGCAATTATCGCTTCCTTTTGTAAGCCTCGGTTCGGACGAAGGTGCACCTTCAACAGAAGGAGTTTTTTTGAAGAGCAATAGTCACCCGCGGGCATATGGAAATTTTGCGCGATTTCTCGGAAAATATGTACGCGATCAGAAACTGATGCCGCTGGAAGAGGCTGTCAGAAGAATGACCTCCTTGCCTGCAGGAAATTTAAAAATCAAAAAAAGAGGTTCGCTTCAACCGGGCTTCTTTGCCGACATCACCATTTTCGATCCCAGGCACATACTAGACCACGCTACGTTTGAAAAGCCTCACCAATATGCAACCGGGGTTATTCACGTATTGGTTAATGGTGCACAAGTATTAGCGAATGGAGAACACACAGGAGCCAAACCTGGCCGGGTGGTTCGTGGCCCCGGGTGGAAAAAATAATTCCTGAGCAAGGACCTCAGCAAAGAGTTTCAAAACTTAAGATTACAGACCCACCACTGGTGCGGGGCAGGCAAGCCCTGAGGTTGTGTTTTTAAAATGACTCTGCTACCCCTCTAAAATTTTTTTCAGGTACCGTCATATTATTCGGTAAGATGCCATGCAAGATTGACCGAATCCTATATTTTTACGCGTTCAGTTTCTCATGAGATCGATTTATACTTTTGTTCTGCTCCTGCTTTCGGCCCACTTCCTTTCGGCCCAGGATTTCAAGGAGTTGATAAATAAAGCGGATAGACTTTATGCCAAAGGTGATTTTAACCAGGCACTTGAGCTTTACCGGAAAGCCGAAACATTACAGCCCGGTAATCCTTCTGTTCAGATGAAGATCGGGTTAACGTACCTTTCCACCTCATCCTTTAAATACAAAGCCCTTCCCTACCTTCAAAAGGCAGTACAGGCGCAGCCTACCATCGATCAGATGATCGACTATTATGTGGGAGCCGCCTACCAGGTACGGCATGAGTTTGCCGAAGCACGCGAACATTACGAGTTATTCAGGAAGAAAAATAAGCGAATGGCCGATATCGCCCAGCATAAAATTGAGGAATGTATTCGGGGCGACTCGTTAGTGACCAATGCCACCGAGGCCATCATTGAAAATGTTGGAAAAACCATCAACTCACCTCAACATGATTATGCCCCCCTCCTGTATCCGGATGGGGAAGCAATTATTTTTACCTCTAACCGCGAGGTACCCACGCAACCAGGAATGCCGAAACCTGAGATGAACTTTGAAGATATTTACCTGGCAACCCGCAGCGATGAACGCTGGAATACCCCCCGGCCGATCAGTCCAAACGTAAACGTTCCACAGCACGATGCCGGGGCGTCTATCTCCCATGACGGGCGTTTTCTCTTTTTATATTATGAAGAAGGCTATGGCGATATTTATATGTCGGAGCGTATTAATAACACGTGGGAAAAACCCGTAGCGCTCAACATCAACATCAACACGATGAACTGGGAAACCTCGGCCTGCATGTCGGCCGATGGCCGCAAACTTTATTTCTCCAGCAACCGGCCTGGCGGTTATGGCGAACTGGATATTTGGATGAGCACCCGCGATGGCAAAGGTGACTGGGGAAAACCCGTTAACCTGGGGCCAAACATCAACACCCCCGGCAATGAAGATTCACCCTATATTCATCACGATGGCGTAACGCTATACTTCGGATCGGATGCCCACCCGGGGTTAGGAAGTGTTGATATTTTCAGAAGCGATTTTAAGGAAGGTAAGTGGCAAAAGCCAGTGAACATGGGCTACCCGGTGAACTCGGCCGACTATGATAATTATTTTGTGATCTCTAAAAACAAGAAAGACGGTTACTTCGCTTCCGTTCGGGAAGACGGCCTGGGCGAAACCGATATTTATTTCATTCACTTTCTGGATCCCAAGCCAAAAGAAATACCAGTGGTTGCCCCTGTTGTGGTTGAGCAACCGGTGGTTGAAAAAGAAAAAGACTTTGTTGACCCACTGGTACAACTTCAGAAAGAGCTTGAAATCGGAACCATTTTAAAAGGAAAAGTAATTGATGCCGAAACGGCCGCGCCTCTCGCTGCGCGTATGACGCTGACCGACAACGAACGAAACGTAGTGATGGCCATCATCAACTCAGATCCTGTTACCGGAGATTTTGAAATGTTCATCCCTCACGGAGGAAATTATGGTGTGAGCACCGAAATAGAAGGCTACCTGTTTAACTCCATCAACTTTAACCTTCCGGCTTTTGCTGAAATGCAGGAGATCGACACACATATTATTATGGAGAAGGCTGAAGTGGGCTCGAAAGTGGTGTTGAAAAATATTTTCTTCGATACCGGTAAAGCTGATTTAAAACAGGAATCCGTTAATGAATTGGAAAACATCCGCAGACTGCTGGATAAAAACCCCGGATTAAAAGTTCAGATTAACGGCCACACCGATAACGTGGGAGAAGCCAAATACAATAAAGCGTTGTCGTTGAAAAGAGCACGTTCGGTTGTTGACTATCTTATCCGTAACGGAGTTGACGTAAACCGGTTGGCCGCAATCGGTTATGGTGAAGAGCGACCGCTGGTGTCGAACGATGATGAAAGTGGCGGTCGTGAAATCAACAGGCGGACAGAGATCGAAATCATTGCTGCCGGTGGGGGGCAATAATCCATGACCCTGTCCGATCAAATCCTGGCATTCTATCAAAGCTTGAATTTATCAGTTCACCTGCCGAAAGGAATAGAGGCAATGAATCCCTATCAAAACGCAACGGTATTTAATCTCTGCGACCAGTTTTATCACCAATTTTATTCCGACACCAACCCACGCAAACTTATCCTGGGCATCAACCCGGGCAGGTTAGGTGGTGGCACCACGGGTATTCCTTTTACCGATCCGGTGAAACTTGAAAAGTATTGCAACATCCAGAATACACTGACTAAGAAAACAGAACTTTCGGCCGATTTCATCTATGCCATGATAGAGGCGTATGGCGGGGCGCAACCTTTTTATAGTACATTTTTTGTGAGTGCCGTGTGTCCCTTAGGGTTTACACTGGATGGCCTGAACCTGAACTACTACGATCATAAAAAGCTTGAAGTGCTGGTGCGTCCGTTTATTATCGATTCAATCAGCCACCAGCTTACCTTTCCGGTCAATCGGAAAGTGTGCTTTTGTTTAGGAGAAGGCAAAAATTTCCAGTACCTGGAAAAGTTGAATGCCACATACGGATTCTTTAAAAAGATTATTCCACTTCCTCATCCGAGGTTTATTATGCAATACAGACGGAAGCGGTTAGAAGAGTTTGTGCGGCTTTACCTTGAAAAACTTAAAGGATAAGCTCCATCTTCACATCGGCCGAGGCAAACGGTGATCCCACAACCGGAATGTGCTTAAATCCATATCGTTCATACAATCCAATAGCGACTTTCAGTTGATGGTTGGAGAACAAGGTTATCTTAGCGGCCTTCAATTGCCGGGCTTTACCGATGCATTTCTCCAGCAGTAACTTGCTGATACCCCTTCCGCGAAAGTCAGTTGCCACCGTCATTTTGGCCAACTCATACACATCCTCCTAATCTTTCAGCAGCGCTGCAGAACCAACCATACGAACACCGTATTGCGCCAGGTAAATCAATCCTCCTCGTTTGATGATGGTGCCGTCCGGATCGTCCAGCATGTGCAGGTCATGCGATTCGGTAAGGTTGTAACCATCCAGCCACTCCAGGTTTAACGCTTTAAACGCTCGCTGATGCTCATTCGAATAATCGATCAGGTGAATACGGTCTTCCATGTTCATCTACGCTTTTTCACTAAAACCACATTGGCAACTTTTCGTTCGCCCTCATGATCCCAAACTTTGTTATCAGAAGGGTAATTTACAACACCATTACCGGGCTGGTTATGGATCCAAAGTGTGGTCGATCCGCCTCCATCCAGGTTAATGCCATCCTTGGCATTAAGCCACTTGAGTAATTTCGCCAGTTCATACAAGGTCATGCCTGCGGCATGTTCACTACGGCCATCGACTGTTATCAGAAGAATGCGTTTGTCCTTTGTTACTACGATGGCTGTTCGCGGATGGCGGGTATAACTAAAGGCAGAGGAATCAATGGCCTCATATTGATTGGATAGAATTAATAAGGGGCCACTCGCCATAATATTTTTAGCGGTTAACGTACTTTCCCAATCAGGTGTTCCATTCCACTTTTGAATTTCCAGTTTATGACGATCCAGACAAATAGCAGCTTTTTGGTGAAAGTTTCTTTTGTCCTGCATTTTATTCTGATGGATCACCTGGCCTTCTATTTTTAGAAAATCGTTGGAACCACCATTTTTCATATCGAAAAAAGTGCCGTTGAGAGCCGCCATCGCGCCTGATGCTTTTCCAAATTCGCTGGTATGCCTTAGTACTTTCGTATCGTACCCAAAGGCGAATACCGTTTTCCTGTTCTTTTTTATCTCCAGTATGTTGATGCTTTGGTTGGAACCAAAAAGATTATTCTCAAACAAATAACTCTTCCACTGCACGCCCTTTGCAATTTTTTCTGTTTTCCAGTGCGCCTGAATAACCGCTAATGAATCAGACTGTGCATTCGAAAGAGAGGCAACCGAATAAAAAAGAATAAACAGCTTTTTCATGATGACTGGAGGTAAGGAGTTAGTCGTGTTCAAAAAGGAAAAGACCGGGAAAACCCGGCCTTTCTTGTGGTAGTCCTGAGGTTACCAATATCGAACGAATTTATAGTGAACTTGAAAAGATCACGCTCGCGCAAATGGTCTGATTTGATCATATTCAGCTTTATGTAAGCGTTCTTCCTCAAGGTCAAAACGGTTTTGGATGTTAAGCCAAAATTCTGCACTTACATTAAAAAATTTACCCAATCTGATGGCTGTATCTGCTGACATGCTTCTGACACCACGGATCAGTTGACTTATCCTTGTTTGATCTACCTGTATAGCCTTTGCCAAAGCATAAGCCGAAACATTCATCGGTTCCATGAAATCCAGTTTTAAAATTTCACCAGGATGTACGTTTTTTAACTTTTTCATATTTCAATTATCTAATGATAGTCTACAATTTTCACTTCATTCGCATTGCCATTTAACCATCTAAAAATAATTCGCCATTGGTCATTAATCCTGATGCTATGGAAACCCCGCAAAGAACCTGAAAGTTTCTCAAGCCTATTGCCTGGCGGAATACGAAGGTCATTTATGGAAACAGCGGCATGAATATGAACCAATTTCCTTCTAGCCGTTTGCTGAATAGTGGAAGGAAATTTCTTTGATACATATCCGTCCCATATCAGTTCTGTTTCCTTGTCGCCAAAAGAGTCAATCATTAATTATATAGCACGATACTATCGCAATATACTAGCATTCAGACATGCTTCCAAAATTTAACTGGAGAATCAAGGTAGGTTTAATAAACATTTAGTGAATAATCATTCAAATTCACTAAAAATCATTAGTAATCGTTAAAAATCCTTTACTAGTAGCCCCGACAGGAATCGAACCTGCATCAAAAGTTTAGGAAACTTCTATTCTATCCATTGAACTACGGGGCCAGAAGGGGGCAAAAATATAAAAACTATTCTTCCTCTTGTACTGTCTTGGCAAAGTCGGGAACAAATTCGTATCCATTTTTCAGGTAATTCGGGTAAATCTGGATATGCTTCTTTCTTATTTCCTCAAACATGACTGTCTTTAATGCTTCCATGTTTTCACCACTGGAGGCTGAAACAAATACGACTTGCTCAAAACCATGCTGCCGATAGTAGCGCTTCATCTCCTCCAGGTTTACCGGGGCATCCTGATCTGTCTTCAGCAGATCCATTTTATTCAATACCAAAATAACCGGAATATTGCCCGCCCCTATCTCCGATAAAGTTTTCGAAACCACTTCAATTTGGTTATCATGAAATGGGTGCGCTACATCTACCACATGCATCAAAATATCAGCCTCCCGAACTTCGTCCAGCGTTGATTTAAACGATTCAATTAAATGATGGGGCAGCTTTCGAATGAATCCTACCGTATCGGACAACAAGAAAGGTATGTTACCAAACACAACCTTCCGCACCGTTGAATCGACCGTGGCAAACAATTTATTTTCGGCCAACACTCCCGATCCGGATAACCGGTTCATTAAGGTTGACTTACCCACATTGGTATACCCCACTAAGGCAACACGAACAATGTTGGCCCGCGATTTACGCTGGGTAATGCGTTGCTTTTCAATTTTCTCAAGGCGGTCTTTTAAAACCGAAATCTGATTTTTGATATTTCTCCTGTCGGTTTCAATTTCGCGTTCACCGGCCCCGCCCCGTGTACCGGTTCCGCCACGCTGCCGCTCAAGGTGAGTCCACAACCGGGTAAGGCGAGGCAATAAATATTGATTCCGCGCTAATTCAACCTGAATTCTGGCCTGTGCTGTTTGAGCACGAAACATAAAAATGTCCAGAATCAACAAACTTCTGTCATACACTTTTACCCCGGCCTCCTGATCCTTTGGATTCAATTCCTTTTCCAGGTTGCGTAATTGTGAAGGCGTTAAATCATCATCAAAAATTACTTTTTTGATTTGTCTGGCCCGAACATACTCTTTTAACTCGGCCAGCTTTCCGCTTCCAATAAACGTTCGCGAATCAGGCGTTGGCAGGTTTTGGATCAATCGTTTGATCGTATGGATGCCGGCAGTTTCTGCCAAAAAAGCAAGTTCGTCCAAATGTTCATTGGTTTCATCGCTGTTTTTGGTCGATCCCAGGGCAACTAAAATGGCTGTATTCTGATGTGTCATTTTTAAAGCGGTGGCAATTTTACGTGATAAATTGTTATGGGTTTTAATGAGCGGTTACTTTTTTATATTTTTACAGATTGAACCTCAAGGTTTTGGCGCTTAAACCCCACTAAGGCCAGGCTTTAAGGCTTTAATCTAAACCCTCATGAGAGTTGCAATTGTGCTGAACACCTCCTGGAATATTTACAATTTCAGGATGAATTTAATTCGGTCCTTACAGGCTGCAGGGCACGAAATACATACGGTGGCCCCTGTAGATGAGTTTACCCCCAAGCTTATTGAAGCTGGCTGCACACACCATGCCTTGAAAATGGACAGTCGCGGAGCAAACCCAATAAAAGATCTGGCGCTGATTTTTGAATTATACGCTACGTATAAAAGAATAAAGCCGGATGTGATTCTCCATTATACAATCAAACCTAACGTTTACGGAGCACTGGCAGCGGCCTTATTGAAAATACCGGTTGTTAATAATGTGTGCGGGTTAGGAACTGTTTTTTTGAAGGACGATCTGGTCTCCCGGTTTGCCATGTTCTTGTACAAGATCAGTTTCAGGTTTCCGAAAAAAGTTTTCTTTCAGAACCCTGACGATTTGAACCTCTTTCTGGATAAAAAATTAGTACCCGCCAACACCGTTGATCTGTTACCCGGCTCAGGCATTGACCTGAACCGTTTTAAGCCGGTTACATTTGAGAGAAATAATAAATTTACTTTCCTGCTGATCTCGCGGCTGATTACCGACAAAGGAATTCTGGAATATATTGAAGCCGTAAAACAATTACGTTCTCAAGGATTGGATGCTCGCTACCAGATTTTGGGTGCCATGGATCCTGAACACAAACGCGGTATTAAAAGGGAAACCGTAAAGGAGTGGATTGATTCCGGTACAATCGAGTACCTGGGAACAACAGCCGATGTACGGCAATTCATTCACCAGGCAGATTGTGTGGTTTTACCTTCGTATAGAGAGGGAACTCCCCGCACCTTACTGGAAGCCGCCAGTTCATCCAAGCCCATTATTGCTACCAATGTACCGGGCTGTAACCATGTGGTTGATCATCATTTCAATGGGTTGCTGTGCAACCTGAAAGATTCAATTGACCTGGCCGAAAAAATGCACACCATGGCCAGTTATGATGATGAAACATTAAAAACTATGGGCTTGAATGGTCGTCAAAAAATGGAGAGCGAATATGACGAATCTATCGTCATTAATAAATACCTTGGCGTATTGGCTGCATTAAAGCCTTTATAATCATCTCTTTTCTACATGCAAATAATTCAGACAGGAATTGAGGGTCTCCTGGAAATTATTCCCGAAGTATACCATGACAACCGGGGATGGTTTTTTGAATTTTACAAAAAGGAACCCTTTCAGCAACGCGGTATCGTATATGACTTTACCCAGGAAAACGTTTCGTTCTCTCAACGGGGAGTCATCCGCGGTTTACACTTTCAATTACCACCCTGGCAGCAGGCTAAAATGGTATCGGTACTGAATGGAAAAGTGATGGATATCGTAGTAGACTTACGAAAGGGGTCTCCTACTTTTGGCAAAACCCATAGCTGTATTCTTGATGCTGCGCGTCATAATCTGCTCATGGTTCCGGAAGGATTCGCACATGGTTTTGCAGCTCTGGAAGACTCACTCTTCTTATATAAGAGTTCCAACATTTATAACCGCAACTTTGAAAGCGGTATTCGCTGGAACGACCCCGACCTGAACATTCAGTGGCCTTTCAACGATCCGGTACTTTCGGAAAAGGACCAGAAATTAGACACCCTCCAACAGTTGTTGAGAAAATCTGTAATTTCACCTGTCTAAATCCGTAGTAACGTTGAAATCATTTTTTTACAGACTGCTTATCTTTTTTGCAACCGTTGTTGCACTTGCCTCCTGTTCCTATCGCCAGAACATCATGTTTCAGGTACCCGAAGGTACCCAGTTACAGAAGCAGGTTGCGGAAGCTGAACGAAATTATGTTATCCAGAAAAATGATTACCTCAAACTGGAAGTTTATACCAATGATGGGGAATTGATCATCGACCCTGACCTGAAGCTTCTGAAAGATATGCCCACGCAGACTACGGACATCCAGCCGGATCCTGATTTCCTGGTGGACATTCACGGCAAGGTTAAATTTCCTATGATAGGCGAGTTCCCGTTAGCAGGCCTGAGTATACGGCAAGCAGAAGAGATTTTGCAAAAGGAATACGCAAAATTTTACCAAAAGCCCTTTGTGATATTACGGTATACCAATAAGCGCGTAATTGTACTGGGTGCCCCGGGCGGAAAAATTATTCCGCTGACCAACGAAAACATTACACTCGCTGAGGTACTTGCCCTGGCAAATGCAATTGATAATAACTCAATTGCCAGTAACATGCGCATCCTCAGGGGAGAGCAGGTTTTTGTTGTTGATTTTAGTACCCTTGAAGGTTATCAAAAATCGAATATGATTATGCAGCCGGGAGACATCGTATATGTTGAACCTGTTAGACGGCCTTTTGTTGAGGCTGGTCGTGACTACGCTCCTATTTTAAGTCTGGCGATTAGTATCTCAACCCTCATTGTTGTACTGATTGGTTATTAAAAACTAATGGTTATCGTGGAAGAACTGAATCATAAAACCACATCCGACAGTATCGACCTGAATAAGGTCAAAATTATCATCCGGAACAATTGGATTTGGATTCTCCTGATTGTGGTCGCGGCAAATGCCTCCTCCATATTATATGTTCGTTACACGAAAGATTTATACGAATCTGTTTCCGAAATCAAACTGGATGTTAAACAAGATGCCTCCGAACTGGGGATTCGGGAGTTTACGCAGGACAACAACATCAACCTGATTTCAGGAGAAATTGAAACCATACAGTCCAAACTCTTTCTCAATAATGTGATTGATTCGCTGGATTTGTTTGTACGTTATTTCAGTATTGGTCAGGTATTGAACTATGAATTGTACACATCGGCACCCTTTAGTGTAAAATTTTTACACATCCATCCCGACTGCCAAAATCGTTCATTTTTTATTGAAGAAATAAGCCCGACTCAGTTTGAACTTCGATTGGATGAAACCAGTAAATCAGTTACCGGAACCTTTCAGATTCCATTCAGTATAGGCGGTTGCGATTTATTAATTTCCCGAAAATCTGGTAACGAATTTCAAAAAGACATTACCTATTCGTTTGTATACAATAGTCGTGAAGTACTGCAGGATTACCTCACTAAAAATCTGACGGTAGAACCGTTAAACTTTAACGCTAAAACAATTCGGCTTTCCTTTAAGGACAACAATCCCATCAAAGCTCGCGACCTGGTTAATGGTATTGATTCGCTTTATTTGCAATACAGTAACGAACAGAAAAACCTGACCAACAAACAAAAAATTGATTGGCTGACAAACGAGCTGCGTCAAATCGAAATAAAAATGGGTGAGTACGAAAACTACTTCGAGAACTTTACCTTAAAAAATAAAACAAGCGATCTGAAAGAGGATCTAAAAAAAACCATCTCACAAATCAATAAAATTGATTCCCAGCGATTTGAGCTTTCGAAACGTATTAAAGAATTAAATTCCTTAACCGATCAGATTACTTCGGTAGACTCCAAAAATTCATTGCAATCAAACCAATTTCCTGCCTCCCTCAATAAGAATATTGAACAGCTTCAGGCTTTATACCTGGAAATGGATAAAATGAAATTGTCGTACAACGAAACCACTTTTGCTTTTAAACAAAAAGAAAAAGAAATTCAATTAATTCAGGAAACCGTACAAACAGCGCTTACCAACCTCAAATCAAAATACCTTACCCGGATGCAGGAACTCAATCAGGCTAAAGCCACCCTGGAAAATGCATTCATTAACATGCCCGATAAAAATACACAGTTCAATAAGAATGAACGCTTTTACAAACTCTATGAGGAGTTGTATTTAACCATGATCAAAAGCAAATCGGAATTTGAAATTGCTCAGGCCGGAAGCACACCCGATTTTAAACTACTTTCCAACGCCACATTTCCCGCTAATCCTATTTCGCCAAATAAACCGGCCATCTATGGAATTGGTTTTGTGGCGGGTCTCGTTGTGGTCTTCTTCATGCTGGGAACGTTGTACCTGCTGAATGATAAAATTACAAACGTTGCCGATGTTGAAAGATTACCCATTCCGATGTTGGGTATTGTTCCCACGCTGCGCAAGCAAAACGGCTCTACCCTTCATGTCATCGAACATCCAAAGTCGATGGTGACCGAGGCAATCCGAACGCTGCGAACCAACCTTGACTTCTTCAGCATTAATGGCTCAAAAAAGATTATCGCTATTTCCTCCACCGTATCCGGTGAAGGAAAATCCTTTTTAGCGATGAACCTGGGAGGCGTAATGGCTCTGTCGCGCAAGAAAGTTGTACTGCTTGACCTTGATATGCGAAAAGCTAAACCGCATTCACCCGTAAAGCAGGAAGACCTTTCAAAAGGAGTAAGCACCATCCTAATTCGAAAAAATACCTGGCAGGAGTGCGTGCTGAAAACTCCACTCGAAAATTTTGATGTTATCCCTTCGGGCCCGCAGCCACCTAACCCGGCTGAACTTTTACTGAATGGTGAATTCACCAGCATGCTGGAAGAACTGAAAGCGCATTACGATTTTATTCTGCTGGATACCCCCCCGGTTGGATTGGTTACCGATGGAATAATGGCGATGAAACGTGCCGATCTTTCAATTTATGTTTTCAGAGCTAACTATTCTAAAAAGGACTTCACGCACACGCTTCAGCGGGTTACCCGGTTGAATAAATTTTCAAACGTAACCACCGTAATCAATGCCCTTCCTTCGATGCACGAAGGTTATTATGGCGCAGGTTATTATGAGGAAAATGGAAAGTCTTCCTGGATAAACTCAATCCTAAAACGTGCTTAGTTGGTTTAACAAGAGTAGAACCCAGGCGGGAATTCTTCCGGTTGTTGATGTTCACTCTCATCTCTTATCAAACCTGGACGATGGTGTTCAGTCGCTGGAGGAGGCCGAAAAAATAATCCTACGGTTTCAACAGCTTGGATACAAAAAGCTGATCACCACTCCGCATGTGATGAGTGATTCATACCGAAACTCAAACCAAACCATTCTTGAAAAATGTAACGAATTGCAATACTGGCTGAAGTCGAAATCAATTGAAATCGAAATTCAGGCAGCGGCCGAATACTACCTGGACGAGGAACTCATGCGCAAACTCGATTCAGGCGAACCCCTCCTCACCTTTGGCAACCAATACCTGCTGTTCGAAACAAACTTCATGACAGAGCCGATGAATTTGAAAGAATTCATTTTTCTGGCAACCATCAAAGGGTATAAACCGGTGCTGGCTCACCCTGAACGGTACATATACCTGCAAACCAATTTTAACAAGCTCGAAGATATTCTAAACAGGGGTGTGCTTTTCCAGTTAAACATTTCATCCATTTCGGGGTACTACTCGAAGGCTGCACAAAAAATTGCCCAAAAACTGATCGATCGCGGCTGGATACACCTGCTTGGTAGCGACTGCCACAACGAACTACATATTCAGCTCCTGGAAAAAATCCGCCACACCAAGTACTTCCAAAAAGCAATATCTTTACCATTGCTGAATAATTCACTTTAACCTCGGCAACAACCTATGATTGCAGTTACAGGCGCTACCGGTTTGGTGGGCAGTTATATCGTACGAACCCTTCACAAAAACAACATCCCTTTTGTTGCGCTCAGGCGCAGTGGTAGCGACTTATCGGCCCTTTCGGATTTACAGGATAAAATCAACTGGCGAGAGGCTGATATTACCGACCCAGTTTCTCTCCAACAAGCTTTTCAGGACGTTACCGGTGTTATTCACGCAGCCGGATATGTTTCATTCAATCCACATAAAACCCGTACAATTTTTCAAATTAACACCGAAGGTACCCGCCATGTGGTGAATGCATGCCTGGCTGGTTCGGTAAAACGGTTGCTCCATATTAGTTCAATTGCTGCACTGGGCAGGCAAAAAGATCAAACCTTGTTGAATGAAGAAAATAAATGGGTCAACAATACCTTTAATGGTCAGTACGCGGAATCTAAATACAAAGCTGAACTGGAAGTTTTTCGCGGACAGGAAGAGGGACTCAGTACCGTCATTGTCAATCCTTCCGTTATTCTCGGATTCAGCAACTGGGATAAAAGCAGTACACAACTTTTCAAATATGTTTGGAAAGAAAAACCTTTCTACATTAACCGGTCTCTTAACTACGTAGATGTTCGTGACGTGGCCGATTGTTGTTTGCAACTATTCAACGGATCGTTTGAAGGAGAGCGATATATACTGAATGCCGGTACTGTTCCGTTGAAGACCTTCTTTGATAAAACCGCTGCCGCACTGATGAAAAAAGCACCCGGCATAAAAGTGAATGCTACACTGGCCAGGATCCTTGCAGAGGTTGAACTCTTACGCTGCCGGATCATGCGGGCCGAGCCCTTCATTACGCGTGAAACCGCCCGATCAATCGACACTCACTTTCAGTATGACAATCAGAAGGTTAAAAAAGCACTGAACTTCAGTTTTCAAACGATTGATGCAACACTTCAGTGGTGCTGCGAACAATATACTTTACAGCATAGAATAAAAAAATAATAATCCTGTAGATTTGCGCCCTATTTTTATTTACCTTAGGTAAACGCAAGAGCCCATGGCGAAGGAATTTCGAAAAAAAAGAGAGGATGAAGGGAACGATCTGATCAGGCGATTTGAAGATCACCTGCGAAAAAAGAAAACTGATTTTTTTGATATTGATGCATACGAGGAAATCATTGAATTTTACTTGTTACGCACCAAGTATAATAAAGCCCTGCAGGCGGTAAACATGGCCATTGGCCAATATCCTTACTCAACCCAACTGATAACCAGTAAAGCACAAATTCTTTCACAGTTGGAAGAATATACCGAGGCGCTAGATTTACTTGAGCAAGCTGAAAATTTACAGCCGAACGAACCGGAAATATTTCTTACACGCGGATCGATTTATACCCTTCAGGGAAAACATAAAGAGGCCATTGAGAGCTATGAGCGTGCGCTCGAATTTACCGATGACAAGGATGAAGTCTACTATAATATTGGACTTGCCTACCAGCATACAGAAAAATACGAGGCAGCCATTGAAGCTTACAAGCATGCCATTGAATTTAACCTGAACCACGAAGGCGCCCTGTATGAACTGGCGTACTGCCTGGATGTAACCGGCCAATTAGAAAGCAGTGTTTCGTTCTACAAAAAATTTATTGATGAAGACCCCTACTCTGCATCAGCCTGGTACAACCTGGGAATTGTTTACAATAAACTAGGTCAGTACGAGGATGCCCTGAAAGCGTATGACTTTGCCATTACGATTGACGATACGTTTGCATCGGCATATTTTAATATCGGCAACACCTACATGAATCGGAGTGAATTTACGAAAGCACTTGATTCATTTAAAAAGACAATTGAACTGGAGGGCCCAAGTGCCGAGGTGTATTGTTCCATCGGTGCTGCGTACGAAAGTCTGGAACAATACGATTTAGGCTTAAAGTATTTTCAAAAAGCTGCCAAGCTCGACAACCTGTATGATGAAGCGTGGTTTGGTGCAGGCGCTTGTCTTGAAAAACAGGAGAAGTGGTACCAAGCCTTGCACTTTTATAACAAGGCACTTAAGCTTCATGCCGAAAACCCTGAGTACTGGAAAGCCATCGCACACGCTGAGTTTAAAGTAGGCAATATCGTCTCCAGTGTAGATGCCTACGAGGAAGCCAGCAAACTCGATCCAAAGGATAAAGAAATTTGGCTGAACTGGTCTTTTATTTACTATGAGCAGGGTGACAATTTAAAAGCAACAGACGTGTTGTCGCAGGCCTTTATCGAAAACCCGGACGATGCCGAATTACTGTACCGCATGACCGTGTACCTGATTGAGGCAGGTCAATACAAAGAAGCCTTTAACTATTTGGAAAATGCGTTAATTTTGGACTTCGATGGCCACGCCATGCTGTTTGAGTTTTTTCCAAAACTGGAAACTCAAAAAGCCTTGTATAAAATCATTGAACAATTTAGAAAAGAAAATACCTGATGAACTACGATTTAAAAAATTTACCTGAGCGTACACGCAAGCCCAGGCAATATGGTTTTACCATGGCAATGGACAAAGGCCTGAGCGTTCGTGAAACAGAAGATTTTGTAAGCATGTGCGCTGACCATGTAGATATTGTAAAACTCGGTTGGGCAACCTCATTCGTTACTCCAAACCTCAAGGATAAACTAAAAGCGTATAAAGATGCGGGCATTCCCACCTACTTTGGCGGAACTCTGTTTGAAGCGTTTGTTATTCGCGGGCAATTTGATGAGTACCGAAAAGTGCTGGACAAATATGATATGTCTTTCGCGGAAGTATCAGATGGGTCAATGGATTTAGATCACGACAAGAAGTGCGAATACATATCGAAACTCTCCGAACAGGTAACGGTATTGTCGGAGGTGGGCTCAAAAGATGCCGATAAAATCATCCCTCCGTACCAATGGATCGAGTTAATGCAAAAAGAACTGGATGCCGGTGCCTGGAAAGTAATTGGCGAAGCGCGAGAAGGCGGAAATGTAGGGTTGTTTCGCTCTACCGGTGAAGTTCGCTCAGGGTTGGTTCAGGAAATTCTCACGAAAATCCCATTCGAGAAAATCATCTGGGAAGCACCTCAAAAGGCACAACAGGTATGGTTTATTAAACTATTGGGTTGTAATGTAAACCTCGGAAACATTGCTCCCAACGAGGTCATCCCATTGGAAACCATCCGGCTTGGTTTGCGTGGCGATACCTTCCTGCACTTCCTTGGCATCGAAAGAAAAGTTGACAAATCAACACCTCCGTTTCACGTTGACTAACATCGGTTGAATCGCATTCAACATCACATACTACTCTATTTGAAAGGAATAGGCATGGGTATAGCCGATATGATCCCCGGAGTTTCCGGAGGAACAATCGCTTTTATTACCGGAATTTATGAAGAGTTGGTGCACTCCATCAGTGAACTGGATCGTGAAAGCCTGCAGTTGCTGTGGAGAAAACGTTTTTCGGATTGCTGGAGAAAAGTTAACGGCACCTTTCTGCTCACGGTTACAGCAGGCATCAGCACCAGCCTGCTGCTGCTGGCAGGAAGCATGATGTTCCTGCTCAAACACCACGCCATCATAACGCTATCATTTTTCTTTGGCCTGATTGTCATGAGTATTCCATTGATGTTGCGAAAAATAAAATGGAGTAAAGGCACCGTTCTTTCCTTTGCACTGGGCGTTGCACTGGCCTACCTGTTCACTGTAGCAACTCCGGTTCAAACACCCGATACCGTTTTGTTGGTTTTTTTAGCCGGAGCCATTGCCATCATCGCCATGGTGATACCGGGCGTTTCGGGTGTATTCATTTTATTATTCATTGGAAAATATCAAACCATTGTAGCTGCCTTAACGGAAGGCAACCTATCGGTTATCCTGATTTTTATCATGGGATGCATGGTAGGCCTCATTGGTATTTCGAAAATTTTAACGAAAATCTTACATGCCTATCATCCCGTTATGATGGCGCTTTTATCGGGATTTATGATAGGAGCCCTCAATAAAGTGTGGCCATGGCGCAGTGTGATCGAATATGCTACAAACAGGAAAGGCGACCAAATTGCTGTATTTGATAAAAGTGTATTACCTTGGCACTTCTTAACCGCTACTGGAAAAGACCCTCAGCTTTTCCAGGCAATCTTAATGATGGCGCTTGGAATTTTACTGGTTGTTGCAACAGAAAAGATTGCGGTGAGATTAAAAACAAAACTTTAACATGGAAAAAATTTTCGGGCTAATTGGTTTAACCGTTAGTCATTCGTTCTCAAAATCTTATTTTGATGAAAAGTTTTTCAGGGAAGGGTTACGCGATCATCGCTATGAACTATTTCCGCTGGAGAAGATTCAGGACATTCAAACGCTGCTAAAAGAAAACAAAGGACTGTGCGGGCTGAATGTTACCCTTCCATACAAAGAGCAGGTTCTGAAATATTTACAGGAAATTGATCCGATGGCCGAAAAAATAGGAGCTGTTAACGTGGTCCACATTCAAAAAGGCAAACTAAAAGGATACAATACCGACTCTGCCGCTTTTCTTGAAACGCTGGAAAAATGGTTACCAAAAGACAAAACCTTCAAAGCATTATTACTGGGCACAGGTGGGTCTTCAAAAGCGGTGCAACAAGCGTTGATCAAAATGCAAATTGAGTATAGCATTGTGTCGCGCGAAAAAGCAAAGGGTAATTTTACGTATGAGGAAATTAACAGCAATCCTGCCGAAATTATCTCGTCAAACCTTATCATCAATACTACACCGTTGGGCATGCACCCAAATAATGACGCACTCCCTCCGCTAGAACTGGAGCACATTACGAAAGATCATTACGTGTATGACCTGATTTACAATCCGGCTCGTACACAATTCTTGCAAAAAGCCGAAATGCGGGGCGCTACGATTAAAAATGGCCTTGAAATGCTACACGTTCAGGCCGAAAAATCGTGGGAGATTTGGAATAACTGAAATTCAAAGTTCAACGTTTAACGGTCAGGGTTATCAGGCATTAAATTGTCTGATAATCTTGAACCTTGAATTTTAAACCTTGAACTTCCGTTATGGATTTCAAACTCACCAGCGAATACGTACCAACCGGAGATCAGCCCAAAGCGATTGATCAACTGGTTACCGGCCTCGAAAACGGAGAAGCACATCAAACCCTGCTGGGCGTAACGGGATCCGGCAAAACCTTTACGATGGCCAACGTCATTGCGCGGGTTAACCGACCAACCCTTATTCTCAGTCACAACAAAACGCTGGCGGCTCAGTTGTACGGAGAATTCAAAAATTTCTTTCCGGAAAATGCCGTTGAATACTTTATTTCTTACTACGACTATTATCAGCCCGAAGCTTTTATCCCATCCTCCAATCTCTACATCGAAAAAGACCTTTCGATAAACGAAGAAATTGAAAAACTTCGCCTGAGTGCCACCTCCTCTTTACTTACCGGACGCAGAGACGTCATTGTTGTTGCATCTGTCTCCTGTATATATGGTATTGGCAATCCGGAAGATTTTGGTAAAAATGTAATCAAACTACGAACAGGCGAAGCCATTGTCAGAAATAAACTCTTGTTCGCGTTAGTCGATATTCTTTACAATCGTACAGAAGCTGATTTCAAACGCGGAACCTTTCGGGTAAAAGGCGATACGGTTGACATTTTTCTGGCCTATGCCGATTACGCCATCCGGATTTATTTCTGGGGCGATGAAATTGAATCTATTCAACGAATTGAGCCCATCAGTGGAAGAAAAATATCCGATGAAAGTATTGTAACAATTTTCCCTGCTAATCTTTTCGTAACCGGGAAAGATGCGCTTCACGAAGCTATACGCGAAATACAGGTTGACATGGTGCACCAGGTAGCCATGTTTGAAACTGAAAGACGTTTTCTGGAAGCCAAACGTTTAAAAGAACGTACCGAATTTGATATGGAGATGATGCGGGAGTTGGGGTACTGCTCCGGTATTGAAAACTATTCCCGTTACTTCGATCGCAGGAAACCCGGAGCACGACCCTTTTGCCTGATTGATTATTTCCCGAACGACTTTCTGCTGATGGTAGATGAAAGCCATGTTACCATTCCGCAGATTCGCGCCATGTGGGGTGGCGACCGGTCACGAAAAGTAAACCTGGTCGATTACGGCTTCCGGCTTCCCGCTGCGCTTGACAACCGACCGCTTACGTTTAACGAATTTGAATCGCTCGTTAACCAGGCTGTGTATGTGAGCGCGACACCGGCAGAGTATGAACTCCGGAAGTCGGAAGGCGTGGTGGTGGAACAGTTAATCCGGCCAACCGGCTTGCTTGATCCTGAAATTGACGTACGCCCCAGCAAAAACCAAATTGATGACTTACTGGAAGAAATTGATGAACGTGTAAAAAAATCTGAACGGGTGCTGGTAACAACGCTTACTAAGCGCATGGCAGAAGAACTCACCAAGTTTATGGATCGTGCCGGAGTGAAATGCCGTTATATCCATTCAGAAGTTACCACGCTGGATCGTGTTGAGATTCTACGAGAACTACGGTTAGGAGTGTTTGATGTATTGGTAGGTGTGAACCTGTTGCGTGAAGGGTTGGATTTACCGGAAGTTTCGCTGGTGGCCATTTTGGATGCCGATAAAGAAGGGTTTTTAAGAAATCAACGTTCGCTGGTTCAAACCATTGGTCGTGCGGCACGTAACGAAAATGGCCGGGTGATCATGTATGCCGATGCCGTTACTGAATCCATGCGGTTAGCGATTGATGAAACCAACCGCAGGAGAAAAATTCAAATGGATTACAACCTGGCTCATGGAATTACGCCCACAACCATCGTTCGCTCGAAAGAATCGATCATGAACCAAACCAAGGTGGCTGATTCCAAAAAATCGATGAAGAACTATTATGTCGAAAACGAAGAAGCCACACTGGCTGCCGATCCGGTAGTCGCATACCTGAGCAAAGAAGAACTTCAGAAAATGGCCGACCGTACCCGTAAAGCCATGGACAAGGCCGCTAAAGACCTTGAGTTTATGGAGGCTGCTAAACTACGAGATGAGTACCTGGCAATTCAGAAGTTACTGGAAGAGAAGAAATAATTTCGATACTTCGCGGCCTCGTGTCGCGATCTCACACCAATCTCTTGGCAACTCCGCTCTTAAAATATTCTTCCAGGCGGCAAATTCTGAGTGAGGCCCCGGCACATGGATGGGGATTTAAACAACTTCTACCGTACGCGTAGTCTTAAAAAATACTGAAACAAAAAAAGGAATGCATTTTCTGCATTCCTTTTCAAAGCTTGACAAAAAACAAAAAACTACTTCGCTGCAAACCGTTTTGCCACCTCTGCCCAATTGATCACATTAAAGAACGCAGTCACATAATCTGGTCTTCTGTTTTGATAGTTCAAGTAGTACGCATGCTCCCACACATCCAATCCTAAAATGGGTGTTCCCTTTACCTCGGCCACATCCATCAGGGGATTGTCCTGGTTGGGTGTAGATGTGATTTGAAGTTTTCCACTGACGTCTTTAATTAACCAGGCCCAGCCTGAACCGAAGCGGCCCACGCCTGCTGCTGCAAACTTGGTTTTAAACTCATCGAAATTTCCAAACGCAGCATTGATAGCATCAGCTAATGCACCACTCGGAGCGCCTCCGGCATTCGGCCCCATGATGGTCCAGAATAAACTGTGGTTATAGTGCCCACCTCCATTGTTACGCACGGCTGTGGGGTATTTTGAAATGCTCTTACAAATTTCTTCAATACTTAAATTTTCTTCGGGTTTACCGGCTATTGCATTATTTAAGTTGGTAACGTACGCATTGTGATGTTTGCCATGGTGGATTTCCATGGTACGGGCATCAATGTGCGGTTCAAGTGCATTGCTTGCATACGGAAGCGCAGGAAGTGTAAAGGCCATATCAGTTTAATGTTTAAAGTTAAAAGTTCAATTTTTTTTCACATGTTACAACGTATTCAAATATACAACTGTTACTGTCTCGATAAAATTCGATTTATTCTCTAATTCTTTTAAAAAAACTATCAATAAGTTCTTTTGCCTGATCGGCCATCAGTCCGGCTATCACTTCTGTTTTTGGGTGCAGTACCGGACTTTTAACCAGCGTATACCCTCGTTGAACATCGGATGCTCCATACACAAGCTTTTGTAGCTGTGTCCAATGCTGGGCGCCCGCGCACATCACACAAGGCTCCAGGGTTACATACAACGTACATTCACTCAGATACTTTGATCCCAGGTAATTGGCAGCAGCAGTGGTGGCCAGCATTTCGGCATGTGCCGTGGCATCGGTCAATTTTTCGGTTTGATTATGAGCGCGCGCAATGATCTTGTTTTTACAAACAACTACCGCCCCAACGGGAACCTCACCAATGTCAAATGCCTTTTGCGCTTCTTTAAAAGCCTCGCGCATGAAATACTCGTCAGTGTATAACTCCATAAATTTTTGATTCTGGTTGCTTGGCGCTGAATTCTGGTTTTTAATAAATGACCCAGTAACAAGAATCCAGAATCAAGAATCACTTTACCTTAACACTCTTCATCATTTTCCTGGCCGTTTCCTGCCACTCTTCACGCATGCGCCTGGGGCAATTAAATGAAAATACAAGTGTGCGCCCCGGTTCGATCAGGTATTGAATATACGTATAACCCAAAACAGGATCGCGCAATTCAACTTTGTTGCGCTCGCCTTTCACACGCGACTCAAATTCAAAAAATACGAATTTCTTTCCTCGTAAAGTATATATACCCTCCTCAATTATGTCAACGCCATCAAACATATTGAGTACGCCCGACTTGAAAAACTCTTTCGCTATCTCAATGTCGCCATCCGGCCATTGGGTGGCAGAAATATTAACACTAAAATCAACTTCCCGTGCTTCGTTGGTATAGGCGGCCAGGGGCCTGCGAACGGACGGGTACCGCTGCGAAAAATCGATGTCATCCATAGGCCTGAAGTTTTTGGGCACCAGGGCGGTAATTTCATCTGTCATTTTTGTTTTGACCAACTTCACCGGACTAAAGGACAAAAAGGAAAGGCAGGCAATCAAAAAAAGAGCTTTTCTCATGAGCATTTTTAATTTATCTGATAACGACCAGACTGAAAGTATTCTTTAAATTCGCGCCTGCAAAAGTAATCAAAACTCATGTTAAGGACTCATACTTGCGGTGAATTGCGCATTTCTCATGTAGGGCAACACGTTACCTTGGCGGGCTGGGTACAGCGCCTGCGAGATAAGGGTGGTATTTTATGGATCGACCTGCGCGATCGCTACGGGATAACGCAATTGTTCTTTCAGGATGGAAGTACAGAGGCATCTTTGATGGAAGTGGCAAAAAAAATGGGCCGAGAGTTTGTTATTCAAGTAACCGGAACGGTGGTGGAGCGCCTATCGAAAAATGATAAGATGCCAACCGGGGAAATAGAAATCAAGGTAACTGCGCTTAAGGTTCTCAATGCTGCCAAAACTCCTCCGTTTACAATTGAAGATAATACCGATGGCGGTGACGACCTGCGGATGAAATACCGTTACCTGGATTTACGCAGAAATCCTGTTCGTGAGAGTCTGCAACTCCGCCACAAAATGGCACAGCAAACCAGGGTCTACCTCGATTCTCAAAATTTCATTGAGGTAGAAACTCCTGTACTGATTAAATCAACACCTGAAGGAGCGCGTGACTTTGTTGTCCCTTCCCGCATGAATAACGGTGAGTTTTATGCGTTGCCGCAATCACCCCAAACATTCAAACAATTGTTAATGGTGTCAGGCTTTGATCGCTATTACCAGATCGTAAAGTGTTTTCGCGATGAAGATTTGCGGGCCGACCGGCAACCGGAGTTTACGCAAATCGACTGCGAGATGGCCTTCATCACGCAGGAAGATATTCTTACGATGTTTGAAGGATTGGTGCGTCATCTTTTCAAAACTGTGAAAGGAATTGACATGCCATCTGTTCCACACATGAACTATGCCGATGCCATGCGGTTGTACGGATCAGACAAGCCCGATACGCGCTTTGAAATGCAGTTTGTTACCCTTAAAACTCCCCTCCTTGCAAAGGAGGGGCCGGGGGTAACTCCCCTC
>JBAQPU010000058.1:0-73361 GCA_049306095.1 Cyclobacteriaceae bacterium
ACCATGTGGCGCGCAATTATAATTCAGATCAGAAGCCGAATGGTATTCAAAATCTGGGAGAGAAGGATGATAAGACTGTTCCTTTTAAAGTAACGAACAACTTCTATTACTTGCCTGGTCAGTCATTTCAGCCTCCTGAAGAATATGTAGCGCTTGGCCCTGATAACACCTTTCCAACGAAAGATGGAAAGTTTAACGAAATCCCTGCGAAAGTTTCGGGCAATGGAAGCATAACAGCCTCGCCAAAAATGTTCGATTGGTTTGAGACGGTGAAACTGAATTATGGAATAGATATTCAAAACGGGAATATGAAGCATTTCAATTCGGTGCCAGATACCTGGATAAAGATGAAGGATATTTTAGTGTACTGGGCCGAAAAGAAAGTTGATGGGTTTCGATGCGACATGGCTGAAATGGTGCCGGTCGAATTCTGGAACTGGGTGATCCCGCAAGTGAAAGTCATAAATCCAGAAATTATTTTTATCGCAGAAATTTATACACCAACATTATACAAGAGTTATATCGAAACGGGGAAGTTCGATTTTCTGTACGACAAAGTTCAACTGTATGACAGCCTTCGGTATTTGCTGGAAGGAAAAAGAAAGACAACCGACATTGATCTTATTCAGAAAAGCTTAAGCGGTATCAATTCAAGAATGCTGCACTTTCTTGAGAATCATGACGAGCAAAGAATAGCTTCACAATTTTTCACCGGTGATCCCTGGAAAGCGGTTTCTGCTATGGTCGTCAGCGCTACCCTTGATGAAGGACCGGTTTTGATTTACTTTGGGCAAGAGGTAGGAGAGCCGGCTAAAGGAAACACCGGTTTTGGAAATTTAGAGAAGGTAGGCGTAACCACCATGTGGGATTATTGGGGAGTGCCCGAACATCAGAAATGGATGAACGGTGGTAAATTCGATGGTGGGCTGTTATCAGAAGATCAGAAGCGGTTGCGTCAATTTTACAGCGATCTGTTGAATATTGCGAAGACAAATCAGGCGATTGCAAATGGAGCATACCGCGATCTTACGCTAGCCAATGTGCGGAAAGGAAATTTTGATGTGGACACGCATGCCTTTGTTCGGTATGCAGGTGAAGAAAAATTATTGATTGTTTCCAGCTTTAGTGCTAAAACAAAATCCATAACCGTTAAAATTCCAAAAAGTGTTGCCGTTGACATGGGCTTGCGAGAAGGAACTTCCTATATCGCCTATGACCTGCTCTGGAAGGAGATGGAGGTTGACCTGCAAAATGATTTTTCAATGACACTCACCGTAATGCCGTACAGTTCATTTATTTTTAAGATTAAGTAATGCCTATGGAAGCTGGTTTAAAAGGGCAAGCACGAGTAATGATTGAGAATGTTCAGCCACAGGTCGATGGCGGGCGTTACCCAGCTAAACGTGCCGTAGGCGAAAGGGTAGAAGTATCGGCCGATATTTTTGCCGATGGGCACGATCACATCCGGGCCGAGATTCTTTACCGGAAGAAAAACGAGCAAGCCTGGCGTTCGGTAGAAATGAAGGCTGTCGGCAATGATGCGTGGAAAGGATCTTTTGTTGTGGCGGAGCAAACTCCGTATGTGTTTACCGTTCAGGCATGGATTGATCATTTTGAAACATGGTTTGATGGATTCAAAAAGAAGGCGAATGCCAAACTGGACGTAAAACTCGAGTTGCAGGAGGGTGCCGCAATCCTGCGTACGCTTGCCAAAGGAAAAAACAAAGACCTGTTAAAAATATCAGAAAAGCTAGCGGATACATCCACCTACAATGAAAGTATCAGGTTTGTTGTGAGTGATGATTTTGAGAGCCTTGTGCATCAGTATCCGTTGCGAATAGTTGAATCGCAATTTGCGGGTGAATGCAGTATTCAGGTTGAGCCGGCAAAGGCATTGTTCAGTTCGTGGTACGAGTTATTCCCCCGCTCCACTTCACTGGATGGCAAGCATGGAACTTTCAACGATGTGGTGAAACTGCTTCCCCGAATTGCTTCGATGGGGTTTGATGTGTTGTACATGCCACCGATCCACCCAATTGGTAAAATAAACCGCAAAGGAAAGAATAATAGTGTACGGTCAGCAGCAGGAGAGCCTGGCTCGCCATGGGCCATCGGCAGTGAAGAAGGAGGCCACAAAGCGGTTCACCCTGCGTTGGGTTCATTGAGTGATTTTAAAAGTCTTATTACTGAAGCCAAAAAACGTGGAATTGATGTCGCGCTTGACCTGGCTTACCAGTGCGCTCCTGACCATCCGTATGTAAAGGAGCATCCTGAATGGTTTAAGCAGCGACCGGACGGTTCCATTCAATATGCCGAGAACCCCCCAAAAAAATATCAGGACATCTATCCGTTTGATTTTGAATGCCGCGATTGGAAATTATTATGGGATGAATTGCTTTCTGTGATTTTGTTTTGGGTCGAGAACGGCATTCGGGTTTTCAGGGTTGATAATCCTCACACCAAACCGTTACCGTTTTGGGAATGGGCAATCGCTGAAACGCACAAGCTTCACCCGGATATTATTTTTTTATCGGAAGCGTTTACACGGCCTAAAATAATGAATGCCCTGGCGAAAGCCGGGTTTACCCAGTCGTACACGTATTTCACCTGGCGGGTGAGCAAAGAGGAGATTGTTGCCTACATGACCGAACTTGTTCATGGCCCATCACGAAATTATTTCAGACCTAACTTCTGGCCAACAACCCCGGATATTTTACCCTTTCATTTGCAACATAAGGATGAAAACAGTTTTATTATCCGGCTAGCGTTGGCTGCAACGCTTTCTTCCAATTACGGAATCTACGGTCCGGCTTTCGAATATTGCGATAACAAACCCATTGAGGGGAAAGAAGAGTTTGCGGATTCTGAAAAGTACGAGATAAAAAAATATGACTGGAAACGCACCAACCGGTTAACCGATATTATTTCAATCATTAACAAAGTTAGAAAGGAGCACAAGGCACTTCAATCAACCTGGAACGTACACTTTTGCGAAATACAAAACCCTAATCTGATCGGATTTCTTAAAGTGACTGACGATCGGTCGGATTGTATGCTGGTGGTTGTTAACCTGGATCCGCAACAGGCTCATTCAGGGTACCTTCAACTTCCAAAAACAATGTTGAAACTGAAGGATAAGATTAATGTGAAACTCCATGATGTGATGACCAATGAACGCTACACCTGGACGCAGGAATGGAATTATATTGACCTGAATCCTCATAAAATTCCGTTTCATTTGTTTGAGCTAACAGTACACGAATCTCATATGTAATGAGCAGCCAACCCAAACATACCGACCCGCTTTGGTTCAAGGATGCCATGATCTACGAACTTTCTGTTCGGGCATTTTACGATAGCAACCGCGATGGCAAAGGTGACTTTCGGGGGCTTATCCAAAAACTTGATTATCTCGAAGACCTCGGCATCAATGCGGTATGGCTACTTCCTTTTTACCCGTCACCGCTGAAAGACGATGGATATGATGTAACCGATCACTGCGATGTTCATCCGGATTTGGGATCGATGGCTGATTTTAAAGAATTTTTAAAAGAAGCGCACAACAGAGGTATTCGGGTAATCACCGATCTGGTCATTAATCACTCTTCCGACCAGCATGCCTGGTTTAAGCGCGCCCGTAAGGCAAAGCCAGGTTCGCGTTTCAGGGAATTTTATGTTTGGAGCGACACCGCTGAAAAATATAAAGATGCCCGGGTAATCATCCAGGATGAAGAGGCCGGGAACTGGACGTGGGACCCGGAAGCAAAGGCGTATTATTGGCACCGCTTTTACAGGCACCAACCGGAACTGAATTTCGACAATCCGGAAGTGCAGATGGAAATAATCAAGATCATCGACTTTTGGTTGAAAACCGGAGTAGATGGTTTCAGGCTTTCTTCTGTTCCATTTTTGTTTGAAGAAGAAGGCACGAGTTGTGAAAACCTTCCACAAACCCATCAGTTTCTTCGCAAACTCCGAAACCACATCGATAAAAATTACAAGAACAGAGTATTGATGGCAGAGGCTAACCTATGGCCCGAAGATGCTGCCGCTTATTTTGGCGATGGCCAGGAGTGTCACATGAATTTCAACTATCCGTTGATGCCGCGCATCTTTCTGAGTTTACGAACAGAGGACAGCTATCCGATTATTGACATCATGGAGCAGATTCCCGAAACACTGGAGAACTGTCAGTGGGCCTTATTCCTGCGTAATCACGATGAACTCGGGTTGGAAATGGTGACAGAAGAAGAGAAGGACTACCTCTTTAAAGCGTACGCCACCGATTCACATACAAAATATAATCTAGGTATCAGAAGGCGACTGGCGCCCATGCTGAACAATGATCGAAGAAGAATTGAATTGTTATATACGATTTTGTTTTCCCTTCCGGGAACTCCAATTATTTACTATGGCGATGAAATCGGAATGGGCGACAATATATACCTGGGCGACAGGCACGGTGTACGTACACCTATGCAGTGGAACATGAATTTAAATGCCGGGTTTTCTGAGTCGAACCCGCAGCAACTCTATTTACCCGTGATCACCGATCCGGTTTACAGGTTTGAATCGGTCAACGTAGCAACACAGGATGAAAACCCTTCGTCACTCCTGTACTGGATCAGGAATGTGATTGCCATGCGTAAGCGGTTGTCGGTATTTGGGAGGGGAGCTCTGAAATTTATTGATAGCAACAATAATAAAGTGCTCAGTTTTTTGCGGTCTGATGGCACCCAAAAAATTATCGTGGTAGCAAACCTTTCACAGTTTTCGCAGGCCGTGTCGCTCAATCTTTCTGAATTTAAAGACAGCGAGGTTACAGAAGTATTTAGCCAAAATCGGTTTAATAATATTGATCAGGGCCAATATTCCATTACGGTAGGGCCGTATGGATATTTCTGGTTTCAACTCGATCGAGCCGAAAGAAACGAGCCAACCCTGGGAACCAGTGAACTCCCGCTGCTGGCAACCGATGTTTCGTGGGAGAAATTTTTTAACAACTTTGAAGAGCAACGTGCCTTTGAGCGCAAAATTCTTCCTGTTTACATCCGCAAATGCAGATGGTTTGGAGGAAAAGCGAAAGTGATCAGTAAGTTAGCCATTCACCAGGTTCTTCCACTGAAGGTAGAAGGAGAGATGCACTACCTTACACTCATTGAAGTGCATTATATGCAACGACTTCCCGAGTTGTATTTTTTACCCGTGACGTTCATTCTGGCGGATGATATTCTTGAAAAAGTAGAAAGTACAGGCCAAAGTGTTATTTCTCGTGCCGAAATTCAAAAGAAACGCGGCTACATCATCGATAGCTGCTTCAACAAAGAGTTCCGCAATTTTCTGCTGCTCAGCATGGATAAAAAAGTTAGAATCAAATATGATGAGGGGGTGTTGGAGTTTAATTCAAGCGTGTTTAACAAAATTAAGATTCCTGCAAACACCATCGATTCTAAAATCCTGAAAGCAGAGCAAAGTAACACATCGGTTATCTATAATGATCTGTACTTTTTTAAGTTCTATCGCAAGCTTGAGAAAGAAGTGAATCCCGACCTCGAACTGGTCCGGTTCTTATCAGAACAAACCAGCTTCATCAATTCACCACGATATGCCGGAAGCATCGAGTTAAAAGATGGCGAAGGAAGGACCATCGTCTTTGGATTGCTTCAGGAAAAGGTAGAAAACCAGGGTGATGCATGGACCATGTCAATCGATTCGGTAGGCCGTTTTTTTGAACGGGTAATTGTTAAAGCGAAAAAAGAAAAACTTCCCAAGCTGATCAACAAACCATCCATCCAATTTGAAGATGCACCAGAATTAATCCAGGAATTTATTGGGCGTGGGTTTTACGAACGGGTAGTGCGGCTGGGGCAACGCACAGCCGAGATGCACCAGGCCATGGCATCTAATCACACTGATGCCGCCTTTGTTCCTGAGAATTTTACAGCCAACTACCAGCGATCACTTTATTCATCCTTCCGAAAACTTGTTCGTGAAAGATTCAACCTGCTGGAAAATTCACTTTCTAAACTCGATGCCGAAACAAAAGAATTGGCAAGGAAAGTTTTAGCGATGGAGAAAGATGTATTAGAGTGTTATAGTGAAATCTTCAAAATTAAAATTACCGGTGTAAAAACCCGGATTCATGGCGACTACCACCTGGGCCAGGTATTATTTACAGGTAAAGATTTTTATATCATAGACTTCGAAGGCGAACCGGGGTTTTCATTCGGTGAGCGAAGGTTAAAGAAAAGTCCGTTTAAAGATGTTGCCGGAATGATGCGCTCCTTTCACTATGCCGCGTTCGGAAAACTTTTGCTGAACGAAAACTATCGCGATCGCGACCTACAATTTTTAGAGGCCTGGGCCGAACAATGGCAACACTATGTTAGCCGGTTTTACCTGGGAGCCTATATGGAACGCATGGGAATGGGCACCACGTTGTCGGAGGAGAATGATCTGCTCATTCGAATATTCTTGCTTGAAAAGGCAATTTACGAACTAGGCTATGAGCTCAATGGTCGCCCCGATTGGGTAAGCATTCCATTGAAAGGAATCGACTATCACCTGTCGCGGTACAACCGGGAGAAAGAGACACGGAAGAAAAAGAATAACAAATGACAAAGAAAAGAGCACCTTCCCAATCGGGTAAGTCAGAAACCTTCAGCTTATTTTCTGACTTTGATATACACTTGTTCAGAACCGGAAAACACTTCAGGCTTTACGAAAAGTTTGGGGCGCACCCCATTTCAGTTAAAGGTAAGAAGGGAACCTATTTTGCAGTGTGGGCGCCAAACGCGAAGTCGGTTTCCGTTATTGGCAATTTCAATCACTGGAATTCAAACGATCATAAACTGGGGCCACGTTGGGATGGGTCCGGTATTTGGGAAGGATTTTTTTCATCCATTAATAAAGGCGAAGTTTATAAGTATGCCATCCAGTCCAATACTGGCGAATACCTGGAGAAGGCTGATCCCTTTGCTTTCTATGCCGAAATTGCGCCTAAAACTGCGTCCATCGTCTGGGCTACCGATTATAAATGGAATGACAAGCGCTGGCTTGACTCGCGGAAGAAACTCATTGGCAAGGCTAAGCCGTATTCTGTTTATGAAGTTCATATCGGATCGTGGCGGAGAAAAGCTGAAGAAGGAAATCGGTCTCTTGCCTATGCGGAACTGGCCAAAGAACTGGTTACCTATGTAAAAGAAATGGGGTACACCCATGTTGAATTTTTACCTGTGATGGAGCATCCCTTCTTTGGATCATGGGGATATCAGATAACCGGTTATTATGCACCTACCAGCCGGTATGGAAGTCCGGAGGAACTGATGGCATTGGTAGATGCTTTTCACCAGGAAGGAATTGGCGTAATCCTCGACTGGGTTCCTTCGCACTATCCGGGCGATGCCCACGGCCTTTACAAGTTCGATGGAACGTTTCTGTACGAACATGAAGATCCGCGCAAGGGATTTCATCCCGATTGGAAGAGTTATATTTTTAATTACGGTCGCGATGAAGTGCGGTCGTTTCTGATCAGCAATGCCTTGTTCTGGCTGGACCGCTATCATATTGATGGTTTGCGTGTAGATGCCGTGGCCAGCATGTTATACCTGGATTATTCCCGCAAGGAAGGAGAATGGATACCCAATCAGTATGGAGGTAATGAGAATATCGAAGCTATTAATTTCCTGAAGGAATTCAACGAAGTGGTGTACGCACAATTTCCGGATGCAGTTACCATTGCCGAAGAGTCCACAGCATGGCCCGGAGTATCGCGGCCAACGTACCTGGGCGGACTTGGCTTTGGTCAAAAGTGGATGATGGGCTGGATGCACGACACCTTGCAGTATTTTAAGAAAGATCCGGTTCACCGGAAGTACCACCAGAATGAAATCACCTTCAGCGTGATGTATGCGTTTACCGAAAACTTTATGCTTCCTCTTTCGCACGATGAGGTAGTGCATGGTAAAGGTTCCTTGCTTGGGCGTATGCCAGGCGATGAGTGGCAGCGGTTTGCCAACCTGCGTTTATTGTTTGGATATATGTTTACCCACCCGGGCACCAAGCTGAATTTTATGGGTGGCGAGTTTGCGCAGTCAGGCGAATGGAATCACGATCACAGTCTGGATTGGCATCTGCTCCAGTACACACCGCATGAAGGCATCAGCACGTTTATCAAAGAGTTGAATGTCCACTACCGATCGGAGCCGGCTTTATACCATTACTCATTTGATCATCGCGGCTTCGAGTGGATTGACTACAGCGATCGCGAAAATAGTGTGATGGCTTTTCAGCGTAAGTCAGATAAAAAGGAAGATACGCTTCTTGTGATCTGCAACTTTACACCCCAGGCGCTGCAGCACTATCGGTTGGGCGTTCCGTATCGCGGCTATTGGAAAGAAGTTTTCAATTCAGACAACCTGAAGTATGGAGGAAGCGGGGTATTGAACCACGGTGAACTTCTTACAGCGCCAATCAAATACCATCATCAGGATTATTCAATTTCCATTACCTTGCCGCCTTTAGCGATGACTGTAGTTAAATTGTATAAAGAAGATAGTGAGTTTGAATTAGAAAAAGGAAGTTAATTATGGGTCGCCAGTTGATCAACTACAACGGCCTGTTAACACTACCAATAACAATTAACGAAGAAAAAATTTGGAAAATTATATATGTATTCATGGGCACTTCTATCAACCACCCAGAGAGAATGCCTGGCTGGAAGTAATTGAGGTTCAGGACTCAGCCCATCCTTACCACGACTGGAATGAACGTGTTTCAGCCGAATGCTATGCCCCCAATGCGGCATCGCGGATTCTGGAGAAGGGGATCATTAAAGATATCATCAACAATTATTCACGCATCAGCTTCAACTTTGGGCCAACCCTTTTGTCGTGGATGGAAAGTTATGATACCGAAACATATGAAGCCATTCTGGAGGCTGATAAAGAAAGCCTTGAAATGTTTTCGGGCCATGGCTCTGCCATTGCGCAGGTGTACAACCACATGATAATGCCCCTGGCCAATCGCCAGGATAAAGAAACGCAAATCATCTGGGGTATTCGTGATTTTGAGTATCGATTTGCACGAAAACCCGAAGGCATGTGGCTGGCGGAAACCGCTGTAGACATTGAATCGCTTGAGTTGCTGGCGGCACAGGGAATTCAGTTTACCATTCTGGCGCCCCGACAGGCGAAGGCATTTAAAAAAATTGGTGATAGCAGTTGGAATGAGTTGAGCGACAGTTCAATCGATACCAGGCGGCCATACTTGTACTCCCTGCCATCGGGCAAGTCCATCACATTGTTTTTTTATCATGGCGATCTCGCCCAAAGTGTTGCCTTTAATGGCCTGTTGAATGACGGGCAAAAATTTGCAACCAGCCTGACAGAAACATTTGATCAACGCGAGGAGCCTCAGCTTGTCCATATTGCCACCGATGGTGAAACGTATGGGCACCACCATAAACATGGCGATATGGCATTGGCCTTTTGTCTGGACTATATAGACCGGAACAAGCAGGCAAAAATTACCAACTATGCCGAGTACCTCTCGCGCGTTACACCTTCCTATGAAGTGCAAATTCATGAGAACAGCTCCTGGAGTTGCGTTCATGGTGTTGAACGCTGGAGGAATGATTGCGGGTGTAATTCCGGTGGCCGACCAAGCTGGAACCAACAGTGGCGTAAACCATTGCGTGACGCCCTGGATTGGCTGCGAGATCAATTGAACGAAGTTTTTCTGCGAGAAGCTTCACAGGTCGTCCGCGATCCGTGGGAAGCCAGAAATGAGTATATCAATGTGATCCTGAGAAGGAACGATGATACGGTTCGTAAATTCCTGAAAGATCATTGTCTGAAAGATGTGGAGCCTAACCTGGTGCTACGTCTCATGGAGATGCAACGCAACGCCATGCTGATGTACACGAGTTGCGGGTGGTTTTTTGATGAAATATCCGGAATTGAAACAACACAAATCCTTCAATACGCTTGCAGGGCTATACAACTAGTCAGCCAGACTGGCGGTACCGAACTTGAAGAGGAGTTCATGAAGCGACTGGAAGCGGCACCCAGTAACCTTGCTGCGTTAGAGAACGGGTCAAACGTATACAAGCGATACATCATCCCATCGAAAACAAACTTGGCCCGTGTTGGAATGCACTATGCTGTTTCATCTTTATTCGAAGAAGATCCTGAAAAATCTCCGATATTTAACTACACAGCAACCAATGAATTCTTTTTGCGCAAAGTAGCAGGTGAGCAAAAGCTGGCGTTGGGAATAACCCGCGTAAAATCAAATGTTACACGCTCTGAAAAACGATTTTCTTTTGCTGTTCTTTATATGGGGAAACATAACATCATGGGCAACCTATCGCTCGATATGGAGCACGATAAATTCGCGAGCATGCAAATGCGCATCATTTCTGCTTTTGAAGAGGGTAGGCTGGGAGATGCTTTGTTACACATGCAAACGTATTTTGGCCCTGTAAACTTTTCTCTGTGGCAACTCTTTAAAGATGAAAAGCGCAAAGTGCTGGATATGATTACCTACCAGAGTATGAAAGAATTGGAAGAAACGTTGCGCAGGGTTTATAATCGCGACTATCCTTTGGTGAATGCCCTCGTGAACAATGACATCCCCATTCCAAAAGCCTATACAACAACGTTTGAGTTTACATTGAATGCCGACCTCCTTCATTGCTTTCAGCCAAGCAAGATAAATATTAAAGAACTCGAACGCGTTATGGGCGAACTTGCTAAATGGGAATTGAACATCGAAGACAAGGACAAAGTAAGTCGATTAGCAGGAGAAAGCATTTTTAAAGAACTGAAGCGGATCAGTGCTGAGCGCAGTAATACCAGGCGCATTGAACGATTAAACAGGGTATTTCCGCTGTTGCGTCAGTTCAAACTTGAACCAATTCTGTATCAAAGTCAGAACTTGTATTTCGAAATTTCCAGGGAAGAAGACGTGGAGACACTCAGTAACAAACCAGAGTGGGTTAAGCAGTTTAAATTGTTGGGTGAGAATTTAGGGGTTAAAGTGTAGTATGAAGAAAATGAGCATTACTAATTTAAAACGCGTCAGCTATTTTCTGATTGCATTTTTGGTACAGGGATACAGTGTCCTGGCGCAAAATATCAACCCGGGGGTAGATGAGGTGTTCAGGCCTGGCGAGGTAGCCGAAATCCGTTTAACGCTGTCACCGGAAGATAAAGCATTTTTACTGGCGTATGAGAACCGGTACAGCGAAGAATACAAGCCTGCAAACTTTACCATGACCAACTCGCAGTTTAATGTTACGCTGAGTTCAGCGGTGGGTATTCGCTTGCGCGGAAATACTTCTCGCGGACACGATAAGAAAGGTTTTAAAATTGATTTTCGTGAATATGGTGGAAGTAAATTTAAAGGATACAAAAAATTTAACCTGAAGCCTGATGTCAATGACCCTAGCATGATCCGTGAACTTCTTACCCTCCAGTATTACCGCGAGATGAATGTGCCGGCAGCACGAACCCATCATGTGCGCCTGTATATGAATGACGAGTACATGGGAATTTACCTGAATGTAGAACAAATTGATGACGAGTTTTTAAACCTGCGCCACGGGCATGAAGAAGGCTTTTTGTACAAGTGTTCATTTGGAGCCAACCTGCTTGACAACGGTCAGATCAATAATGCTAATTTGTATGAATCTGAATTGAATGAGGAAGATGATACCCGCGCAGAACTAGATCATTTTGTGGATGTACTGAATAACACTTCAAACGCTCAGTTTGCCGATAAAATTGAAGAAGTCTTTGATGTACAAGGATATTTACGGCAACTGGCTGTTGAATCGTTGCTCGGGCATTGGGATGGATACAGTTTCAACATGAACAACTACTACTTATTTTACAACGGGCAAACAGGGCTAATGGAATACTTCCCTTATGATGTTGACAATACCTGGGGTATCGATTGGGGTTCGGGCAACGATTGGGCTAAGAAGAATCTGAACTACTGGTATAAAAGTTTTGACTCGCGCCCATTAACCGCCAGGATTTTACAAGTGGAAAGCTACCGCGATCAGTACAATGAGAATTTGGTAGAGTTGATTGCGCTTTTCTTCAATGAAGAATACCTCTTACCGTTGTTGGAACAATATAAAACACTACTCGATCCGTTTGTTGCAAATGATACCTATTTCGATAATGCCTTTGGATTTACCTTGTCGGATTTCCGGACTTCGTTTTACACACATTTCGGCAGCAATCATGTAAAATATGGTTTGAAAGAATACCTGGAAGTACGAACGGAATATGCTTTAACACAAATCCCCGGATTGATAACAGGTGTAGAAGATGATCTGCGAAATGATGTACAACTGTACCCGAATCCAACTGCAGAACCATCCATAGTAGTTTGTTCAACATCCTCAACGTTTCAAAAACCGGTTATTTATCATGTTTCCGGAATGCAAATTCCTGTTGAAATACAATTTATTGATGGCAACTGCCAGGAATTGATTTTACCTGCCGAAACAGGTAAGGGGGTGTATTTTGTGAAGGTGAATGGTAAAACGATGAAGTGGATCTATCAATAATATCCTGAAAGCAATCGAACAATAAAGAAGACAGATAAAAATAAAATCGTCAGCCCGGTTTAGGGACTGACGACTTTGAGTTTTTAATTTTTTACGTAGTTTTCATTTTGTCTTTCAACTCTTTCCGGATGAGCGCATAGCCAATGTTATTGAAATTATAGTTGACCAGTTCACTATAGATTTTATTGGCCTTTTCAGTCTGACCGGCCTTTTCGCATGCGAGTGCCAATCTGTATTTACTGTACGGAGCATTAGGGTCTGATTGTTCCTGGTGGGCAATCGCATCGTCATACTTACCTTGTTTGAAACTGATGTAAGCCATAGCGGAGTGATAACCCCAAAGCTTGGTGGCATTCTTAACAGGACTAAGTGTGGTTTTGGCTTCCTCTGCTTTTGCGGTTGCTCCCGCATAATCTCCTTTCATGGCCAGCAAGTAAGAATCTAATACCTGCATGCTCGCCTTTTCTTCCAGCTTTGCTTCCTCGGTACCAACTTCTGCACCAATTTTTTCAGAAACAGGCTTGAGCATAGCAATGAATCGGGCTGCTTCTTTTTGATCATCATGGTGAAATGCTATTAGAGCACAGTTTGAAAGAAAGGTATTTTTCGCAAGGTTAATCTGCTTTTCATTCAGGCCAATTTTGGTAATGTTCTTCACTTTGTTTTCAAAAAAAGCTTTGGCGCCATTGTAATCACCTTGATATAAATAGGTAAAGGCTTCAAAGTTAATAGGTGCAATTCTGTTATCAGGATTCAGCTCTGCAGCCTTTTGGTAATCGCTGCGGGCAGTATCGAACGAATCAAGGTAGGAGTTAACATGACCTCGTTTGAGATAAGTTAGCGCGTCAGTAGGATCCTTCTCCAATGCCTTTTCATAAGCTGAGCGCGCCTTTTCTAAATCGTTCTGTGCACGGTAAGCATCACCCAGGTATACATGCGAGCCTGAAAGTTCGGGCTTGAGTTCAACCACACGGATAAAATTTTCTTCAGCTTTTTTATAATCCCGCGGCTCCATGTTCATATAGGAGGTGCCTAAACTGAAGTAGCCGCCAACCCAGGCCGAATCAAGCTCGATTGCCTTCTGGTATTCCTCCCTCGATTTCTGATGGTCATTGATGTCGTAGTAGGAGTCACCCAAAATTACGAGTGCTCTGGCGCTGGTCGGGTAGGTGGCAACCAGTTGCTGTGCTTGTTTCAAGCGTTCTTCTTTGTTGTTGTTAAGATAGGTTCTGTAAATCTCAACCAGAATTTTATCGCTTTCATTTACGTCACTAAGTTTATTTGTTGCTGACCGCAAGTCTGACTTAAAATGATCATTGGAAGGACTGGTGTTGGCACGAAAGAGGTATGCGGTTGCAAAATTTGAGTCAAGTTCAATTGCCTTTGAAAAATAAACACGGGCTTGTTGTCCGTTTCCCACATCCAGAAGATCCATTCCGGTTTTAAACGCCTGCATCGCTTCGGCTGATGCAGAACTAACGGGAAGTTCCGTAGGTTCAATCCTGGCTTGTTCCTGCTTTTCTGTTTGCTTGCAACGTACACACAGCACGAGAGCCGGAACGACCACAAGCACCATCAGGAAGGTGTATTGCTTTAATGTGTTTTTCATAATAAGGTTTTGTTAGGTTATACATGCAAATGCCGAACGGATTGTAGTAATTCGCTTAGGGCGAGTGGATATGGATTACATCATCCATGTTAATAGGTTTGACGACTTGGAACTCGTCAAGCATTCCCTACACGTTGCCTGTCTCCGGTTTGAAAAGTGTGGAAGAATAAAACCGGAACGATGAATAGCTTGGCATGGTGAAGATACCAAAAATGCTCAGGTTTGACAACCGAACAAGACGACAATTTTTACCTGCTACTGCGCTATTTCTTTTTTAGAAAATCCCAGACTAAACTGCTGGCACCCAATATAGGGGCGGCCTGGTTTTGAAGTTTCGATGGAAGGACTTTCACTTTTCCGCGGAAGATGGGCATCAGGTTAGCCTCCATGTGTTTGACTGTAGGCTTGAAAATCAAATCACCGGCAAGCGACAACCCACCAAATAAAAAGATGGCTTCCGGATCGGTGTGTACAACGGTTTCGGCAAGCTTTGTTCCGAGGATACGGCCCGTGTATTCAAACGCTTCTTGTGCGACAAGATCACCACGCAACGCGGCTTCGGTAATCATTTTTGTGTTGAGATTATCAAAACTTATTCCCCGTAATTCGCTGGGCTCTAAATGATCTGCCAGTAATTTGTACACCGATCGCTTAATACCGGTAGCAGAAACGTACGTTTCTAAACATCCGCGTTTACCGCAATTACAATACCTGCCCGCATAATTAACGGTGGTGTGTCCAAGTTCACCCGCGATGCCATGTTTACCATTTACCAGTTGGCCGTTACTTACAATTCCACTGCCCAACCCTGTGCCCAGGGTAATCACAATAAAATCTTTCAGGTCTTTTGCTGCACCAAATACCATCTCACCAACAGCGGCAGCGTTGGCATCGTTCGTTACAAGAGCCGGAACATTAAACTCTTTGGTAAGCATATCGGCCAGCGGAATAATTCCTTTCCACTTTAAGTTTGTGGCATGTTCGATCGTTCCCTTATAGTAGTTGCCATTGGCGGCACCCACGCCTATTCCGAGCAAGCGATGGTTTTCCCCCAGGCTTGTAAGGGCTGCTTTCAGTTCATGTGACAGCTGACGTAAAAAATCACTGAACTCCTCGTAACCCTGTGTGGAGGTGCTGCTCTGGGAAAGAACAACTCCATTCTGATCGACAATCCCAAACTTGGTATTGGTTCCTCCAATGTCGATGCCCGCGGTAATCTCTTTCATCAGATGGATAGAATTTTTGCAATCCTCAAAGCTTCGGCATCAATTTCATGGTGCTTGGTCATAATGGTATCGAAAGAATTGTAAACGATTTTATTGTCTTTACTTCCAACCATGACATCGTTCTGGCCATTCAGCAAACCTTCTACTGCAGCCACTCCCATTTTACTGGCTAACACCCGGTCGAAGTAAGTGGGAGGGCCGCCTCGTTGCAAATGCCCCAGGATTGTAACTTTAATATCGAAATAAGACGACCGCTCAGCCACCTTTTTAGCTAATTCATTTACGCCACCAATCCTGGCACCTTCGGCAACCACAACCAGGTTCGACTTTTTACTGGTGTCCTTTTCTGCACCCAGTGCTTTATAGAGGTCATCGAACGACATGGTTTCTTCCGGTATTATAATAACACCTGCGCCACCGGCAAGCCCGCTGTTGATAGCGATGTAGCCAGAATTTCGTCCCATCACTTCAATGAAGAAAAGTCGGTTATGTGAAAGGGCTGTATCACGGATGCGATCGATGGCCTCTACTGCGGTGTTCGTGGCAGTATCGTACCCGATGGTATAATCAGTTCCTGCAATATCGTTGTCGATGGTTCCCGGAATGCACACAGAAGGAACCTGGAATTCTTCATAAAATTTATGCAACCCGGTAAACGTTCCATCACCACCAATAGCGATGAGGGCGTCTATACCTTCCTTCTTCAGGCGTTGGTAGGCTTCCTTTCTTCCCTCTGGAGTACGAAATGCTTCACTGCGGGCGGTCTTTAAAATTGTTCCGCCTCGTTGAAGAATATTACCGACCGAGCGTGCGCCAAGTTTTACAATATCACCTTCAATCATGCCTTCATAACCTCGCATGATTCCACTAACTTCTTTTTTATAGTAACTGCATGCGCGCACAACTGCGCGAATAGCAGCATTCATTCCGGGGGCATCACCACCCGAAGTAAAAACGCCAATTTTCTGAATAGAACTGTTCATGTAAAACGATAAGAAAGCCCTAAAAATAGCGTTTGAGAGCCACTTTGCAACATTCTTGAAATCAGGTTGATTTCAATCGTTTGAAATAGTTGATTAATCCATTGGTCGATGAATCGTGCGAAGCAATAGCATCCTGATTTTCTAATTCTGGAAGAATTTTATTAGCCAACACTTTTCCTAATTCAACACCCCATTGATCAAAACTGAAAACATTCCAGATGACTCCCTGAACAAAAATTTTATGTTCATACATGGCAATTAAACTACCGAGAGTGCGAGGAGTTAATTGTTTAAAGAGAATGCTGTTGCTGGGTTTGTTTCCTTCAAACACCCTGAAGGGTGCGTGCAGGGCAATCATCTCGCTGCTCATCCCTTTTTTCGATAACTCTTCTGAAACTTCTTCCGGGGTTTTGCCTTTCATCAGGGCCTCGGTTTGCGCAAAGAAGTTTGATAATAGTTTGGAGTGATGATCGCCAACAGGGTTGTGACTTACGGCAGGGGCAATGAAATCGCATGGAATCATTTTTGTTCCCTGGTGAATAAGCTGATAAAAAGCATGCTGACCATTTGTGCCGGGTTCTCCCCAAATTATTGGGCCTGTTTGATAAGAAACCGGATCGCCATTGCGGTCAACTGATTTACCGTTACTTTCCATATTGCCCTGCTGGAAGTATGCTGCAAAACGATGCAGGTATTGATCGTATGGTAGTATAGCTTCTGATGCCGCACCAAAAAAATTATTATACCAAATACCCAACATGGCCAACAGTACAGGAATATTTTTTTCGAACGGTTCGTTTCTGAAATGATTGTCCATGGCGTGTGTGCCTTCCAGTAACGTTATAAAATTGTCGTAGCCGATGGTGCAGGCAATTGACAAGCCAACCGATGACCACAGTGAGTAACGCCCGCCAACCCAATCCCAAAACTCAAACATATTTTCGGGCGCGATACCAAATTCAATAACAGCCTTTTGATTGGTTGACACAGCCACAAAGTGTTTAGCAATTGCTTCAGAAGACTTAGCGTAATTGAGAAACCACTCACGTGCCGTGTTTGCATTGGTCATGGTTTCCTGGGTGGTGAAAGTTTTGGAAACAATGATGAACAGGGTGGTTTCCGGATTAAGCTTTCGGAGTGTTTCCGAAATGTGAGTGGCATCTACGTTTGAAACGAAATGAGGTGTAATTGTTTTCCAGTACGGTCGGAGTGCTTCGGTTACCATATAAGGTCCTAAATCTGAGCCGCCAATTCCAATATTCACAATATCGGTAATCGGTTTGCCGGAGAAGCCTTTCCATTGCCCGCTAAGCATGCTTCCGGTGAACCTTTCCAGTTGATTCAATACACGGTTAACATCGGGCATTACATCGTTTCCTGCCACTACCACCGGGTTGTTTGACCGGTTTCGAAGAGCGGTGTGAAGAACGGCCCGATCCTCTGTTTTGTTGATACGGTCGCCCCGAAACATCAGTTCGATCGAGCTTTTTAGTTCCGTTTCATTAGCGAGGTCTATCAATAGTTTAAGCGTATCTTCAGTTATAATATTTTTGGAATAGTCGACCAGAATATCTTCAAATACGGTATGAAACTTTTCAAATCGCTGCGGATCTGAATCAAACAGTTCGCGCATGTGGGTAGCCTGCATGGTAAGAAAATTTACTTCAAGTTTCTGCCAGGCAGTGGTATCTGTTGGATTGATGGTTGGTAGCATAAAATGGTTAAAACACGAGGTGCCAAAAATAAGTAACTGAGGCTAATTTGTATAAGTGACGTGCTTATTCGTAAGTTTGCGCTCCCTTTTTGAGGAGCAGACGGCTTCAAGTGTTAGTTCAGTCCTGTAAAGATGGAGTGAAAGGCGCGGTGGCTCAGGTGGTTAGAGCGTTGGATTCATATCCGCCATTAGGCGGACGGGGGTTCAACAGGGAAGGAAAGAATTGATTAGTACTATTTTGGCGCGGTAGCTCAGGTGGTTAGAGCGTTGGATTCATATCCGCCAGTAGGCGGACGGGGTTCAACAGGGAAGGAAAGAATTGATTAATACTATTTTGGCGCGGTAGCTCAGGTGGTTAGAGCGTTGGATTCATAACCCAAAGGTCGGGGGTTCAACTCCCCCCCGCGCTACAAGAGGCTGCCTCAAAAGGGCAGCCTCTTATTTTTTTCTTTGTTTTTGATTTAGAATCGAGGCTGGTTTTTCCAAAAAAGTGACTTTTGCTACAGCCTCTCTTTTCATTTTGCCTTCCAACAAAAATCTTCTAATTTAAAACCTGATATGAGCGTCATGGCTAAAAAGAAGTTGTTCACCGCAGACTATGAGATACACGCCTCAATTAAGATGCTGTATCCATACATTCAAACTGCCAGTGGACTTGCTGAGTGGTTTGCCGATGACGTAAATATCAACAATCAAAACAAAACCTTCATCTTCCTGTGGGACAATGAAGAACATGCTGCGCGACTTTCAGCGCACCGAACAAATCATTTTGCACGCTTTGAGTTTTTGCCTGAAAGCGATGAAGACGAAAAAGACCCATCGTATTTTGAACTACGTCTCGAGTTTAATGAGATGACGCAATCAGTTTTCCTGAAAGTAACCGATTACTCTGATTTTGATGACCTGGAAGAGTTGCAGGATCTGTGGGACAGCCTCATCGAAGTGTTGCGCAAAACAGTGGGAGGGTAGCCTGCCTCTTTGTCCCTGATAATTTCTGTTTTGGCTTAATTTTTGACTATTTCGGGGCTGCAAATTCTCATGAAGAAACTCGATAAACTTATCCTTTCCGCATTCCTCGGGCCCTTCATCCTCACGTTTCTGGTGGTGGTTTTCATCCTGCTCACGCAACACATGTTAAAGTATTTCGATGACATCATTGGAAAAGGACTGGGCATGGATGTGATCGGCCAACTCTTGTTCTATTTTGGAGTGTTCATGACTCCAATTGCCATGCCGCTGGCTGTATTGTTGTCGTCTCTCATTACGTTTGGCAACCTGGGTGAACACTTTGAACTTACCGCGGTTAAGAGTGCAGGTATTTCACTCGTTCGGGCATTGTTCCCGATTTTTTTCTTTGTGTTGGGCCTTACGGTTGTTGCCTTTTATGTGAACAATAATCTGGTGCCAAAAGCTGCGCTGGAGGCCTACAGCCTCCTGTATGATATTAAGCAAAAGAAACCCGCACTGGATCTTCGTGAAGGTTCATTTTACGATGGAATTCCAGACATAAGCATTAAGGTGAACAAGAAATTCTCAGATGGCGTAACCATTAAAGATGTTATCATCTATGACCACCGGAAGCATGATGGCAACAAAGAAGTTACAACGGCCGACTCCGGTAAAATGTATACCATTTTAAATGAGCGCTACCTGAAACTTGAACTTTTCAATGGCTCAAACTATACCGAAGGTGCAAGCACCAATCAGGAAATGACAGGCCGCGTGAGGCGTGCGCAGAAAGAGACACTCAGTCAAACGAAATTTAGTAAGACTCAAATCGTTTTTGATCTTTCCTCTTTTGCATTAGAAAGAACAGATAAGAAGTGGTTTCAGGGTAACAGAATCATGCGAAACCTGGGTGAGTTGGACAGTGACCTGGACTCTATCGACAATGAAATGATGCAGACTAAACTTGGTGTCTACCAGGAGGCAAGAACTTTTTTTAACTACTATATGGATGCAGATTCCTTTCGCATGCCGGAAGCCTTGCAGCAGTTCAAAGTTACTAAAGACTCTACCGATCGGTTAAAATTGGTAGAAACAGATGGTTTGCACCGAGACTCGATCAATGCAGAAAAAATTCTGCCCGATTCGGTGACCACGATCAAGCCGTTGGATTCCGGCAAGCGAAGATTCTTTCCTGCACGTGCTTTAACATCGACCCCAAAAAGGATAAAATATAGAAACCAGGATAGAGTACAGCCCCAAGATTCAATTGCCCTCAACAAATCAAGAAACACCGAAGGTATCAGTAAAAAGCCAGGGGGTACAGACTATAAACGAAAGACCGATAGCCTGTTTAATTTGTTGCCCAACAGGGCGGCCTATGAGAATGCGGCCAGCAAAGCCAGGATGGCTAAAAATGAAATGGAGGGTACAGTTTCAACGCTTAAGGAGCATACGAATGACAGGAACGTGTTCTTAATTCAATGGCACAAAATATTGGCCAGTTCACTGGCTTGTATTGCAATGTTTTTGATTGGTGCCCCGCTGGGGGCAATTATTAAAAAAGGCGGTTTGGGGGTGCCTTTTCTGGTATCCATTCTATTCTTTATTATCTACTACCTTTTAACCATGACAGGTGAGAAATGGGCCAAACAGGGCATTATTAGTGTTCATGTGGGGGTTTGGGCAGCTGATGTGATTTTGTTTGTTATAGGCCTTCTATTCCTTCGCCAGGCCCGTTTAGATGCGCGGTTATTTGAGGCCGATTTCTATATGGTGATGCTTGAAAAGGCTAAGAAATCCAATCTTTTCAAACGGTTTTTTCCAGCTACAGTAGCGTAAGTAAATCAGGCAATATTTGGAAAATTGGGCTGCTTTCTCCTATCTTTGCCGCCTGAAATAAAGCTGAAAATAATTTTTTGAGATGCATTTAACTGTCGAAACTAAAAAGGAACTGTTTAAGAAATACAGTTCAAAAAAATCTGATAACGATACCGGGTCACCGGAATCTCAGATTGCGCTGTTTACAACCCGGATCAATCACTTGACCGAACACCTGAAAAGCAATAAAAAGGATTTTGGAACGCAAACAGGTTTATTAAACCTGGTAGGTAAGCGTAAGCGGTTATTGAACTACCTTCAGAACACCGACATCGATCGCTACAGAGCTATACTCGCTGCGTTGGATCTAAGAAAATAAAACGAACTTCTTACGATAGGGAACCTGAACTAGGTTCCCTTTTTGCATTTATATAACAGGATACTGCCTTTCGTTTAAAGGCTATCTATTAATTTATCTTTTATGTCATTTAACATTATAACAAAAAGCTGCAAGCTGCCTGATGGCCGCGAAATTACAATTGAAACCGGTAAACTGGCCCGTCAAGCTGATGGCTCGGTGGTGTTACGCATGGGTAATACCATGATTTTAGCAACCGTAGTTTCTGCACAGGAAGGAAAAGAAGGAGCAGACTTTCTGCCTCTTTCCGTTGATTACCAGGAGAAGTTCGCATCTACCGGTAAAGTACCGGGCGGATTCCTGAAGCGTGAGAGTAAATTATCTGATTACGAAATATTGATCAGCCGGTTGGTTGATCGTGCCATTCGTCCGTTGTTTCCAGGCGATTATCATGCGGAAACACAAGTGATGTTGTACCTTATTTCGGGTGACCAAAATGCACTACCGGATGCATTAGCGGCCTTTGCTGCATCTTCGGCTTTAGCTGTTTCTGATATCCCTTTTCAGGGACCAATTTCAGAAGTACGCGTGGCTCGGGTAGACGGCAAGTTTGTGATCAATCCAACTATGGAACAAAAACTCCGTGCCGATATCGACCTGATGGTGGGAGCTTCCATTGAGAACATCCTCATGGTAGAAGGAGAGATGAAAGAAGTGAGTGAAGACGACATGCTGGAAGCATTGAAGACGGCCCACGAGGCAATCAAGACCCAGTGTGAACTTCAACTTGAGCTGACAAAAGCTACAGGCAAAACAGAAAAAAGAACCTATAGCCATGAGGTGCACGATGAGAATTTGAAGGAGGAGCTATGGAAATTGATGTACGATAAAGCTTACGAAACGGCTGGTTTGCTTACTGCCAATAAGTCGAAACGCTCAGAGGCTTTCGCCAAGATTGTAAATGACTACATCGAGGCCCTTCCTGAGGACACAACCATCAATAAAGACCTGGTAAAGCATTACTACCACGATATTCAAAAGAAGGCCGCCCGCGATCTGGTTCTTAATAAATCTATTCGTTTGGATGGTCGTAAAACCAACGAAATCAGGCAGATATGGAGTGAAGTGAATTATCTTCCTTCACCTCATGGTTCGGCCATTTTCACCCGTGGCGAGACCCAGTCGTTGACTACAGTTACCCTTGGAACGAAGCTGGATGAGCAGTTGATTGATGGCGCTATGATTGAAGGATCCAGCAAGTTTATCCTGCATTATAACTTCCCTGGCTTCTCAACCGGTGAAGTAAAACCTAACCGTGGGCCGGGCCGCAGAGAAGTTGGTCACGGTAACCTCGCGTTCCGTGCATTGAAACAAGTACTTCCTGCCGATGAAAAGAATCCATACACCATTCGTGTTGTATCCGATATTCTTGAATCGAACGGATCATCTTCCATGGCAACGGTTTGTGCAGGGTCTTTGGCGCTGATGGATGCCGGTGTTCCTGTAAAGGGACCGGTATCGGGTATTGCTATGGGTATGATTTCTGACAGCAAAACCGGCAAGTATGCAATCCTTTCAGATATCCTTGGTGATGAAGATCACCTTGGTGATATGGACTTCAAAGTAACGGGTACCGAGCAAGGTATTACGGCTTGTCAGATGGATTTAAAAGTTGACGGCCTTACCTACGAAGTATTGAAGGAAGCATTGCTTCAGGCAAAAGAAGGAAGACTTCACATTCTTAACGAGATGAAGAAAACAATTTCTTCGCCACGCCCTGACCTGAAGCCTCAGACACCACGAGCAGAAACAGTAATCATTGAGAAAGAAATGATTGGTGCAGTAATCGGCCCTGGCGGAAAAGTTGTTCAGGATATTCAAAATACAACCGGTGCTACAGTGGTTATCGAAGAGGTGAACGGCAAAGGGATCATCAACGTATTTGCTAACAATAAAGACGTAATGGATGCTGCCCTCAGACGCATCCGTGCGATTGTAGCGGTACCGGAAGTAGGCCAGGTATATGATGGAAAGGTGAAATCAATTATGCCATTTGGTGCATTTGTTGAGTTCATGCCTGGTAAAGATGGCTTGCTTCACATTTCAGAGATCAAGTGGGAGCGCCTCGAAACCATGGATGGTGTATTGGAGGTAGGTGAGGAAGTAAAGGTTAAACTTGTTGAAGTCGATAAGAAAACGGGCAAATTCCGCCTGTCTCGTAAGGTTTTGATACCCAGACCTCCAAAAGAAGAAACTGCTCCCAGTCAATAACCGTTTAGGCAATAGGGTTGACAGGTACAACCCTAGACAGTATATTGTTGCCAAAACGACTAAGCCTGAATGAGACAGCTTAAGATCAGTAAACAAATTACCAACCGCGAGAGCCAATCGCTGGATAAGTATCTTCAGGAAATTGGTAAGGTTGATTTACTGACACCGGATGAGGAAGTAGAGTTAGCCAAGCGCATCAAAGAGGGCGACCAAATCGCCCTTGAGAAGCTCACCAAGGCTAACCTTCGCTTTGTGGTTTCAGTTGCCAAGCAATATCAAAATCAGGGACTATCCCTTGGGGATTTGATTAATGAAGGAAACCTCGGACTGATCAAAGCTGCTCAGCGTTTTGATGAAACCCGTGGATTCAAATTCATTTCATATGCCGTATGGTGGATTCGACAATCAATTCTTCAGGCATTGGCCGAGCAATCCCGTATTGTTCGGTTGCCTTTGAACCGGGTCGGTTCCCTGAATAAAATATCGAAAACATTTTCAGAGCTTGAACAAAAGTATGAGCGTGAACCTTCACCGGAAGAGTTGGCAGAAGTACTGGATGTAACCACGGCTGAGGTGGTGGATACCATGAAGATTTCGGGCCGCCATGTATCCATGGATGCACCCTTTGTTCAGGGTGAAGAAAACAGCTTACTGGATGTTCTCGAAAACGACAGTGAAGAAACCCCTGATTCAGGGTTGATGAATGACTCGTTGCGTAAAGAAGTGCAACGTGCATTGTCTACCTTAACGCAACGGGAGGCGGATGTTATAACCCTGTATTTTGGTCTGAACGGTGAACATGCCATGACTCTGGAAGAGATTGGGGAGAAGTTCAACCTAACCCGGGAGCGGGTAAGGCAGATTAAGGAAAAGGCCATAAGAAGACTAAGGCATACCTCCAGAAGTAAGGCTTTAAAACCTTACCTGGGTTAATAATTATCGAATTAAAAATATTTTGGAGGGTCTCAACTTTTATGAGACCCTTTGTGTTAAGCGAACAGTATGAGCAAAAGAAACAAAGTTTTAATCATTGGATCCGGCCCTGCCGGATATACAGCCGCTATTTATGCAGCCAGGGCCGGAATGAAACCGGTGCTTTATACGGGCGGACAGCCGGGCGGTCAGCTAACAACGACCAATGACGTAGAAAATTTTCCGGGTTACCCCGATGGGATCAATGGTCCTCAAATGATGATCGATCTTCAAAAGCAAGCCGAGCGATTTGGAACTACGATCAACTATGGACTGGTTACCTCCGTTGATTTTTCAGGTTACCCGCTTAAGGTTACAGTAGATGAAAAAGATGAAGTAATAGCTGAATCGGTGATTATTGCGACTGGTGCCTCTGCAAAATATTTAGGCATTCCATCGGAGACTAAGTTTTTAAACAAGGGTGTGTCGGCCTGTGCCGTTTGTGATGGTTACTTTTACCGCGGAAAAGAAGTAGCGGTGGTTGGCGCTGGAGATTCTGCGGCAGAAGAATCAACCTATCTTTCAAAGCTTTGTTCAAAAGTTCACCTGATTGTCAGAAGGGATGAAATGCGGGCATCTAAAATTATGCAGCAGCGAGTGAAAAATACGCCCAACATTGAGATACACTGGAATTCCGAAACCGAGGAAGTGCTGGGGGATGATTCCGGAGTTACTGGGGTTCGTATTCTGAACAACAAAACAAACGAAACCCAAACACTTACTGTTCAGGGTTTCTTCCTGGCCATCGGTCACAAACCTAATACCGATGTTTTCAAAGGCTATATCGATATGGATGAGTCGGGGTACATTAAAGTTGAACCCGGATCAACCAAAACAAACGTTGATGGAGTGTTTGCCGTGGGCGATGCGGCAGATAAGATGTACCGACAAGCCATTACTGCGGCTGGAACCGGCTGTATGGGAGCACTGGATGCTGAAAAATTCCTGGCAGCAAAGGAAGCAGAATTAGTCCATTAATAAAATCAGCTATTAGTAATGCTTAATAGCTAAAATCACCTTTATGAAACTCGACCTATTAGTTCTTGCTGCCCATCCCGATGACGCTGAACTGGGGTGTGGCGGTACCGTGGCGAAGCATGTGAAAATGGGCCATAAGGTGGGGGTGGTTGACTTTACCAGGGGAGAACTCGGTACACGTGGAACAATTGAAACAAGGGCCTCAGAGTCGGCTGAATCCTCAAAAATTTTGGGTTTAACCATTCGGGAAAACCTGGGTTTGCCCGATGGATTCTTCAAAAATGATAAGGATCATCAATTAGAAGTTATTCGGGCTATCAGGCGGTACCAGCCTGAAATTGTTCTGGCTAATGCCGTTTACGATCGTCATTCCGACCATGGCAAGGGAGCTTCACTGGCATACGATTCTTGTTTTCTTTCTGGTTTGGCGAAAGTTGAAACCTGGGACGAACATGGAAAGAAGCAAGACGCCTGGCGTCCCAAGACAGTTTACCATTACATACAAAGTCTTCTGATTGAGCCTGACTTTGTGGTGGACATCACTGACCATTGGCAAACTAAAATCGACTCCGTTAAGGCATTCAAGACTCAGTTCTTTGATCCTCAGAGCAACGAACCCCAAACATATATTTCTTCTCCTGAGTTTTTACGAATGGTAGAGGCACGTGCCATTGAATTTGGTCACGCCATCGGAGCAAGATACGGTGAAGGATTTACGGTGAGAAGATATCCGGGGGTAAAAAATCTTTTCGATTTGATTTAGACGCAAGTATCAAGTCCTTTTGTCCATAGTCGATTGGAGTTAACGATGAACCACTAGGGTGCTAGTCTATTAATCTTCCAGACACCATCAACCTTTGTATAAAGAATTCTATCATGCAACCGGTTTGGCCTGCCTTGCCAGAATTCAATCATCAGCGGATCAACTTCATAGCCACCCCATTGATGAGGTCGTGGTAATTTATCCAGCCCTTTGTATTTCTCTTCAATTTTCTTTTCACGATCCTCCAGCAATTGCCTGTCTTGGATCATCGAACTTTGAGGCGATGCCCAGGCACCAACTTGTGAGCCGCGTGGCCTGCTTTGGAAATATTCATCAGAACGGGAGGAATCCACGCGCGTGGCCACACCTTCTATTCTTACCTGGCGTTCCAGTTCAGGCCAGAAAAATGTTAAACAGCAGGCTGGATTTTCATCCAGGTCTTTTCCCTTTCGGCTTTGGTAATTCGTATAAAACACAAACTTCCCGTGCTCAACTCCTTTCAAAAGTACAATTCGCGATGTTGGCCTACCGCCAATTGCGGTAGCCAGGTTCATCGCATTGGGTTCAGGAACTTTTGAAGTAACAACCTCCTGAAACCATTTGTTAAACTGCTGAACCGGTTCTGGGAACACAGAGGCGGTATCCAGCGTGGCTTTACTGTACTCTTGGCGGATGGAAGCGAGATCGTTCATGCGCTTGAAATTAGGGGTGTTCAACATCTAAAACAATAAATTTGGATAGGAGCGTTTCAAATACTTTATTGAAGCCGAAATGGATTTCTTTAAGTACAAGAATAAACTACAACCCGAAAAAGGCCGTCTGCTTATTTCAGAGCCGTTTCTGCCCGATCCAAACTTCGAGCGCACAGTCGTACTCTTGTGTGATCATAACGAAGAGGGATCGTTTGGATTTGTGCTGAATAAACCTGCTATTGTTAAGGTTAATGAGGTGATGGATGACTTAAAGAATTTCCAACACCCCATTTTTATTGGCGGCCCTGTACAACAGGACACCCTCCATTTCATTCACCGGAACAGAGAGATTGAAGGTGGAACGGAGGTCTTGAAAGACATTTATTGGGGTGGAAATTTTGAGCACGTGTTGTTCCTTTCTGATACCCAGCAACTAAGCGTTCAACATATCAAATTCTTTTTAGGATACAGTGGTTGGGGGCCCGGTCAGTTGGAAGAAGAACTTGCCGAAAACTCGTGGGTTGTGTGCGACTTTGTAACGGAAGAATTAATGTTCGCAACCGAGCCAACCGGCATGTGGAAAAAAGCGTTAGGGAGTATGGGCGGTCGCTTTTCGGTGTTTGCCAACTACCCGGTTGACCCAAACTTGAATTAGGGCATTTTTAGTAACTTTACGCAAACGCGTTGAAATGAATATTGACCATGGAGATGGAACGAGACAACAGAGCAGAGCAGGATATTTTACCCGGGGGTGCGGTGGTGGAGAGCCATGTCAATACGGTATTGCAATCTGAAGCCGATCTTTCTGATCGGGATGAAGCCGAACACCCTGAAGAGGAGTACGAGCATGTTGACTACACTCACTACACCAAAGACCAGTTTGTCAGCCTGATTAAAGAACTGGTAAAAGAGAACGATCCTAAAAAATCAGATCGGGTATTACGCGATATTAAGCCATTATTTGATGAGTTGCGTGAACGGGACAGAATATCCGCACTCAACCGATTTATATTAGATGGTGGATCAACCGATGACTTTGAATACCGGCAAGATGAGCTTACGCAACAGTTTGAGGCTTCATTTAAACTGATCAAAGATCGTAAAGCACAATTTTTACGTGGCCTGGAAGATCAAAAGAACGAAAACTACAGAAAGAAATCAGAGTTGTTGGAGCGACTCCGTGAATTGGTAGACTCGCAGGATGCCTCTAATCAGTTTAATGTATTTAAAGACCTCCAAAAGGAATGGAGAAATATTGGACCTGTACCCGGTACACATGCCCGTACACAATGGGCAAATTACCATGCATTGGTCGACCGGTTTTATGATAACCAGAGTATCTACTTTGAACTGAAAGAACTCGATCGCAAGAAAAACCTGGAAGCCAAAGTAGAACTTTGTATCCGGGCCGAGAAGCTGATCGGGGTTGAAAGAATTAAGGAAGCCATTCGCGAACTCAACGAACTCCATCACGAGTTCAAACACATTGGGCCCGTACCCGGTGACGAAAAAGAAACGGTATGGCAACGGTTTAAGACAGCCTCCGATGCGGTATATGCCCGAAGGGATGAGTATCTGAAAGTACTTCAGCAGGAACTGAATGCTAATGTCGACCTGAAAATTAAACTGTGCGATGAGGTGTCTGTATTTGCATCCTTTCAATCAGACCGCATTAAAGAGTGGAACCAGAAAACGAAAGAGGTTCTTGAACTTCAAAAAAAATGGGACTCCGTTGGAGGATTGCCAAGGGCTAAATCGAAAGAAATAAACAAGAAATTCTGGTCCGCCTTCAAGCAGTTTTTCAGTAATAAGAGTTCTTTCTTCAAAAAATTAGATGAAGAGCGAGACCAAAACCTGAATAAAAAGCGTGAATTAGTGCAGCGGGCAATTGAATTAAAAGACAGCCATGAGTGGGAACAGGCTGCGCGTGACCTGAAGCACATTCAGCAACAATGGAAAACCATCGGCCCGGTGCCCGAAAAATTCCGAGAAAAAGTATTCAAAGAATTTAAAGAGGCTTGCGACTATTTCTTTGACCAGAAACGCGATCAGCAAAGCAAGGATGAAAGTGAGCAGATTCAGAACCTTCAGTTAAAGGAAGAAATTTGTGCAGCGTTGGAAAATCATATAACTCAAAACACAGCCACACGCGAAGTGTTAAAGGAACTTGAATCCAGGTTTAGTCAGGTAGGATTTGTGCCACGCAAGGACATGAACACCATCCGGAACCGATATCATGACGCTATTCAGAAATTTACAAACGCTATTCAGGGAATAACCGAAGAGGACAAAAGCCGGTTGGTACTGGAAAATCAGTTGCTTGATTTGAAAAATGACCCGATGGCAAGCCAAAAACTTTTCCAAAAGGAGCAGGCCATACGTAAAAAGATACTGAAAGTAGAAAACGATATAGCACTTTGGCGGAACAATCTCGAATTTTTTGGACGATCCAAAAATGCCGATAAATACAAGGAGGAATTTAATGAGAAAATTAACGCGGCTACCGACAGCCTGAAGCAGCTAAAAGAGCAGCTCAAATTGCTTCGCACAGTTTCTTAACAGAAATTTGCAAAGATTAAGACAACCGCTATTTTTGCACCTCCTTTGGAGATAGTACATAGTATTTAGTCCTGAGTCCTGAGTATGAGGGCTTCGGATCAGCAAACCCGAATACTAAAGACTAAATTCTGAGGACTAAAGACTAATAAACGCCTCCTTAGCTCAGCTGGTAGAGCAACTGACTTGTAATCAGTAGGTCGCTGGTTCGATTCCGGCAGGGGGCTCTTGAAAATCAGGTAGTTAGTTTTGACTACCTGATAATTTTTCTACGGCAAGAGAGAATAGCGGCACGGAGGCCGCGAGGGTAAATTGGAGACCGTGAATACTTATTTCTGGTACTCAATCTTTTTCACCTTCCAAACAAACGCACCCGCGCTAGTTTTTACGGTTACTTCAGCGCCAACTACTTTGTTGAGCAGGGCCTGCGCCATGGGTGAATCCATCGAGATGTAGTCTTTTGTGTTGATGATCTCTTCTGAGCCAACAATGCGGAATCGTATTTGCTTACCTTTATTGTTCTCAATTTCTACCCAGGCTCCAAACATCACTTTACCCTGTTGAGAAGGAGAGTAGTTTACAACTCTCAAATCGTCAATGCACTTGCGTAAGTAGAGTATGCGCCTGTCAATTTCGCGTAATCGCTTTTTGTTGTAGTGGTAGTCGGCATTTTCAGAGCGATCACCAAGGCTTGCCGCCCATGATACCTTTTGTGTGGTTTCCGGTCGCTCCACCTTCCACAGATGATTCAACTCAGCTTTTAACTTTTCCAAACCCTCAGGGGTAATCAAACGCGTTTTCATAATATTTCTCAACTCGCAAGGTATGGATAATTGACGCACGGTTTAAGGTTTAAAAAAGCGACTTTACATTACCTTCCATTTCATATTGAGTGATTACTTGTCAGACGAGCGATGCACGGATTTACTCCCTTGAAGTCGTTAATCTCTCAACTGGTGCAAGTGTGGAGAAGAAAAAAATGTATGTGTTAGATCGAATCAACTTTAAAAACATCAAATTAAGCAGGTTATGGGGGGTAATTAAAATTATGCCCGAAACATAAATCCGCTGTTCTAATTTTTTTAAATTTATACTCCTTCAGTAAAAGATTAGCGAAAGTGAGCTAAGATAGAATTTCGAGATGGTTGCAAACAGCTCAAGATCAAAAGAGACCAAATAGCGTTTCTTTCGAGTTTGCTTTTTGAAAACTTAAACCCTCGGATATGAAAACTTTACGGTTTGCATGCATGAGCATGCTCATTTTTTCCTGCACAGAAAAGAAAGCAGAAACACCTGCAGCAGAAATTCCAACACCACAATTACCCATGGAAGTAACTTATACCGGAAAAACCGGCATCGGAAGTTGGGATAACGTGAAGGTGGTGATGGAGTGGAATAAAAGGTTATCGCAACTGAATACCGACCTTGGTGATTTGTTGGCGGATAGCGTTAATATTCATTTAGCGGATGGTACAGAGTTTAGCGGACCAAGAGATTCTATTATTCAGGTTCTTAATACATTTGTTGGCCAGGTGTCTGGTTTAAACCTGGTGTATACAGCTGCTGTTCCGGTTAATAATGTCGATAAAAATCACGAGTGGGTTTTCTCATGGACGGACGAGACGCTCACCTTTAAAGATGGGAAAATTGATCATACGTTTATCCATGAAGACTATCGCCTGGAAGGAGGGAAGATTCGGGAAATTTTCCAGTACTCCAGGAAGGAACCTGCAAAGAAGTGATTGGAGTAGTTACTGGATAGTGTGAGATCGCGGCACTGAGGCCGCGAAGGGTAAATCCAGGCCTGCCTGCCTCGATCACTCGGAGTGCCGGGGCCTTAACACTCTTGAGGCTTGTCAATACCCTAAGCCGCGAAAAAATAATTAGCTTGGAGTAGTTACTGGTATAGAGTGAGATCGCAGCACAGGGTCGCGAATTATCCCCGGCCCCGTGCCGGGGTCTCAAAGAGTCGTGATGTTTTCACCGAAAGGCGAACGCGATGAATAGTGGGTGAAATCGCGGCACACCGAGTGGCAACAGAGACCATGCGAAAAATCAACCCAATTCTGCCTTCAAAGAAAACCACTTACCTCATATTGTACAGCGAACATTTATTACTTTTCTGCCAACAATGATAATAAGTGGATTTCAGCTATCAATCTGTACGAGACACCTTTATTCGTCAATTTCACCAGCAACCCCTGTTGGTAAGAAGCCCGGGCCGCATTAACCTCATTGGTGAACACACCGACTACAACAATGGCTTTGTCATGCCTGCCGCAATCGACAAAGAAATTGTATTGGCAATCGTTGCTTCACCTGAGCCTTTTTCGAAAATCTATTCGCTGAACTACCAAGAGTTTCTTGAAGTTGACTTATCCGATCCATCGCCAATGCGAACGCCCGCGTGGGCTAACTACCTGTTGGGCGTTGCCCGCCAAATGATCGACAAGGGTGCAGCTTTAAATCAAATTCATTGCGTTTTCGGAGGTAACATTCCTGCGGGTTCCGGCTTGTCTTCTTCGGCCGCAGTAGAGGGAGCATTCGCATTCGCACTAAATCAACTAAACAATCAAGGGATATCAGCAATTGAACTGGCAAGAATTGGGCAGTGGTCTGAACATCATTTTGTTGGCGTACAATGCGGCATCATGGATCAGTTTGCCAATATGATGGGGAAAGCCAATCATGTCATTCATCTCGACTGCCGGTCGATGGAATACGAATATCTTCCATTTCAGTTTAGCGATTACACCATTATACTGGTTAACTCGGGAGTAAAGCACACCCTGGCGTCATCGGAGTATAATGTAAGAAGAGGAGAGTGTGAGGAAGGAGTTCGTATCCTTAAAAAAATCTACCCCGGAATTTCCAGCCTGAGAGATGTTAACCAACTGATGCTGGAGAAACATCGCACGCTGTTTTCAGAAAAAATTTATAATCGCTGCCGGTATGTGGTGGATGAAATGCAGCGTGTTCAATTTGCCGGAACTGACTTGCGGCAGAGAAACCTGCTTTCATTTGGAAAGCGAATGGTTGAAACACATCGTGGTCTTTCCAATCTTTATGAAGTAAGTTGCCCCGAACTTGACTTCCTGGTGTCAATCGTTCAAAACAATCCATCTGTAGCGGGTGCCCGCATGATGGGCGGTGGCTTTGGAGGATGTACCATCAATATTATCCAAAACCACGCGGTTGATTCCATAACCGATTTCATCAGCCGGCAATACAAAAAACAATTCAAAAACGATGTGGAAATTTACCGGGTGCACCTTGCAAATGGTACGGGATTGATCGACTAATTAATTCACGACTATTTTGTATTTTTAACAATGATCGCGATTCTTTCATTGTTACTATTGATCGGTTTTCAGGAAGCACCCTACAAGGCAAAGGACGACTTTGAAATAAAACCAGCGTTGCTGTTTAAGCAACGAGGGCACAGCGACAATAGCAGCGTTTACCCGAATGAAACACGGAAAGAGCATGAACGAAGAACATCGTCCGAACCATTGCCATATTTGCAGTTACAGGTGAAACTGTTGAAAACCCAGCCTGCAGAAGCCAAAGTTCGTGTCATACGAGATAACGGTTTCACCCTGTTGAACAAGAAAATAACAGAAGGGTTGGAGTTTCAACTGGAGGCTGGTTTTTCCGATGATATTAAAGACAGAATTTCCGGTTACAAGTTTGAAATTAATTTCCTATCGTCTGAAAAAGAAGTGCTGAGCAGAATTCTTATTGAGTTCGATGAAGAGGGTACTTATTTTGTGAATGGCGAGAAGCGCGGGAAAATTTAATGCATCAATTTCAGGAGTTCTGCATACCACTAAAATGTACTATTGGCTGATCGTGTAACCAATTCGTTCATTCTGGATTTTATATGTTAATTAGCAACAAATCATTGTTGAATGAGGATAATCTTTTTTGCTTTCAGTCTGCTTCCGGTTTTTCTTCAGGCGCAGGCTCCATATCAGCCTCACAGCGCTGAAATTAAACTTAAACTTGAAAAATTGAATTTCCTGGGCTCTGTGCTATACGTGGCGGCACATCCCGATGATGAGAATACACGGGCAATCAGCTATTTTTCAAAAGGCAGGCTTGCAACTACCGCCTATCTTTCAATGACGCGCGGTGATGGAGGTCAAAACCTGATTGGACCGGAAATAGGTGAATTGTTGGGCCTGATCAGAACACAAGAGTTGCTGGCGGCCCGCAGACTGGATGGAGGACATCAATTTTTTACACGGGCTGTTGATTTTGGGTATTCCAAATCGGCTGAAGAAACATTTAACATTTGGGGGAAGGAAAACATCCTGTCGGATGTTGTGCGCGTGTACCGCGATTTTCAACCCGATGTCATACTCACCCGTTTTCCACCCGATGAACGGGCAGGGCACGGGCATCACACTGCTTCTGCCATGTTGGCCATTGAAGCGTTTGATGTGACTTCCAAACCGGATGGTACAGCCAACACTTGGAAGCCAAAAAGACTTTTTATAAACACCGGTCGATTTTTCAATAATACCATAAACGAAAAAACACCGGGTGTAACTACCGTTAATGTGGGTGGTTACAATCCTTTATTGGGTGAGTCGTATTCTGAAATCGCAGCCACCAGTAGAAGCCAACATAAGAGCCAGGGCTTTGGCTCCAGAAAAGTAAGAGGCGACCAACTGGAGTTTCTGGAATTGGTGAAAGGTGAAGCTCCGGAAAAGGATGTGTTTGATGGAGTAAATACTACCTGGACAAGAATAAAAGGAGGTGAAAAAGTGAAGCCGTTGGTCGACCAGGCCATTCGCGAATTTAATGTTGAGAAACCGGTTGCTTCCATTCCCTTGCTTTTGCAGATTAAAAAGCAAATTGAGTTGCTGGAAAGCAGCGTTTGGAAAACCCGGAAACTTACCGAAGTCAATCAGTTAATTGAAGAGTGTGCCGGGCTATACATTGAAACGACAGCCAACCAGTACTGGTCGGCCCCGGGTGAACCGGTAATCATCACCACCGAATTACTGAACCGTTCCGATGCCGATATTCAGGTGACATCCATTCAATCGCCCGATCTTGGGATTGATTCTGTTATGAGTGTGAGCTTAAAAAATAATGTACCAGTTGTAGTACGCTCTCGCAAAATTGTTTCAACTGCAAAAGAATACTCCAGTCCGTACTGGCTGCGCGATGCCCACGGCATCGGATTGTTTACAGTGGCAAATGAAAAAATGATTGGCAAGGCAGAAAATGATCCGGCTGTAATGGTCAACTTTTCTGTAAGGATAAACAACGAGACGTTTAACATCAGCAGGCCATTGGTATACCGGTCGACCGATCCCGTAAAGGGTGAGCAGTACAGGCCTTTTGAAGTTGTTCCACCGGTGTTTGTAACGATTTCAAATGGAGTTTGGGTTTTTCCGGATGAGTTACCTAAAAGTGTAGAAGTGGTTCTCAAATCATCCACTGACTCCAAACAAACGGGCACTCTACAATTGCAGTTGCCCACTGGCTGGAAAAGTGAACCTCCGGTTATTGATTTTGAGTTGACAAAAAGGGGTGAAGAGCTTTCTAAAAGTTTTAAAGTATACCCGTCCCGGTCTGAATCAACAGGAACCTTAAAGGCAGTAGTCGAAGTAAAGGCAAAAACATATCGTCATTCCCTTCAAACAATATCCTATGATCACATTCCTGCACAAACCTTGCTGCCTCTTGCCGAGTCAAAAGTTATTCGGGTTAACATTAAGAAGGAGGGTGGCGTTATTGGATACATCAAAGGCGCTGGCGATGATGTTCCAACGGCCCTCAGAAACATGGGGTATGAAGTTTGGGAAATGAAAGATGAGGAAGTAACGCCAGAAAACCTGAAGCGGGTGGATGCTGTTGTGCTGGGCATTCGCGCACTCAATACCAACGATCGTATTCGCTTTATGATGAACGACCTGTTAACGTTCGTGAGCAGCGGTGGAACCATGGTGGTTCAATACAATACCAGTAACGGCCTTGCGACAGACAAGTTTTCACCCTATCCATTAACGCTTTCGCGCGACCGGACTACAGATGAAAATGCCGCTGTCAGGATACTTAAGCCTGATCATGCCCTGTTGAACTCGCCAAATAAAATCAATCCTGCTGACTTTGATGGTTGGATTCAGGAACGTGGATTGTATTTCCCAAATAAATGGGATCCTGCGTATGAGGCATTGCTATCCATGAACGATGTGGGAGAAAATCCTCAAGATGGAAGTTTGCTGGTGGCAAAATATGGTAGCGGATATTATGTGTATACAGGCCTGTCATTTTTCCGTGAATTACCCGAAGGAGTGTCGGGCGCGTATAAACTTTTTGCGAACCTGGTTTCGGCCGGTAAGGCCAAAAAACCTGAGAATACAAAAACTAAAACGAAATCGCGATAACATCACACATCAGACGGCATGTCAACAATCCCAGATCAGGAAAATCCACCAATCTTTAAAACATGGAGGCATTGGTATTGGCTTTTACTAACATTTTTAGTGGTTCAGATTATTGTATTCTTTTTGCTTGCTAATTCCTTTTCATGAATACGTTTGACTGGATGGTGTTATTTGGCACGATTGCCTTCATCGTTTTGTACGGAACATGGAAAACCCGTGGTAACAAAAACATCGAAGGGTACCTGAAGGGCGATAACTCCATGAAGTGGTGGATGATTGGGGTGAGCATCATGGCTACCCAGGCAAGTGCCATCACCTTTCTGTCGACACCGGGCCAGGCGATTGAAGATGGTATGCGCTTTCTTCAATTTTATTTCGGACTGCCCATTGCCATGGTGATTATTTCCATTACCATGGTTCCCATTTACTACAAATTAAAGGTATTCACGGCTTATGAATATTTGGAAACACGGTTCGATCTCAAAACACGTACGCTTGCAGCTTTTTTGTTTTTAATTCTGCGGGGATTATCGGCAGGAATAACATTATATGCTCCCGCTATCGTTCTGTCAACCATTCTGAATTGGAACATTTCAACAACAACCATCCTGATTGGGGTACTGGTAATCATCTATGTGACCGTTGGGGGTACGAAAGCGGTGAGCCTGACCCAGCGCCAGCAGATGACGGTAATCATGAGTGGGATGATCCTGGCCGGCATACTGGCTTATACCATGCTGCCCGATCATATTTCTTTTGGTGACACCATTTCGATTGCCGGAGAGTTAGGAAAGTTAAATCTGGTAAGCCTTGATTTTAATTTGAATGATCGATATAACATTTGGTCAGGATTGCTGGCCGGAACTTTTTTGTTTCTGTCCTATTTTGGAACAGACCAATCGCAGGTCGCCCGTTATCTGGGAGGGAAGTCTGTTACGGAAAGTCGCCTCGGCCTCATGTTTAACGGACTACTGAAGATACCCATGCAGTTCATGATTCTTTTCATTGGGGTTTTGGTGTTTGTCTTTTACCTGTTTAATCAGCCGCCAGTTTTTTATAACCAGGCATTGAAAAATCAGGCCCTCGAAACAACACAGGCACCCGCTATCAAAGAACTGGAAGATCAATACAACAAATTGTATGCGGTAAAGCAAGAAGCGGTGAATGACTTGGTGAAGGCGATTCAGTCTGACGATGATGCAGGCATATCAACGTATAAAGTTCATGTTTCAGAATTGCAACAGGAGGAGAAACTGATTCGCGATGAAGTGAAGGCCACCATTCAACAGGCGGTGCCAGGGTCGAAAACGCAAGACCGAGATTTTATTTTTTTGAACTTTGTGCTCAATCATCTTCCTCATGGTATCGTTGGATTGTTGCTGGCCGTGATGTTTTCTGCTGCCATGTCTTCGATGGCAGGTGAATTAAATGCGTTATCGTCTACGACCACTGTCGATGTTTACAAGCGATCCATTAAGCAGCAGGCTGAACCCATTCACTACGTTCGTGCATCGCAATGGTTTACGGTTGGGTGGGCATTACTGGCGATGGTATTTGCCATGCTTGCTTCATTTGCTGAAAATCTGATTCAATTTGTAAACATTGTTGGTTCGCTTTTCTATGGAACAATTCTTGGAATTTTTCTGGCAGCCTTTTATCTGAAAAGGGTACAGGGAACCGCTGTATTTATTGCCGCGATTATTGCCGAAGGAGTTGTTTTTTACTGCTTCTATTTTACCGATTTGGCCTTTTTGCTGTATAATATTGTGGGCTGTGCCGTTGTAATCTTTGCCAGCTTACTCATCCAGCAAATGATCCCATCAACCGGTAAAAACGATATTCCATAACCAATTGAATTATCCGTTGCATTATTTGCCAATCGAGGAAGCGGAATTTGCAGAATTATTAAGAATCGCAAAACTATGCCCAGCAGGGTGGTGATGTTTGATAGGCGCTGATGTTGTACAAGCCTGATATTTGGTTACTAAAATGTCAGGAATATGAAAACCACTTATCCCTTATCAATCATACTTGCAGCCATTGGTGCTGTTATTCAGTATTCGTGCAGCCCTGTTCTGTATTCTACAAATGGACAAAATGTACCACTATTTCATCAGAAGGGTGAAGCTACCCTGGGTATTGGCAGAGGCAGCGGGTCATTAGGGTATGATGTGCCCTATTTTTATGATGATGAAACTGGGCATGGACTTAATTTGCAAACCGCGCTTGCTGTTGATACCAGTGTAGCAATCATCGCAAGTTTATATAGTTTAAAAGGTAGCAAGGATTGGGACGTGAACGGTCACTATCTGGAAATAGGAGGAGGGTTATTTAAATATAATGATAAGTCAAAATTTGTGGGTGAATTGTTTGCGGGTATAGGGTTTGGAAATATTGTCAATGCAGGTGAGGCAGGGGAGTATCTCAAGGTTAAATACATTAAATATTTTCTTCAACCTTCCGGAGGGTTTACCACCAAGAGCTTTGATATTGCTTTTACGCCTCGAATCGGATTAGTGAATTATACAACCAAGCCGGATTCGGATTATGAAGAGTTGAACGATTTTTTAACTGAAAAGAAATCAACCTTTGTATTTGAACCGGGTTTAACCGTTCGCCTCGGTTATAAGAACGTTAAATTCCAATACCAGGTAAACTACACAACCTTTAAGTATGAGTTTAGAACCAATGAATCTGAAGATGTAAATCCGGTAATCGATACTTATCAATCGATCGGGGTATTTTTTATGATCTCAAACTTTTGGAAAGATCAATAAGCTGAACCCTTTGTGTAAATGCGGTCGGTCGGGTATTAATTTTTTAGTATACTTGGTGCCACTAAAAAATTACACCCAAACCATGAAAAGAATCATTATTTACCTCTCAGGTTTTGTGCTGATTACTTCCTTTGTCAGTGCGCAAACAAAACTTGTTGAGAAAATTGAGAGGAAGGGAAATGAAATTGTCATTCCGTATCAAAAGTATGTTTTATCAAACGGCCTCACGCTGGTGGTTCATGAAGACCATAGCGACCCTGTCGTTCACGTAGATGTTACCTACCACGTAGGATCAGCCCGGGAAGAAATAGGGAAGTCGGGCTTTGCACATTTCTTTGAACACATGATGTTTCAGGGAAGCGACAATGTTGGAGATGAGCAACATTTTAAGATCGTGACAGAAGCTGGTGGCACCCTGAATGGAACTACCAATACCGACAGGACCAATTATTTCGAAACAGTTCCAAGCAATCAACTTGAAAAAATGATCTGGCTGGAAGCCGATCGCATGGGCTTCTTATTGGATGCTGTGACGCAACGTAAATTTGAGATTCAACGCGAGACGGTTAAGAATGAACGCGGACAGCGGGTTGACAATGCTCCTTATGGTTTAGTTTTTGAACTTTTAGGAAAAACATTGTACCCCTATGGCCACCCTTATTCATGGTCAACCATCGGATACATCGAAGACCTGAACAGGGTAAACGTTGAAGACCTGAAAAACTTTTTCTTACGTTGGTACGGTCCGAACAATGCAACCCTTACCATTGGCGGAGATGTAACGCCTGCTGAAGTTGTGAAGCTGGTAGAGAAGTATTTTGGCACCATCCCGCGGGGCCCGGAAGTTCAAAATATGAAACCGCAAACCATCACGCTGGAAGGCGATCGTTATGTTTCCATGGTGGATAACTATGCGCGACTGCCCATGCTAACAGTTACATTTCCATCGGTTCCCAGTTTTCATTCCGATGAACCTGCTCTTGATTGCCTCGCTGAAATTATTGGTCAGGGTAAAACTTCTGTGTTTTACCAGGAAATTGTAAAACCTCAGAAAGCGTTAAGTGCCAGCGCCAGCAGTTCAACAAGCGAACTGGGTGGGCAATTTTCATTCCGACTGACCCCTGCACCGGGAACATCGCTGACCGATTCCAAAAAAATGATTGATGATGCCATCAAAGCGTTTGAAGCACGCGGAGTTACCGACCAGGATGTTGAGAAATTTGTCGGTTCGTTTGAAGCTCAGTTCATCAACGGACTTCAAAGCGTTAGCGGAAAGGTATCACAGCTTGCGTATTATCAAACATTTGCCGGTGATCCGAATAGAATTGGTAAGGAGTTGGAAGCTTATCGGAAAGTAACTAAGCAAGATGTTTTAAGAGTTTACAACCAATACATTAAAGGAAAGTCAGCGGTAATTTTAAGTGTGGCAATCAAAGGTCAGGAAGGTAACATTGTCGCGCCCGATAACTTTACGGTGAATACCTCCAACTACAAGGCGCCTGATTACGGTTATGGCGGACTGAAATACACGAAGCCGAAAGATAATTTCGATCGCAGCAAGCTTCCCGGCAACGGCCCGAACCCGGTAGTAAAAGTTCCGTCCTTCTGGAGAAAAGATTTGGGTAACGGAATTCAGGCGATTGGCACCGAAAGTAAAGAACTTCCGCTGGTAACAATTGCCATTACCATTCCCGGTGGTCACCTGCTGCAGGCAAACGACACTTCGAAAGTAGGGCTGGCACGCATGTTTGGCCTCATGATGAATGAAGACACAAAAAACTTCACAGCCGAACAAATGCAGGTTGAGTTACAAAAAATCGGTAGTTCGGTAAATGTAAGCAGCGGTACCGATGTGATTACGTTCAATGTTCAAACCCTTAAGAAGAATTTAGACAGAACGCTCAACTTGCTGGAAGAACGGATGCTCAATCCGAAATTCACGCAGGAAGCTTTTGCCCGTATTCAGAAGCAGACCGTAGAAGGTTTTAAGCAACGTAAATCGCAGCCGGCCATTGTTGCTTCTGACCTGTACAACAAGTTAACCTATGGCAGCAATAATATTCTTGGGCTCAGTCAGTTTGGAACAGTTAATACAATAAAAAACCTGACCCTGAAGGATGTTGAGGACTATTATTCTAACTACATCACATCGCAAGGTGTAAACCTGGTGGTGGTAGGAGACGTAACTCAAAACGAGATAGTTGGGAAAATGAATTTCCTCAACAAACTTCCGAACAAAGCGGTTAAGCTTCCTCAGATCACCTCCTTCCCAACCGTTGATAAAACAAAAATATTTCTGGTGGATGTGCCCAAAGCAGCTCAAACGGAATTCCGCGTGGGCGGCTATACCGGTTTGAAGTACGATGGAACAGGTGAATATTACAAGGCTACCCTTGCCAACTATCCATTGGGAGGAGCATTCAACAGTCGCATCAATTTGAATTTAAGGGAGGATAAAGGTTGGACGTACGGAGCGCGCTCTGGATTTAGTGGTGATAAGTATTCAGGTGAATTTTCGTTCAGTTCGGGCATTCGTGCCAATGCAACGGATAGTGCGTTGGTGGAAGTTATGAATGAACTTGGTAAATATGCTCAATCAGGAATTACAGATGAAGAGTTGAAATTCATGAAGAGCGCCATAGGCCAGCGTGATGCGTTGCGGTACGAAACCGGATTTCAAAAGGCAGGATTTATCCGCCAGATTTTGTACTACAACCTTCCCGGAGATTATGTTGAGCAGCAGAGTAAAATTTTGTCAGGAATGACAAAGGAGGAAATCAACAAGGTTGCCGCTAAGTGGGTAAACCCAAAAAATATGAATATCCTGCTGGTGGGAGATAAGACAAAAATTCTTCCGGGCTTAGCGAAACTGGGCTATGAGATTATCGAGCTTGATGTGGATGGAAATTTGAAAGCGGATAATGCAAAGCCGGCCGACCAGAAAATTTCTCCTAAGTGATAAGATGTAAGGGAAGAAGGAACAGAACAAAGTCAAAAAAAGCCCCCGGGAATGATCGGGGGCTTTTTTTTGATCAGCATCTCATAAAATTATTTCTTCTTTGGAGCTTTTGCAATTTCTTCATTCAATTGCTTGATCAGGTCTTCATTCATTTTAGTATACCCAAAATCACCGTCTTTACTGGCTTTCGCTAGTTCAAGTGAACGCTGCGCTGTTGCCAGGGCACCTTTCTTATCGCCAACTGCGCTTTGTATTTTGGCTTTTGTGTGAATATTCCAGAACGCTTCTTTATTTCCGTTATCGATACCAAGCGTAATCCACTCCAGCGCTTTCTTTAAGTCTTTGCCGTTATCATAATAATAACGTGCAGCGGCAATATAATTGGCAGGACTAACTTTTGTGCCCGCATCAATAGCCTTCATCACCTTCGAATCGTAATCAACCGTGAAGCCAAGCTTAACCGAAGTATTTTCCCAGGCAAACTCAAGTTTGGCGCCTGTGCTGTTGTCAGCGATATCGGAAATATTGATGGTAAACGTTTCTACTTTTTCGGCCAGCTTAACGGGTTTAACTGTCCACCGTGCTGTTTCTTTGCTCTTATCATAGTTGTCGTTGTTAAGAGCACCGGCATTCACATCTGAATAGAACATCACCGTCCACTCACTTTCGCCAGGGATGGTAAAAACCAGGTATTCGCCTTTTTTAATGTCCGTTCCTTCAACCTTAACATCATCCGAAAACGAAACAACCGTTCCGTTGTTGGCACCGGTTCTCCAGATCTGGCCGTAAGGCTGTAAGTAATCGCTGCCTGCACCAAATATTTTTCTGCCTTTCAATTTAGGACGAGAGTAGGTAACTTTTACATCTGTCAGTCCAACCACCGAAGTGACCGTTCCGGCAGAGCTGGGAGCGGGTGTTTGAATCTGGCCTTCCGCCACGAAGCACGAAATCAATAGAACAATTGCTAGTAACTTTTTCATTGTATATAATTTAGGGTTTAAAACATTTGAGGAAGCCAAAATTAATGATTCTTTTGGCTTATAAAACTGTAATTGATGAAGCTGACAGAAAGCTTCTATGAGCGGACAAACGTGGTAAAAATAGCGCGTGAGCTGCTGGGTAAAGGACTGTTCACTAATATTAACGGAATTGTAACCGGAGGAAAAATTGTTGAAACAGAAGCCTACTCATGGAAGGAAAAAGGCTGCCATGCGTTTGCCGGAAAAAAGACATCCCGTAATGAAGTCATGTTTGGAAATGGCGGCCATGCATACGTTTACCTGTGTTATGGAATGCACCATTTGTTCAATGTGGTTACGAATAAAAAGGGTGTGGCAGAAGCTGTATTAATTCGGGCAATCGAACCCCTCGTTGGTCTTCCTGTAATGCTGGACAGGAGGGGAAAAGTGCAACGCAACATTCACCTGACCTCGGGGCCAGGCAAGTTGACTAAAGCATTGGGGATTGATCGGACATTTAATGGAAAATATTTGCTAAATCGCGATGTTTGGATTGAAGACTTGGGTGAAAAGATAGCGAGCCGATCCATCGTTGCCGGTAAACGCATTGGTATTGACTATGCGGGTGACGATGCACTGCTTCCCTGGCGCTTCATGGTGAAGGAAAGTAAATGGATTAGTAAATAGTTTGCATGCGTTCGTTTTTGATTTTCTCATTTCTGTTTTCATTTGGAGTCATCTCCGCTCAGCAACCGGTTCAACCTTCGTTGGATTTGGTGAATACGTCATACGATGAGCAAAACCCGGTGGTTAGCCCCGATGGAAAATTCCTGTTTTTCACCATTTGCAATCATCCGCAAAACATGGGAGGTAAAAAGGATCCGGGCGATATTTGGTTTTCAGTTTTACAGAATGGGCAGTGGGCTGCCCCCGTACACGCTGGAACTTTATTGAATGATCGGGGGTACAATGCTGTGGCGGGATTTTCAGCGGATGGTAATCAACTTTTTTTGCTAAGCCACTATGACGGCACCGGCAATGCCGCCCGTACACAGGGCATTTCCGTTTCAAAAAAAAATGCAAGCGGCTGGAGTAAGCCCGAAAATATTTCGATTCCATACTTTCAGAATAAATCAACCTACCATAGCGGACAACTATCAGCAGATGGAAGGGTGTTTGTGTATTCTGCTGAAACCTATGGTAGCAGGGTAGAAGATCTATATGTAAGCGTAAAAGGATCAAATGGAAAATGGGCTGAGCCAAAGAATTTAGGCGATAAGATTAACACGCAGTTTCAGGAGTTAAGCCCTTCCATTTCAGCAGACGGTAAAACACTTTACTTTTCAACAAATGGCCGAAAGGGCCGTGGAAGTTTTGATATTTATACTGCCTCCAGACTTGGCGAAGGATGGACAACCTGGTCAGACCCCGTGAATGTGGGAGAGTTGAATTCCGATGGTCGTGATTTATTTTTCCGTGATTACCCTACGCTTGGGTTTTCAATGTACACCAGCAAAAAGAACAGCGATAACTATGGTGATATCAGAGTAAACGCCCCGGTGTCATCTGACTCAGTTCCACCGGCCATCGTGCAGCCACCGGCCGATACTGTGGTGCAACTTGAAGTAATTACCCGAACCGAATCCGACAGCATGATTACCGTTTACGGCCGGGTTACCGATACCAAAACGGGTGAGCCAGTAATGGCAACCTTGTTTTTTGAAAGCCCTGATTCTCTGGTAAAAGTGCAAGCGAATGCCGGCAATTATACCGTAAAGATTTTATCAACAGCATCGTATGACATCAGGATTGATGCGCCAGGATTTGTCAGCAGTCTGGAGAACCTGACGGTGAATACGTACGAAATGAAAGAGCTGGAGATGAACTTTAAACTTCAGCCCATTGAAATAGGAACAACCGTCACCCTGAAAAATGTGTTGTTTATGCAAAGCAAGCCAGAATTACTGCCCGCGTCCTATCCTGAGTTGGACCTGGTTGTGCAGTTCATGAAAGAAAATCCGCATCTGGAAATTGAACTGGCGGGCCATACCGATAACCGCGGATCATTCCGGCAACTCATGACGCTTTCGCAGCAACGTGTCAATAAAGTTAAGAGCTACCTCGTTTCAAAAGGTATCGCTTCCAAGCGCATTGTTGGAAAAGGATATGGGGGCTCAAAACCCATTGCCAGCAACGACAATGAAGAAACACGCATGCTCAACAGGAGGGTGGAGTTTACGATTAAGAAGCTGTAATCTAAACTCTAAACTCTAAACTCTAAACTCTAAACTCTAAACTCTAGAACCCCACAGCCGTATCATCTCCACGTAAGCGATCAGCTCCTGCTTCAAGTTTACCGCTTTTTAATTTCAGAATAGCATCAACACGGCCAAAACTTCCTGACCGTATTACTTTGTGCCCGAGAGAAATGAGTTCAATGCTGTCCCGGTTTTGAAGTGCCCCGCGTTCGGTGAAGATTGTATCTGGCAACCACTGCGCATGTGTTCGTTTTGCATCGACTGCCTCCTGCATACCCATGCCGTGATCCACCACGTTAAGGATCACCTGAAAAACGGCTGTAATTATTCGCGATCCTCCGGGTGATCCAACCACCATAAATAGTCGATTGTCCTTTTCAACGATAGTAGGGGTCATTGAACTCAGCATGGTTTTGCCCGGCTGTATTTCATTTGCTTTTCCACCGGTAACACCATACAAATTCGGTACGCCTGGCTTCATACTGAAGTCATCCATTTCGTCATTTAAAAAAAAGCCCGAGCCGGCCACGACTACGCGTGAGCCAAACCAATCGTTGATGGTGGTGGTAACCGCTACCGCATTTCCGGCAGGATCAACAATAGAAATATGGGTAGTTTCAGTTGGTTCATATCCGGCAATTGAACCATTTTTGATCTGAGCACTAGGGGTGGCTTTAGCGGGATCAAAGGTTTTCATTCTTTGTCGAATGTAACGTTCATCAATAAGTTTTTGAACTGGAACGGTAAAGAAATCAGGATCACCTAAGTAGCCTGCGCGGTCGGCATACACTCTTCGTTCGGCTTCGGTGAGCAGGTGAATAGTTTTGGCATTGTTGTGACCCCAACTCCTGATCGGATATGGCTCTACACTTTTGAGCAACTGACTGAGCGCAACACCACCGCTGGAAGGTGGCGGCATGGAAATAATTTTATACTCCTTGTAGTAACTTATTACAGGGTTAAGCCACCGCGATTTGTAATTTTTTAAATCATCAAGCGTAATAATGCCATTGCCACGCTTTATTTCTGCAATAATATCATCGGCTGTTTTGCCTTCGTAAAATCCTTTTCTGCCCTCATCGCGAATTCGCTCCAGGGTGTGCCCCAGGTCAATCCATTGAATGGTGTCATTTTCTTTCCATGTTTTAATCAGGTATTCCGGAAGAATTGAATTGTATTTTTTCAGATCCTCCTGAATGTCGTTCAGATTTTCAGAGGCTCTTTTTGTAAGCGGATAACCTTTCAACGCCAGGTCAATGGCCGGCTGCACTAAATCTTTCCAGGGAAGTGCTCCGTACTTTTCATGCATCGTAACCATGCCATCAACCGATCCGGGAACACCCGATGCCAGGTGGCCATAGGTACTTAAACCATCTCTCACATTCCCGGCTGAATCCAGGTACATATCTCTGAACGCTGCGCCCGGTGCTTTTTCTCTGTAATCAAGCGCTGTGGCATTTCCGTTGGCATCACGCATCAGCATAAAGCCTCCGCCTCCAATATTGCCGGCTTCGGGAAACACAACCGCCAGCGCCAACTGAACCGCCACTGCTGCATCTACAGCGTTGCCTCCCTTGCGCATGATCTCAACGCCAACCTGAGAGGCCAGCGGATGTGCCGATACCACCATGGCGGAGTCGGCAAGAAGACCGGTGTACGATTCCGGCTTACTTTTTTCAGTACAGGAAACGGCAATAATAACAGGTAAAAGCAGGGTAAGGCGCTTCATCATGTTTGGATTGGTTTAATTACAGGAAAAGTATTAATTAAAAGCAAACTTGGGTAAAGTATCATGAACCTTCGTAAAGAAAAAGCAGCCCGGCTGAAAATTCAAATTCTTGAAACAACGTTAAAGCTGATCGGTAAAAAACCTTTTGAAGATTTGTTTGTCGATGACCTTTGCGCGAAAGTTAAGATTAGCAAGGTTACTTTTTTTAAATATTTTCCACAGAAGGAAGATATTCTGCTTTACTACTTTAGAATATGGTGCCTCGAGCGCGCCATTGAGATCAAATTAAAACCCCGTGAAGGCTTGCAGGGAATTTATTACTTAGCAGACAAACTTAGCGAGGAGTGTGAGAATCATCCCGGGCTAATGCTGAGCCTGATCGGCTACCTCACCGACCTGAAACGCCCCCCCAAGCCATTTACCGTACGCCCCGAAGAAAAGAAGCTGTTGTTTCCCGATCGGGAGGAAATCCATACAGTGGAAATCCTTTCACTCGACCAAATGCTGGAAAAGTTTACACTGGAGGCTATTTTTAAAAAAGAAATTACCAAAACCAGTAGCACGCGCGAGGTTACCAACCTCTTTCTAACGGTACTGTTGGGGTCTGTCGTTACAGCCCACATCAACCAGATCAGCCCGGTAAAGTTTTTCTTCCGCAAGAACATTGATTTATTGATGCGTGGGCTTTAATAGTCTGACGGCTACTTGCTTAAGAGCTTAAAAATCACTTACTTTTACTTAGTAAACCCTAAACCCCTCATTATGAAAAGGAATATCGCTTTAGTCTCGTTTTTATTTCTCTTTACTGCCCTTCACGCTCAGGATGAAGGAACGGCTGTTGCGCAAGAAAGATTTGCACGTGATATTTCCGTTTATGTAACGGGTGGCCCGTCATTAACACTGGGAAAAAATATTGGTGACTATAAAAACGGTATCAATTTTGAAATCGGTTTAAACAAACGATCGAATAAAGTGCTTTCATACGGTGGAAGCGTTTCCTATGTAAAATTTAAGTACGACCCGTCTGTAACAGAAGATATAGGCGGTAGTGCTTTTGTGCAGGATAATGGAGGAGGGTATTGGGAGGGATATGTAATTAACTTAACCGGTGGAGATTTAAGCCTGATTTCGGTGGCTGGTAATATTCGGCTAGACATTATCCCATACAATGATAATTTAAAATTTGCCTTTTATGGTTTTGCCAAACCATTTGTTTCCTTTTCTAAGCGAACGGATGTGTACGGTGTATCAGATTATTATGAATCTTTTGACGATGGTGTAACGTGGGATCTTACAGAATCAGGGATCGATTGGGGGCCCGATGATTACGATGTATTGAAGGAGGAGTCTAAAGTTACAGGTGGAATTTTTGTTGGCCCAGGAATAGAAGTAATGCCAAGTAAAGCCGTAAGTTTCTTTGCGCAGGTAGCCATTGGATATACTTTTCCTGTTTCCATTGTGAGTACTGAATCTTATGATTCAACTCTGGATGACTACTTTGATGATGAATTTCCAATGGTAACGGAGGGATTTCCTTCTATAAACTTTCAGTTTGGAGTTTCTTTTAATTTCTAAAATGATTCGTTAAACGCAGGTATGCGCCTCTGCATTTTTCTTTTTCTGTTTTTTTTGAAGATGTCTTTATTCGGGCAATTCCGTCTGTACGAAGAAGGCATCAAGAAGTATGACGAAAAGGATTATTATGCCGCCATCGAATTGTTCTCCGATTTCCTGACAAAACCACTGCACGACAAAAAATTTGATGCCGATGCTTATTATTGGCGTGGCCTCGCAGCCTTCAAATTAAAGGACTATGCAGCGGCAACAGAAGACCTGAAGCAAAGCCTGTCGCTAAATCACCCGAACAGCGGAAATATTCATTGGTTTCTGGCGAAAAGTCTGGCGCAACAAAATCAGTACAACGAAGCTTCCGTTGAGTATGGAAATGCACTGCGCATATTAGGTTCTGATAAAAAGAAACAATCGCAAATTCTTGCGGAGAGGGCCCAGGTTTATGTAAGCATGGAGAACACAGCAGCAGCCCAGCAGGATTTACAAATTGCTTCTTCCTTGGATCCCGGCAATCAAAAGCTTACGGATGCCCTGAATGAACTAAATACTGCAAAGTCAAGGAGCACCGGTGCACCGCCTGCTTTAGCAAAAGGAACTGAAAAGAAAACAGAGACGAAAACCATTCCACCGGTAACTCAACAGGTAACCAAAAAGGAAGAACCAACCACTACTCAACCGGTAACGCAGAAGCAACAGGAGAAAAAACCCGAAAGTATTGTTCAAAAACAAGAAGAGCCTAAAGCCACCGAACAAAAGAAAGAAGAAAAGAAAACTGAAGCAGTTGTTGCTAAGAATGACCCACCCACCGTTGCTCCCGTTGTTGTAGCACCTCAACAAGCTGCACCCGCAGAACCCAAGGAGCCAACCCTTTCCGAATTGTTTAAAGATGAAAAGCGATTTGCGCTGGTAATTGGTAATTCTGCCTATCCTAAAGAAATTGGTGTGCTGAAGAATCCCGCCAACGATGCTACTGATTTTGCAGCTGCCATAAAAAATCTTGGTTTTGAGGTTACCCTTATAACCGATGCCAGCTACGGTAAAATACGGGCCGAGATGATGAAGTTTCGTGATAAATTAAACTCCGGAGAGCGCGACAAAACTGTTGGGTTATTCTACTATGCCGGTCACGGACTTCAGCATGATGGAGAAAATTACATCGTACCGGTTGATGCGGAGTTGCAATACGAAGATGACATTAGTCGCTTTTGCTTTCCAATTCAAAAGATGGTACTAACCCAGATGGAAAACACCAACTCGCGCATGAACATTGTTGTGTTAGATGCCTGCCGCAATAATCCTTTCCCGGCCTTGCACAGAGGAATTGGTGAATCTCAGGGGCTTGGCGAAATGAAGAAGGCCCGGGGAGCATTTATTGCGTATGCCACATCGCCTGGTTCGGTTGCTTCTGATGGAACAGGGCGAAATGGTTTATATACACAGGAGTTGATTAAGGCAATGGGCAAATCAAATAGAACCATCGAACAGGTATTTAAAGATGTGCGTGCCAACGTTCTCAGGCAGTCGGGCGATAAGCAAAACCCCTGGGAAAACTCCAATATTGTTGGCGACTTTTACTTTAAGCTGGATTAACCGCCCGGCTATCCCTTCATCTTCACTTTTTTAACGCCCTGTTTCTCAAACCTGAGCTTGATGCGGCCTATGTGCCACTTCTTCTTGTACACATGGTTCTTGTACCAAGTGTGATGATAACGGGGCTTCACGACTGTAGAGGTGCCTGCTGTACTCTTACTGCACGAAGGAAGAGTCAGGAGAATCAATAGGATAATGGCAAGACCTTTAATCATGTGGATACAGTCGTCTAAAAATAGTACTTTTAACGAAAACAATGTGCGATGGCAAAGACTAACCAAATCGGGCTTCTTCCGAAAGAAACTCAGCAATTGGCTGATAACCTAAACGACCTGCTGGCAGATTATCAAGTATTTTATATGAACGCCAGGGGTTTCCATTGGAATATCAAGGGTGATAAGTTTTTTGAACTGCACCTGAAATTCGAAGAGTTGTATAACAATGCCTTACTGAAGATCGATGAGATTGCCGAGCGCATTCTTACGTTAGGTTTTACCCCGTTGCATAGTTATTCTGACTATATAAAAGCTTCGAAGATCAAAGAGCAGAAAAATGTTTCGGACGGTTACAAAGCGGTTGGGTTTGTGTTGGATGGTTTTAAAACACTCATTCTAAAGGAGCGTGAATTGCTGGTAATGTCCGATAGGGCAGGCGATGAAGGAACGAACGCACTGATGAGCGATTACATTCGTGAGCAGGAAAAATTAGTTTGGATGTATTCGGCCTTTCTAAACAATAAGTAAGAAATAAAGTGCCGAAGTAGGATTCCATCCCATGATTCACCTCGAGGTCGTTTTTGGTTTACATTAAAATATTTTGTCAAATTTTGGAGAAAACCCTCATAGCACTATCTTTGCGCTCCGTTTTACCACGGAAACATATTGGTCTGGTAGTTCAGCTGGTTAGAATGCCTGTCCCGCCAAGGCGGGAAGGTCGCGGGGCAAGCGACAAGATTCTAAGAATTGAACAGTATTAAGGTCCGGTAGTTCAGCTGGTTAGAATGCCTGTCCCGCCAAGGCGGGAAGGTTCGCGGGGCAAGCGACAAAATTCTAAGAATTGAACAGTTTTAAGGTCCGGTAGTTCAGCTGGTTAGAATGCCTGCCTGTCACGCAGGAGGTCGCGGGTTCGAGTCCCGTCCGGACCGCTTAAATAAAAGCCCTGTAAGTCAATCACTTATGGGGCTTTTGCTTTTGTGATTATTTCGCCTATTCATTCCGTATTTCCACAATCCTTCTAACTTTGTGCCTTTCCTGCAAAAGCAGAAATTATCTGAAACAGACCTATGTTGTTGGAATTTGAAAAGCCTATCGCTGAGTTAGAAGCGAAACTGGAAGATATGAAACACCTCGCTGGCGATAGTGACGAAAAAGTGAATGATGCCATTAAGGCCCTCGAAAAGAAGATAAAGGATTTAAAAAAAGAAACCTTCGAAAACCTAACCGGCTGGCAGCGGGTTCAAATCTCCCGCCACCCCGACAGGCCCTATACCCTGGATTACATTTACGAGATCACAACTGATTTTATTGAACTGCATGGCGATCGTACCGTTTCTGACGACAAAGCCATGGTAGGTGGTTTCGGTACCATTGAAGGCCAAACTTTTATGTTGATCGGCCAGCAAAAAGGAAGAAATACCAAGCAACGCCAAGTCAGGAATTTCGGGATGGCTAACCCGGAAGGTTACCGTAAAGCCTTGCGCCTGATGCGATTGGCTGAGAAATACAATAAGCCTATTGTAACACTCATTGACACACCGGGCGCTTTCCCAGGCCTTGAGGCGGAAGAGCGCGGGCAGGGCGAGGCTATTGCCCGCAACCTGAAGGAGATGTTTATGCTGAAAGTGCCGGTGATCTGTATTATTATCGGAGAAGGTGCATCGGGTGGGGCACTGGGCATTGCTATTGGTGATAGGGTGTTCATGCTGGAGAACACCTGGTATTCGGTTATTTCTCCTGAATCGTGCTCATCCATTTTGTGGAGAAGTTGGGATTACAAAGAACAAGCTGCCGAAGTTTTGAAACTTACCGGTAAAGATATGCTTCAGCTCAAGCTGATTGATGGCATTGTTAAAGAGCCGCTGGGTGGCGCTCATAACGATGTAAAATGGATGGCGGATGAAGTCAAAAAGAAAATTTTGTCAACGTATGATGAGTTAAAGCAAATAACGGCCGATCAACTTATCCAGCAGCGCATCGATAAGTTTTGCTCCATGGGTGTGGTGAAGGAATAATCAAAGTTCATATTTAAAGTTTAGTGTTTGATATTCATGGGCTCTGCGGAGCCTTTTTCTTTGGTATGCGGGTTACATCCTTAACTTTGAACCGGAAACTTGAAACTTTGAACGAGAAATGAAACTTCATATAATCAACACAGGCTTCTTCAAACTTGACGGTGGCGCCATGTTTGGCGTTGTTCCAAAATCGATTTGGCAAAAAACTAATCCTGCCGATGACGCCAATATGTGTACATGGGCGTTGCGATGCCTCCTGATCGAAGATGGAAACAAACTGATTCTGATTGATAACGGCATCGGTGATAAACAGGATGCTAAATTTTTTAGCCATTACTTTTTACATGGCGATGATTCATTAATCAAATCCATTAACCAGGCCGGGTTCTCTGTAAACGATATTACCGATATGTTTTTGACCCATTTGCACTTCGACCACTGTGGCGGTGGGGTAATCAAAAATGGTGAAAAGTTTTCCATGACGTTCCCGAATGCGCAGTATTGGTCCAATGCCGATCATTGGAAATGGGCCACACAGCCCAATCCGCGTGAAAAGGCAAGCTTCTTAAAAGAGAATATCTTCCCTATGCAGGAAAGCGGGCAGTTAAAGTTTGTTGATGTTCAAGGTTCATCACCTTTTGAACAGTTTTCCATTCATTTTGTTTCGGGCCATACCGATAAAATGATGATCCCTAAGATCCGGTATAAGGGGAAAACCATCTGCTACATGGCCGATCTGTTGCCATCGGTGGGGCATATCCCGCTTCCGTATGTAATGGGGTATGATACACGACCGCTAATAACGCTCGAAGAGAAGGCTTTATTTCTGAATGAAGCTGCCGACAACAAGTATGTGTTGTTTTTCGAGCATGACTCGGTACACGAATGCTGTACGGTTGCAAAAACGGAAAAAGGCGTGCGACTGGATAAGGCTTTTAATTTGAACGAGCTATAATTTTCACTGATGAGAATTGGAATGGCATTGTCGGGTGGGGGCGCAAAAGGTTTTGCCCATTTAGGTATTCTGAAAGCGTTGGAGGAAATGGGAGTGACAATCAATGAGTTTTCAGGAACCAGTGCCGGAGCCATTGCCGGAGCATTCTATTGTTACGGACATAAGCCTGATCAGATTCTGGAGATCATTACCTCAACAGGTTTTCTTAAATCGGTAAGGCCTGCCTGGTCATGGACAGGCTTATTAAGTATGGATGGATTTAAAGAAGTGATGCATCAATACTTGCCTGAGAATTCATTTGAGAGCCTGAAATATCCCTTAACCGTTGCCGCAACTGAAATCCGTTTGGGTAAGATATCCTACTTTAATTCTGGCGAACTCATTTCACGGGTGATTGCATCATCCACCATTCCTGCCCTTTTTAATCCGATGACGTTGGATGGTCATGTTTATGTTGATGGCGGCATTATGGATAACCTGCCTGTTCGCCCCTTGGTGGGAAAATGTGATTTTATTATAGGAAGTCACACTAGCCCGGTGCAGGAACGATTCGAAATTAATAATGTCAAGGAAGTGACCGAGCGAAGTTTGCTGATTGCCATTGGTGTAACGTCAAGTTTCAGCAAAGCGCAATGCAACCTCATTATTGAACCACCCGAACTGGCGAAGTTTAGTACACTGGACCTTTCGAAAGGAAAGGAAATTTTCGAGATTGGTTACAACTTTACCAAAGAGAATTTTAAGGAAATAGATTTTCAACTGAACCAACAAGCGCGTGCCTGAGTCATCATCATTTAAAAATCAAATCTTACAGGGAATTCCGGATGAGTTGCCACCCGTAAAACCAATTGATCCATCTGTAAGCCATGCCCCGAAAAGAAAAGACATTTTACCGTCCGATGAAAAGAAGCTAGCCGTACGAAATGCCCTGCGATATTTTCATCCGAAACATCATGAAATCTTAGCGAAAGAATTTTATCAGGAACTGATAATCTACGGACGAATCTACATGTATCGTTTTCGGCCTGATTATGAAATGTATGCCCGGAGCATAGCAGAGTATCCTCATCAATCATTACAGGCTGCGTCTATTATGCTGATGATTCAGAATAATTTGAATCCTGCTGTTGCGCAGCATCCTCATGAACTGATTACCTACGGAGGTAATGGAGCGGTCTTTCAAAACTGGGCACAGTACCTTCTTACCATGAAGTACCTGGCGATCATGACAGACGAGCAAACACTCCACATGTATTCGGGTCACCCGATGGGATTGTTTCCATCTTCTCAAGATGCTCCTCGTGTTGTGGTCACGAATGGTATGATGATTCCAAACTATTCATCGCAAGATGATTGGGAAAAATATAATGCGCTGGGCGTAACACAATACGGCCAAATGACTGCCGGTTCGTATATGTACATCGGCCCGCAAGGCATTGTTCATGGAACGACCATTACCGTGTTAAATGGAGGCAGAAAGATTTCCAAAACGGGTGAGGGTTTGGCAGGGAAACTTTTTGTTACATCCGGATTAGGAGGTATGAGCGGAGCGCAACCAAAGGCCGGTAATATTGCAGGGTGTATCACCGTAGTTGCTGAAGTAAACTATAAAGCTACAGAGAAGCGCCATGAGCAAGGATGGGTTGACGAAGTGATCAATGACCTTAACCAGTTGGTAGCGCGTGTCAGAAAAGCGAAAGCGGATACCGAAATTGTTTCCATTGCTTACAATGGAAACATTGTGGATGTGTGGGAGAAATTCGATCAGGAAAATGTGTTTGTTGATTTAGGATCCGATCAAACCTCCCTTCATAATCCGTGGGCAGGGGGATACTACCCGATGGGGTTAAGCTTCACGGAGTCAAATGACATGATGGCAAAAGATCCAGGCATGTTCAAACAAAAAGTTCAGGAGACGCTTCGCAGGCATGCAAACGCAGTAAACAAACATACTGCTAAGGGTACTTATTTCTTTGATTATGGAAATGCATTTCTGCTGGAAGCATCGCGGGCCGGGGCCGATGTAATGGCAGCGGATAAAATCAATTTCAGATACCCTTCCTATGTCCAGGATATCATGGGCCCGATGTGTTTTGATTATGGCTTCGGACCTTTCCGGTGGGTATGTACATCTGGCAAAGCAGAAGATCTTGACTTAACAGATCGTATTGCACAAGAAGTATTGGAGGAGATTCTAAAATCGGCTCCTCAGGAAATTCACGGGCAACTTCAGGATAACATCAATTGGATAAAGCAAGCCAAAGAAAATAAGCTGGTAGTTGGTTCACAGGCACGCATTCTTTACGCTGATTCCCTTGGAAGGATAAAAATTGCGGAAGCCTTTAACCAGGCAATTAAAGAAGGAAAAATTGGTCCGGTCGTATTAGGCCGCGATCATCATGATGTATCAGGAACGGACAGTCCTTACAGGGAAACTTCCAATATTTATGATGGTTCGCGCTTTACAGCGGATATGGCTATTCACAATGTGATAGGCGATTCATTCAGGGGAGCTACCTGGGTTTCTATTCACAATGGCGGTGGAGTAGGCTGGGGGGAAGTAATCAACGGAGGCTTTGGTATGTTGTTGGATGGGAGCGATCATGCTAATAAAAGACTAAAAAGTATGCTATTTTACGATGTAAACAACGGTATTGCCAGAAGGGCATGGGCCGGTAACGACCATGCCATAGCAACTATTGTAAGAGAAAACGAAAATCAGGAAAGGTTGAACGTAACAATCCCGCACAGGGTTTCACAAAGCCTGTTGAATGAACTAAAGTAATTCAATCATAATTTTATATTCCTTGTACAGCATTTGTTGTTGTGAGAAAATTATTGATATTTGCTTAATTAAAAACCCAATTTTAACTATGAAAAAATTATTATTAACAGTCTTCGCTGCTTGCATGGTGTTTGCAGCTTCTGCTCAGCTTTCAGGTGGGTTAAAGGCCGGTGTAAACTTGGCTAGTCTAAAATCAGAAGCGGGTGGCCAAGATGAATCTGAAAATGGAACTAGTTTTCACATTGGAGCTTATGCTAATTTTGGATTAAGCGATGCTCTTTCGCTTCAACCAGAATTACTTTATAATTCTATTGATATAGATGGCGATAAACTAAACTATATCAGTGTTCCAGTAATGTTCCTGTACGGTTTTTCAGATAACAAGTTTAATGTTCAAGCTGGTCCTGAAATTGGATTGCTTATGGGAACTGACCCTGAAGAGTTGAAAAGTCAAGATTTTGTAACTGGTACTAACTTTACTTTGAACGTAGGGGCTGGTGCAAACTTCGGAAAATTTAATGTAACTGCCAGATATGGAATCGGATTGTCAAATATCGCGGGTGACGCTTTGAAAGATTTGTCTGATGACTATAAAGCAAAAATCAGCAACTTCCAGATATCCCTTGGATACAAATTATTCGGTGAATAATTATCAATAAAAAATATTTAGGTAAAGGCCACGTTATTCAATGTGGCTTTTTTTTGTGTTGAACAGTAAAACAAAAAGTAGTATGAAAAAGATTATGTTTCTGGCAATTATGCTTTACAGTACTCAAGTGGTGCTTGCGCAGGTGTCAGGAGGAATAAAGGGAGGAATAAATCTAACGAATCAGAAGTGGGAAGTTGAGTTCCAGGGTGATTCAGACTCGGAAAAATATAACGGAACGGGATTCCATATTGGAGGATACCTCACAAAATCATTGAGTGATGTAGTTACCCTGCAACCCGAGTTGATGTTTAATGTGTTGAAGGCAGATGTAGAAGATGAGGATTTTACAATGAATTACATCAGCTTGCCGATTATGTTGGGCTATGGTGTTGAGAACAACAAATTGATCTTACAAGCCGGCCCACAGCTTGGGGTCCTCTTATCAACCGACCCGGAAGAGATGAAGGAAGATGATGCAATAAAGGCTATTGATTTTTCGTTCAACTTTGGTGGAACGATAAACTTTGACAAACTTAACCTGTCGGTGCGCTATTCACTTGGATTGGCCAATCTTACTGGAGACGCTTTGATAGATGAACTGGAAGCCTTCTTAGGAGAAGATATTGATCTTAAAATAAAAAATAATAACCTGCAACTTTCGGTTGGGTATAAGTTGTTTGGTAAATGATTATATTTAGCATGAACAAAAACTAAACTAGTATGAAGAAGTTGCTGATTGTTATTTTATTATCGGTAGCAGGCTATGGCGGGTACGCACAAGCACAAGTTGCCATTGGACTAAAAGCTGGCGTTAATTTATCAAAACTTAATACAGATGATGCTGGCGCCAATACCAGTAATATCACTGCCTTTCATGGTGGAGCTTTCGCTCTTTTCAAGCTTACAAAAATAGGGATTCAAACTGAACTGTTATTTTCTCAGCAAGGATCTAAAGTTGAAGATATCAGTGGTGATCTGCAGGATTTGAAAATGAGCTATATGACCATACCCGTAATGGTAAAGTTTTATCTGGCAGGCGGATTTAACCTTCAGGCTGGGCCACAATTTGGCTTTTTAAATTCTGCCGAGTTTGATGGAGATGATGTGAAGGGCTCTTTTAAAAATTCTGACATCAGCGCAAATCTGGGGGTTGCATGGGATGCTCCTTTCGGGATTGTATTGGATGCACGTTACAATATCGGTTTGTCTGATATTAGCGATGACACAACGCTTGGAGAATTGAAGAGTGGCGTATTCCAGTTTTCGGTAGGTTATAAGCTTATCAAGCTTGGAAAGTGATCTATTAAGTAGAGGCGCACAAGTATGCGCCTTCTACTTCCTTATTGAATAATAATTAAGTTATAATTCTTCTTCCCTTTTTGTGCCAGCAGGTACTTGCCATAAAGTAAATCATCTGCCGTTAGTTTTCTGTCGAGACTAATCTTCTCTTTGTTGATACTCACACCATTCCCCTGAATGGCTTTGCGTGCTTCACCTTTTGATGTATAGATAGAAGTTTTTTCACCCAGTAAACTTACCGGATCAATGCCATCGGCAATGACATCTTTTGATAATTTGAAAGTAATAGACTCATCAAACGCATCTTCAATTTCTTGCTCAGCGAGAGTTTTAAAGGCTTCAAATGAGTTGCCAAAAAGAATGTCGGTGGTTTCCTGAGCTCGTTTTAAATTTTCCGATCCATGTACCCGGGCGGTAATATCTTCTGCCAGTGCTTTTTGAAGCTTTCGTAATTGAGGTGCAGCAGCATGCTCAGCTTCAATTGACTCGATTTCTTCTTTTTCTTTCAATGAGAAGATGCGTATGAAATTCGGAGCATCTGCATCCGAAACATTCAACCAATACTGATAAAATTTGTAGGGTGAGGTTTTTTTAGGATCGAGCCACACGCTTCCACCTTCTGTTTTACCAAACTTGGTACCATCAGCTTTGGTGATGAGCTTCGTAGTTAATGCGAAGGCATCACCGTTCGCCTTTCGCCTGATTAACTCAGTTCCCGTTACAATATTGCCCCACTGATCGGAACCTCCCATTTGAAGTTTACAGTTCTTATGCTGATTGAGCCAGTAGAAGTCATAGCCCTGAACAAGTTGGTAGGTAAATTCTGTGAACGATATTCCTGCATCGGATTCAAGTCGCTTCCTTACCGAGTCTTTCGCCATCATGTAACTTACGGTAATGTGCTTACCAACATCGCGAATGAAATCCAGGAACTTAAAATCTTTAAACCAGTCGTAGTTATTAACCATCTCCGCACCACTGCTGCCTGTAAAGTCGAGGAATTTTTCAAGTTGCGTACGAACACAAGCAACATTATGGTTCAACACTTCTTCCGAAAGCAGGTTACGCTCGGCAGATTTCCCGGAAGGGTCACCTACCATTCCGGTAGCTCCGCCCACCAGGGCAACCGGCTTATGGCCACATCGCTGAAAGTGAACGAGGGTCATAATCTGAACGAGATGCCCGATATGCAGCGAGTCGGCTGTCGGGTCAAAGCCAATATACCCTGCGGTGCTTTCTTTCTTTAATTGTTCTTTGGTTCCCGGCATGATGTCGTGCAACATGCCGCGCCAGCGAAGCTCCTCTATAAAATCTAATTTGCTCATTCAGTGAACGGATTTCCGTGCAAATATAGGAAAGCCGTTCATTGATTTTACATCGGTAAGAATTGCTTTCTACATTCCTTTAATTGCTTTCTTTTTTTTCTGATTGAGACGATACAACGAAGGGAGATCGGCCATGTCTTTAAAGGTCACTTTAAGATCTTTAATGATACCATCCCGGATATCATACGCCCATCCATGAATATGCAGGGGCTGGTTTCGTTCCCATGCATTTTGCACAATGGTGGTTTTGCCAAGGTCATGCACTTGCTCAATCACATTCAACTCGACAAATCTTCGGCCACGAGCGGTAGTATCCTTGATGGCATCCAGTTCTTTGGCGTGAAGGCGGTAAACATCTTTTATGTGTCGCAGCCAATTATCAATCAGTCCGTATTGCTGATGACTCATGGCAGCCAGAACACCACCGCACCCATAATGCCCGCACACGATGATGTGTTTTACTTTTAGGACTTCTACCGCGTATGACAATACACTCAACAGATTCATATCGGTGTGAATAACCATATTGGCAATATTCCGATGTACAAACATGTCGCCCGGTTTGGTGCCTGTAATTTGATTAGCCGGAACGCGGCTATCGGAACAGCCAATCCATAAATATTCAGGGTTTTGCCTGGTAGCAAGGTCTTCAAAGAAGTCAGGGTCTTTATTCTTTTCAAGCAGCGCCCATGCTTTATTATTTTCCAGTAATTTTTTATATGATCTTTCCATTGGTATAGGTTTAATTAATGAGCGGCTACCCCGTTAAAGGTAGGTATGTTTTTTAATTCCAGGTTAATTTTTTTTAATTCGGCTGTGCTCTTAAAGTCGTTAATCACTTCGACCACATCCATATCTATGTTGTGCGATTTGGTACCATCAATGACCACAGTGGAGTTTTCCGGCAACTCATCCAGGGTTGACATAATGCTTCCTTTATTCAGGAAAGAAACTTCTTCAGCCAATTGAATGATAATCTTGTCTTCCTCGTGGTGCTCCTCTTCAAGGTAGGTATAGGCACGTTTGAAATTGTTCCGAAGAATGAAGAAAATTGAAACGGCCATTCCAATGGCAATGCCCTTCAATAAATCGGAAAATTGAATGGCAACCACGGTTACAATAAACGGAAGAAACTGATCCCATCCCAGCCGGTACATGGATTTGAACAAGGAAACTTTAGCCAGTTTATAACCCACCAATAAGAGGAGGGCAGCCAGGCAGGAAAGTGGTATCTTATTCAGAAATGGCGCCAAAACGATTACGCTCAATAATAAAAGCGCTCCGTGCGTGATGGATGAAAGTTTTGTTTTTGCACCGGCATTGATGTTGGCCGAACTCCTGACGATAACAGCAGTCAGCGGCAAACCACCAATTAATCCTGAGATAAAATTTCCTAAACCCTGGGCTTTTAACTCGCGGTTGGTAGGTGTGTTTCGCTTGTAGGGGTCCAACTTATCAGTTGCCTCCACACTCAGCAGCGACTCTAAACTTGCAATGATGGCAATGGTTATGGCAACAACGTAAATTTTATAATTACTGAAAGTCGAAAAATCAGGAAGTGTAAATTGCCCTACAAATCCTTCAACCGAGTTCGCGACAGGAAGTTGAACAAGTTTATCGCCTGTTAAGGACAACACGCTGTTGGTTGTGTCGAACAAACCATTCACAACAATCCCGACAATAACCGCAATTAAAGCGCCCGGAACGAATTTAAAGAACGAGTACTTTTGAAGAAAAGGCCGTTCCCAAAGAATTAAAATCAACAGGGAAATTCCGGCAATAACAACAGCCCCCGGATGAATATGGTTGAGCGAGTTCAGAATTTCGGAAAATGTATTCTCACCATCAGTCTGTATAAAATTAAAGTCGCCTTCGTTGTCTACATCATAACCAACTGCATGCGGAATTTGCTTCAGAATTAAAATAATTCCGATGGCGGCCAGCATTCCTTTGATAACGTTTGACGGAAAATAATAGGCGACAATGCCCGCCTTTAAGTAGCCCAGGGCTATTTGAATCAATCCTGCCAAGGCAACCGCAAGCAAAAAGGATTGGTAACTGCCTAAATCCTGTATAGCAGTATACACAATTACGGTGAGGCCGGCAGCCGGACCGCTAACACCTAACGAGGAACCACTGGTAAAAGCCACCACTGTTCCTCCAATGATGCCGGCTATTATTCCTGAAAACAACGGGGCACCTGAAGCCAGGGCAATACCTAAACAAAGCGGTAAAGCCACCAGGAATACAACCAGGCCCGATGGGATATCACTTTTAAAATATTTAAAAGTTAATCCTTCAATTTTGTCATTTAGAATTTGCATAAAAAATATGTTAAACCAACATGATCTCCTGTTGAGATGAAGGTCACATTTTTAAATAATACGGTAATAAATTTACTGCTACACAGCGCAACCCACAGTAACGCTGCCGAAGCCCATGAAAAGAGGGCCTAAGAAAAGAAAGTAAAGTCGGGAGGTGGGGTAAAGGTCAGCGAATAATTAGCATGCGGGTAAAGGTTTTCCCACGTATGATTGGCCTTCTCGGCAATCAGAAATAGTGACTGATGAATTTGAACCTGCAGGGTAAGAAAATAACCATCTTTTACACCTGCCTCGCCTTTGGCTGATTCTCCATCGCGCTCTTCTTCAAAGCCGCTGCTGGAGACAAGTTTGGCGATATTCTCAATTAATCCCCGGTCTGAAATTTTGAGTGCCGATACCTCAGCAAGGAAAAAGCTCATATTGAGGAACATCGCGCCCGTGATAAACGCAAATAACCTCACCAAACTTCGCTGTCTGAACGCATCCATGCTGCAAATTTAAAAATTTTTTTTACTCTAATTTCTATTTAATATAATCGAACCGTAAACATCCATTTTTAAAAAAGAACCACCTGTTCGAATGTGCATCTGATAAAAACGTTAGAACTCAATAAAAGTTTAATTATGAAACAACCCGATTCCCTTAACCTTGTTGCCGATTTCCACCGAACCTTTAAGCATCCCATTCTTGAAAACCCTGCTATACCTCCCGAAGACAGGTGTAAACTACGGGTTGCTTTGATCGCAGAAGAACTGAAGGAGTTAGAAGTGGCTATTCTGGAAAAAGATATTGTTGAAGTAGCCGATGCCTTGTGCGACATCCAATATGTTCTGTCAGGCGCAATCCTGGAATTTGGTCTGGGTACTAAATTCGCAACGCTTTTTGAAGAAGTCCAACGCTCGAATATGAGCAAAGCCTGCATGAATGAAGAAGAAGCCATATCAACTGTTGAGTTTTACCGGAAGAAGGATGGAACAGAGTGCTACTATAAAGAAGAGGCAGGCAAATGGCTGGTGTACAGGAAAAGCGATAATAAAACCATTAAGTCTATCAATTATTCCCCCGCAAACCTGGAAAAGATTCTGGGCAAGTAAGATCAAACATAGAATTCAATTTGAAAATCCGTCTCGCTGCCGGGAACAGGACTTGGCCGGATAGCCAGCAGGGCTGAGGTATTGTACGCTTTAATAAACTCAGTTCGGCTGATGCGAAGTTTACTGTGGCCCGGTTTAATTTTATGATATTGCATTCGGCCCGATTTATTAGCAGTAGCGCTATACATCAGATCAAACCTAATGGGAATAGGAGAGGGGATGTACCGCATTTAGTGGTAGTTGGTTTTATACTCCGGATACGTAATATCGTTCTGCTTAGCATTGTACTGGGCAAGTAATCCATAAGCCCAGCCCGGAACATAGTTAAACCTAGTCTTGTATTCTTCAATTTTTAAGCAAAGTTCGCGGGCATAAAATCTGATTTGCTCCCCATTTCTGCAGGCCGATGGTCTTTCGAAGTTCCTGGCAGTAAAGGTTTTCAACTCGGCTTCGATATGTTCAACATCATGGTTCATCAAATATTGTGCGATTATGCACAAATATATAGATAAATATGATATTAACCATATTATTGACGTGCATTATTACACAAAAAGTTTGAACCATTATTCCTATATTCTCCACTTCTCTGAATTTCATTATAGACCTATTAGATACCTGTTATTGAGTTAGTTAGAATAGTATGATCAATCTGAAAATTTAATGCCGTATTAAATCCGAAACGTGCTGAAGTTTTTGCTTCAATGAAGTAAGCGGTTTGTATAGAGGATTGATCATGGCTGAGGCCAACATTCGCTTCAAAATTTTAAAAGTTTTACAGTTTCGATTAATCCTTATCTTTAGAGCGATAAAAATGTAGGATCATCATCTATGGATTTTCAAGAACAGAGTTCCTTTCTGGTTGCATGGCATAATGGTATGGTGTTGGGTGCCATCTTTATGGTAGCGGCCGGATTTCTGATCTATTTATTTCACAGCCTGCGTGTTTCGATGATATCGGATTATCATATGAAATACAATTACATCAACTCAACAGAAATCAAGAACTATAAACTTGTTTATTACTGTTTTGCTGTGGCCGGTATGCTGTTAATCAACCTCTATCAAATGGATAAAATGAAGGAGGTGGAGTTATGGTTCTACGTTCGACTCTTCATGGGTGTTGCCGGGGGTACGCTTATAGCTTACGTTTCTCACCTGATCCTTGAATATTATTATCCTACCCGGCTCGACAAAAAGCTGAAGAAGTGGCGATACATGCCCCGCACCAATCCGAAAAGCGGAAACAAGATGCGCGTGTTAAGTGAAGAAGAAGAAGATGTTCATCTGGATGCAGGCATGATTGCAGAAGAAAATGTTTTTTCCATTGACTATGATGTTTGGATTGACGAAAAAACCGGTGACGTGCTGATTGAAAAGTATGAAGGACGCCTGCAAGCCTTAAAATGCAATAGTTGTGGCTTTTATACCATGCGGGTAATAAAAGAGGAAGTAACTAAAATGCCTTCCGCTGAGGGGCCTGGCGAATTGGTAAAAAACTACCAATGCAGCTATTGTAAATCGGTGAGGGCAACGTCCTTTAATATCTCAACAAAAGAATCAGACGACTATAAGAAAGAAAAATTCAAGTTCCGCATGAATAAGGAAATTGAGTTGGTTAAAATAGAGATTCACGCTGTTTCAGGTGAGAAAAAATACTTCGAATTCCAGAACGCAGAGGAAGCGCAGAAGTTTCTAAGCGAATTTGACTACGAAAAGTCGTAAATAGGCATACGAATTGCCTGTTCCCCCGTATTAAGATTAAATACTACTGATCATGAAGCGTTTTGTGTTGTTGGCATTTCTTCTACTCCATCTTGGGGCAATTGCTCAGCCCGATACCGTACTGTCGGAAAAGCCAATTTTTGGAAAACAAGCCAAAGTCATTGCCGGCATTTTGGATAGCTACCACTACCAGAAACTCCACCTGAATGATTCCCTTTCTTCGGCTATTCTGGATGCTTACGTTAAAGCCCTCGATAACAGCAAAACCTACTTTCTGGCTTCCGATATTGCAACCTTTGAAAAGTACCGGTACCAGTTGGATGACCTTACTAAAGATGAAGATGTAAGCCCCGCCTTTGTTATTTATAGAGTTTTTCAAAAGCGCTTTGACGAGCGCATGACGTATGTAACGCATACGCTGATTGAGAAGGATTTTGATTTTTCAAAAAATGAATATTATGAGACTAATCGCGACAAGGCTGACTGGCCGAAGTCCGATGCCGAACTCAATGAGGTCTGGGCAAAAATTATCAAGAACTTTGCCTTAAGCTCAAAACTAGCCGGAAAGAAAAAGGAAGAAACTACTGAGGCATTGAGAAGTCGTTATGAGCGTTTCATCAAATCAATTCATCAGACCAACAGCGAAGATGTGTTCAGTATTTATATGAACACCATAGCTGAAGCGTACGATCCGCACACCAATTATTTCTCGCCAAGTGCTGCCGACCGCTTCAATCAGGATATCAGCCAATCGCTTGAAGGAATTGGAGCGCGCCTTCAAACCGATAACGACTACACGAAGGTGAATGAAATCTTACCGGGAGGACCTGCCGAAAAAAGTAATTTAATTCACGTGAACGACCGGATTATTGGTGTTGCCCAGGGCGACAAGGGTGAAATGGTGGATGTGATTGGATGGCGCATCGATGAAGTTGTAAAATTGATTAAGGGACCTAAAGGAACAAAAGTTCGCCTTCAACTGCTGCCCGCCTCAACCGGTGTTAACGGTCCATCTACTACCATCGTGCTTGTGCGCGACAAAATCAAACTGGAAGATCAATCGGCTAAAAAGAAGATGATCGAGTCGGTTCAAAATGGCCGGCCGGTCAAACTTGGTGTCATTACCCTTCCTAGCTTTTATATGGATTTTGTGGCCTATCAAAAGGGAGATCCGAACTACAACAGCACCACACGTGATGTCAAAAAATTTATTGGTGAGCTTCAGGCAGAGGGGGCACAAGGTATTGTTATTGATTTGCGCAACAACGGTGGCGGTTCCTTGCAAGAGGCCATTAACCTGACTGGATTATTTATTAAAAATGGCCCTGTTGTACAAGTTAAGAGTTCTAACAACCGCGTAGAAGTATTAACAGACGATGACTCAGAAATTGCGTATAGCGGACCTTTGGTTGTATTGATAAACCGGTTCAGCGCCTCGGCTTCTGAAATATTTGCAGGCGCCATTCAAGATTACCACCGTGGTGTAATTGTTGGGGAATCTACTTTTGGCAAAGGAACCGTGCAGCAGGTAATTCCTTTAAACCGTGTAATGGGTGACGAAAAGGAGGAGGTGGGAAGTTTAAAGTTAACGTTGCAAAAATTTTATCGTGCTACCGGAAGCAGCACACAACACAAAGGCGTAACACCGGATATCAAACTTCCTACGGCCCTTGATCCCGAACAATTTGGGGAGAGTTCACAACTGAATGCGTTGCCATGGGATGAAATAAACGGAACCCTTTACCAAAAAACACCCATTATCAATGATAAAGTATTGGCCGATCTGAACAAGGCATATCAGGAACGGGTGAAAAGTGACCCATTCCTGAGCAGGTTTATCGATGAAACGAATGAAACCAGAAAGAGCATTTCCGAAACAACCATTTCATTAAATGAAACGGTCCGGAAAAATGAAATGGATGAATCTGAAAAGAAGCGTGCCGGTAACGATAAACTGGGAAATACGATCCTCGACAAGGAGGGGAAGCCAGTTACTAACTCATTGAACGTGAACGATGAATACCTTCGCGAAGGACTTTTTGTTCTCAGCAATATGATTGCCAGTAAAATCGGATAACAACAGCCGGTTCTTTTTACCTGTACCCTAAAACCAGCCTGATTTTTTAACGCTTATTTTTCCTATTTTGGAAGAATTAATGGAATAGCTCCGCATGAGTGAAGAACTTCTCAAGGCCATCATCCAACTTTTTGCCATCGTAACACGCGAACGCATAACGGAAGAGGAGCGGAATGATATTAAAGAGTTTTTGGCGTTGCACCTGAATCGCGATGCCATCAAGTATTACCTGAATTTATTTGATGAATTTGCAGGCCATCACCAGGCGGTAGCTTCAGCCGCCTCAGAACCCTCCGGAAGTATTGATCATGAAACCCGGCAATATGTCGATGACTGGGCCAAGATCATGCAGATCACAAAGAAAGTAAACCAGGCGCTTACCGTTCAGCAAAAGCTTGTGCTGATTGTGAAAATCATTGAACTGGTGAATGTGGATAGTGATATCTCGGAGGAGCAAAGCAACCTGATTTTTTATATAGGCCAGGCGTTGAAGATTGATCAAACCGATGTAAAAGAACTTCGCGATTTCGTTACCGGTCAGGACATCGATGAGCTTTCCTCCAGGCATGTCTTGATTATAGACGAAGGATACGACCAGAAAGATCACCCCGGACCCCGCATCATTGAAAAAAATCTGACGGGCCTCATTGCGATTCTTAAGATGTCGGAGACCTACTTTATAAAGTATTTAGGAATTTCCGTGCTGTACCTGAATAGTATTCCACTTAAGAGCAGGAGGGTAGATGTATTCCCGACAGGCAGTACCATTCGTGGCGACAAAATTGAATCCATTTATTACAGCGATATCATCGGGAAGTTTTTGGTCGAAGAGGCTCACAGTAAAATTACCTTTACAGCCGACCATCTGTTTTACCACTTCAAATCCGGCAAGGCTGCGCTACAGAATATCAATATTGCCGAGCACGAAGGAAAATTGATTGGCATCATGGGGGCCAGCGGCTCGGGCAAATCTACCTTGCTGAGTGTATTGAATGGTACAGAGGAACCCTCCAGCGGCAGAGTGTTGGTGAATGGAATTGATATCCATAAAAACCCTGAAAAGGTAGAAGGTGTAGTGGGATACATCCCACAGGACGACCTGTTGATGGAAGACCTCACGGTTTTTGAAAATCTTTACTTTGCTGCGCGCTTATGTTTTGGACAATACGGTAAAAGTGAAATTGCCGAACGCGTTGAGAAAATAATAACGCAGCTTGGCCTGCATGAGATCCGGAACCTGAAAGTCGGATCTGCCATGCAAAAAACCATTAGCGGGGGTCAACGCAAACGCGTAAACATCGGACTGGAGCTTTTGCGCGAACCTACCATCCTGTTTGTAGATGAACCCACTTCGGGGTTATCATCCCGCGACTCGGAGAATATCATGGATTTACTAAAGGAGCTATCGCTGCGCGGGAAAATGATTTTTGTGGTGTTGCATCAGCCATCTTCTGATATTTTTAAGATGTTTGATACCCTGTTGATTCTGGATGTAGGGGGCTTTCAGATTTATTACGGCAACCCGATTGAATCGGTCAGTTATTTTCGCGACATCGTAAATGCTACCAACAAAACGCAAGGCGCCTGCCCTGAGTGCGGTAACATTAACCCCGAACAGGTTTTTAACATCATTGAAACAAAAGTTGTTAACGAATATGGCCGCCTGACCAACACCCGGAAAATTTCATCCGGCCAGTGGTACCAGTTTTTCAAAAAGAAAATAAAGATACCGAAGCTGGATCACGCTAAGGATAAATTACTGGTAACGCAGGAAATCCCGGGAAGGATACGGCAATTCAACATATTTACGATTCGTGATGTACTGGCTAAGCTCGCCAACAAGCAGTACATGTATATTAATTTACTGGAAGCTCCGGTACTGGCCTTTTTCATCAGCTTCATGGTAAAGTATTACAACCTGCTGGATAAGGAAAGCCCGGGCTACACATTTTCGAACAATGAAAACATTCCGGTTTACTTTTTTATGAGTGTAGTGGTTGCACTTTTCTTCGGACTGACCATGAGCGCAGAAGAAATTTTCAGAGACCGCAAAATTTTGAAACGAGAGAAGTTTCTTCACCTCAGCCGAAGCAGCTATTTATCCTCCAAGGTATTTGTCATGTTTGCCATTTCAGCCATTCAAACCTTTGCGTTTATTGTTGTCGGAAACCTGGTGTTGGAAATTCCTTTGGATGAAATGCGCTATTGGCTTATTCTTTTCAGTTGCTCATGCTTTGCGAATATGCTGGGGCTCAATATTTCTTCCGCTTTTAATTCAGCCGTTACCATTTACATCCTTATTCCTGTGCTGATCATTCCTCAACTTCTGTTAAGTGGTGTAGTTATTAATTTTGAAAAATTTAACCCAAAAGTCGGAAACCAGGTAGGCGTTCCGCTGGTAGGTGAGTTGATGGCCTCGCGTTGGGCCTTCGAAGCATTTATGGTTACCCAGTATAAAGATAACCCCTTCGAGAAGCAATTTTATGAAATTGATCAAACCATTGCCCAGTCTGACTACAAGCGTGTTTACTATATTCCACAACTCGAATCTCACCTTGCCCTGTGTTTGAATAATCGTGGAAACTGGAACAATCCAAGAAGTGAAGAGATCGTGAACTCATTATCCCTTTTGAGAAACGAGATCGGGTATGAATTAAATGTGGTTGGTGCAGAAAACTTCCCGGCAATTAGTAAGCTAGAGGTTGGAAAGTTTGATTCCACAGTATATGACCAGTCGATGAAGTTTTTGAATGTATTGAAGCAATACTACCTCATCAGAGAAAACAGGGCTATACAGGAAAAAGAGAGCATGGTATTGTCGCTTACCGGTACACCTCAAAAACTGGAAGATTTTAATAACCACCGCGATCGTTACCAGAACAAGGCAGTGGCCACATCGGTTAAAAATATGATGACCCCCAACCGGGTAATTGAGTATAAGGGGCGTCTCCATCAGAAAATATATCCCATCTACTTTGAAGATCACAAACCTGCACACCTGTTCGATTTTTCAGCCACGCTCTTTCAACCAACAAAATATTTTGCCGGTCGTTTGTTTGATACACTGTACTTTAACATAACCATCATCTGGTGCATGACCTTGACCCTGTTTGTAACATTATACTATGATCTGCTCAGGAAGTTTATGGCGTTATTTGATCAACGTAAATACCGTAAACGCGAAAAGAATTGAGATTTTATTAATTTTGTTTGTTCCATTTTAAATATGAATATGAAGAAATCAAGTACGTACTTCTTAACCCTGCTGGTAATTATGTTTTCAATAGCGGCCTGTTCAGAGAAAAAGGAATCCTCGGCCAATGTGGCCAATAATGACGAATGGCCAGAGATGGATGAGTTCCATATGGTGATGGCAGAAAGTTTCCATCCCTTTAAGGATTCTGCAAACCTAGAGCCAGCTAAAGCTCACGCTGCCGAAATGGCCAAAGTTGCTGAAAAATGGGCCAACGCAACTATTCCGGAAAAAGTAAACAATGAGGAGATTAAAGCTAAGCTTACACAATTAAAAAGCGATGCATCAGCGTTTATTGAGGTAGCACAAAGTGGCGATACCACAAAAATTGGGCAGTCGCTTACCAGTCTTCACGACCTGTTTCATGAACTACAGGAATCCTGGTATGGAGAAGGTAAAGAACACAAACACGAGCATTAGAAATTAACAATTTGTTAAGTATGTTAGCAGTCCTCTAGCAGGACTGCTTTTTTTATGCTTAAAGTTGCCTGGTCAAATTCCTACGTATTGCAGTTGCCACCGCATCATCGATTCCCGATGAGCAAGTATGAGGTTTTACCGCAGCAACTTCTGTATGAAGGAACATTAAAAAGCGATAATTTTTTCAGCCCTGTTCGTATTGATGAACAGTGGATTGTCCGAACACATGAACTACAGTATTGGAACAACCTCCAGCGCCTGAGTCTCTCCCAAAAAGAAATTCGAAGAACAGGTTTCCCATTAAACCAGGAGCTTATTCAGCGCGAGGTTATCATCATGCAGGGCACCCTTCAATGTACCCACTTTGCCAAACAGTACGGAGTGGCCATGAACATTGCCGGAGGAACGCACCATGCCTTTACCAACAAAGGGGAGGGATTTTGCCTATTGAACGACATTGCTATTGCAGCCCACTACCTTCTTGACAATAATTTAGCTAACCAAGTACTGGTGGTGGATCTTGACGTACATCAGGGTAACGGAACCGCCCAGATTTTCCGGAATGAACCACGGGTGTTTACTTTCAGTATGCACGGAGCTAACAACTATCCCTTACAGAAAGAGAAATCAAATCTGGATATTGGTCTGGACGATTTTACGAGTGACGAATTTTACTTAAGAACCCTTGATACCAACCTTAAAAACCTGGTCGACTTACTGCAGCCCGATTTTATATTTTTCCAGTCAGGAGTAGATGTCCTGGCAACCGATAAACTTGGTAAGCTTAGTTTAACGCGAGAGGGTTGCAAACAGCGCGATCGGCTTGTGCTTGAAACAGCTAAACGAAACAACATTCCGTTGGTAGCCAGCATGGGTGGTGGGTATTCTGTTGATTTCAGGGACATCATTGAAGCACACGCCAATACATATCGATTAGCACAGGAAATTTACTTTTAAGTTCAATCTTCTCTGGTATTGATTGGCGAACGATTTACGCTTGAAGTAAAATGATAAAACCGTGTAAGTTTTCCGAGCCGGCTTCAGGTGATGGACAAATCTTTCTATCTTTCTTTAAAAAGTATTGAACGAATGAGTCAATCCATATCAAAACAAAAACTCTGGCCGGTTATTACCGCATCATCCGTTGGCACCCTGATCGAATGGTACGACTTTTACATCTTCGGAAGTCTGGCAACTATTCTTTCCGATCAATTCTTTCCTAAAGCCAATCCCACGGCCGCATTCCTATCTACACTGGCCACCTTCGCAGCAGGTTTTATCGTGCGGCCTTTTGGCGCATTAGTGTTCGGCAGATTGGGTGACAAGGTTGGAAGGAAATACACCTTCCTGGTCACGCTTATGCTGATGGGTGGCTCTACTTTTTTAATCGGCTTGATACCGGGTTATGAAAAAATTGGGTTGTTTGCCCCGCTTCTTGTTCTGATCCTCCGCCTGGTTCAGGGGCTTGCGCTGGGAGGTGAATATGGAGGAGCCGCCACATACGTTGCTGAACATGCCCCGGCAGGCAAAAGAGGTTATTATACTAGCTTTATTCAAACTACCGCAACACTTGGTCTGTTTGTTTCGCTCGGGGTTATCCTGTTTGTACGCCAAACCATGGGCACAGAAGCTTTCAATGAGTGGGGTTGGAGAATTCCCTTTCTGTTATCGGCCATCTTAGTAGGCGTTTCAATTTATATGCGTCTTCGCATGCAGGAGTCTCCCTTGTTTTCGAAACTAAAAGCGGAAGGAAAAACATCACATAACCCCATCAAAGAAAGTTTTGGAAAAAAGGAAAACTTGAAACTTGTCTTACTGGCATTGTTTGGAGCCACCGCAGGGCAGGGTGTAATTTGGTATACAGGCCAGTTCTATGCACTTTCCTTTATTCAAAAAACGTGTCAGGTTGAATTTGTTCAGTCAAATTATATTATTGCTATTGCCCTTATCATCGGAACACCGTTATTTATTTTTTTTGGCTGGCTGTCGGACCGTATTGGACGCAAATTTATTATGATGGCGGGGCTGCTACTGGCAACCTTGCTTTACCGGCCGGTTTATCAAAAAATGTTTGCCATCAGTGATATTTCTTCCAAGCAGGAAGTTATCAGTGAAAAAAGTATTACCTCATCGAAAACAATAATCGACTCCGGTGACACCATCACCACGAAAACATACCAAAGGATTTTTACCGATAAAACCGTACACCGCGAGACAATCAGAAAAATTTCAGGGCATGAGGAATCAAAATCGGAAGTAGTTTTATCGGATACGAATTATTGGATCATGATTGGACTGGTACTTCTTCAGGTTGTGCTCGTAACCATGGTTTACGGGCCCATCGCGGCTTTTTTAGTGGAGCTTTTTCCAACAAAAATCAGGTACACCTCTATGTCGCTTCCGTATCACATCGGCAATGGAATTTTTGGCGGACTTACGCCATTTATTGCTACTGCATTAACCATCAATGGCGGACCCTTCGCAGGGCTTTGGTACCCGATTGTTGTGGCCGGAATTTGTTTCATTGTGGGAATGATTTTCCTGAGTCGAAAAAATGAAGTTGCGTTAGATTAAGCAGCAAATGGCTAAGAAATCACAATGGGCGGAAGTTGGAAAAAGGAAATTGGAACTCTCCAACCTGGATAAAGTTCTTTTCCCTGAAGATGGTATTCTGAAAGCCGAGATCATTGAATACTATTTGAAAATTGCACCAACGCTTTTGAATCACATTAAAGGCAGGGCGCTTACGCTGATCCGCTTTCCGGATGGTATTCATGGAGAAATGTTTTACCAAAAAAATCGACCTGAGTGGGCGCCACCCTGGCTTGAATTTGAAAAACTTGGTAAGGAAGAAAAGAAAGATTACATCATTGCAACCGAACCCGCTTCTTTAGTTTGGCTGGCAAACCTGGCATCACTGGAACTTCACCAACTGCACAGCCGCAAGCCAAATTTCGACAATCCCGATTATATGGTGTTTGACCTGGATCCTCCTGAAGGCTATGATTTTAAAAAAGTGGTTCCGATTGCCTTTCAACTTAAGGACTTCATTGAGACATTTGGCTATACTGCCTTTGCAAAAACTACGGGCGGAAAGGGCATTCACATTTGTTGCCCGCTGGAACCAACGTTCGACTTCCACACCGTTTTTGAAGCTGCTCAGGCAATAGCGCAACCCTTTGTTGACCGCTACGCGAACGACACTACGCTTCACATCAAAAAGGAGGCGCGTAAAGGCAGGGTGTTGATTGACATTTACAGAATACGATCAGGGCAAAGTATTGTATCGCCTTACAGTTTGCGTGGAAGAATTGGCGCTCCTGTTTCCATGCCTTTGAGGTGGGATGAACTGAAAACGTTAAAAAGCCCGGTTGAATATAACATCCGGACTGTCCTGGAAAAAGTTCTGCGTGATGGCGATGCCTGGGAGGGAATGGATGCGTTTGCTGTTGAGCTTCATACTCATCGAAGAAGGAAAGTTGCGAAGGACCTTCCGCCTAACAAAA
>JBAQPU010000059.1:0-111378 GCA_049306095.1 Cyclobacteriaceae bacterium
ACATCTCCTTAGCACCCTGTAAGGTGAAGCCTTTCTCTTTTACCAGGTGGTAAATGGTGCGAACATTATCAATATCTTCTTTGGTGAACTGCCGGTTACCTTTACGGTTCTTTTTCGGCTTGATGAGGTCGAACTCAGATTCCCAAAAACGAATGAGGGATGGTGCTACATTGAATTGTTCTGCTACTTCTCCTATGGAGTAGTAGAGTTTCTCGATTTCCTTTTCTTTATAAGCCATCTTGTCGAGCAATGTAGGTAATTAATCCATTATCGTCAATGCGAACGGGCACTTCCGGGAAATCTTTTTTTGTGAGTTCCTGCATTTTTTTAATCACCCGTTTTTCTGTGTCAATTTTCACCCTGTCGCGGGCAATTTGATAGGTTGGCGTGATCTCAGCTTGCAAAAATTTACCGGTTGGGTCTGTAAATACTTTTACAATAGGCGCCAAACCATTGATTCCCGAAACATTGATTCCTCCATAGGTGCAAAAATTACCCATGCTGTAGGCAATAAAGCGGTTTTTGTAGACTTCAACGGCACGGGTTACGTGCGGTCCATGACCAAAGATTATATCGGCCCCGGCATCAATTAATTGATGGGAAAAGTTATACACATCACCCCGGTCTTCGCCATGAAACAACTCATGTTTGCGCGGAACATTTTGATATTGGCCGCCCTCAGCTCCACCATGAAACGAAACAATGACGATATCGCAAATCCCGTTTAATTCTTTAACAATTTCCTGGGCTTCACGGAGATTGTTGATGCTGATGCAATTACTGTTGGGTGAAAAAGCAGCCAAACCATAGCGGACACCCTCTTTTTCAAATGTTATATAACGTCTGGGTAGTTGCCCTGTATGTAAAATGCCGGCATCGTCTAATGTTTTGATCGTACTCTTTCTGCCGATATCACCAAAATCGCCAGCGTGATTATTGGCGAGGCTCATCACATCAAAACCTGCACGTACCAGGTTTTGAACATAAGCAACGGGACTCCTGAACGCGTAACATACTTTCGGGTCGCGGCATGATTTGGGAGTCCCGCCCGAATCGAGCAATGTTCCCTCCAGGTTGCCAAAGGTTACATCTGCATTTTTTAAAACGTGCTCCACTTCTTTCATCAGAAGGGTTCCATTTTGTGGAGGCAAAACCACATTTGGATAGTTGCTTCCCATCATAATATCACCGACACCGATTACCGTTACTGTGTCTTTTTTGGCTATTTGTGCTTGAGCGAGAGCAAAGCTTAAGAGAGAGATGAGAAAAATGGAAAAACGCATTTGATCTTATTTAAAATGGCTGGCAAAGGAAACCAATTCGGAACAAATGAGCAAAGTTGCTAGTCTAACGCAGCTTTCGTGGAAGAAGCCATTTTTATCAGGCGTTCATACTCCTGATTATTTAAGTCTCGCTGAAAGAAATTCATGGGGTTAATCTGCTCATTTTTAAAAAGCACTTCGTAATGCAGGTGAGGTGATACCGATGTCCCCGTGTTTCCTACATAACCGATAATCTGTCCGCGTTTAACAAATTCGCCCGTTTCCACGATGTACCGGGTAAGATGGGCGTAGCGTGTTTCAAAATCAAATCCATGGTTTAGATAAATCACATTACCAAAGGTATTGGAGTAGTAAGAAGTTAACACTGTGCCATCACCTGTAGCATATACGGGGGTTCCGCTGGCAGCTGTAAAATCGAGTCCTTTATGAGGCCGTACATATCCCAGCAACGGATGAAACCTCAACCCAAACGTTGTATGTAAACGCGTTAGGTCTTTATTATCAATCGGCTGAATAGCAGGCCTCGATGCCCACATGGTCCGTTTTATTTCCGTTACTTTGTTCAATTCATCAAACGACTGCTTCTCTACATCCAATTGATGTTTGAGTTTTTCATAACGCTTATAGGTGCGGGTAATCAGGTCATAATCCTTCACCTCATTCAGGTACAATCGTTCAGCACCACCAACACCTGCTTCACGAACTTCATTTCCAAGCGGTTGTAAATCAAGTATGACACGGTAGTTATGATCATCCTGTTCAATCAGTTGATTTAACTGGGAATAGGCGCCATCAATTTTTTTCTCTAACGCTTCCCATTCAAGGTGTAAAGCATAGTTCTTTTGTTCCAGGTACTGCTCCTCAAGGGGTGCAAAACGATTGATATACCAGGTGAATAAGCCCAGCGCAACAACGGTTGAAAGCGCAACGAACCGGAGAAGGTTTCTTAAGAACTTTTTACCAGTAAGAAACTGGGGTTCGTACTGACAGGTTTCGGGGTTATATAGAAAAACGCGCTTCACTTAATCCAGTGATTGATTTCTTTTTGATCCAAGCTTTAATAACGCAGCATACTCGTCACTGCTTAATTTCTCCATCATATAAGGAACAGGATCTACCTGTTTCCCATGGCGGATAATTTCATAGTGAACATGAGGTGCCACAGCACCGCCACTCATGCCAACGGTGCCAATGATGAATCCTTTTGTCAGCCGTTGGCCAACCCTGACATGAACCTCTTCCAGGTGAGCGTACCTCGTAACTAAGCCATTTCCGTGATCGATCTCTACAAAATTTCCATAACCGGCCTGCAGACTTGAACCACGTTGAATGTCTACCACAATTCCTTTCGCGGTTGCCCATACTGATGTTCCACGTGGTGCTGCAAAATCAGCACCGGGATGCCGGTAATTGCCTTTGTGAAAAGGGTTAATTCGTTTTCCAAAACCCGAAACTAATTTCGTCAACTCCTGGTTTTCAATCGGCTGAATAGAAGGAATAGAAAGTAAAAAAGTAAGTTCACGGGTGCCTACATTCATAGCGCTGAAATGTAAATTGTGGTTTGCTGATTTCCTTGAAAGTTCAGCTGAACTTCTCGCTATGTCGTTGGCAACGGTTCTAAATTCCCGTTCATCTGCCTGAATAAGATTTTCATTAGTTGAAATTGCAGTGGGTGTCGTTTCAACAGGTGTTTCAAAAATCTTTTTGTGGAGTTCCGAGTTCTTGTTCTCCAGGTTTTTCAAAAGTTGGTTTACTGAAGTCAAACCCTCCTGAATAGAAGCCTGGTGCCTGACCATGGTAATATTTTCCTTCTTCAACGCCTTTCCCCGTTCTGAGAGAAAGATTTTGCTATGGAGCGTAAGCATTCCCCAAAAAATAAGAATTGTTGTCAGGAAGAAGAGGATTGTATAGCCGCCTATACCCATGAACGATGTTCGGGTAGGTTCGTATCGGCAGGTCTTAGGATTGTAATGATATTTCGATAGGCTCATCAGGTTAAAAAATTGTGTAAAGACTGCGAAATCTACCCCTCAGCCCCTTATTTTTGCTCGTTCAGCCCGTACCCATGAGGTAATTGGCGGGTGAATATACTAAAAATCATAAATGTTAAAAGTTCAGGATTGATGGAATCGGGTGAGATCAGAAGACTGTTTTTAGAATTTTTTAAGAATAAAGGGCATCAGATTGTTCCTTCGGCACCGCTGGTGCTGAAAAACGACCCCACACTGTTATTCACCAACTCGGGAATGGTGCAATTCAAAGACTATTTCCTCGGTAATTCTTTGCCCAAGAGAAACCGGATTGCCGATACACAAAAATGCCTTCGCGTAAGCGGGAAGCATAACGACCTGGAAGAAGTTGGTATCGATACCTATCACCACACCATGTTTGAGATGCTCGGTAACTGGAGCTTTGGAGATTATTTTAAGAAAGAGGCGATCGGGTGGGCGTGGGAATTACTCACAGAAGTTTACAAGCTTCCGAAAGATCGATTATACGTAAGCGTTTTCGGTGGCGATAAAGGCGATAACCTTCCGGTAGATGAAGAGGCAGCCAAACTTTGGAAGCAATTGGTCGAAGATGATCGCATCATTCACGGCAAGAAGAAAGATAATTTCTGGGAGATGGGAGAGACCGGCCCCTGTGGTCCGTGTTCAGAAGTACATATTGATCTTCGCCTGGAAGATGAAATTAAAAAGAAGCCCGGAAAAGAACTGGTGAACAACGACCATCCGCAGGTTGTGGAGATTTGGAACCTTGTGTTCATGGAGTTCAATCGTAAGGCAGATGGTTCCCTTGAGAAACTTCCCGCGCAACATGTCGATACCGGTATGGGATTCGAGCGGTTGTGCATGGCCATCCAAAAAAAGACTTCGAATTATGATACCGATGTATTCAGTCCGCTGATTAACTTCATTGCAGAAGCGGCAAAAGTAACGTACAAGCAAAACGAGAAAACAGATATCGCCCTGCGCGTTATGGCCGATCATATCCGGGCGGTTTCCTTTGCCATTTGCGATGGTCAGTTGCCTTCGAATACCGGTGCCGGCTATGTGATCAGGCGCATCCTCAGAAGGGCGGTACGGTACGGATTTACCTTCCTCAATTTCAAAGAACCCTTCATGCATAAGCTGGTTGCGGTATTAAGCGAACAGTTTAAGAATGTGTTTCCTGAGCTTGAATCACAGAAAGATTACGTGAGTAAAGTGATTTTTGAAGAAGAGGTATCGTTTTTACGGACGCTAGAGAAGGGGCTTAAACGGATTGAAGGGCTGAAGTCAATTAGCGGAGAGCAGGCCTTCGAACTGTATGATACGTTTGGATTCCCGTTAGACCTAACTTCCCTGATTGCCCGGGAGCGCGGATTCACGGTTGATGAGGCAGGCTTTAAAGTTGAAATGGAAAAACAGAAGTCCCGCTCAAAGGCCGATGCTACTAAAGAAACGGGCGACTGGATTTTGGTGGGTGATGAAGCTAAAACTGAATTTATTGGGTACGATTTTCTGGAGGCCGATGTAAAAATTATCAAGTATCGTAAACTGAAGGTAAAGAATAAAGATGTGTATCAATTGGTGTTTGATAAAACTCCGTTCTATGCCGAAAGTGGTGGCCAGGTTGGCGATACCGGATACGTTGAAACGAAAGGAGAGAAGATAAGTGTTACCGATACTAGAAAAGAAAATGAACTGATCGTTCACTTTACCGAAAAACTTCCGGCCGATTTAACCGCGACTTTTAAAGCGGTTGTGCAATCGGGTAAGCGAAGGTTAACAATGAACAATCACTCGGCTACCCATTTGCTTCATGCTGCTTTACGCGAAGTATTGGGTAAACATGTTGAACAAAAGGGTTCACTCGTTAACGACAAAGTTACCCGCTTCGACTTCTCTCATTTTACTGCCCTGACACCGGAAGAGTTTCAAAAGGTGGAGGATAGAGTGAATCAGAAGATCAGGGAAAATATTGAGCTTGGAGAGCGCAGAAATGTACCCATTGAGGAAGCTAAAAAACTGGGCGCCATGGCACTTTTTGGCGAAAAATATGACGATTTTGTGCGGGTTATTACGTTTGACCCTCATTTTTCTGTAGAGCTTTGCGGGGGTACGCACGTGCAGGCCACCGGTAACATCGGGTTGTTTAAAATCGTTTCTGAAAGCTCGGTGGCTGCAGGCGTTCGCAGAATCGAAGCCATTACAGCTGATGAGGCTGAAAAGTTCGTGAAAGATAACCTTCAGCTTCTCGATCAGGTTAAAGAATTACTGAAAAATCCAAAAGATATTTTAACAGCAACAAAGAATTTGCTGGAAGAAAAGAATGCGCTCGAAAAAAAGCTTGAAGCACTTAATCAGGAAAAGGCAAATCAACTGAAAGATGAACTGGCTAAGAAGGTAGTAAAGTCGAACGGCTATAGTTTGATCATGGAAAAGGTTTCTGTTCCAAGTGCCGATACAACGAAGAACATCGCGTATGCATTAAGAAACCAGTTTGATGACCTGTTATTGATCCTCGCTGCCGATGTTGATGGAAAACCACAGGTTACGGTGATGATCGGGGAGAAACTGGCCGGGGAAAATCGATATCATGCTGGCAATATGGTGAAGGAACTGGCGAAAGAAATTGATGGTGGAGGTGGTGGACAGCCCTTCTTTGCAACCGCAGGGGGGAAGAATCTTGGTGGTTTGGATAAAGTATTAACGAGAGTAAAGGAGTTGATAAAGTAATTGTTTTCGCGGCCTTGTGCCGCAAACTCCCTCTATAGAAGAAACAACAGAGGGATGCCGGAGCAAGTCCGGCAATATTTTTTATGGGACAGGTTAATGTAAAATATCGAGCAGTCGTTGGACTTGAAGTTCATGCTCAACTTCTAACGAAGAGCAAGATTTTTACTTCCGATTCAACAGATTTTGGTGCACCTCCCAATACACAAGTAGGAGTCATCACACTTGCTCATCCGGGTACGCTTCCTAAGCTCAATAAGCAAGCGCTTGAGTTTGCAATTAAGATGGGTTTAGCCTGCAATTCTGAAATAATGAAAACTACAATCTTTGATCGTAAAAATTATTTCTATCCCGATCTGCCGAAAGGTTATCAGATTACGCAAGATCGCACCCCGGTTTGCAAAGGTGGGCATGTTACTATTTCGCTTAAGGATGGTACAGAACGGGATATCCAACTAACCAAAATTCACCTCGAAGATGATGCCGGAAAATCGATACATGATTCCGGTGAAGCCGATACCCTGATTGATTTTAACAGAGCAGGCGTTCCTTTAATTGAGATTGTTACAGAGCCCTGTCTGTCAACCTCAGAAGAAGCGTATGCTCTTTTAACGGAGATCAGAAAACTGGTTCGGTATCTTGAAATTTGTGACGGCAATATGGAAGAGGGATCTCTGCGGTGTGATGCTAACGTTTCGGTCATGCTTCAAGCGGCAACGGAGCTCGGAAAAAAAGTGGAAATCAAAAACATGAATTCCATCCGGAATGTGCAGCGTGCCATCGATAGTGAAATTGAACGACAAATTGGAATACTCGAACAGGGCGGGGAGGTGAGCTCAGAAACAAGAACCTTCGATGCCGGTTCCGGAAAAACATTTGGCATGCGAACCAAGGAAGAACTGAACGATTACCGTTATTTCCCTGATCCTGATTTAAGCCCCGTGGTCATTTCAGAAGAATGGCTTCACAAGATCAGCTCATCGATGCCGGCTTTGCCAAGGGCGTTGAAGGAAAAATTTATCAGTCAGTATGGCCTTTCAGCATATGATGCAGCCGTTCTTACGGAAACAAAAGAGTTGGCAGCTTATTTCGAAGAAGTTTGCGCGTATAACAGTAATTATAAATCGGTAGCCAACTGGATGATGGGCCCGGTTAAGTCGTATTTAAATGAAACCGCCACTTTGATGAAAGATTTTCCGGTTGAAAGTAAAACATTAGGGGAACTCACTCAGTTGGTGGATGATAATGTGATAAGCTTCACCGCTGCATCGCAACGCCTTTTTCCTGCATTGATGAAAAGAACAGGGAAACCGGTGATACAACTGGCAGAAGAGTTAAATTTGCTCCAGGTTAGTAACCTGGATTCTATTTTGCCTGTTATTGAGCAGGTTATATTGGATTATCCGGCCAAGGTGCAGGAGTACAAGAAGGGAAAAAATGGAATACTTGGCATGTTTATGGGTGAAGTGATGAAGCGAACAAAGGGTGTGGCAGACCCGAAGGTTGCCAGTGAATTATTAAAAAAGAAATTAGAAGAAGTATGAGAATATTAGGGAGCGTTTTTGTTTCGATGGTATTGCTTTTTAACGGTTGCTCTTCCAACGGACAACAACCTAAGAATGATGGCAGTTGGAGTGTGACGGTATCGGGTAAAGTTGGCTTTCCATTAACCGGTTCCATTACCATTATGGAATTGACGCGAAGCGGCCAGGGTTGGCAGGATACGATTACATTGAAAAGCAATTATACATACGCGAAGAAAGTTTCGCTAACCGAGCCAGGTTATTACAGGCTTAATTTTTATAACACGCAAATTGTCGATGTCATCTTAGATAAAAGTAATCTTGAAATAAATGTTGATGGCAACAACAATGCAGGCTTTTATGAAATAAAAGGCTCACCCGATATCGACTTTATTAAAAAAGTGCAGTCGATGCAACAGGCAGTAACGACTACACCGGAAGCCTCCAAGCTCATGCAGGAATTTCAGAAAGCACAGCAAGCCGGAGATCAGAAAAAAATGACAGAACTCCAGGGGCAGTATATGATTCTGGCCGCTAAAGCAAATGACCAGATCGCACAACTGATTATGAATGAACCCATATCATTCGGCATCATCAACATTCTTCAATCGGGCCGAACGCTGGATAAAGACCAATACATGGATGTTTATGTTTCAGCAGCCGATAAAGCAGCGAAAGCATGGCCCAATTCAGCCCATGTGAAAGACTTTGTGGATATGGTGAATAAAGGCAAGGCCACAGCCATCGGACAAGTTGCGCCTGAAATTGCATTACCGAATCCTGACGGCCAGGTGGTGAAGCTTTCATCGCTGCGCGGAAAATATGTGTTGATTGATTTCTGGGCCAAGTGGTGCGGCCCATGCCGAAGAGAGAATCCTAACGTGGTGAAAGCCTACCAGACGTACAAAGACAAAGGCTTTACCGTATTTGGTGTTTCCCTCGATCGCAATAAAGAAGACTGGGTAAAAGCCATAAAAGAAGATAACCTGACCTGGACACACGTTTCAGATTTGAAATATTTTCAGTCGGAAGCCGCAGTGTTGTATAACATTAACGCCATTCCTTTTTCGGTGTTGATTGACCCGAACGGGGTAATTGTTGCCAAAAATTTGAGAGGAGAAGAGTTGCACTCCAAGCTTGCAGAGATATTTGGAAAAATCTAAACCTTCGCGGCCTCGCCTGTCCCGACCCCTCGGGATGCCGCGATCTCACCATAATAATTTGTATTGAGTGAGACCCCGGCACTAGGCCGGGGATATCAGGCGGTTTCGTCTCGTTTCCAATCTAAAAGCTGAATTTTATTGGTAGAGCAAATTTTACCAGCACGGCTTTGCCAGATTGTTCTCCATTCACCCGTGGATCAAGTTTTTCTACTACATGAAGTGCTTTTTCTCTGTGATCAGGGGAGTGGGGTTACTGTGAATTCGTGAAGCAGTACGAAATCAGGTTTGCACCCATTTCAAGGGCCTGGCGCCTTTTTGCTTCCGGATCGTTGTGAATGGCAACATCTTCCCAGCCATTACCCAAGTCGCATTCGTATGAATAGAATACCACCAGTCTGCCTTCAAAGATTAAACCAAAACCTTGCGGAGGCTTTCCGTCATGCTCATGTATTTTTGGTAATCCTTGAGAGAAGTTGAATTTTTGATGATATACCGGGTGATCAAAGGGGAGTTCAATCAACTCTAACTCAGGAAACACTTTCTTTAATTCAATTCGGATATACTTATCGAGTCCGTAGTTATCATCAATATGCAGGAAGCCTCCACCCAACAGGTATGTTCGTAAGTTTTGTGCCTCACTTTCGGAAAAAACCACGTTCCCATGACCAGTCATGAATACATACGGATAAAGAAAGATGTCTTTGCTTCCCGCTTCAACAATATCTTCTTCAGGGGCTAATGTCATTCCTAACTCCCGGTTGCAGAATTCTATGAGGTTAGGGAGGGCAGTTTTGGCTGCGTACCAATCGCCCCCGCCATGGTATTTCAGCTTTGCTATTTTTAACGAACTCTGACTATAAGTAATAACCGAAAAAAGGCTCATCAAGAGCAGAAAAGTGAATTTTTGTATACTTGCGTGTCTATAAATCATGAACAAAGGTTAAAGATTTAAAGGCTCATTAAACCTTTCAGGTACTTAACGGTCTAAAGGCCAAAACAAACAAAAAATGTTCGTGAAAATCCAAAACCTTATGAAAACCAATAATTTTTTAAGAAAAGCGGCCGTAATGACGGTCATTGCAACGTTAGGAATTGCCTTTTCCTGCCAGGAAGATGAAACGCCCTTTGCTGAAGAGGCATCGTACATTGCTGAAGAGTCTGTGACAGACATGTATTTTGAAGACACAGATGACATTGCCGGTCTTGCTCTTGTTTCTGATGAGGGAACCAATACCGGTGGTCGTGTTGGTGAAGGCCCGCGCACTATCACCATCAATGATCCCCGTTGTTCGTGCGAGAATTTAACCGTAACCATTTCGTTTACACCAAACTCTAATGCAGAGACACCGGTAGGAGATATTGTAATCGATTTTGGCGAAGGTTGTGAAGATATTTTAGGCAATGTTCGGAAGGGAAAAATCCTGATCCATTTTGTAGGCAAGCGGTTTATGCCTGAGTCCACCATCATTACTACCTTCGATGGATATTCAATCAATGGTATTGAGTTGGAAGGTACCCGCACACTTACCAACATTTCGGGAAGCACAGAAGTGTCTCCGAAGTTTAAAGTTCAACTGGCTGATGGCAAGGCTACATGGCCTGATGGTACAGTAGCTACACGCGAGCATTGCTTTGAGCGCGAGTGGATTCGTGCCCTCAATCCTCTGATGGATCAGTTGATTGTTAATCAATGCGGAGATGCTTCTGTAGCGGCTACCGGCACCAATAGAAGAGGCATTGGATATACCATGGAAATTGTTGAGGAACTGGTGTATAAAAGAGGTTGCCCGATAGCTGTTGATGGCGTGAAAAAGTTTACCAATGTGTCTACCGGAAAGGCTATCACAGTAGATTACGGTGATGGTACCTGCGATAACATCATCACCATTTCAGTAGACGGTACAACCCGCTCGGTGAATGTAAGAAGACAAGGTTAATTGTTTCGACTTAGTGTAAAAGCCCGGATTTAAAACCCGGGCTTTTTTGTTTTCTTTGTGTTTGAAAACCATCCAACGTGAAGCAATACCTCGATTTGATGCAAGACATCCTGGAAACAGGGGCATCGAAAACTGATCGAACCGGAACAGGAACCCTTTCGGTGTTCGGTCGCCAACTTCGTTTTGATCTTTCCAAAGGATTTCCGCTATTAACCACAAAGAAGCTTCATACCCGCTCCATCTTCATTGAGTTATTGTGGTTTTTAAAAGGCGACACAAACATCAAGTACCTGCACGATCATGGAGTTACCATTTGGGATGAATGGGCCGATACGAATGGCGATCTGGGGCCGGTGTACGGCCATCAATGGAGAAGCTGGCCTGCACCGAATGGACAAACGATTGATCAGATCACCAATGTTATTAACCAGATCAAACAGAAACCAGATTCACGCAGGCATATTGTAACCGCCTGGAACCCCGCAGAAGTTGATAAGATGGCACTACCGCCTTGTCATGCCATGTTTCAATTTTATGTAGCGGATGGAAAGTTGTCGTGCCAACTTTATCAACGCAGTGCTGATTATTTCCTGGGCGTGCCTTTCAACATAGCCTCCTATGCGTTGCTTACGCACATGTTTGCCCAGCAATGTGATTTGCTGCCGGGTGAATTTGTATGGACAGGCGGAGATACGCATTTGTACACCAATCATATTGAGCAGGCAAAACTTCAGTTGTCGCGTGAGCCCTTCGACATTCCTCGGTTGAATATTCGTAGAAAGCCACCAACCATTTTCGATTACCAGTTTGAAGATTTTGAGATTGTGAACTACCAGGCTCACCCCGGAATAAAGGCACCCATTGCAGTTTAACACGAGAAATCAAAGCCCAAGGTCAAGGTTCAAAGTTCAATGTCAATTAATCCTGAAACTTTGAACTCTGAACTTGTAACTTGGGCATCCTTTAAGCGACAAATGACCTAATTTAAGAGAGTATGCCAGAAAAAAGCAGCGTTTTTGATATGATTGGGCCCATCATGATCGGTCCATCCAGTTCGCATACGGCAGGCGTGGTTCGTATTGCACGGGCTTCTCTTAAGTTGTTGGGTGGCATCCCCGAAGAGGCAGACATTATTTTTTATAATTCATTTGCCCGTACCTACGAAGGACATGGCAGCGACCGGGCCATTATTGCCGGCTTGCTGGATTATAAAACGGATGACAAGCGAATTAAAACTTCGTTGGAGCTTGCCAAGGAAGCAGGACTGAAATACACATTCAAATCGATCGGAAACGCATCGGCATTGCATCCGAATACCATTCGGTTAAACCTGAAACTTAAAGATCGGAAGATAGAAGTACTGGGTGAAAGCAAAGGCGGGGGCGTTATTAACATAGCTGAAGTGAATGGCTTTAAAGCCGATTTCACGGCCAGTTTACATACACTGGTGATTTTTGCTGCCGATGTGAAAGGAAGCATTGCATTCCTGGCCAACGTGCTGGCGCATGACGATTGCAACATCGCCACCATGTCGGTTTCGCGTAAGGGAAAGAATGATTTAGCCTGTTTAGTGATAGAAATGGACTCAGGAGTGAAACCTGTAACATTAGAGTACGTACGGAGTCTAAGCTGGGTGAAAGAAGTTATTTATATACCGGATATTGATCGTTAAATACAGATGAAACAGTTTTTTGTAGTTCTTTTTTTATTGGTTTTACCTTTTTCTCTTTTTTCACAGGATGTGCAGGAAAAGAAAGTATGGACCTTGCGTGAAATTGTTGATTATGCCGTATCCAATAACTTAACTGTAAAGAGAAGTACCTATAATGTTGAGACGGGTGAGATTAACTTCCTTCAGTCAAAAATGACCATGTTGCCAACGTTAAATGCCAGCGGCAGTTATGGTGGAAACTGGGGCAGAACCATTAACCCGGCAACCAATAATTTTACCGAGAAAAGACAACTATCCTCAAATTTGAATGCCAGTGCAAGCCTGTTACTCTGGAATGGATTTCGGTTGTTTTACAGCATGAAGCAAAGTGATGTAGAGTTGGATGCTGCTAACGAAGATCTTATTAAAGCCCGGAACGATGTTATTCTTAATGTAATTACCCTGTATCTGAATGTTGTTTTCAATAAAGAACTTTATGCAGTAGCTGAACTTCAGGTAAAGTCAACACAAGAGCAGCTAGACCGCACTAAAAAGCTTTCAGATGCCGGGTCTGTTCCGATGGCGGATGTACTCAATCTTGATGCGCAACTGGCCACAAACGAGTTAAATGTTATTCAGCGCGAGAATGCGTTAAACCTTTCGTTGCTTCAATTGAAGCAGGCACTTCAACTGCCGGCTTCAACCCAAATGGATGTAGAACTTCCTCAGGTAAACATTGAAAGTGAAGCAGCAATTACTAAAAGTGCTGATGAAATTTTTGAAATCGCAACGATGTCGATGCCGGAAATCCGTGCGGCTGAATTGCGGAAGAAGAGTTCATCATATGCTTACCGCTCGGCCAAAGGAAGTCTTTACCCACGCCTGAGTGCCAACGGATCGTTCTCAACTTTATACTCAGATCAATTTCAACGTTTTTTTGCTGATGGAACATCTACTACGGTAACACCTGTAGTTGGCTACGTTCAGGATGGATTTAATACACCTGTTTTAGCGCCCAATCCAGTGACTGTTCCCGGTGGTGAAATTCGCGTTCCTTCCATGGGAGATCAGTACAGGGATAACCGGGGAAGAAGCATCGGGTTAAGCTTACAGATTCCCATTTTTAACGGGTTACAGACTCGTTCCTCTGTTCAACGGGCAGCCATTAACAAAGAATTGGCAGATATTAGTTTGATCGAGACTAAAAACCAATTGCGTCAAACAGTTGAAACAGCGTATAACAATGCGCAGGCAGCTATTAAAACGTATCAATCAACCGATAAACAAGTGAAGGCACGTGATGAAGCGTTTCGAATGACCAAGCAACGGTATAACCTGGGGGCAGTAAATTTTGTTGACTACCAGGTTGCAGAGAATAACCTTTTTCAGGCTCAATCGGATCTGCTTCGGGCGAAATATGATTTCATCTTTAGGAAAAAAGTACTCGACTTTTATCAGGGCTTACCTTTAGGATTTTAATTGACAGATTTACTTAACCAACATGGCAAAACAAAAACGCAAATCAAACAAATTAATATACGGGCTTATCGGCCTATTCGTAGTACTCCTGTTTTTTATAATCATTGGCCGCTCACAAGGCTGGATTGGAAAACCAAAAGATATGGAGGTGGAGATGGCCAAGGCAAAACGCGCTACCATTGTTGAGAAAGTAAGTGCCTCGGGAACGGTACAGCCGGTAACCGAGGTGAAAATTGCACCAGAGGTATCAGGTGAAATACGTGAACTACTGATTGAAGAGGGAGACTCGGTGCCCAAAGGAAAATTATTAGTGAAGATTCGCCCGGACACATGGCAGTCGCAGTTAGAAAGAGCCGAAGCTGCGCTGAACCAGCAAAAGGCAAATGCCGTATCGGCTGAAGCATCCCTGTCACGTGCAGAAGCAACCTATACCCGCGCTGAACAGGAATATAAGCGCCAGGAAAAATTATGGAATGAAAAAGTTATTTCGGAGGCCGACTGGCAGTTAGCGCAGCAGAACTATAAGGTGGCTGAGAACGACTTAAAATCAGCAAAGCAATCCCTGGAAGCTTCGCGTTACATTGTGCGAAGCAGCGAAGCAACAGTGCGAGAAGCACGTGAAAATGTTCGCTTAACCAATGTGGCTGCTCCCATGGATGGTATTGTGTCGAAACTAAGTGTAAAAAAAGGTGAACGTGTATTGGGTACTGCGCAAATGCAGGGAACTGAAATGCTTCGCATTGCCGACCTGAGTAAAATGGAGGTACGCGTGAATGTGAATGAAAATGATATCGTTCGGGTACACCTGGGCGATACCGCCATGATTGATGTGGATGCGTACGCCAATATTGACAAACAATTTAAAGGGGTTGTCACCAACATTGCCAATACTGCCAAGGATAAGCTTTCGGCAGATGCCATAACTGAATTTGAAGTACGCATACTCGTATTGAATTCATCTTATCAGGATTTGGTCGCAAAGGGTAATCGCTATCCTTTTCGCCCGGGTATGACGGCCAGCGTGGAGATTTTGACGAATAGAAAAATCGATGTGTTGTCGGTGCCATTGGCTGCGGTAACTACACGGAACCCGGACGATAAACCTGCAGAAGGACGCCAAGAATCAGATAATACCCAGCAAACCGTAGCGCAAAAGCAACCTGAAAAGAAAAAAGAAGATAAGGTTGTTGTTTTTATCAACGATAGTGGCAAGGCGAAAATGGTTGAAGTAAAAACTGGTATTAGTGATTATGATAACATTGAGATTCTTTCCGGTGTTTCCGACAGTACAGTAGTTGTAACGGGCCCATTCCTGGTGGTTTCCAAGCGGCTAAAAGATGGAGACAGGATTCGCGAAGCTGAAAAGAAGGATGCGAATAAAGGGAAAGAGGATAAACCAGACAAGTAAAAATTTTGATACCTGTTGCCCAGAAAACTCCCGGTTTGCCGGGAGTTTTTTTTGCCTAAATTGGAACAAACAATCAGTGTAAAGTATGGTACAACATCCCTGGCACGAAGTGCGCATCGGTTCCAATCCTCCTGAAAATCTGAATGCCATTATTGAGATACCGAGGGGATCGCGCGCCAAGTATGAAATTGATAAAGAGAGCGGACTCATAAAGCTGGATCGGGTTATTTATGCGTCCATGTATTACCCGCTTAATTACGGGTTTATTCCTCAAACCATGGGAGAAGACCATGATCCGCTTGATATTGTTGTGTTAACCCAGGTCTCGGTGGTTCCGCGCTGCCTCATCCCATCAAAAGTAATTGGCGTCATGCGAATGGTGGATCGGGGGGAAGCTGATGATAAAATTATTGCAGTGGCTGAACAAGATGCCAGCGTAAGCCACATCCGGGACGTGAGCGAACTTCCAGAATTTTTCAGAGTAGAACTCAGGCACTTTTTTGAGAATTATAAAACCCTTGAGAATAAAAAGGTGGTGGTGGATGAATTTTTAGGAAAGGAAGAGGCTTTCCCGATTATTGATCGGAGTATCAGGTACTACGCTGAAACATTTAGAAAACCGTAGCAGAAAATATTTCAGCGACTAATCATTTGAAAAACTTTTTTGAAGGAATGCAACCAGTTCCATCGTCCAGGCAATGCCCACATGAACAATTACTCCACCCCAAATTCCACGGGTTTGATAGGCCACTACGCCTAAAATGTATCCACCAACAATTGAGCTGATGGCCTCGCCCATTGGTTTTCCAAAATGCAAAAAGCAATAGATGCTTGCCATCGGCACGACAGCGCCCCTGCCTAGCGTTGTTATCATTCCAATGACAAGAAATCCCCGAAAGAAAAACTCAATCGACACGAAATTCAATCCATACGCCAGTTCATAAATGGCTACGGTTATCCATTCAGGAATACCAAGGTGAAGGTGGGCCTTCGTTGATGAATACATGGGGTATTGATTCAGGAAACCGTGAGAAAAGGAGGCAGCAATAATTAACGGAACCATAATACCCAGCATGATGAAGTACGGCTTTGTGTCGAAACGTTTGGGTGTCAATCCATAGCCGTGTTTTTGGGTGCGATCATACCAGAAGTAAACCAGGAAGAAGGGGAGGATCATCGTGAAAATACTCATCAGGTTATTGAATACCTTACCTATCCAAAACTGCACGCGATTGTGAAAGTAGAAGTCGGTGATGTCATGGATGAAATAGGCACATCGGTCGAAACTTAAAAGGGCGATAGCCAAAATGCTTTTTGTTAAGAATTCGGAAGATGTGAATAGCGTTTGTTGTTGCCTGAAAATTGAATAGGAAATGACCGGTACGAAATAGGCAACCAGGTTGGTAATGAAATAGAATAAAAACCTATAGATACCATCCTGGTTATCGAGGAAGCTATCTTCAAAATCAAGCTGGTAGTTGAAATAGATACACGTTGTTAGAAACAAGGCGACCACCCCATAGTGAAAGACATGAAAGTCGAGGATAATGTGCTGCTTCAGGTAACTCCAGAGGACCTTCATCACCAGTTGGAAAGGTGCTGATATACTTTATGCATGGGCAACCCCATAACATTGAAATAGGAGCCTGAAATTTTTTCAATGGCAACCATTCCAATCCAGTCTTGCGCACCGTAGGCACCGGCTTTATCGTAAGGTTTGTAGGTGTTCACATAAAATTCAATTTCATCCTGTGAAAGTGTTTTAAAAGTGACTTCGGTTGTATCGTCAAAATTCACTTCCTTCTCCGTTGAAAGAATGCAAACCCCGGTCATCACCAGGTGAGTTTTGCCGTTAAGCTTGGAAAGCATCTGAATGGCTTCTTTTCGATCAGCCGGTTTGTTGAGTATTTCATTTTCGAGAATGACTACCGTATCAGCAGTCACGACAACCAACTCTTCGTGGAGCTCTCTGCGAAAGTACTCTGCTTTTTTTGTGGCGAGGTAACGGGCAACCTGCTCGACCGGAAGTTCAGCAGGGAACGATTCATCCACAGCTGGTTTTTCAACCGTAAATTCATACCCGGCTTCACGCATTAAGAATTGTCTGCGTGGCGAACTAGAAGCGAGAATAAGCGGGTGTTTGAAATTCATTTTCGTTGATTGAGCTGAATAAGAATCCGCAAATAACTTTTGGATAAAAATACGTTGATTTTTGGGGCATAGTAGCACCACTGTGGCACACTTTCTTCACATCTTCAATAGACACCTCGTTGGTAATAATGGCAAGTTGTGCCTCTTCTTTTAATACCTTTTTCAGACAGTCAGAAAAACTGCGGTCGAAGGAAATGTTTTCCGACTTTCGTTGCTCTTTACCCGGAATGCCAAGCGCCTTTTCGATGATGAAGTAATGCATGATGGTTAAGTCAAGTTCCTTCACTTCCTGTGGAAAATGCCATTTCATGGTTGAGAGTGCCCCGGCTTTTAATTTCAACTTGTAGGCATTTTCTTTAAACATCAGTCCGAATGCCCATTGTTTCCCAACAATGATTTCATTGAGGGTATCGGCATCTTCTACAGGCTTGATGTCGAAGTCATGGGCAAGCTTTAACAGAATATCGTTTTCGTTGGCATTTTTCAAACCATGTATCAGCCTGTGTGTTGGTAGAATACGAAGGTCACCCGCTTCGGTGTTGGTGAGATACATCATGTGGAAGTTGTATCCTTCATTTCCGGTATGGTTGGTATTGAGGGCCTTCTGCTTATCCATATACACCAGCGATCCTTCATACCGGTGATGGCCATCTGCGAGTATGATGGATTTATCTTTTAGTATATCGATAAAGCGTTGCACTATAAGAGCATCATGAATAACGGCAAGTACATCACGAACTCCCTGGTAGTCTTCTGTTTCATAGAGGGGTACCCGGATGGCTTCATCCATATACTTTTCTAATTCAAAGGCAGAATCGGTGTAAAGCCCGTGGGTTGGGCTCACATTTAATTCAGTTTTTTCAAGCAGCTCTATGCGGTCGTTCACGGATTTTGGAATAGTGTTTTCGTGCCGAAGGATGACCTGATCCTCCCAATGATGGATTCGGATGTTGCAGATAAAGCCTTTACGACAGTATTCCTGTGTTGATCCTGTTAGTTGGAAGTACTGGTAGTACACATAAATGCCCGGTAGATGATCTTGCTCAATTACGCCTTTTGATTTCCATGTGTTGAGTAAAGAGGCAGCGCGTTCAGCAGGATTAGGTTCTTGCGGAACAGAGAGGTGAATGCTGTTGTATGGATTTTGATATAAGGCTTTCCGTTGCTTGTCTGAAACAACATCAAACAATGGAGAAGTAATGGCTTCTATGTTTTTGGAAATTGAATGATTGTAGCGCCACGCACGTAACGGTTTAATTTCGGCCATTTTATAAAATTGAGAATTGAGGGTTGAGAATGTTGAATGATGCTTGTGTATGGATCATAGTTTGTTTGATTTTCAATTTTCCATTCATCGTTATCAATTTAACCTATTCTTTTTCCACTTACCCGCAGGGGATGTAAGCCGTTCAGCATTAGTGACGGTGGTTGATTGTTGCTGAAGCAAATAGTTACTGAGTGCCGCTGCCAAAGTTTCTTCCTCAGGGTTGTGTGATGGTGCGAGTACTTCAGGCTTAAAATATTTTTCAACAAACTTGGTATCAAAATTACCTGAGCGAAAGGCCTCGTGGTGCATCACAAAGTTACAAAATCCAAGGGTAGTCTCCAGTCCGGTGATTTCATATTCTTCAATTGCACGAATGGTTTTATTAATAGCAGCCGCACGGGTTTCGGCATGGCAAATCATTTTGGCAATCATGGGATCGTAATAGAATGGTATGCTCATACCTTGTTCGAAGCCATCATCAACACGAATACCGTTGCCTTGCGGGCGTTTGTAGGTTTGCAGTGTTCCGATGTCGGGCAGAAAATTGTTGGCAGGGTCTTCCGCATACACGCGAACTTCAATCGCGTGGCCCTGTATCGATAAATCTTCTTGCTTAAATGGAAGTTTTTCGCCTTGCGCTATTTTAATCTGAAGTTTCACCAGGTCAATTCCGGTTACCATTTCCGTTACAGGATGTTCCACCTGCAAACGTGTATTCATTTCCAGGAAGTAGAAATTTAATTTTTCATCAAGAATGAACTCAACCGTTCCGGCTCCGTAGTAGCCGCATGACTTCCCAACGTTAACGGCAGCCTCACCCATTTTCTTTCTGATTTCAGGTGTGAGCACCGATGAAGGCGCTTCTTCCACAACCTTTTGATGCCTGCGTTGGATAGAACATTCACGTTCAAACAGGTGAATCACATTGCCATGCTGATCTCCAAAAATTTGGAACTCAATATGCCGAGGTTGTGTAACATATTTTTCGATGAAAACAGAACCATCACCAAAAGCAGAAATCGCTTCGCTCACAGCGCGTTCCATCTGTTCTTCGAAATCTTTTTCGCACTCAACAATGCGCATGCCTTTTCCACCACCACCGGCACTGGCCTTAATTAAAACCGGGTATCCGATTTCGCTGGCTATTTTCTTTGCTTTTTTCAGGTCATCAATTGGTTCGGATGTACCCGGAACCAACGGAACATTAAATTTTGCTACTGCCGCTTTTGCGGCCAACTTACTACCCATCACTTCAATCGACTGAGCAGAGGGGCCTATAAAAATCAATCCGGCTTTTTCTACCGCATGCGCGAAGTCTTCGTTCTCCGATAGAAAACCGTATCCCGGATGAATCGCCTGTGCTCCGGTTTGCCGGGCAGCATCAATGATCTTCTCAATTTTTAAATACGATTCTGAAGAAGGGGGCGGCCCAATGAAAACAGCCTCATCGGCAAAGCGAACATGCAGTGCTTCACGATCTGCTTCACTATACACGGCAACAGTTTTAATACCCATTTCGCGGGCGCTCCGCATCACTCTAAGCGCTATTTCACCACGGTTGGCAACAAGGATTTTGTCAATTTTTGACATATATGTGTTAAACCGCAATGCTAATCAAATAATAGCTTTGTTTCAACCGTTAGCAAATGCCTCCAATTGTCAAACCTATGAAAAGATTGATTGTTTTCGTGGTTATGTTGCCATCCCTTTTATCGGCACAACAAGTTGTTCCAGATCGATTAACTGTATTTATCGATTGCAGTAATACCTGGTGTGATATGACTTTTATCCGATCAGAAATAACTGTCGTGAACTTTTCACTGGACAGGCTTACGGCAGATGTGCACGTGCTGCTCACTTCAATTCCAATGGGAGGAGGGGGTCAGCAGTATCAGGTTATCTTTTATTATCAGGGGAACTTTTCAAAAGCGTTTGATACGTTGCGGTATTCCACGAGTCCGGTGGCGACTGATTTTGAAAAACGGGACCAACTGGTGAAATACTTAAAGGTTGGGCTTGCGTCTTCCATCGCCAAAACCAAGGCCATTGACGAAATGACCATTACCATGAAGTCAGATCAGCCGGCTGAGCAATCGAATAAATTGCAAACAGACAAATGGAATTACTGGGTATATCGAATCAATATCGATGGAAGCTTTGATGGTGATGCTAACTATACATCTGCCCGGTTAAGCGGAGAACTCTCAGCGAGTCGAACGACCGATAAATCCATTACTCGTTTTTCTTCTTATGTAGGCACGAACAGGTCGTTGTATAAGTATGATGGTGGAAAAACATTAGTTGATAATCATTTTTGGGGTTTTGATCATTCCTTTATTAAAACGTTAGGCACCAAAAGTGGTGCAGGTTATGAAACAGTCTACAATCAAAGCACTTTTTCCAATAACCAGGGTAAACTTTTTGTGCGTGCTGCTTTCGAGTATAATTTCTTCCCTTATTCAGAGGTGAATAATAAGTTGTTCACGCTTAGTTACGGGCCTTATATGCAATACAATAATTATTATGATTCAACCATTTTCAACAAAACCGATGAGGTGCTGTTTGGGCATATGGCTGTTGCCAGTCTTTCACTAAATCAGAAGTGGGGAACGGTAGGTATTGGCGTGGCCTATCGTAATTTTTTTCACGATTGGCAGTTTTACAATGTTGGTGCTAACATAAACACCGATGTGCGGATTACGGGAGGGTTGTCTTTCTATGCTAATTTTTTTGGCAGTATTGTACATGATCAGGTTTACCTGCCGCGGGGAGGAGCCTCCACTGAAGAGGTGCTGACCCGTAGGCGCCAACTTGCCTCCAGCTATAACTTATTCGTCTCCTTTGGACTAACTTTTCGGTTTGGCTCTATTTTGAATAATTTTGTAAACCCTCGCTTTTCCGGACCTGGAAATTGGGTTTTTTGATAGGTTTTGTAAGCCTCACACCTTTTACTCCTCTTTTTTAGTTACTTTTGCGCGAATTTTAAAGCCAAAGAACCGATGATCGATTTATTTGAAAAGCTAAAGATGGAGGCCGGCCCGCTGGCCAAGTATTCACATTTGCCGGATGACTATTTTTTCTTCCCTAAGCTGGAAGGTGAAATCGGCCCACACATGACTTTCAATGGTAAAAATGTATTGAACTGGAGTTTGAATAACTATTTAGGATTGGCTAATCACCCGGAAGTACGGAAGGCAGATGCGGATGCTGCCGCACAATATGGATTAGCCTATCCTATGGGTGCCCGGATGATGTCTGGAAACTCCAAACTTCACATCGAGTTGGAGAAACAGCTTGCTGCTTTCGTTCAAAAAGAAGATGCCATGTTGTTGAATTTTGGTTATCAGGGTGTGTTATCCATCATTGATGCTGTTGTCGACCGCAAAGATGTAATTGTCTACGATGCTGAATCACATGCTTCTATTATTGATGGTGTTCGCTTACACATGGGTAAGCGTTTTGTGTATGCCCATAACGATATGGATAGCCTGGAGAAGCAATTGCAACGTGCTACCAAGCTTGCTAACGAAACCGGTGGTGGTATTCTTGTTATTACCGAGGGTGTATTCGGTATGTCTGGTAACATGGGCGATCTGAAAGGTGTGATTGAATTGAAGAAGAAATATAATTTCAGATTGTTCGTGGATGATGCGCACGGTTTTGGTACCATGGGTGCGACCGGAGCAGGTGTAGGTGAGGAGCAGGGTGTACAAGATCAGATTGATTTATACTTCTCTACCTTTGCCAAGTCAATGGCAAGCATTGGAGCCTTCGTTGCCGGTGATAAGAGAATATTAAAGTTCCTTCGGTATACTGTTCGTTCACAGATTTATGCAAAATCGCTACCAATGCCGTTGGTAATCGGAGGATTGAAGCGCCTTGAACTGTTAAAAAAGCACCCGGAGTTGCGGGAGAATTTGAAAAAGATCATGTCGGCCATTAAGAATGGCCTGAAAGAAAGAGGTTTTGCTATCAACGATACGCACACGCCTCCAACGCCTGTATTGTTTAAAGGCGGTGTAGGCGAGGCAGCCAATATGTCGATGGACCTGCGTGAAAACTACGGCATTTTCTGCTCGGTAGTGATCTATCCGGTGGTGCCAAAAGACGTAATTATGTTCAGAATTATCCCTACGGCTGCCCATACAATGGAAGACGTAGAACGCACATTATCTGCGTTTTCGGCCCTGAAAACCAAGCTGGATAGCGGCTTTTACCGCAAGGAGGAGCTTGTTTCTGTAACGAAAGGGTAAAAAAAGTTGGTTTCTGGCTTGATTTATAGGGTTTTTATTTAAATTGGCGTTAGGAAAAACAATTAACCATTTTAAACTCTTAGAAAATGCAAAAATTTCAAGACCTCAAAAATCTCATTGCTACATTAGAAGGCGATGCTGACAAGTTCTATAATAAGGCCAACAGCGCTGCTGGTACTCGCCTCAGAAAAGGAATGCAGGAACTGAAGAACTTAGCACAGGTGATCAGAGCTGAGGTACAAGACCTGAAGAATAAAGACTAAGGTATACTACCTAAACCTTTAATACGAGTTGAAAAGGATAGCCTTTTGGTTATCCTTTTCTCTTTTATATACTATTCAATGGCCACTTCTTTGGCTAAACCCATGGCGTTAAACCGGATGACCAGTTTAAGCGCGCCTACTTTTGGATCAGCGCATCCTGGTCCTGGTTCTAAATAAAACTGGTAGAATTTCTGATTGCGTTTGTATAGCTCATTTCGATCAGGCCGGCCTAATAAACTGATGACCTGACTTTCTTTTAGTGACAACAACTTTTCTTTTTGAGATCTGATATCTTCAATATGCTGCGAACGATATGTGCGGCATGCTCCTTTGTCATCTTTCCACTCAATCAAGTTGAGGTTATCAAACGCTGGAAGGGGGTTACCGCAGCTAAACACCACCATCAAAAGAGCACAACTAAGCAACCTGTTCATAACTCAGTTTCAATTGTTTGCTTAATCGACTAAACCAATAGACGGAAGTCATAAAATAGAGCACCGCGACACCATTGTAAGATGGTGGCAAATTGTACCAATAGACTGCACCAAGGAGCAGGAGAGGATATACGCAAATTCTTACCCACTCAGCATAGCGCACCCATGGCCGATTCTCAAAGAGAACACCACAATTGACAACGACAACCGTAATGAGCAGCGCGATTACTGATTTTTCGCCTAGGGTAAATCGTTCTGTTTTGTCAGGAAGCTTCTGTGCAAAAAGAAACATGGAGGTACCTATGAGGCATAACACATATTGAAATAATACATACAGGTTTAATGAAAGTGAAGAGGGTGTTTCGTATTTCCTGTAGGTAGCTTTATCTATGGAAGGCGCTGCCCGATAGCCGCCTAGGTATTCGGGCAACCAGCCGGGCTTCTTAAACAGGTATTTTATTTTATCCTTCCAACCTGAAATCTTCTTTAAGTCATGTCCCATTTCAACATAATGACTCACGTTGGCAAATACAGCATTCCAACTATTAATTGGTTTTGTAATTCCGTAGGTGGGGCGTTCTTCTTCTTTCTGAAAAGTTCCAAACATGCGATCCCAAATAATAAGGGTGCCGGCATGGTTTTTATCGATGTATTTAGGATCGCGGCCATGGTGTACGCGATGGTGTGAGGGTGTATTAAAGATGTATTCAAACCAACCCATTTTATTAATCGATTCGGTGTGGATCCAGAATTGATACAGGGTAATATAGGCTGACATGATAGCGAAGTCCAGCGTTTCAAATCCAATAAAAGCGAGCGGAAGGCTAAACGCGAACGTCCACACAACTTGAAGAGAACTTTGCCGAAGTGCTACCGACAGGTTGTACTCCTCACTTTGATGATGCACCACATGCCCGCCCCAGAAGAGGTTGATTTCATGACTCATTCGGTGTGCCCAATAGTAGGCGAGATCAGCCAGCAGGAAAAGTGCAAGCCAATACACCCAGGTCTTATCCCAGGTAACCAGATTAAAGTTTTCGTGGATCAATTGGTAAATGCCTATGGCAAAGACTTTTAAAAATAAGCCCGAGAGCTGTGAAGTAATTCCACAACTTAAATTGGCAATGGCATCGGGTAACCGGTATAATTTTTTGTTTGTAATCCGTTCTACCACTAACTCAATCCCGATCAGCACAAAAAAGATCGGTATCGACATTACAATTGGGTTAAAGTTCACGCGGTTTTGTGTTTATTTGCACCTTTCTGCCGTAGGCAGGGTTCAAAGTTAACAAATAATGATTTTAAAGATTTTTAAAGCCGTTTGGTTTCTTTCCATGTTGTCGGTATTGGCAAATTTGCTTTACGTTTATGCCAGTTTGCCCGAGCAGGTGGCTTTGTCAGAAGACGGAGTTGAGAACCTGGTGGTTGGCAGGGAACTATTCTTTTATATTGCCATGGTGCTGATTTCCCTGTCGAACGTAGTAGTCTATTTATTTTCCAAAAAGCTTACTCCGCAGGAAGACTTCAGGACCTGGTTGCATGGCCTTGTAATTACCCTGAATATATTCTTTATCATCGGACTAAGCTTTATCAGTCTCTATAATAGTTCCGAAAACTATGATTACAGCCGCATTGGTTTCATTATTTATTCCAGTGTTGTTCTGGTGGTAGTGTGGGTTGTTAGCTGGCCGGTGTATGCCCTTGGGAAGAAACTCACAGCTAAATAGGTGGTATAAAATATCTTCCGTGAAGCACTATCTGTCAAGTACTTATACGTCCCTATCTGATTTATTTTTGTAGTTAGAGATTTCAGCCATTTCCTTGAAGTGATCTTAAAATTTATTTTATTAGATGCGAATTGAAGTTTTTACAAGGTCCGGACGGTCATATAAGGCTATCCGGATCTTAACTACCAATTTTTTAAACTGTATTTTTGAATTGATTTTTTAGGCTGTTTTTACTTTACAATCACTACACTTCTATATGGCGAAAGCAGAGAAAGCTCCGGCTTCCATTCAGTATGACGAATCCAGTATTAAGTCCCTCGATTGGCGTGAACACATACGGCTCAGGCCGGGTATGTACATCGGTAAATTGGGTGATGGATCATCGAAAGACGATGGTATTTATGTGTTGGTAAAAGAAGTTGTCGATAACTGTATCGATGAGCACATGATGGGCTACGGAAAGTCCATTGACATCAAAATAACGGAATCTAAAGTGGTGGTTCGTGACTATGGCCGCGGTATCCCGTTGGGTAAAGTAGTCGATGTTGTTTCCAAGATCAATACGGGGGCAAAATATGATTCTGGTGCTTTCCAGAAATCGGTGGGGTTGAATGGAGTGGGTACGAAGGCGGTAAATGCATTATCAAATTATTTTAAAGTTCAGGCTTATCGCGATGGGCAAACCAAGTTGGCTGAGTTCAAAAGAGGCAAGCTGACCAACGATCCTAAGCAATCAAAAAGCAGTGAACGAAACGGAACGCTGGTTGAATTTGAACCGGATGACTCCATGTTCAAACACTACCGGTTTATTCCTGAATACCTCGATGACCTCATGTGGAACTATGCGTTCCTCAATGCCGGACTCTCTATTAACTATAACGGACAAAAATATTATTCAAAAGATGGCCTACTTGATTTATTAAAACAGAAAAGTGATGCGGAAGAACTTCGGTACCCCATCATTCATTTTAAAGGTGATGACATTGAGGTTGCACTCACGCATGGATCGCAATACGGTGAAGAGTATTACTCTTTTGTAAACGGACAAAATACCACGCAAGGAGGAACGCACCTGGCTGCCTTCCGCGAAGGTGTGGTGAAAGGTGTACGTGATTTTTATAAAAAGGATTTTGATGCATCCGATATTCGAGCGAGCATTATTGCCGCCATCGCGGTGCGGGTTCAGGAGCCTGTATTCGAATCGCAAACAAAAACAAAGTTGGGTTCTACCAACATGGCTCCTGAAGGAGCATCTGTACGTGGATTTGTGAGTGACTTTGTGGCGAAAGAACTTGAAATTTATCTGCACCGCAATGCCTCTACTGCAGATGCCCTGTTAAAGCGCATTATGCAGTCGGAGCGCGAACGTAAAGAAATAGCCGGTATTAAAAAGCTGGCGAACGAGCGTGCCAAGAAAGCTAACCTTCACAATAAGAAATTGCGTGACTGCCGTTTTCACTTCGATGATCAGAAGGGAGAGAAGGGTTCTGACTCTATGATTTTCATCACGGAAGGTGACTCTGCTTCCGGCTCTATCACGAAATCGCGTGATGTGGAAACACAGGCAGTGTTCAGTTTGCGCGGAAAGCCATTGAACTGTTTTGCACTCACCAAGAAAGTAGTGTATGAGAATGAGGAGTTCAACCTGCTTCAACATGCGTTGAATATCGAAGATGGTTTGGATGGCTTGCGCTACAATAAAGTGATCATTGCTACCGATGCCGATGTGGATGGTATGCACATTCGGTTATTGTTGATGACTTTCTTCCTGCAATTTTTCCCTGAATTAGTTAAAGCAGGGCATGTATATATTTTGGAAACACCCTTGTTCCGGGTTCGCAATAAGAAAGAAACAATCTATTGTTACAGTGATGAAGAACGACAGGCGGCCATCAATAAATTAGGAACCAAACCTGAGATAACGCGCTTTAAGGGTCTTGGTGAAATTTCACCGGATGAATTTGGAGGCTTTATCGGAGATGACATTCGTTTGCAGCCGGTACTGATTGGAAAGGAAGGACACCTTCAGAAAATTCTTGAGTTTTATATGGGTAAGAATACTCCCGACAGGCAAGATTTTATTATTGACAATTTGAGAATCGAGTTGGATAAGGTAGAGCCGAAAGAAGAAGTTACAGTAGAAGCAGGAGAAGAGGCTTAATGAGCTGCGAAAAGGTTCTTAACCTCGGTAAGTGTCCTAACAGACCGAAGAAAAAATGATGATGGTTTGTGAGGACACAAACCATGGATATAGATTTTTAACCTCGGTCTGTGTCCCTCAACCTCGGTCTGTGTCCTCACAGACCGAAAAGAAAAATGATGATGGTTTGTGGTGACACAAACCATGGATAGAGGGTGTTGTTGAGGATTAAATAAATTGAAATACCAAACCGTTTACCTTTTTAAAGGGGGTAGGGATTAGAACACTGAAATAGTAACATGGCAAAAAAGAAAGCAAGCAAAGGTAATCCAATCAAATCAAAAGTAAAGAATGATAGTGAAGATGTAATACACACCATCGCCATTGATGGCATGTATGAAGACTGGTTTCTGGATTATGCCTCGTATGTAATTCTGGAACGCGCAGTCCCGCGCATTGAAGACGGCTTCAAGCCTGTGCAGCGCAGAATTATGCACTCACTGAAAGAGATGGATGATGGCCGCTTCAACAAAGTGGCGAATGTGATCGGTAATACTATGCAATTTCACCCGCATGGTGACGCATCTATAGGTGAGGCAATAGTCAACATTGGGCAGAAAGATATTTTGATTGAGACCCAGGGTAACTGGGGCGATGTTCGCACAGGAGATGGTGCTGCGGCTCCACGTTACATTGAAGCGCGACTTTCCAAGTTTGCTTTGGCAGTCGTATACAATTCGCAAACAACGGAGTGGCAATTATCATACGATGGAAGAAAGAATGAGCCAGTTACGCTTCCGGTTAAGTTTCCGTTGTTGCTGGCGCAAGGTGTTGAAGGTATTGCGGTAGGTCTTTCTACTAAAATTCTTCCGCATAACTTCTGTGAATTGATCAAAGCGTCAATTGATGTTCTGAAAGGAAAGAACCCGAAGATCTACCCAGACTTCCCTACAGGAGGTATTGCCGATTTTTCGGAATACAACCAGGGGATGCGTGGTGGAAAAATTAAAGTACGCGCGAAAGTTGATATCAGCGATAAGAAGACACTGGTTATAAAGGAGATTCCGTTTGCGACAACCACTACTTCATTAATGGAATCCATTGTGAAGGCTAGTGAGAAGGGCCAGATTAAAGTAAAACAGGTAGTTGACAACACGGCCAAGCATGTAGAGATACAAATTCATTTACAGCCCGGACAATCACCTGAAATTGCTTTAGATGCGTTATATGCGTTTACCGATTGCGAAATCAGCATTTCTCCAAACTCGTGCGTGATTGTTGAGGACAAGCCGAAGTTCATGCCTGTGAACGAAATCCTGAAGTACAATACGCACCAAACAGTTCAGTTGCTGAAGCAGGAGCTTGAGATTAAGAAGGCAGAGTTGATGGAGAAGATTTTGTTCTCTTCGCTCGAGAAAATCTTTATCGAGAACCGCATCTACCGCGATATTGAAGAGTGCGAAAGCTGGGAAGAAGTAATCACCAACATCGATAAAGGATTAAAACCTCACAAGAAGAAATTCTATCGTGAGATTACACGCGATGATATTATCCGCCTGACGGAAATAAAAATCAAGCGTATTTCCCGTTACGATTCATTCAAGGCCGATGAATTGATGCGTGATCTTGAAAAGGAATTGAAAGATACGCTTCACCACCTGAAGCATCTGACAGAATATGCCATTGCCTATTATCAGGGATTGCTTGACAAGTACGGAAAAGGCCGTGAGCGTAAAACAGAGATCAAGAGCTTCCAATCGGTGGCGGCTACAGAAGTTATTGCCATCAACCAGAAGTTGTATGTAAACCGTGAAGACGGTTTTGCGGGCTATGGATTGAAGCGCGATGAATACATCTGCGATTGTTCCGACCTTGATGATATCATTGCCATTCGCAGGGACGGAAAAGCTTTCATTTCCCGTATCAAGGAAAAAGTATTTATGGGAAAAGATATCAAGTACATTGGTGTATGGAAGAAAGGCGATGACCGCATGGTGTATAACCTGATCTACACCGATGGCAAGAGTGGGAAAGGTTTTGTAAAACGCTTTACCATGCCGGGTGTGATCCGGGATAAGGAATATGATCTGGCGCAGGGTAATGCGAATACGGTAATACACTATGTATCTGGCAACCCGAATGGTGAAGCGGAAGTAGTTGAAGTAAAACTTACGCAATCCAGCACTGCACGTAAGAAAGTATTTGAATACGATTTTGCTGAACTTGAAATTAAAGGAAAGGGATCGCGTGGTAATACGTTAACGAAATACCCGATCCGTAAGGTAGACTTCTTGCAAGCCGGAACGTCAACATTAAGCAAGCTCGACTTGTGGTACGATGCTGACTCCGGTCGTTTAAATAAAGAGAAACGCGGTAAGTATATTGGTAAGTTTGATGGTGATGATCAGATTATCACATTCTTGCGCAACGGTTCGTACAGGATTACCGGTTACGACCTTACAACCCGTTTTGATCCTGAGAAGACGTTGGCTGTTGAGAAATTTAATCCGAAGCGACCGATCTCAGCTATTTATGTTGATGGAGAGAGCAAGCAATACATGGTGAAACGTTTCTTGATCGAAACCAGTACAGCCGATAAGGAGTTTGGTTTTATTTCAGAGAGCATAGGTTCACGGCTGGTGGTGGTAACGACTTCTGAAACACCTGAGGTTGAGGTAGAGTTGGTGAAAGGTAAGAGCAAGGAAAAGGAGAAAGAGACGGTCAACCTGGAGGACATCATTGATGTGAAGGGCTGGAAGGCCCTTGGCAACAGGCTTAGTCAGCATAAAGTGACGAAGGTCACGCTCACCGAAGAGCAGGAAGACACAGGACTGGAAGAAGGTGACGATGATAACGAGCTCGTTGAGGCGACAGAAACCGGAAAGGGTTCTCAGTCGTCAAAAAAAAAATCCTTCGACAAAGTTCAGGACGAGGGCGAGCCGGCCACAATCAACGAGGAAGGACAAGCGAGCCTCTTCACCTCACCGGAAAAGCCAAGAGGACAAATCCAAAAAACAGTTCCTCAAAAATCAAAAGCCAAAGCCGAGCAGTCAAACCTCTTCGGGGAGGGACCAAAAAAGGAAAAAACGATAAAGCCGCCAAAGCCAGGCGGAAATAAATCGAAGAAAGACAAGGGCTCAGATCAAGCTTTTGGTGTTGGTGAAACAATTGAGTTGGAGTTGTAATATCACCTAATTGAGTGAGATCGCGGCACGATGGCAGCGAAGGATTTATTCCCCGGCCTTGTGCCGGGGTCTCAACGAATTTGATTGAAATTAATTTTTTGAAGTGTGTTGAGATCGCGGCCTGCCTACCGGACAGGCAGGCACGGTGGTGGACGCGAAGATTAAGTTCTGGGCCTAATGATCACAATGGTTAAGTAATTTTAGTTTTTAATGCAGTCCTAAACCCTCTGGGTGTAGTGCCCTTCTTCTTTAAAAATATTCTATTGAAATAAGTGAGGCTTTCAAAACCTGAACCAAAAGCAATTTCAGCGATAGTCTTGTCGGATTTTGTAAGTTGTTGACAAGCATTTCCTATACGGATGTCGTTTACATAATCGGAGAATGTTTTTCCCGTAGCGCGTTTAAAAAATTTACTGAAGGCACTGTTAGAAAGATGAATAAGGCCCGCTGCCTGCTCAAGTGTGATTCCTGCCTTGAAATTTTTTTGAATAAACTGACATACGTTGTTAAGACGGTTTTCAGTTTTCTCACCCTTAATAGCTGTGAAGTATTCGGAGGAAAGCTTGATTTGTTCGTGCGTGCTAAGTTGTTGGAGGATGGTGATAAGCGATGTTACCTTCTCTACACCGGACGCATTCGGGAGGGCTATAAGTTGCTCTGCAATATGTTTTGAATTTGGAAAGAACAATCCGCGTGAAGCGGAAGCGAGCAAACCAGAAATCTTGTCGAAGCCGTTCAGGTGAATGAAGTTGTTTATAAAGTCCTCAGAAAACTGAATGACCACCGCAGAAACTTTTTTCTTATTTAATGCATTACTTGACCAGGTGTGTGGAAGGCCGGGACCTAACAAGGCTATATCTCCGGATTCAAAGCTCTCGTTGCTATCACCCACCAGACGCCTGCCGTTTCCATGGGTGATAAGCGTAAGTTCATATTCGGGATGGTAGTGCCATTTGAATTTAAATGAAGGTACGGTGAAGGCATAGGCGAGGAAAGACTCGTTTCCTTGTTTACTTGGAATATCCTCGTAGGTCGCTTTCATCGGTACTAAAATCTATGAATAATGATTTTTTGTGTCTAAAATATGTCAATATAGTGCTAATATATACACAATTGTGCCATCTGTTAGACAAATGCTGTTGTAATTTTGCCGATTAAAATTCATGCTATGGATATTCCAGTTTCTATCCGCGAAGCCCTTGAAAAGCCCTATTCCTTAACACGCGATCAAATTGATTTCTACCAGAAGAATCGCTTCATTAAGCTGAAGGATGTATTTAATGCTGAAACCATTCAGTATTTCCATACGGTTATTTCTGAACGGGTAGCGCTAATGAATAAGGTGAACACGAAAGTTGAAGACCGCGACACGTATGGCAAGGCATTTTTACAGTTGTTCAACTTATGGAGAGAAGATGAACTTGTTAAACAACTCGTGTTCAGCAAGCGTATGGCAAAAATTGCTGCCGACTTAATGCAGGTGAAGGGTGTACGAATGTATCACGATCAGGCTTTGTTTAAAGAAAGTGGTGGCGGAATTACTCCATGGCATGCCGATCAATATTATTGGCCGTTAGAAACTGACAAGACTGTAACCGCCTGGATACCGCTACAAGAAACTCCATTAGAGATGGGGCCCCTTGAATTCAGTGCCGGCAGTCACCAGATAGTAGAAGGCCGTGAATTAGAAATTGGTGATGAAAGTGAGACCGTGATTCAGCAACGTTTGCGAGTGACGGATTTCAAACACATAATTGAGGCTTTTGATTTAGGCGAAGTGAGTTTTCATTCGGGCTGGGTGTTTCACCGGGCAGGGGCTAATACCACCACTGAAACGCGCAAGGTGATGACGGTGATTTATATGGATCGCGACATGAAGCTGAAAAAGCCAGAAAATAAAAATCAAATTGCTGACTGGAACACCTGGTGTCCTGGTGCGGTAATTGGTGAAGTAATTAATTCGCCAATTAATCCGGTATTGTATTAATGAAGGTACGATTGGTTTGCCCACATTGGGGGCAGGAAGGAATGGACATGCCCATGTTCTTCGCGCGATTGCTGGGTGAACAATACGAAGGTGTGGAAATTAATCTCGCGGAAGATCCGGAATTCTCACAGAGCTTTCAGTTGTGCTTAGCTGCCGTTCGAACAGCTAAAAAAGACTTTGCATTTATTGCCCAGCAGGTCTTGTCACCCGCTCAGGAAACCGTTGAGGAGTATATAGTCCGGATGAAAAACCGGTTGGAGTATCTGGTTTCATTGAAACCAGATTTTATCAACAGCCATACGGGTAAAGACTATTTTTCATTTGACGACAATTGCCGCGTAATCGAAGCGGCCGAAAACATTGCATCCCGATCAGGCATTCCTGTTTTGCATGAAACACATCGCGGAAGGTTTACTTTCCATGCTGCATCGATGTTACAGTACCTGGAAAAATTTCCAGACCTGAAACTTACGGGCGATTTCTCACACTGGTGCACGGTTTCTGAAAGTATGCTGACTGATCGGCAGGATATTCTAGATAAAATTATTCCTCATGTGCATCATATCCATGCTCGCATTGGCTTTGAACATGGGCCGCAGGTAAATGACCCTTTTGCACCCGAGTGGAAAAATCATTTTAATGGTTTTGTAAATTGGTGGGAACGGATTGTGCATGCGCGCGAGTTGTCGGGCTCAAAATCCATTACCATTACGCCCGAGTTTGGGCCAGTGCCGTACATGCCAGCAATGCCTTATTCGCAAAAACCGTTGGCTGATCAATGGGCAATAAATTCAAAGATAAAGGATGTGTTGCACACTAAATTTGATTTAAAGGAATTGAATAAAATACGAATCTGATGAAAAGAATTTTAGTCGTAATAATTGTTAGTGTGTTACTGCATGGTTGTGGTAACCATGCAGATAATGTCAATTCTCCTTTTGAAAAAATCGGAGCGATCAATGAACAATATAAACGGCTCTTAATCACCGAAGTAAAACCCGAAGGTTGGATAAAAAGTCAAATTCAGGAAAACCTCGATGGCTATACCGGCCGGCTTGACACCCTCGTGCCAAAATTGATTATGGATGATTTAATCTATAGTTCAAACCGATTAAGTGAGAAGGTGAAAAATAAAGATGTCGGAGCCCTGGGCGATGCTGGCGATTGGCAGGTTCAATTTTTATGGTGGAACAGCGAAACACAAAGTAACTGGCGTGATGGGTACATCAGAAGCGCCATTATGGCGAATGATCAGCAGCATCTTAATAAACTAAAGCAGTATGTTGACTACATTCTGTCAACACAGGATGAAGATGGTTACATCGGTATTTACGATAAAGACTTGCGTTATAAGTTTGATAACGAGAATGGCGAACTATGGGCTAAGTCGAGCGTGTTAAGAGGTTTGCTTGCCTGGTATGAATTCACCATGGATAAAACCGTGTTGGCCGCCATTGAGCGTGCGGTTCAAAACATGATGGATAATTATCCTTTCAACAACTCGCACCCTTTTTATTCGAAGCAACCGAATGTTGGCGGAATTTCACATGGCTTGACTATTACTGATGTGTTGGAGCATTTGTTTCGTTTAACAGGAAAAGTAGAGTACCGCGACTATTGCTTGTTTTTATACAAGGATTTCTCGGAACAAACACTCAATGAAGATGCTCAATACAAAAAGCTAACAACTGATTCATTAATGTTGAAAGGCCATGGTGTTCATACCTACGAACACCTACGGAGTTTGGCGGCTGCCTATTATGCTTCCGGTAATCCGGATTTGAAACAAGCCTTAGATCATTTTCTTGAAAAAATAAAGATGGAAACAACCGCTTCCGGGGCAGGGGTTGGTGATGAGTGGATTGGTGGGCGGAAGGCAGATGCTACTTCTCGCGGATATGAATATTGTTCTATTCATGAATTGATGCACAGCTACATGGAACTGATGATAAAATCAGGGAGTAGTTCATTTGGTGACCAGGTCGAGCGTATTTTTTTCAACGCGGCACAAGGAGCCCGGCATCCGGAAAAGAGTTGCATCGCTTATTTGAAATCTGATAATTCATATTTTATGACAGGCGGCTTGAATGGCGATAACTCGGATAAAAATCAAACCCGTTATAGTTATTCACCGGTTCACCAGGAAGCGGCAGTGTGCTGTGTGCCCAATGCCGGAAGAATTGCTCCGTATTATGTGCAGAACATGTGGCTGAGGAGTGATAATTCGCTGGTGGCTTCATTGCTTGGGCCGAGTACCGTTGAAACTTCAATAAATGGAAGTTCCGTTAAAGTTCACGAGCAAACCAATTATCCATATGAAAACGACATTCATTTTGAAGTGACCTCCGATGCTGAATTTACGTTGAAGATCAGGAAGCCAAATTGGGCAACCCTCATGGGGGTATCTGAAGAGTTTAAAGATGAGGATGGCTTTATTGTGATTGCGAAAAAATGGAGCGGAACACAAACTGTTAAAGTTAAGTTTGCTCCAGAGGTTTCAACGCATGATGATGTTAACGGAGAAAAGTATTTTTCGTATGGTGCATTGGTGTTAGCCCACCCCATTGAGACGATTGAAGAGAAGGGAAAATCGTTTCCTATTCCCGGATATTATAATTACAAGTATTCCCCTGAAAACCTTCTGGTGTATCAGTATAACAAAGCAGGTGTTGCTTCAGATTTGTCAAAACTCTCTTTTAAAACGTTGTTACTGAATTCTGAAACGAAAAAGCTGGATAGTGTTGAGCTGGTGCCGATGGGAAAAACAATTTTAAGGCAGGTGACTTTTAAGTGAGTAGAAGGGATTTCTAAATTTTGTATATCAGCCTATGAAAAAGACTTTGTTTGTTTTTTTGCTATTGATGGCATCGACTGCTCAGGTCAACGCGCAGGAAGTTATCTACCACGTGTTTCAACGAAGTTTTTTCGATAGCAATGGAGACGGCCATGGAGATTTAAAGGGTATGCAGGTAAAACTGGATTACCTGCAGAACCTGGGTGTTACTTCTATTTTGTTAACACCACTCTATCAATCTGTGTTCTACCATAATTATTTCGCTGCCGATTTTGAAAAAATCGATGCTGAATATGGAACGATGGACGAGTACCTGAGTTTGGTAAAGGAAGTCCACAAGCGGGGCATGAAAATTTACCAGGATGTAGAGATGCAATATGTCACTCATGAGCATCCCTGGTACGCAGACTCATTTAATAACCCTACCTCTAAATATTCCAAGTATGTGTACTATGACGACAGCCTGAATCAAAAACCTTTTTTCTTTTACAATATTCCGGAGTTTACAACATACAATAACCTGAAGCAAAAAATTGTCGTGGTGAATATGAATAGCCCCGAAGTTAGAAAATATACGTTCGATGTGTTGAATTTCTGGGTGGATCCGAATAGAGACGGAAAGTTTGATGATGGCATTGATGGTTTTCGGTTCGATCACATGATGGATGACCTCGATAATTTTAAAAAACTTCCAAATCTGTTTAAAAATTTCTGGACGCCAGTTGTGCTTGACCTGAAGAGAACAAACCCGACTATCACCATTATTGCCGAACAGGCAAATTGGTTTTCTTTGGGAAGAGAATATTTTAAAAATGCGGAAGTAGATCGTGTATTTGCTTTTTACCTGAGTTGGGCAATTGAACAGTTTAATAAAAAGGAACTTGCCAAAGCGGCCGATAGCGTGCTGACAAAAAACCCGGTCGGCAAAGATCAGATTGTGTTTATCGAAAATCACGACACACGCAGAATTGCTTCGGTGCCGGGTATGAATACCGAAAAACTTAAAGTTGCGGCTACGTTGAATCTTCTGATAGGCGGAGTGCCGTTAATTTATTATGGCCAGGAATTAGGCATGAGAGGAAAACAAATGAAAGGCGCAACGGATGGAAATGATATTTCCATCCGCGAAGCTTTTGAATGGACAGCCAACGCAAAAGGCGATGGGATGGCATTTTGGTATAAAGATACTGGGCCATGGTGGGATAGTACCTACGTGAAAGCAAACGATGGGATTTCTTTAGAGGAAGAAATCAACAACCCTGAATCGCTTTGGAGCCATTACAAAAAGATAATCGCCCTCAGAAAGTCGAGCCCGGCCCTCTGCAAAGGAGCGTATAAGCTGGTTGAGAACAACAACGATCAGGTGTTTAGTTTTCTTCGTTATTCTGAATCTGATATGGTGTTGGTTGTTGTAAATCTTTCAGCTGTTCCTCAGGCTACTGAGGTAAAAACGAATGACTTTGGAAAATCTAAATTTGTAAGTCTGCTGACTGGCGAGATGAAAAAAGTTACCAATGCCAATCTTACGATTGACCTGAAACCATACGGGGCTCAGGTATACCGACTTGGTAAGTAAAATAATTCTCCCGGCTTCGTGTTACAAATAGTTTCTCCCAGCCCTGAACATCCCCGGCCTGATCATCCCCGGCTTCATGCCGGGGTCTCTATCAATCCTTTAAGATTTATCAATGCCTTATTCCGCGAAGAATAGAAGAAATGATGTAAAGATCGCGGCACAGGGCCGCGAATAGTAAATCCCCGGCCTTGTGCCGGGGTCTCTATCAATCCTTGAAGATTTATCAATGCCTTATTCCGCGAAGAATAGAAGAAGTGATGTAAGATCGCGGCACGAGGCCGCGAATAATATATCCCCGGCTTCATGCCGGGGTCTCAACGAGTTATGAGGTTTTTCACAGCACTAAGGCTGTGGAGATATAGACATAGAATGACGTGAGGTCGCGGCACGAGGCCGCGAATAATATATCCCCGGCCTTGTGCCGGGGTCTTAAAGAATATAGTTTAGATAGATCGCGCAACATGTTCGCGAATAATGAGGTGAGACCGCAGCTCAAGGCCACGAATAGGGCTCACGTCTCACTTCTTAAACTTATCTCTCAACATCGCCAGCTTTTCTTCCATACTAAACTCTTTCTCTTTTGGTTTTGCCGACTTGAAGTCGCGTTTAGGCGCTGAACCAGACTTAGTATTCGGCTTGCCTTTTGGTGCAGATTTGTGTCCCACACCCAATGGAACCTGATCAGCAAAAGGATTGGCTTTCATGGATAGTCCGATACGCTTGCGCTCAACATCAACCTCTACAACCGTAACATGTACCTTTTGTGCTACACTCACCGCTTCCTTCGGATCTTTAATAAATTTATCTGCCAAATGACTGATGTGTACCAAACCATCCTGGTGAACACCAATATCTACAAACGCGCCAAAGTTGGTAACGTTGGTAACAATCCCCGGCAGTTTCATTCCAAGCTTCAGATCGGCAATGGTGTTAACGCCATCCGTAAAGCTAAACACTTCAAAGACTTTACGTGGATCGCGGCCCGGCTTTTCAAGTTCCGAGAGAATATCGGTGAGCGTGGGTAAGCCTGTTTTCTCGGTTACATATTTTTTCAGGTCAAGCTGCTTGCGCAACTCTGTACTCGTCATCAGATCACCAATTGAGCAATTTAAATCTTTCGCCATCTGGTTTACGATGGGATAACTTTCAGGGTGCACAGCACTGGCATCCAAAGGATTCTTGGATTCATGAATGCGTAGGAAACCTGCAGCCTGCTCAAATACCTTTTCACCAAAACGTGTCACGTTCATTAGCCCTGCCCGGTCTTTGAATGGTCCGTGTTGATTTCTGTATTCAACAATGTTCTTCGCAAGGGCAGGAGTTAATCCTGATACGTAGGAGAGAAGTTCTTTACTGGCGGTGTTCACTTCAACGCCAACTGAGTTCACGCAACTGATCACTACATCATCCAATCCTTGTTTTAATTTAGACTGATCAACATCGTGCTGATATTGACCGACACCAATGGATTTAGCGTCAATCTTCACAAGTTCGGCAAGCGGATCAACCAACCGTCTTCCAATCGAAACGGCACCACGCACGGTAACATCTTTATCAGGAAACTCTTCGCGGGCTACATCCGATGCGGAGTACACCGATGCTCCGCTTTCATTCACCATCACAATGATGATCTTGTTTGGTAAGCCAATTGCCTTTACAAAAGATTCAGTCTCGCGGCTGGCGGTTCCGTTGCCAATGGCAATGGCTTCAATGGCGAATTTCTCGCTCAGATTTTTAATCAGTATTCCAGCCTTAGCAGCTTCGCGTTGTGGTTCGTGTGGATAAATCACGTCATGGTGAAGCAGTTTTCCCTGCTTATCGAGACAAACTACTTTGCAACCGCTTCTAAAACCCGGATCGAGCGCCAATACGTTCTTCTGTCCCAAAGGAGCGGCTAATAAAAGCTCTTTCAGATTGGAAGCAAACACTTTGATCGCTTCTTCATCCGCTTTCATTTTTGATTCCATCCTGATCTCTGTTTCCAGAGAGGGGCGGAGTAATCGTTTATAACTATCTTTTACAGCAAGCTCGACTTGCTCACTTGCAGCGTTTTTATTCTTTATAAACTGCCGATTTAATAACCCAACAGCCACTTCTTCTTCTGGCATAATATCCAGAGAGAGAAATCCTTCTTTTTCGCCTCTACGAAGCGCCAATAAACGATGAGATGGAGCTTTGGCAATGGGCTCAGTCCATTCAAAGTAATCTTTGAATTTTTGGGCATCTGCTTCCTTGCCTTTGAATACCTTTGAGGTAACGGTTCCTTCGCTCCAGAATAACTCACGAAGCTTTTTGCGAGCATCTGGATTTTCACTTATCCATTCAGCAATTATATCGCGGGCGCCATCGAGTGCTTCTTGTAAATCAGCAACACCCTTTTCTGTACTGATGAATGTTTGAGCGAATTCGTCTATATTAAATTTCTCTTGATCAAATATTTTCTGTGCCAGCGGCTCAAGTCCCTTTTCTTTGGCAACGCTTGCGCGGGTCTTGCGCTTCGGTCGGTAGGGCAGGTAAATATCTTCCAACTCAGCCAGTGTCTGCGCATTTACGATCAGGCCCATCAACTCTGGGGTGAGCTTGCCCTGTTTTTCAATGGATGTGATAACTGCTTCTCTCCGTTTATCGAGTTCCTGGAGTTGTTCTATACGGTCGCGGATGGTGGTGATCATCACCTCATCCATACTGCCTGTCATTTCCTTCCGGTAGCGGGATATAAAGGGTACGGTTGATCCTTCTGTTAATAATTCGGCAACGGCCCGAACATGTTTTAGTGACTGCGATAATTCTTTGGCAATTTGATCCGTCCAGCGTAGTAAATTCTCTTCCATAATTCAAACAGGGAGCAAAATTAGGAGAAGGTTTTTTACCTGCAATACGTATATTAAAGCATTATTTGACTAAACTCTACCAACCCTAAACCTATGTCCCCTTACCTCGCAGAATTTTTTGGCACCATGTTACTCATTGTATTAGGGGATGGCGTGGTGGCCGGTGTTGTGTTGAAAGGAACTAAATCGGAAAATGCAGGATGGATTACCATTGTACTGGGTTGGGGCCTGGCCGTTACGCTCGCCATTTATGCGGTAGGAAATATCAGTGGCGGGCACTTGAATCCTGCGATAACGATTGCCCTTGCCTGGTCGGGTAGTTTTGAATGGAATCTTGTACCCGGCTATTGCCTTGCGCAATTTGCAGGTGCCTTTGTGGGTGCGGTGTTGGTATGGATTCATTATTTACCTCATTGGGGCAAGACCGATTCAGCCGAGACCAAGCTGGCCGTATTTAGTTCGGCACCGGCTGTTCGATCTACTTTCAACAACTTGATCAGTGAAGTCATTGGAACTATGGTGCTGGTGTTTGCGCTGATGTTCCTCGGAGCGAATACTTTCTCAGAAGGGTTGAAGCCCTTGGTTGTCGGAGGGTTGATTGTTTCTATTGGTCTAAGCCTTGGAGGCACAACAGGATTTGCCATTAATCCCGCGCGAGACCTGGGTCCGCGTATCGCACATTTTATTTTGCCGATTCCCGGAAAGGGTTCGTCCGATTGGAGTTATTCCTGGATACCCGTTGTTGGTCCCGTGATTGGCGGTTTGCTAGGTGTGTGGGTATATCAATTGTTTTTTTAATAGCCTGCCAGAGAGCATGGCAATACTTGTTTCGGGTTGAAAAATCAGTCTTGAAAATCCTTTAATCCAGAACATCCTGATCCAGACAATTATGCTTAGTTTGGCGTACATACTATGCAATTCTCATTCTTCAGTCGTCAGGCAACACTTCAAAAGTTTATAACAATACAATACGATATGGTTGTAATCGGAGGGGGTATAACCGGTGCGGGTATTGCCCTGGATGCATCCTTGCGCGGATTGAGAGTAGCGCTTGTAGAGAAACACGACTTTGCATATGGTACCAGCAGCCGCTCTACTAAATTGATTCATGGTGGCCTTCGTTACTTAAAGCAATTTGAATTCGGGTTGGTTAAAGAAGTGGGTAGCGAACGGGCCATCGTTCATAAGCTGGCGCCCCACCTGACGGTTGCCGAAAAAATGCTGCTCCCATTAAATGAAGGCAGGGGCATGGGAAGCTTGCTCACTTCCTTCGGGTTGAAATTATACGATTGGCTCGCGGGAGTTAAGCCGGAAGATCAGCGGAGAATGCTGACACGCAGGCAAACTCTTAAAGCAGAGCCCCTGCTAAAACCAGATGATATAAAAGGAAGTGGTTTATATGCAGAATATCGAACCGATGATGCACGCCTGACCATTGAAATCATGAAGACTGCCGCCAACAGTGGTGCTCACGTTCTCAACTATTGTGAAGTAACCGCTTTTATCTATGATCATGGAAAGATTGTTGGCGCTGGAATAAAAGATATTCTGTCTGGTGAAAAATATGAAATTCAGGCGCAATCGGTGGTAAATGCTACCGGCCCCTGGGTAGATCACTTGCGAGAGATGGATCTCTCCAAAAAGGGAAAGCAGTTACACCTGACAAAAGGAGTCCATCTGGTTGTTGCGCGTGAAAAACTTCCGATCAAACAGGCAATTTATTTCGATGTTCCTGATGGTAGAATGATTTTTGCGATTCCACGTGGAAAAACTACCTACATCGGCACAACCGATACTGATTACCACGAAAAGCAGGAAGACGTGCGAACATTACAGGAAGACGCTGAGTATTTGCTGCATGCTGTCAATGAAACGTTCCCTTCTGTTAACCTTCAGCTAACCGATATTGAGTCGAGCTGGGCTGGCTTGCGACCACTCATTCATGAAGAAGGAAAATCGGCATCCGAGCTTTCGCGTAAAGATGAAATTTTCGTTTCAGATTCTGGCCTGATTTCGATGGCAGGCGGCAAATTAACCGGTTATCGGAAAATGGCGGAACGGGCTGTAGACATGGTGATCAAACGATCCTTTGAAGATCGAAAATTAAAAACATCTGAAACAGATAAAAAGAAGCTGGTGGGTGCAGAGTTTAAAAATGCCAGGCAAGTTGTTGCCTACATTCGACTACTTGAAAAGCAATTGAAATCGTGTGGGTTACATCAGTATGCGAACTATCTTGTTTATAACTATGGAAAGCAAACCGAGACAATTTTAAACTACATGACCCAGTTGCCTGATGAGAAAGATGATCTGGCACTGGCAAAATCTGAGTTATGGTTTTGTATGCATTATGAGATGGTGGTTTTCCCGTTGGATTTTTTTATTCGAAGAACCGGAATGCTTTTCTTTCATATTCAGCGAATGAAAAATTTTATGAATCCACTTTTAGACGATTTCAAATTGTATTTCGGCTGGAGCAATGACCGATGTAAAGAAGAGTTGAATAAATTAAATCAAGCGATTAACGAAGCAACACTCAGTAATTCCTAATTTAAAATTCAAAATTTTGAACCTTGAATTGCTATAAGACATAAATTGAATCAATGAAGAAATTTATTATCGCGTTGGACCAGGGCACAACAAGTTCGCGTGCCGTGCTTGTGAACTCAAAGGCAGAGATCAAGGGGATCGAACAAAAGGAGTTCACTCAGATTTTTCCTCAACCGGGTTGGGTTGAACACGATCCAAGAGAAATTTTGAAAACGCAACTTGGTGTGCTGACTGAATTAATGGAAAAGAATCGGTTGAGCCATGCCTCTGTTGCAGCCATTGGAATTACCAATCAACGGGAAACGACCGTTGTGTGGAATAAAAAGACAGGTATACCAATTTACAACGCTATTGTTTGGCAGGATAAACGGACCGCGCCCATTTGTGAAGAATTGAAGTCACGCGGACTTTCAGATTATGTGCGTGAAAACACAGGCTTGATCATTGATTCTTACTTTTCGGGGACAAAGATCAAATGGATTCTTGATAATGTAGAAGGTGCCCGTGAGGAGGCGAATAAAGGTGAGTTGGCATTTGGCACCATCGACACCTGGCTTATCTGGAATTTAACAGGAGGGAAGGTGCATGCAACTGATGTTACCAATGCTTCCCGAACGATGCTTTTCAATATTCGTGAACTGAAGTGGGATGAGAAACTCTTGAAAGAACTTTCTATTCCTGCCAGTATGCTGCCGGAGGTAAAGCCATCGGCTTATCATTTTGGTGATGCAGAAATAAATGGATTCAAAATCCCGATCAACGGAGTGGCCGGTGATCAGCAGGCAGCACTATTTGGTCAAGCCTGCTTTGAGCCGGGAATGGCCAAGAACACCTATGGCACCGGCTGCTTCATGCTGATGAACACCGGAACGAATATTCAGCATTCAAAAAATGGGTTAATCACTACTATTGCCTGGTCGCTCGATAATAAAGTAGAATATGCCCTGGAAGGAAGTGTATTCATTGCTGGTGCGGCTATTCAATGGCTTCGCGATGGGCTTCATATCATTGATCAATCGAAAGACTCGGAATATTTTGCCTCAAAAGCCTTAGGCTCAAACGAAGTTTACATGGTACCTGCATTTGCAGGATTGGGCGCTCCGTATTGGGATATGTATGCGCGTGGAGCCATTTTCGGATTAACCCGCGATACCGGAAAAGATCACATCATTAAAGCAACATTGGAATCACTTGCCTATCAAACCAAAGATATACTCAATGCCATGCAGGAGGATTCAGGAGTAACGCTGGCGAGCTTAAAAGTAGATGGTGGTGCGTGCGCCAATAATATTCTCATGCAATTTCAGGCGGATATTTTAGGGGCCGAGGTGGAACGCCCCCAGGTGATCGAATCAACTGCCATGGGTGCTGCATACCTGGCTGGCATTACGGCCGGTATCTGGAAGAAGGAAGATATTGTAAAGAATAGGGCAATAGAAAATACGTTTCAACCAGATATGAGTACGGCAGTTCGCGATAAACTTTATAAAGGTTGGTTAAAGGCCGTGGAGAGAACGAAGGGATGGATCGATTAAGTCGTTCGTTACCGGATTATTTTCACTTACGCGTGTGAAGTGCCTGTTCAGCTTCCCAGGCTGCCCAGTATTTTTTTAATTGAGCAAGATCGTGAGTAAGGCAGGGGTAAAGTTCATGTTGCTTTGGGATAAAAGGCTTTTTGCCGGAAGAAAGATCAGCCGTATTTAACCCGCCTGTCCATTCAAAATGGCCGGGGTCAAATGGTTTTCTCCATCGTCCGCCCCAACGAAGGCCGAGCTTTTCACCCACCATACCAACTTTTCTCCATAAGACTGGATTATGCCACACTGCCGAATCGCCTATCATCGGAACAACATCTACGGCAAAGCCATATTGGTGTTTTGATTTTCCGGCACCGGAGCGTGTATATTTTTTCCCCATGCCTTTATACTCTGCTTGCTTGGCATGCGTACGATAGGTTTCTACAAAGGCCAGGTCAATTCCTTTTGACCGGCAGATTAAAATGAGTTGCTGTACTTTATCGCGGAAGTATGGATGCAGAGCATTCACATCGGTGATCATCGCCATATCGCCCCGGTTTTTACCGAAGGTATGATTACCAACGGTACTCCAATTTTTCCAGCCGTTAGTGGAGTCTTCCATCATTAGCGTGGCGACTGCCAGCTGTGCGGCCTTTAACGAATCAAGCCATATCGATTTTTGTATGACCTCTTTACCATCAACCTCATTTTCAAACCATGATTGAACACTCAGGCTTGCTACGTGCAAGCGCCCCTGAGACAAAGTTTGAAAGAAGATCAATGAAAAGAATGCAAAAAATGCTGTTTTAAGGCAATAGCGCATTATGTTTCAGTGTAAATTCAGATGCAAAGGTAGGATTTTGCACTGAATTTCAAATAGTTAGTGTTTCTGTATTACTTTCAGCGAATCGTATTTTCGTTTTAGAACAGCATCGGTTTTCAGGCTATTTCTAACCTTGGCGAACATTGCTTCTCCAATGTAATCGTGAAGCAACGATTGATACGCTGTTTGAAATTTTAACGTCTCCTCATCCCGTTTCACGACTGCCTTTTTAACATAGTCAATTTCCGCTGGTGAAGCCTTGACTTCCGATAATTTAACATCATTGTTAACAATCTGAATCAACTCATTGTATCGGTTTGATGAAATCTTATCATTTCCTTTTGCCAGGTTGTTCATGGACGTGGTTAACTGATTTTTCAATACTTCAATAGAATCCATCACTGTGATGTATTTGTTTAAATCGGTATCAGTAATTTTTTGTGCCTTCGCAGAGTGCACAAAAATGATGGTAATCAAAACGGCTGTAAAAAATCGAATCAATTTCATATTGTTTAAGGGATTGCTGACTTGTGTATAAACTTTTGCTAAAGAAAGTAAGCGATGAGGTTGCTCACAACTTTAAGCCTTTAAATTACTTGAAATCTATTAACGCAATCGTTTGAAATATTTCATTTTGGGCATTTTTTCTATACTTTTGGACTCCAATCCAATAAAATAACCACATCATATGACAGAGACTCAGGCAGTTAATTCCACGTATCAGGTGAATCATTCCGATCTTACTAAATGGGTAAATGAAATGGCCAGGCTTTGCAGACCTGAACAAATCCGCTGGTGTGATGGCTCTCAAGCCGAGTATGATGAAATGTGTGGTTTACTGGAGAAGAAAGGAACCTTCATCAGACTTAACCCGAGCAAGCGCCCGAATAGTTTTGCCTGTTTCTCTGATCCCAGCGATGTGGCAAGGGTAGAAGACAGAACGTATATCTGTTCAAGAAGGAAAGAAGACGCAGGCCCAACAAACAATTGGGTGGAGCCTCGTGAGATGAAGCAAACCCTGAGTAAACTGCTGGACGGATGCATGCAAGGTCGCACCATGTATGTAATTCCTTTCAGTATGGGGCCGGTTGGTTCCTCCATTTCTCATATTGGAATTGAAATTACTGACTCAGAATATGTTGTTGTAAACATGCACCTGATGACCCGTGTAGGAAAACGGGTGATGGATGTGCTGGGATCGGACGGAGAGTTTGTGAAGTGTCTTCATTCGGTAGGGGCTCCATTATTACCCGGTGCCAAAGACGAAAAGTGGCCGTGTAACCCCACCGTAAAATACATTGTTCATTACCCTGAAGAGCGATCCATTGTTTCGTATGGATCAGGATATGGCGGAAATGCCTTGCTCGGCAAGAAATGTTTCGCCTTACGGATTGCATCAGCCATGGCGCAGGAAGAAGGGTGGTTAGCAGAACACATGTTGATACTAGGCGTTGAAAGTCCGGAGAAAGAAAAGACCTACGTGGCAGCAGCCTTTCCAAGTGCATGTGGTAAAACTAATTTTGCCATGCTCATTCCACCAAAAGAATTGAATGGATGGAAAGTGACCACAGTAGGAGATGATATTGCATGGATTAAACCTGGCAAAGACGGAAAACTTCACGCCATCAATCCGGAGGCTGGATATTTTGGCGTTGCACCCGGTACTAATGAAAAGAGCAACCCCAATGCGATGAAGACCATCGCTAAAAACACCATCTTCACGAATGTAGCAATCACTTCAGATAGCGATGTATGGTGGGAAGGAATGACGAAGGAAGTGCCGAAAGATTTAACAGATTGGCGAGGTCAGAAGTATGACCCGGCTTCCGGTAAACCTGCGGCTCATCCGAACGCGCGCTTTACAGCACCCGCGCATCAGTGCCCAAGTATTGATCCGGATTGGGAAAACCCTGCCGGTGTTCCAATCAGTGCATTCATTTTTGGGGGAAGGCGAAGCACAACCATTCCTTTAATTTACCAGGCGCATAACTGGAACTATGGGGTGTACCTGGCCGCCACGATGGGATCGGAGCAGACCGCTGCGGCTTTTGGTGAAGTAGGAAAAGTAAGGCGCGATCCGTTTGCCATGTTACCATTCTGCGGATATCACATGGGTGATTACTTTAATCACTGGCTGCAATTCGGAAGAGATATCCCTAATCCGCCACGGATTTTTGGTGTGAACTGGTTCCGAAAAGATGAAAAAGGAAATTTTGTATGGCCGGGTTTTGGCGACAACATGCGCGTATTGAAGTGGATCGTTCAAAAAATTAAAGGAAAATCAAATGCGGTAGAAAGCCCGATAGGATGGATGCCTCATTATGAAGATATTGACTGGACCGGTCTTGATTTCAGTAGACAACAGTTTGACCAGATTATGCAAGTAGAACGTGAGCAATGGAAACAGGAATTATTGTCACATGCCGAATTGTTTGAGCGCATGTATGATCGCCTGCCTAAAGAATTTATTTTTATGCGTGAGCTTCTGTTGTCCAGTTTGTGGCGTTCACCCGAAAAGTGGAAGCTGGATTCGGAGGTAGCATGATATTGTATAAATGGATTAATAGCCCTACTTTGACCCGCATATAAACCTAAATGCTAGTCAGATGACGCTTGGTCAACGCGTACAAGAAATCAAAACAGGATTCTCTTCAACCTTTTGGATTGCCAATACACTCGAACTTTTTGAACGTCTCGCTTTTTATGGATCGAAGGCAGTATTGGCTTATTTTTTAGCTACAAAAGTTGGGTTACAAGATGAAGCTGCCACATTAACGGGTTGGTTTTCTACTGTAATCTATTCTTTGCCCATCGTTGCCGGAGTGTTTGTCGATCGTTACGGTTTTAAAAAAACACTCATGACCTGCTTCGGCATGTTTGCCTTTGGGTACTTTGCTATTGGCATGGCCGGGATGGAATTTGGGGAATCAATGACGCAGGCTATTGGCATGCGCAACTATGTAATCATCGCACTGATGTTTACCGCCATAGGAGGTTCGCTCATAAAACCCTGCATTGTCGGAACGGTTGCGAATACATCAAAGCCCGAGACGAAAGCGTTGGGCTTTTCAATTTATTATACCCTTGTAAACCTTGGAGGCGCCATTGGCCCCATACTGGCCATGACTGTTCGAAAAGATTGGGGTATTGAATATGTATTGGTTATGTCTGCCCTTACTTCTGTACTTCTTTTCGTGGGTACCTTATTCTTTTTTAAAGAGCCGGCAACGGAAGATTCACTTGCCGATAAAAGAACATTTGGAAAAGTCTTTCAGGATATGCTTCTGGTTTTCAGGAACCTGAAGTTTATGACCTTCCTCATTATTTTTTCGGGTTTCTGGCTCATGTTCTGGCAAATATTTTACCTGTTGCCTTTTTATTCAACCGAAGTGTTGCATTTCGGGGATTTTGAGTTGCTAGAAACGATTGATGCCTGGGGTATTATTATTTTATCAGTTCCAATGACAGCCCTGGTGGCAAAATGGAAACCCATTCGAGCCATGGTGTTTGGACTTATTTTGGCCAGCCTTTCCTGGTTGATTATTGGTGCGTTTGGTACGGTAACAGCCGTGATCATAGCAATTTTCTTTTATGCAGTTGGAGAAGCCACACAAGCACCGAGGTTTTATGAATACGTAAGTTCGCTGGCTCCCAAAAACCAGGTGGGTACGTTCATGGGATTTGCCTTTCTTCCCGTGGCAATAGGCTCACTTACTGCCGGGTATCTGGCCGATTGGCTGAGGATAACCTATCTCAATACCAACCCTGCCATGATGTGGTACATATTAACGGTGATTGGAATTGCCTCTACATTTTTAATGATGGTCTATAATAAAGTTGTTTCTAAATAATTAATCATGTCAGACAGTAAATCTTTTAAACCTTACATCGCACCAGAGCAGAATATTGCCGAGTTCACCGTAAAGTCGGTGGTGTTTGGTTGTTTGTTCGGAATTATTTTTGGATGTTCAACAGTATACCTTGCCCTGAAAGCAGGTCTTACCGTTTCCGCATCCATACCCATTGCAGTTATTGCAATTACGCTTGGACGAAAATTTTTAAAGACAACGATCCTTGAAAATAACATCATTCAAACTACCGGCTCAGCCGGTGAATCAATTGCTGCTGGTGTTGTATTCACACTTCCGGGATTTTTGTTTTTGTCTCCTGGTGCTAATGGTGAAGGCTATTTTAACTATCTAACTATTCTTATCCTCGCTGCCTTTGGCGGGATGCTGGGAACACTCATGATGATTCCGTTAAGGAGATCCCTGATTGTAAAGGAACACGGTACACTTCCTTACCCGGAAGGAACAGCCTGTGCTTCTGTACTTCAGGCAGGTGAAAAGGGAGGTGATTTTGCTCGGATGGCGTTCTTAGGAATGGGTGTTGCGTTGATTTATGCAACACTGCAAAAAGTATTTCATGTGATTGCTGAAGCACCAGCTTATGTTACGCAACAGGCAAATAAATTCTGGCCTTCTGCTACTGTCAACGGAGAAATCACTCCCGAGTATCTTGGTGTTGGATACATCATTGGACCAAAAATATCGGGTGTTTTAGTAGCAGGTTCAGTGTTAGCATGGTGGGCAATTATTCCACTGTTGTCGACACTTGTTCCTTTTGAGACGGTTGCTCATCAATTAGTAGCTGTTGGTTATCTGGCAGATATTAATGTTGCGGGAGGTAAGGGAAATTGGGATCCGATTACAAAGACATTTGCTGATCCGGCAAAGGCATTGTATTTCGCATACATCAGACAGATTGGTGCTGGCGCTGTTGCTGCAGGCGGATTTATTACTCTCATGAAAACAATTCCAACCATTGTTAGTTCTTTTAAAGAGAGTATTAGTTCATTGAAAGAAAAGAGTGAAGCAGGTATTTTAAGAACGGAGCGCGATCTTTCTTTTAAAGTGGTAATCGTTGGAAGTATCATCCTGATTGGTGTGCTTACGTTTATGCCTGGTATTCCGGGAGACAGTATCGTTCAAAAATTATTAATCGGGATACTGATTATAGTTTTTGGATTTTTCTTTGTTACAGTGGCAAGCAGAATTGTTGGATTGGTCGGGTCCAGCAACAGCCCAATTTCGGGAATGACCATTGCTACGCTCATGGGCACATGTTTGATTTTCACATCGGTAGGTTGGAGCGGGCAATTTTTCGAACCACTTGCCCTCGTTGTGGGTGGCATGATTTGTATAGCTGCTGCCAATGCAGGAGCAACATCCCAGGATTTAAAGACAGGATACATTGTTGGAGCTACCCCGCGATACCAGCAGCTGGCATTGTTCATCGGTGCGATTGTTTCTTCTATTGCGATTGGTATTGTTGTAAAAGTGTTGGATACTCCTACTGCAGAGATGGCTGCACAAGGAATAAGTCATGCGATTGGAAGTGAGAAATTCTCTGCGCCACAGGCTACATTAATGGCAACACTGGCAAAAGGGATATTGTCATTCAACCTCGACTGGCAATTTGTAATGGTGGGGGTTTTTATTGCAGTGATGATTGAACTGTGTGGCATTAAAGCGCTGGCATTTGCTATAGGGCTTTATTTACCACTCTCTACAACACTCCCAATATTTATTGGCGGTGCCATTAAAGGTGTTATTGATTGGAAAGCAGCAAAGAAGAACGAAACGGTGGTTGAGGATGATTTAGGAAGAGGAAGTTTGTTTGCTACGGGCTTAATTGCAGGCGGTGCATTGGCAGGTGTAGTTGTTGCATTACTTTCTGTCAACGATAATGTTGCCAGGATTATTCAGAATATCAGTGCTGAACATGGACTCACCAATATGTTAGGGGCGGGAGGTTATCAGATTCTGGCGGTACTTTTCTTTATAGCCATGGCTTTTATGTTATACCGAACGGCTACCAAGAAGCAGGAAGTGTAATCGCGTTGTATAATAACCAAATAAAAAAACCTGATGGATTCATCAGGTTTTTTTTTGATACCTTGATTTTGCCGAACGTTATCGATGACTCGCTCCTGCGCTGATGTCAATGATTTCTTTTAATTCAGTTAAAGCTTTTGTCTCAGCTTCCGAAACTTCACCGTCAGCCGTTACAATATCATACATATCGGCATACACTTTATACTTCTGCGCAAATTTTACATTCGGAAAATGATTGAAGGTATCCCTGAATAATATCTTCAGTTTAGTCTTATCAAAAGCCTTGTATTCATTAATGGTGAACTGTAATCGTTCCTCAGTCTTATCATCGAAAGGGTAGAGCTTGGTCATCTTTTTTCTTATTGCCCCTATCTCAGCTTGATGAAATTCCTCATCGGCATGAGCCAGGTGAACGTACAGGAAAAGAACAAAATCGGCAAAGGATTCGTGGATGACCATAAAGCAGAATTACGCTCAGCTAATGTATTAAATGCCTTTGCGCAAAACAATGATAAGTACGTCACTTTTGTAGGAAGAATGACCGGGAAATCCCCGTGGTGGTTTACGCATTGAGGGGATATTTCGGTTATTTCAATAAGACGTAGATGTAGATATTAAAAAAGCCCTCCCGAATTTCGGGAAGGCTTTCCGTATTTAAGACTGTGGAAGTCGAAGACTTACATCATTCCGCCCATGCCGCCACCGTGTGGCATAGCAGGTTCAGGCTTCTCTTCAGGGATTTCAGAAACTACAGCTTCAGTAGTTAATAATAATCCGGCAATAGAAGCAGCATTTTCGAGCGCAAGGCGCGATACCTTGGTCGGATCGATAATCCCCGCTGCGAAGAAATCTTCAAACTTGTTTTCGCTGGCATTGTATCCGAAGTCTTTCTTGCCATCGCGCACTTTGTTCACGATAACCGAACCTTCCTGACCAGCATTCTCAGCGATAACGCGCAGAGGAGCTTCCAACGCTAAACGAACGATATTTACACCAGTTGCCTGATCATCGTTATCTGTTTCAATAGATTTCAATGCCTCAATGGCACGAATATAGGCAACACCACCGCCAGGAATAATACCCTCCTGAACAGCAGCGCGTGTAGCGTGCAATGCATCATCTACGCGATCTTTCTTTTCCTTCATTTCAACTTCAGTGGCAGCACCGATATACAGAATTGCTACACCGCCTGAAAGTTTAGCCAGGCGCTCTTGTAATTTTTCTTTATCGTAGTCTGAAGTAGTAGTTTCGATTTGTGCTTTGATCTGGTTAACGCGGCCTGTAATTTCAGACTTCTTACCAGCACCATTTACGATGGTTGTATTGTCTTTGTCGATATTGATCTTCTCAGCGCGACCAAGGTATTCCAACTTAGCATCTTCCAGTTTCATACCTGTTTCTTCAGAGATCACTTTACCTCCTGTAAGGATGGCGATATCTTCCAACATAGCTTTTCTGCGGTCGCCAAAACCAGGAGCTTTAACAGCAGCCACTCTCAGTGCGCCACGGATTTTGTTCACTACTAACGTAGCAAGGGCTTCTCCTTCAACTTCTTCTGCAATGATCAAAAGAGGTTTTCCGGTTTGTGCGGTTGCTTCCAGGATTGGAAGTAATTCCTTCATGGAAGAAACCTTCTTGTCGTAAATCAAAATGTAAGGACTTTCCAGGTCAGCTTCCATTTTTTCGGTATTGGTTACAAAGTAAGGAGAGAGGTAACCGCGGTCGAACTGCATACCTTCTACAGTTTTCACCTCAGTTTCAGTTCCTTTTGCTTCTTCAACCGTGATTACACCATCTTTACCAACCTTATCCATAGCGGTGGCAATCATTTTACCGATTTCAACATCGCTGTTGGATGAGATAGTAGCAACCTGAGCAATTTCCTGAGAACCTTTAATGTTCTTAGACTGCTTCTTCAGGTTTTCAACGATGGCACCAACTGCTTTGTCGATACCACGCTTCAGGTCCATTGGGTTGGCACCTGCCGCTACGTTCTTAATACCGTGGGCGAAGATTGCCTGCGTAAGTACGGTTGCAGTAGTTGTTCCGTCACCGGCAGCATCAGCGGTTTTAGAAGCAACTTCTTTTACTAACTGAGCGCCCATGTTTTCAATAGCATCTTTCAATTCAATTTCTTTTGCTACGGAAACACCATCCTTTGTAATGGAAGGAGCGCCAAATTTTTTATCGAGGATTACGTTACGGCCCTTTGGTCCGAGGGTAACTTTTACTGCATCTGCCAGTTTATCAACGCCTTTTTTCAGCCGGTCGCGGGCGGATGTATCGAATGTAATTTCTTTAGCCATGATTTATTAAGAGTTTAATAGTGTTTCAGGATTAGATTGTTCCGAAAATGTCGGAGTTGCGCATGATCAGGTAGTCTTTACCATCGATCGTGATCTCAGTACCGGAATACTTTCCGTACAGAATGTTGTCGCCCACCTTTACGGTTACGGGCTTATCTTCAAGACCATCGCCAACAGCAATTACTTTCCCTTTTTGTGGCTTTTCTTTTGCCGTGTCCGGAATGATAATTCCAGAGGAAGTTTTTTCTTCAGCAGGAGCTGGCTGAACCAGTACTCTGTCTTCGTTTGGTTTGAAATTGATTTTCGCCATATACAATTGAAAATTTAAAGGTTTAACAAATTTGTTGTTTCTGTGATGTCATGAATTGTGCCATCGTCAAAAGCGAGGCGAAATACGGACATTTTTTCCAATTAAATGATGGTTTATAGACGAATTTGGGTTGAATTCTGACAGGTTTTGAGCCTAAAATGGCAAGTTGGCAGAGTAATTACGGTGTTCCCGTTCAGGTTTAGACCCGAAGTTGATTCGTTTCCTGACTTGGTACAACAAAATGAAGGAATTACCAGGATAAGGATGTGCGTATAAACTATGGTAGAGATTGTTTATATTCTAGGCGTAAAATAAGATTATATGGATCAATTATCGAGAGACTGGCTCACACAAGGATTAATTGATTTTGAGTACAAAAAGTATATTCTTCTTGGCTACCTTAAATCGGTAAGGGCCTCTTTTGGTAGGGCAGAGCTTTATCCGTTTTTAGGTGATTTGGTTTTTCATTACAGAAATCTATTGTCGGTAAAGGAAAATAAGACGCTGATTCGGGAGGCATTTCCGAAAGAATTATCCCTTGAAGAATTTGATAAACTTGAGTTGTCATACCGCAAAATGGTAGAAGATGATCGTGTGATGGAAGAGCTTGAGTCTATTATTGAATTCTCCATTCCTCAAATTAAGGACTCTTTGCAGGAAGGCTCCATGATTTATGAGCTGGTGGAATCGAATTGTGAAATTGCTCCCATTGGAGTAACTCCCTTGTATGCAAAGGAGGGGTATTTATTTGTAACGCAGCCACCCGAGAAAGAAACAAATGTGTATCGTTACCAGGTCAGTATTTTTGAGCAAAGTCACGAGCAACTCAGAAGTTTGAATACGGAGTTCATTGAGGCTATCCAACGAAGCGCTTCCAACACGTATGAGAATATTAAGATGGAATTGATCAAGAGGTATAGAGACCTGCCGAACCCCGCTGCTTATCTTATCCTTTCCAGAATGAAATTTCCATTTACGGAAACATTAATGCCCGTTGCCAAGCGATTGTTTGTGAAACATATTTCAAAGGCTGCTTAAGGATGGCCGACTTGTTCCGGCATCTTACCGATTCTTTTCAAGTGGGATCATTGTACAAGGCTGCAAATTACTTGAGTTGAGCCATCAAACTTTTGATTTTTTTCTGAAGCCCTTCTGATGCAGAAGCATGCGGCAACCGAACCGTGGCAGTACAGATGCCCATTTCACTGAGAAGGAATTTTAATCCCACCGGATTTCCTTCTTCATACATTGGTCCATTGATTTCCAAAATCTTGAATTGCTCTTGGGAAGCCTTTGTGTAGTTACCGGCAAATGCATACTCTTTCATTTTCCTAAACAGCACAGGGTAGGCGTTAGCCAATACCGAAATAACGCCCTTGCCGCCAATGGTATAAAGTGGAACGGTGAGCAAGTCATCTCCGGATATCAGCAGGAAATCTTTGGGCATGTATTTTGAAATTTTCATACATTGTTCCAGGTTGCCGGATGCCTCTTTAATTCCGATGATATTTTTATGTGAAGCTAACCGTAGGGTTGTATCGGCCGTTACATTTAAGGCAGTACGTCCCGGTACATTGTACAGGATAACAGGAACCGGTGAAGCATCGGCTACGGCAATAAAATGTTGAAAAATGCCTTCTTGGGAGGGCTTGTTGTAATACGGACTAACTGAAAGGATGGCGTCAACTCCTTTGAAGTTTGTATTTTTTATGGTGTTCAGCACATTTTCAGTATTGTTTCCGCCTATGCCAAATACAATGGGCAGCTTCTTTGGATTGTTTGCCAAAACGAAATTGAGAACGGATTTTTTCTCTTCACCGGAAACTGTTACCGATTCACCCGTAGTACCCATCACCACATAGTAGTCTACTCCCCTGGCTGTGTGGTTCAGGAGTTTTTTCAATGCTTTATAATCTACAGCGCCCTTCTCGTCAAACGGAGTAACTAATGCAACTCCTGTTCCATAAAACTTTTTCATGTTATTTTAATTGTGTGGTGTACTTGTAGATGCCGTCAATCAACCCTTTAATCTGATTGGTTGAATCGATCATGAATTCAAAAAATGGTTCTTCTCCTTCCTGAAATCTTCCAACACGGCATTTTGCTTTACTTCTGGCCAGCAGGTAATGCATCATGGGGTTTGGGTTGGTATCAATACAAAAGAGATAATCGAATGCTGTATCGGAGAACTTGAGCGTCTTCTCCGACTCAATCTTACCCCAAAAGGAGATGTCTTTTAGTGTAAAAAAATCAAACATGAATTCATAATTCTCCTTTTTATGTGGCAGAAATTCCAGTACCTGAACCTTCTTGCCATCATGTTCCAGCTTATGGATCAGTTCCTTAATATCATCATGCTTTTTCTTGTCCTCAACGCTAAAGAGAATGCCTACCGTGCTTGCCTGTTTGTAAGCCGTGCTGGTTCGAACAGTTTTATTCTTTTTCAACTGGTTATTGGTCCTGATCTTTAAAAATTTAATCTTCATGATGTTATATCGCCTGACCTTTTAATAATTTTTCAAATTCCTGTTCAGAAATAATGCGTACACCCAGCTTTTCGGCTTTTTCCCGTTTTGCCTGCCCCATATTATCACCCGCCAGCAAGTAATCCAATTTTCCTGAAATTGACGATAAAACCTTTCCTCCATTTTTTATAATTACATCTTTAAGTTCATCACGCTCATACCCCGCAAATACCCCTGAAATCACAAAGGAATGATCGTTCAGGGCGTTACTTTCCTTTTCAATGATTTTTTCAATCACAGTGAACTGTAACCCTGCTTTTTCAAGTCTTTCAATTTCTTTTCTGTTTACCTTGCTCTTGAAGAACTCTACGACACTATGCGCAATTTTTTCGCCTACCTCGGGAGCTTCCAGCAGTTGTTCGAATGATGCCTGCATGATCGCATCGATATTTTTGAAATAGCGAGCCAGTTTTTCGGCTACTGTTTTCCCAACATACCGGATTCCAATAGCGAAGAGTACACTTTCGAAAGGAGTGGCTTTGGATTGTTCAATTCCATCCAGCATATTCTGAGCAGATTTATCTTTGACTTTATCGAGGCGTAGCAAGTCCTCTTTTTTAAGGTCGTATAAATCGGCAGGACTTTTTATTAGCTCCAGGTCGAATAATTGCCGGATGGTTTGTTCACCCAACGAATCGATGTCCATTGCTTTTCGTTGTAAAAAATGTTCAATCCTTCCCTTAATCTGGGTGGGGCATCCACTGGTGTTCGGGCAATAATGGGCGGCTTCGTTTTCAAACCGAACAAGTTTTGTTCCGCACTCAGGGCAGGTATCAATATATACCACCGGTTTGTTCTTTGCTGATCGCTTCTTAAGATCGACACCGGTCACTTTAGGAATAATTTCTCCGCCCTTTTCAACAAAAACGAAATCACCAATGCGTAAATCGAGACGGGCAATTTCGTTGGCATTGTGCAACGAGGCTCTTTTTACCGTGGTGCCCGCCAGAAGCACAGGCTCTAGTTCTGCCACTGGTGTAACCGCGCCTGTTCTTCCAACCTGGTAGGTAATTCCATTCAGCCTGGTGCTGGTGTTTTGTGCCTTATACTTATAAGCAATAGCCCACCGTGGGCTTTTGGCCGTAAAGCCCAGATCCTGCTGTTGCTGAAGACTATTGACTTTAATCACCACTCCGTCCGTTTCCAATGGCAGATCATTTCGCCTGGCTTCCCACTTTTGAATGTACTTGAGCACATCGTGAATAGTTTTGCATTTTTCGTAGGTGGCCGAGACATTAAACCTCCACTTTTCTAATTGCTTGATTCCCTGTTCATGAGTCTCTACTCCGGGGTTCTCTCCTAATAAATAATAGGTAAAGCAATCGAGTTTGCGCCTGGCAACTTCAGCGGAGTCTTGCATTTTAAGTGTTCCGGATGTTGTATTCCGTGCATTGGCGTACTTTTCTTCACCAATATCCTCCCGGTCTTTATTGAGTTGTTCAAATGCTTTCTTAGGCATAAAAACTTCTCCTCTCACCTCGAAGGATGCTGGTAATCCGGGTTGATTGATTTTTAGTGGGATTGACCGGATGGTTTTAATATTGGGTGTAACGTCATCACCGCGAACACCATCGCCACGGGTGACACCTTTTACTAAAACTCCATTTTCATACCACAGGCTGATGGAGACACCATCAAACTTCAATTCACAAAAGTATTCATAGGGCTCTCCGTCTAACCCGTTGGCAACACGCGTGTCAAATTCTTCCAGCTCTTGTTGTGAATACGTATTCCCTAATGAAAGCATGGGGTACTTATGAAAAACGGTTGGAAAATTTTTAGTGATTGTTCCGCCCACACGTTGAGTTGGGGAATCAGGTAATTTGAGTTGAGGAAACTGTTCCTCCAGCTTTACCAGTGTTTCCAGCATCTTATCAAACTCAAGGTCGCTGATCTCGGTACGACTTTGCTGATAGTAGAGCTCGTTATGGTGATTGAGTTTTTGGGTGAGGTTGGCAATTTCCTTTTTAGCCTGATCAGCAGTCACAGCAGCAGTGGTTTTGAGGCACTAAAGTAATGCATGCCTGCGAAAAATCAGCTGTTTTCAGAAGCCGTATTTACCTTTTCCAAAATTAATATAGTAGCTGATACCTGCGCTTAGAAATCCACTCTCGGTAAGGGTAAGGGTTTCGCTTGGGAGAGCTTTGGGAATACTATACATGTAACTTACCGTGAAGTTAAAATTGTTGCACTGGATGGTGAGTGGAACTGAAATGGAGTAATTCATAATGCCAAATTCCCGAAAGGTTTCGGTGGTGTACCATGTTTTTCCCTGGTTCAGTCTTTTCAGGGCTTCAATCCATTCATCACGGGTAGAAGGGATCAAAACATTCGTAAAGCTTTGATCTCCCCATAGAACATAGAACCCCGGACTAAAAGAAATCCTGTCTAAACCCCACAGTTTTCGTTTCTCAAGATTGATAGCAACGGATGGCATAATCCTGTTTGCATGTTCTTCACCAAAGTAAAAGGTGTAATCAAGTTGAAAGGTGATCAGCTTAAAATCCAACATGGGCGATACCGTTATGCCATTGGTGTACGGTATGTAGGTGTCCTCCAGGGTGTAGAAGTATTTGTCATAATAGGCTGCAAAGGCAAATTTTTTTGAAAATGAATGCATGTACCCGGCCGATAAGATGGTTAGATAATAATTGGGTTCAAATTCATCGCTCCAGTAGCCAGAAACATCGGCATACAAGCCAGATTTATGGTAGTACGAAAGGCCAGGGGTTAGTCCAAACTGGTTTATACCCAGGGTTCTTCCTGCGTACTGAACATTGCTGTTGTATGAAAGCCTGACCGCCATAGACGAACGAGGCGAGGCCTCTTCGAGTGTTAGCAGGCTGTCGATTAAATTGAAAATACTAAGCGAGTCGCTGTAGGTAAGTAAAGAATCGGGAATGTCTAAGAATAGCGAATCAGCATCCTGTGCCTGTAGCGGACAAAAGGATGCTGCCCATATGGTCAGACAGAGCCATTGCTTACGCATGGGTTAAAAATGTCAATTATTCCGTTGTCGCTGACGTTGATCGTTTTTATCCAGTTGCTTTTGCCGTTGTTGTTGCATGGCCTGGCGTTTTTGAATTTGATCGATCAGTAGTTTACGGAAATCGTCTTCCGCCTTTCGCAAGGCCATTACTTTTTGCGCAGGTACTACTTTTAATAACTTACCGGAATATTCCCTTTCCAGGTCAAGCTCTTGTTGTTTTAATTTCAGGCCGAGTTCAATCGCATCCTTTTCGTTTTGCTCAACGGTTTTATTAGGATCCGGATTTTTACGATTGTCCTTGAATTGCTTCTTGAGGTCTTGTCGTTTCAGGGAGAACTCGCGATAGACTGGCCAGAATTTCTCAGCCTCTTCAGGGGTTAATCCAAGTCTTTCCGTAATAAAAGCAATCCTGGCAGCCTTAATTTTTTCTTGTGCCTTGGCATCAGGCCCTGCCACCTCATCATCCTGAGCAAAGGAGGATGTAAGAAAGAAAAGACCAATTAAAAAGGTTATTAAATTTTTCATAGCACACTATAGGTTATTCACATCTAAATCAAATTCCTCCAAGTCATCAAGCTCCTTAAAATTGAAGTACACTTCCGCTTCAATGGCTTCAATGCTTTCGTTGTCAAACTGTAGTTCGTCCAGTAATTCGTCTGTTGTTATTCCGCTTTCCTGCAAGTAAGTGACTAATTCCTCGGTACTGACAGAAGCCAGCAGGCTGTCGGCATCTTGTGAAGAATCAGGCACCAGGTACAGGATGGAGGCTACCGCCAAAACCAAAACTGGTAAAGCGTACTGAAGGGCATACCGAACAATTGGTTTAGCCTCCCAAATGGAGGTTTTTTCCGAAACCCTTGCTTGAATAAGCCCTGGAAGGCGGTCAAAATAGCCCTCAGGAACCTTAAAAGGGTGGTTTTTCGGTATGTCTTCTAATTTTTTCATTGTTGCTTCTTTTGACTGAATAAGTTCATAAAAGTTTAATCACTGCGACAGAAAATCCTCAATTTTCTTCACCGCGTGATGGTAGCTGGCTTTTAATGCCCCTACACTGGTAGTGGTTATCTCTGACATTTCCTCATACGATAAATCCTCGAAATACTTCATGTTAAAAACGGCACGTTGCTTATCAGGTAATTTCAATAAGGCCTTTTGCAGTTTAAGTTGAATTTCATCTCCACTTATTTGTGGCGATGTTTCCAGTTTAGTGGTGAGTTCGCCCTCGACATCTCCGATCGGGAGAAAGAACCTTCTTTTCTTCTTATCCAGAAAGCTCAGGCATTCGTTTGTGGCGATGCGGTAAATCCAGGTGAAGAGTTGGGAGTCTTCCCGGAAGGTTTCGATGTACCGGTGAATTTTAATAAAGACTTCCTGGGTAAGGTCATCGGCATCGTCATGGTCGATCACCATTTTACGGACGTGCCAATACACCCGTTGCTGGTAGTTGCGCACCAGCATGTTAAAACCGTAGTTCCGTGTTTCCGGATTCCGGATTTTGGTCAGGAGTTCTTTATCTTCCAATTGGGTTGGTTGAAAAATCGGAATATAGACAATTCATAGAAGGCAAGGTTTAATCGAACGCTCAACTTTATCCTTGATAGGCGGCTAAGGTATCCGCCAAAAGTTCGTACTGTTCTTTCGAATGGGCCGGAAAGTTCGCGAACCTGAGTTGACTAGTTTTAGCGGGGCCGTAGCCATCTCCGGGCTGCATTCCTTTTGCTTGCAGGTAGGCTGTGATCTTTTCCGTTTGCTCACCGCTTGAAGCAACCAAAACTGTTTTAGACCTCCATGATTCCTGTTCAACGAAGGACTTTAAATAGGTGTGATTGGTAAGGACCTGGTATAAAATGGCTGCTTTGTATTCGGTTTCTTTTCGGATGATTTGCATGCCTCTGCGCAACATGTCCTGCACCACTTTATTGAGGAGGTAAATCCCTAACACATTTGGCGTTTCAGGAGTTTGGTTCTTTTCGGCCATGGAGACCAGCGTAGGTATGCTGTGATAGGAGCCCAAGGAAATTCCTTTTGAAAGGAGCTTTTCTGCTTTAGCGATACAGCGGTCGTTAACCATCCATACGCCCAAGCCGGCAGGTAAGCCAAAACCTTTTTGAACAGAAAAGAAGACTGAGTCTACTTTTGTGTAATCGAAATCGGAGTAGGGGAGTGATGAAACCGCATCCACTGCGATGAGGGCTTCCTGGTTTTTCGCCCGAAGTGAATTGATGTAGTTGATTGGCATGCAAACACCCGTGCTTGTTTCATTTTGTGTAAGTGCAATCAGCTCGGCTGAAGGAATATCCAATTCTGGAAAGCCTTCACCAGCTTTTACTTCTGCCAGCGTAGCGCTCTTCCTTAACTGAACGGCAGTTTCATAAAACTTTTTTGAAAAGGCGCCATTTACCAAATGGTAACAATTGGACTCCACCAGATTTTGGATTATACGTTCCCATATTTCTGTTGCTGAGGCGCAGAACAGAATTTGGAAATTAGGCGGGAGGTTCAATAATTCACGTAGCCCACCGGTAGCTTCCTTTGAGATCGTTTCAAAGGCTTTTGTCCGGTGTGAGAGGGAAGGTATTCCATCGCGGAAAGCTTTACGGGCGTGATCTTCTACAGTAAAATAAAGCTGGGAAGGCCCCGGAGTAAAATTTATTTTGGATTGCATGCAGTGCGATTATCGATTCGCTGATTACTAAAAAATTACTGGTTAGTCAATACACCCGGAATGATATGTTTTCCGTTCATTTGTTTAGAAATCCATTCGGGTCTGGGACACGTTTGCTGAACCTAACAATAAAACAATACCGAGTGTAGCTTTCAATCAAAATCAGGCCTCATTCCCGCCTTGGCGGGATCCTCGCCCAAAAAGCAGGTTAACGGAAGAAGGTTGCGATTGACGGCAGCTCAAAACTTGTCTTTTAGGGGTTCAGAAACACCTCTCCAGATTCGGTGGATTTTTTTAATGTTAATTTTTTTATACGTATAAAATTGATATGTTTGTCGTATAAAAGTACAAATGGATGCCAAGATTACACTCAGTTTTGACGAGCAAATAATTGCCAAGGCCAAGCGATTTGCAGATTCTCAGAACATCAGTTTATCGAGGCTTACAGAAATGCTGTATAGTAAAATTGTTAGTGGGGGATATACGAACCTCGAAGAGTTACCCATTTCCGATTGGGTGAATGAATTGGCTGAAGGTAAAGCCGTTTATAAAACCAAAAGTTCCCATCGCAAGGCTCTGAAGGCTGAGTTTTTCAAATCCCGCAAATGAAGATTTTTTTGGATGCCAACATCCTTGTCTCGGTGCTGAACAAGGAGTATCCACTGTTTACTTATTCATCCCGCATTCTTAGTTTGGCAGATCAACCTGCCTTTAAAGTTTACACTTCACCACTATGCCTGGCCATTGCATTCTACTTTTCTGAAAAGAAAAGCGGGCGAAAAGAGGCCAAACGGAAGATTAACCTGTTATGTTCAAAGATTAACATTGCTGACATAACAAAAGTAGCCGTGCAGCAAACTATTGAGAATATAAGGGTTATTGATTTTGAGGATGGGCTTGAGTACTACACAGCGTTGAATGAAAAATGCGTGGCTCTTATTACTGAAGACGTAAATGATTTTTACTTTTCTGAAATTGAAGTATTAACAGCACGACAATTTTTTGAAAAGTATACCTGACTCCGGTTTTTTATTTTGAAAATTAATACAAGACCCTAAATTTAATTGTGTGATCAATAGCCCGCAGTTTGGCGATCACATCCTTGTCGTACTCTTTGTTGATGTCGGTAATCACATAGCCGATCAATTCATTTGTTTTCAAATATTGGCCCACAATATTAATTCCATGATCGGCCAATACCTGGTTGATACGCGCCAAAATACCCGGCACGTTTTCGTGAATGTGAATCAACCGATGCGCATTTTCTAATGTTGGGAGGGTCAGGTTGGGGAAATTAACACTGTTTGAAGTACTGCCCGTGTTGATGTAATCGAGAAACTTTCCGGGTACAAAATTTCCGATATTTTCCTGCGCCTCAGAAGTACTGCCACCAATATGCGGAGTTAAAATCGTATTGCGTAATCCCCGTAATTCTGACTGGAACTCTTCGTTATTGCTTACCGGTTCATACGGAAATACATCCACTGCGCAACCTGCTACTTTTCCCTTTTCAATATTTTCTTTCAGGGCATGAATATCCACCACGTGCCCACGACTGAGATTAATAAAAATAACACCATGCTTCATCCATTCAAATTCCCGAAGGCTGATCAGGCTGGTGTTGGACTCCCGCCCATCTACGTGCAAGGAAACCACATCAGCTCTTTCAAGCAGTTCTTTCAGTGATCTGCACTTGGTAGCGTTACCCAAGGCCAGCTTTTCTTCTGTATCGTAATACAACACGTTCATGCCCAGCGATTCAGCAATAACAGAAAGTTGTGAGCCAATATTTCCGTACCCTACTAGTCCTAATTTTTTACCGCGCACTTCAAAACTACCTGTGGCGGACTTGTCCCACTCGCCCTTATGCATTTTTGCAGATTTATCTGCAATGTTCCGCATCAGGATGATCATTTCGGCTACAGCCAGCTCAACTACAGAGCGCGTATTGCTAAACGGTGCATTAAAGACCGCTACACCTTTTTTGGTGGCCGCTTTTAAATCGATTTGATTGGTGCCGATGCAGAAGGCGCCAATGGCCATTAATCGATTGGCATGCTCCAACACTTTTGCTGTCACTTCTGTTTTGGAGCGAATACCCAACACATTCACATTCTTGATTTTTGCACACAACTCTTCCTCTGTTAATGCGGCTGAAAGGATTTCGATATTAAATCCTTCCGCCTTCAGCACCTGCAGTGCCACCGGATGGATATTTTCCAGTAACAGAACGTTGATCCGGTTTTTCGGATAAGAGATTGCGGTGTTGAGTTTGTTTAAATACAGGAATTCATCCAGACTGGGCGCAATATGATCTGCCTTGTCAATGATGTTTTCTCTCCCCACATTCTCCGTAAAGGCATAAAATTTATTGGCAAGGCCTGCATGTTTGATTTCGTAATCGGTATAACCATCGCCAATGACGTATACATCGCCCGGGAGATTCAGTCTCTTAAGCTGTTCGACTTTTCCGTTATTAGCGGATAGGGGGTTTTCGGTATCAAATCCAATCACATTGCCTTGTTCATCAAATTGAAACCGGTTGGCAAGAATGTTTTCGGTCTTAATCCCAAATTCTGTTACGATGGGATCGATAAAGGCATGAAACCCGTTAGATATAATGTAAATATGGTCAGCATATTCCTGAAAGAAGTCTTTGTTACGCTTAAAGGATTCTGAGACTTTGTCCCGTAAAAGGCCAACCAATTGAGTAATGTGCTTTTTATTGGGCGATAATATGGCCAGGCGTTGTTCCAGCGATTCCCGGAAAGACAGCGAGCCATCCATTCCTTTGTTGGTGATCTCGATGATCTTCTTTTTCAGATTTTCCTTGTCGGGATGGCTGTCTAATGATATCTCGGCAAGTACATCAAACGCTTCAACTTTGGTAAAGGTGCTATCGAAATCGATTACGAAATACTTATTGAGTTTCATTTGAATTTCATTGAATCTCAAATGTAAAGAATAGCTGATAGTTGACACTTACCCGCTAACAGTTTTTATTTCTGATCTCCCGACTAACGAATGTTAGACTTCACAAAGCTGGAAGAAAATTCTTTGATCATCTCGCGTACTTTTCTGAACTCATCCATGATTTGAATTTCTGTACCAATAGCCTTGGCCGGATCTGGAAAATTATGGTGAACCATCTTGATTTGTGCCGGAAAGTAGGGGCAATTTTCTCTTGCGTTGTCACATACTGTGATCACAAAATCGAATTGAAGATGAGCGTATTCGGTTACGTTATTCGAGGTATGGTTGGAAATATTAATTCCATCTTCCAGCATGGTAGCAATGGCGCGAGGATTTACACCATGTGTTTCAATACCGGCACTGTAAATCTCTGCTTTTTCCTGCGCGAAGTGCCTCAGGTAGCCTTCAGCTATTTGGCTTCGGCAGGAGTTACCCGTACAAAGAACCAGTACTTTAGGCTTTTCGATGGTCTTGATTTTTATCATTATGAAGAAAAAAGGTCATCCCAATTTTTGAGATGACCTTTTTAAAAATCTTATGGGTCTTACTTTTTACGTTTCAGGACTTTTTCGACTGCCGATACGATATTCTCCGGTGATAAGCCATACTTCTTCAACAGGTCGGTTGGTTTACCACTCTCGCCAAATGAATCATTCACAGCAACCATTTCGATGGGAGCGGGGTTGAAACGACCCAACACCTGTGCGATACTTTCGCCTAAACCTCCATTGATCTGATGTTCTTCGCACGTTACCACACAGTTGGTCTTTTTAACCGACTCTATTACTGCGTCAACATCCAATGGTTTAATGGTGTGAATGTTAATGACTTCCACGCTCACGCCCTTCTCTGCTAGTTTAGCCTCTGCTTCAATTGCCTGCCAAACCATATGCCCGGTGGCAAAGATGGTTACGTCTTTACCATCAATCATCTTGTCGGCTTTGCCAATGGTGAAGGGACGGTCAGCGGCAGTAAACACCGGCCAGCTAGGACGGCCAAAGCGAAGATAAGCCGGACCGTGGTGATCGCCCAGGGCCAGGGTAGCGGCTTTGGTTTGGTTATAGTCGCACGGAACAATAACAGTCATGTCCGGGAGCATTTTCATCATCCCGATGTCTTCAAGTATCTGGTGAGTTGCACCATCTTCACCCAAAGTTAAACCTGCGTGAGAAGCGCAGATCTTAACATTTTTACCTGAGTAAGCGATTGACTGCCTGATTTGATCGTACACCCTGCCGGTAGAGAAGTTGGCAAAAGTTCCTGTGAATGGAATCTTACCACCAATGGTCATCCCTGCTGCCAGGCCCATCATGTTGGCTTCGGCAATCCCTACCTGGAAGAACCTTTCAGGAAATTCTTTCTTGAAGGCATCCATCTTAAGGGAGCCGGTGAGATCGGCACAGAGCCCGACCACATTGGCATTTTTACGCCCTAATTCATGTAAGCCGGCACCAAAGCCAGAGCGGGTATCTTTCTTATCGGTGAAGGTAAATTTGGTCATAACGTGCAGTGGTTTTGGTGGCGAAAGTATGCAATAGCAAGTTTAAAAATTGTCCAGTTGTTAATGAGTTGTTAAAACGCAGGCCGTTCATCAAAATGATAAAACCTGCACCCGTTGTTTTCGTATTCGATTTTATGAAAAAAGATTCTATGGCTAAGGAAGATCGCAAGTATTTGATTTGGTTTCTGATCGGATTGTTAATTGCAATATTACCCTGGATCATTCTGGCCTAGTAATCTCTAATAGTTTCCTCTAATTGCGCCATGGCTTTAGCGAACTCCTCATCATTCGGAGCAACGCCATGCCACTTGTGCGAGCCCATCATAAAGTCAACCCCATAGCCCATTTCGGTTCTCATGAGATTTAATACAGGTTTTCCTTTACCTGCTAATGCTTGTGCTTTTTCAAGTCCGGCAATTACCTCTTCCAGGTTGTTTCCGTTAAACTCCTGCACTTCCCAGCCGAACGCTTCCCACTTGGCTTTAAGGTTTTTAAGATCTAAAACATCCTTAACGGCTCCATCAATCTGCTGCCCGTTGTAATCGATGGTGGCAATCAGGTTATCAACTTTGTTATGTGCAGCATACATAGCCGCTTCCCATATTTGACCTTCCTGCTGTTCGCCATCGCCCATTAGCACATACACAAAATGATTATCCTTGTTTAGCTTTTTAGTTTGAGCTGCGCCAATAGCTACAGAAAGCCCTTGCCCCAACGAACCAGAGGCCACGCGAATGCCCGGAAGACCTTCATGTGTAGCGGGGTGGCCCTGTAAACGGGAATTCAAAAACCGGAAGGTGGAAAGTTCCTTCACCTCAAAATAGCCTGACCGTGCAAGGGTAGCGTACCAAACCGGTGAAATATGACCGTTTGAAAGGAAGAACAAGTCTTCACTATTTCCATCCATATTAAACTTCGGATTGTGCTTCATGATATGGAAGTACAACGCAACAAAGAACTCCGTACAGCCCAATGAACCACCCGGATGGCCGCTTTGGCAGGCATAAACCATGCGTACAATGTCTCTGCGGATTTGGGAAGTGAGCTTTTGGAGTTTGGATAGGTCTGACATACGGTAAATTTTGGGCGAATATCTTAGTTTTCTTAAGAAAGAAAAACTGCTAATTTTCATTTATAAACCTCCGACCCATGAAACGATTATTATTGATTTTAAGCGCGCTGCTATTTCCAATCTTCTTATCAGCGCAGGCCGATCTGAAAAAACTTGATGCCTATTTTGCTAAAGCTTTGAAGGACTGGGATGTACCCGGAATGAGCGTAGCGATTGTTAAGGATGGTAAAGTCATCTTGAGCAAAGGGTATGGTGTAAAAGAATTAGGTAAACCCGAGAAGACCGATGAAAACACCTTGTATGCCATTGCTTCAAATTCAAAAGCCTTTACCACTACAGCCATTGCCATAATGGTAGAAGAGGGGAAACTCTCGCTGGATGATAAGGTGCGAAAATTTCTTCCCTATTTCGAACTGTATGATCCGTACGTTTCGCAAGATATCACCGTGCGCGACCTGCTGTGCCACCGGGTTGGATTAGAAACGTTCAGCGGAGATGCGATCTGGTACTTGTCTGATAACCTGAGTGCTGAACAGATTATTAGACGAGCGAAGTATTTACCGCAGTCATATAACTTCCGGGCAGGTTATGGTTACTCCAATATCATGTACATAACAGCGGGTGAGGTAATGAAAACCATTAACGGTAAAGCCTGGGGGTCTACCATTCAGGAAAAGATTTTTAACCCGCTGGGTATGAATCGTTCTGTTACCTCCAGCAAGGATATTGGTAAAAAAGGAAACTTTGCAACGCCCCACGGGATTATTGATAACAAACACAACCCGATTGCGTGGGAGGATTGGGAAGCAATTGCCGCTACGGGTGGCATTATTTCAAGTGTAAGTGATATGGCTAAGTGGATGATCTTTAACCTGAATAATGGTATTGTTGGAAAAGACACGCTGCTTACACCACAACTTAGAAACACCCTTTGGACACCCCATAATGTTTTTACGGTAAATCATACCGATCAGGATTTTGATACACACTTTCGCGGATATGGTTTGGGTTGGGGGTTATCCGATTATAAAGGCCGGATGCGGGTTGGTCATACCGGAGGCTATTCGGGCATGCTTTCTATTGTCGCGCTTATTCCTGACGAAAAACTGGGAGTGGTGGTACTCACCAACGGTATGAAAGGCGGACTCATGAGTGCAGTGGCGAATTACACAATTAACGCTTTCTTGGAAGTGCCTGAACGTGATTTATCGACCGAGTATTTAGCTAATGAAAAAAAGAGAGAGCAGGCCGATACGCGGATCAGCGACCGCGAAAAGGCAAGGGTTACCGGAACGAAACCTTCTGTTTCAGTTGAGAAATATACAGGAAAATACAAGGCCGATATTTACGGTATGATAGAAGTAAAAAAGGAGGGGGATAAACTCCGGTTATCCTTTGAGCGCTCCAGCCGTTTCAATGCAACACTTGAGCACTGGCATTATGATGTATGGAAGATTAATTGGGATAATAAAGATAATCTTTCATGGTTTGAGTTTGGCACCGTGAGGTTTGAACTTGATAATAATTTAAATGTTACAGGTCTCGACTTTGATGTACCTAATAATGACATCTGGTTTTATGAGTTAAAACCGAAGAAAATCAAGTAGAGACGCATGATTTGCTTCTCTACTTTTAGATTTACTTTTTCTTTTTGACAACCTTTTTTACAACTTTTTTTGCTGCTTTCTTGGCGGGTTTCTTAGGTGTAGACTTTTTTGCTGCAGGTTTTTTCGCAATTGCTTTAGCCGTTGTGCCTCCGCTACCTTTTAAAATCTGGTCGGCATGGTTTTTTGTGTCCACCTTTTCAATAACATCTTCAATCATTCCATTTTCATCGATGATAAAGGTTGTACGGGCGGTACCCATGTATTTTCTGCCATACATGGATTTCTCCACCCACGTTCCAAACTTCGAATGAAGCGATTTGTCGGTATCGGCCAGCAGGCGGAAGGGGAGCTTTTCTTTAGCAATAAACTTCTGGTGCGATTTCTCACTATCGGTACTAACACCCAACACTTCATAGCCTTGTTTTAACAATGCCTTATAATTGTCGCGCAAATTACAAGACTCAGCCGTACAGCCGGGGGTCATGTCTTTCGGATAAAAATAAAGAACCAGTTTTTTTCCTTTGAAGTCAGCGAGTTTTACTTCACTACCATTCTCATCTTTTGAGGTGAAGTCGGGGGCTTTGCTTCCTGCAGTGAGTGACATGTGATTTTTGATTTTAGATTTACAATTTTTGATTGAATTTTTAACTGATAACCGCTTACCAAAAAGCTTTCAGTTCACTAGTTACGGAATTTTATAGTTTAACACTTTTTTATTCCCGGCATTATCGGTGACTGTGAGTACAAGATCTCCTTTTAGTAATTCATCTTTTGATTGTCGTTCCGACATGATCGCATCACTTTTAGCATCGTAGTTCAGTAATAGCCATTTGCCGTTGATGGTTGCTTCGTACGATGCGATGCCGGAAAGATTATCCTGAATTTTAAAGCGCACCGCCTGATTGTTGGCATAGATAAAACGAATGGTTGGCGGAATGGTATCGCGCAAGATCATAAACCGGCCAAACTCACGGGTTACGAAATTCAAATTGCCATTTACCCACTTACCACCTTCATAACTAAAGCCCCTTCCTACGATGCGGTATACCGCTATATTTTTATCGGTAGCGTATTCAGCAACCGGGCGCAGCGAAACAGTAATGTTTCTGTTCAGTGGCACAAAAGGGTTGCCAATGGTAAACACATCGGCACTGTCATTCGTGAGCTGATGAATGGCATTAAAGTAAAGCGTATCGAACAATGCGTTTTTTGGGAACTGCACATCCATGCGACTACTGTAGTATTTATATTCTGTTCCGGAAGGCACTGTGGCTTTGATGTTAGGAACAAGAGATTGTCCGCATACTTTAACCGAATCGGGGATTTCCTTTCGCAGGTCGAACAGGTACACAATTTTGTTTTTTCCGGCATAGGCAGCATCCACGGGGCGTGAAGTTCCTTTAAACCAGGCTATGGCTTTTTGTTCAGAACAATTCTGCGATGTAATCGACAATGTGTTATCCTGAATATCGTACGTCACGGGTATTTTAGCTGATTCCAACAAGGGAACCTGTTTTGCCGGAGTGCTTGGTTTTAACCGCAGGGTTGCGTTGGAAGTGTTTCCGTAAGTGTCTTTAAGAGTGATCAGGATACTCGATGTTTTGTCCGGGTTGATTTTAATTTGACCGTTCCCCGGAGACCCTCCATAAAAGCCCAGTGTATTGCCATCATCTATATAAAGTTTGTAAAAACGATTTCCCTGGTTACGCAGAACTTTGTAATCAATCAATGTGTAAATGCTTCTTGACTCCTGCAGATTTAGCTCTTCGATTTTCTGACTGAATACTTTCTGACTATCAACAAAGACTTCGATGTAATTGATGCCGCATTTGTACCGGGCATTGTCAACACGGTCGTGTCCCAGTAATTCAATTCCAATATTTCCCGAGGCCAGGATCGGCACCGGCAACGAAAAGTTTTTTCCGTTTCGGGTAGCGTAAAATTCAAATCTTCCAAACCTGTCGTTGATTCTGGAATCGATGTCCAGTGTTTTTAAAGCAATTTTTTGAACCAGTGGTGGCGCGGTGTCATTTACTTCAGTGAATTCAAACTTGAGGGGATCGAGCGCCAGGTTGTTTTTGCGAATATCAAAGTGCAGGTGCGGCCCACCTGACGAGCCCGTATTTCCGGCAAAGGCAATGGTATCACCCTGCTTCACGGGGAACTGGCCCGGTTGAAAGGTTAGTTCAATATCAGACGTTCGTTTTCTGTAGCGTTCTTTAAGAATGAAATCACCAACGCTTCCATTGAATTTGTCGAGATGACCATAGAGTGTAGTAGTTCCATCCGGATGGACGATGTAGAGCACGTTGCCGTACCCGGAAGGGCTTACGCCTGCGCGTGAAATGTACCCGCTTTTTGATGCGAGTACGGGCCATCCAATTTCATTATTAGTGCGGATGTCAATACCGGTGTGAAAATGGGTGTTGCGCAGTTCTCCCATTGTTCCGGCCAGGGAACCGGGCTGCCCTGGCTTTAACGGAAAAATGAATTTCTCCTCCCGAATTATCCTTGAATCGGTTTCGCTAAACTGTGCTTGTGCAACACTGGTCGCTAAAAATAGGAGAGCCCCAACGCTACTTAACTTCAAACTCCAACAACTTTTCATTCTCAATGTATGCTGATAAAATATTTCCGATGTTTACCGCACTCACACCTTTGGGTGTGCCGGTAAAAATATAATCGCCCGTACGAAGGGTAAAAAATTTTGACAGGTAGCTGATCATATATTCAAAGTTAAAGAGCATCAGACTTGTATTGCCTTGTTGCCTTAATTTCCCGTCAACCTGTAAACTGAAATTGATATCTTTTAAATTCCTGATATCGCCAACCGGAATAAATTTTTCAGAAAGAGGAGCCGAGCCATTGAAGCCTTTGGCGATGTCCCAGGGTAAGCCCTTCTCTTTAGCTTTTTGCTGCAGGTCGCGGGCGGTGAAATCAATCCCGATACCAATGGAATCGTAGTACTTATGAGCAAATTTCTCTTCAATGTTTTTTCCTTCTTTGCAGATGCGCAGCACCAACTCTACTTCATGATGGATATCCTTTGAAAAGTTAGGGTAATAGAAGGGGCCGTTATTCCGGATGAGTGCCGTATCGGGTTTGGTAAAAATTACCGGCTCTTCCGGGCGCTCGTTGTTCAGTTCCTGGATATGCTCTACATAATTCCGACCGATACAAAAGATTCTCATAGGCTCGTAGTTGCCAGGTTGAGCTTGTCGAAACCTGACTTTTAAGTATACATAGCCTTCGGCCCTTCGACATGCCCAGGACTCAGGCTGACATTTATTTTATTAATTCAATAATCGTTGCCGACTTAGCCGGCAGTGAAAGATTCTGCAAGTTAGTGATGGATTCATTGCTAACCACATTTTTACCTGAACTAAATCCTTTCAGGCGCTCCTGAAAACGCTTGGTGTCAAGTGTTTTTGATTCTTCATTGTTATTCAGGATCACCATTACACTTTCTGAATCGTTGTAGCGGAAGTAAACATAGAGGCCATTCTCAGGGATGAAGTGCATGAACTTGCCGGTATGCACAACGGATGTTTTTTTGCGCCAGTTCAATAAAGTTTTCAGGTAGTTGAACAGTTCATTCTGCTCAGGTGTTCGCCCTGTTTCACTAAACGCATTGGTGGCGTCTGCTTTCCAGCCACCCGGCATATCGGCCCGCAACGTTCCATGATTACTGGCATCACCCGGCATACCGAGTTCCGCACCATAAAATAGTTGTGGGATTCCGCGTAGGGTGAGCAAAGCCGCCAAGCCCATTTTTTGTTTGTTGATGTCTCCCTTAACTACGGTGGCAAACCGGCTCAAATCGTGATTATCAAGGAAGATGACATTGTTGAGTGGATTGCTATACGCTACATCTTGTAAGAGTACATAGTAAATTCTGGCAAGGCCTTCGTCCCATCCATCTTTTTCATTGAAAGCTTTTCCAAAGGCAAAACATAAAGGAAAATCAGTTACACTTGGCAAGTTACCTGCATACCCGTCTCTGTTTTTCGAATTCGCCTGGAAGTAGGAGGTTAGCAACACCGGGCTCTCCCAAACCTCACCAACAATATTGAGGTTGGGATATTCTTCCTTCATCACCTTGCACCACTTAGCCATAAAATCTTTATACGGATACGGATGGGTGTCCATCCGGATACCATCGAGTTGAGCATACTCTACCCACCACATGCTGTTTTGAATCAGGTAGGTTGCCAGGTGTGGATTGTGTTGATTGAGATCAGGCATGGAACGATCAAACCATCCCTGTAAAAGTTTGTCGGTGTCAAACTTCGATGCGTACGGGTCAACCGAAGCGGCAAGCCTGTAGTTTGAACTGGTGTATTCCGGAAATTGATGGATCCAGTCTTTCGCGGGAAGATCTTTTACAAACCAGTTTTCACTACCGGCATGGTTGAACACCATATCCATCACCACTTTCATTCCTTTATCGTGGCATTTTTTTACCAGGTTAACGTACGATTCATTGGTGCCTAATCGAGGGTCTACTTTATAGAAATCAGTAATGGCATAACCGTGGTAACTTGCTACAGGCTGATTATTTTCCTGAACGGGATTCAGCCACAAAGCGGTTGCTCCCAAATCCTGAATGTAATCGAGATGATTTTCAATTCCTTTAAGGTCACCACCGTGTCTTCCGAATGGTTCTTGCCTGTTCGGTTTCTCCACCATGCCTAACCAGTCGTTTGTTTCATCACCATTTGCAAAACGATCGGGCATGATCAGATAAATAACATCGGAGGGATCAAATCCTTTAAATTGATCGCCAGGTTTTAACCGATTCTTTAATTCGTAATTAACAATACGCTTTTTCTTTTCCCATTGAAATGTAATCGGTACAATTCCAGCTTTGGCCGTTGGTTGAACGGAAAGGTATAAGAATTGGTAGTTTGGATTTTCAGTTTTATCAATGCGGGTAATTTCAACGCCTTCGTATTTTAATGAAGCAGTAGCAGCGGCAATGTTTTTTCCGTAGATCAAAACCTGTAACTCGGGGTTCTTCATTCCAACCCACCAAAAAGAAGGCTCTATCCGCTGAATGTCGATCACTTGTTTTTGGGCGATGCCTGGTGTGCTGAGTAACATCCAAAAAACAAGACAAGAGATAATTGATTTTATAAACATGATGCGTAAATTGTTTTAAATGGTATCGAAAGTAAAGATAGACTTGTATTTTTGTTAAAAAGAAACCTATGCTTAAAAAAGGAATTATTCTGCTTTCTATAACGATTGCATATGCATGCGCCACTGTTCCTGTTACAGGCCGCAAGCAGTTGAGCCTGATTTCAAACGATGAAATCATTCCCATGGCGGCCACCCAATATCAGGATGTGATTAAGAAGGGGCCGCTCTCAACCGATAAAGAGCAAACGGCTTTAGTGAAAAATGTTGGCGTTAAAATTCAGAAAGCTGTTGAGAAATATATGGCCGAGAAGGGATGGTCAGCAGAATTAAAAGGCTTCGCCTGGGAGTTTAATTTAATCGATGATCCGAAAACAGTAAATGCCTGGTGCATGCCCGGAGGTAAAGTTGCTTTTTACACAGCCATCATGCCAATTTGTAAAGATGAAGCCGGAGTGGCTGTGGTGATGGGCCATGAGGTTGCGCATGCTATTGCCAACCACGGACGTGAAAGGATGAGCCAGGGGCTTGCGCAGCAAATGGGCATGAGTACGCTGGGGGCTGCCATGGGGCAAAACCCGGGCCTGACAAATCAAATATTTATGCAGGCAGTTGGGTATGGTTCGCAGATCGGGATGCTGAAGTTCTCGCGAACTCATGAGTCGGAAGCAGATAAAATCGGGCTAATTTTTATGGCGATTGCCGGGTATGACCCGCGTGAAGCGCCTAAATTCTGGGAGAGAATGTCGGCCGGAAGCTCAGGACAAAAACCACCGGAGTGGCTTTCAACACACCCGTCTGACGAAACCCGCATTAAAGACCTCCAGGCTGCTATGCCGGAAGCATTGAAATACTACAAACCATAACTTATTGTACGTTCATGGCTACAGATACAGATATTGAACATTTCAGAAATTTAGTTTCCCTTTCCGCGGCCGATGGAAAAATTGCCGAGGCTGAGCGGGTTGCCCTTTCTAAAATCGCTTTTGAGAGAGGTATTCCGCTGGACCGGGTCAATGTTATGATTAGCAAGGCCGGTGAGTACAAGTACCTCATTCCGCAGAATACAAAAGATCGCGAAAAGCAGTTGACGGATATGATTTCCTTTGCTAAAGTTGATGGCGATTTTGCTAAGGCTGAATTTGACTTGATTCGAATTGTTGCTAACCGCCTCGGGTTTACAAAAAATGAATTACAGGGGTTTATTGACAAGGCACAGTAGTTCATTACCTGCACATTCACGCATGACAAACTCAACTGACACCATCATTTTTGATTTAGGTGCCGTACTGATTGATTGGAATCCACGATACCTGTATCGCAAAATTTTTAAAACCGAAGAGGAGATCGACTGGTTCCTTGAGAATATCTGTACCCACGATTGGAATGAAAAGCAGGATGCCGGCCGGTCATTTGAAGAAGCAACCAATGAGTTGTTAGCGCTTCACCCCGCACATGAAACTGCCATTCGCGCATGGTATGGTCGTTGGCAGGAAACCATCAGCGGGCCTATCCATGAAACAGTTGATATTTTTAAGAAACTTCGGGAAAGTAATCGCTTTAAGTTTTACGGACTTACTAATTGGTCGGCTGAAACTTTTCCATGGGCGTTGGAGCAGTTTGATTTTTTACACTGGTTTGATGGCATTGTCGTTTCAGGCGTTGAAAAAACGAGGAAGCCTTTTCCGGAATTTTTTCAAATTTTGTTTGATCGATACCGGGTTAATCCGGGCCGTGCACTATTCATTGACGATAACCTTCGAAATATTGAAGGCGGGCGAGCGTTGGGGCTTCCCGGCATTCACTTTCGTTCGCCTGACCAGTTGCGAACTGAGTTGCAAATACTACAACTGATTTAAACCGGGTATTTCAGTAAAGATTAAAATTCGTTCACCAAAAATCCCCAATTCGCTTATTTCTTCTTATTAAAATCACGAAGCTTGATTTCAGTGAGCTTTCGTTTTGTATCCATCGGAAAATCACCATTCATCATCCAATCGTAGTAGGAGGGTTCATCTTTTAACACTGCTGTTACTGTTTTGCCTTTATGCTTTCCGAAATTGATTACTTCCTCGCCTTTATTATTAAGCACCATCCTTCCGGCCAGGTCCACCAACGATTCAGATACCAACTTTGAAAGAACATCCATGTCGTTTTTTATCTCTCCAATTTTCTTACCCAGTCCATCTGTTACGTTCTCACCTTCGTATTTCGCAACCTGTGCCAGCAACACTTCCATCGATGCCTCTGTATCCGCTTCTGCGCTGTGAGAGTTGGTTAGTTCTTTATTTACATAAAATTTGTATGCTGCAGAGAGCGTCCGCTTCTCCATGAGGTGGAAAATTTTCTGAGAATCGATAATTTTCTTGCGACTGTAGTCGAACTCAACTTCTGCTCGCAAAAATTCTTCTACCAGCATCGGAATGTCAAACTTCAAAATGTTAAAGCCCGATAGGTCAGCACCTTCCATAAATTTAGCATACTCCTTTGCAACTTCTTTGAAAAGCGGCTTGCCCTGTACATCGTCATTGGTGATGCCGTGGATGGCGGTTGATTCCGGTGGAATAGGGACACCAGGATTTACCACGTTTGATTTTGTTTGCGTTTCACCGGTTGGCATCAGTTTGATCACTGCTATTTCAATAATCCGGTCAGTTGTGATATTGGTTCCGGTTGTTTCAAGATCAAAAAAGCAAAGCGGGTTACGCAGGTTGAGCTTCATAAAAATTTATTTGAGCGATTAGGTTATGCCAGAATTTTGTCGGCTAATGCGTTAACACTGAGTCCGCCAAAGTCGCCTGAACTCATCATCAAAAGGTTCTTGTTCTTCCAGTTCTGGGAAGTCAGGAAATTTTCTAGCTGCCCTGAATTATTGAAAACCTGTAACGAAGGGTTTGCAAAGGCACTCTTAATGTCACTTTCAGTGAGTGGGTCAAGGTTTTTGGCTTTCAGTTTATCCGGATTAAAATAGACAATGGCACTGCTTATCCCTTTCAGTGAATCTTTATACTGAGGTAAATAATTTTTGTTGAGACTACTATAGGTGTGAAGTTCCAGGCATGCTACCGTATCGCGGTTGGGGTACATGTCTTTAACTGCCTTTACACTTGCTTTCACCTTGGAAGGGGCGTGGGCAAAATCTTTAAAAACAATTGTAGAGTTATTCTCTTTTAGTTTTTCCAGTCGGCCGGAGGCGCCCTCAAAACTTGAAATAGCCTGGTAAAACTGCTCGTTTGAAATTCCAATGCGCTTCAGTAGTTCTTTGGCTGCGCTGATGTTCTGTAAGTTATGGGTTCCGAAAATTTGAATAGGCACGCGTTCTTTTCCGTTGATCAGATATTCTTTACCATTTTCAGCGAGGTGTGAATGGGCTTTATAACCCACACTGACGACATCGGTGCGTTGTTTATTGCCAACGATCCCCACCATGGTATCGGATTCGCAAAAAATCAGGATGCCGCTCTTAGGGGTCTGATCAGCAAACAGGTCGAACTGCTTTAAATATTCTTCCTCGGTTGGAAAAACATTAGCGTGGTCCCACGCTACCCCGCTGATGACACCAATATGATGCTGATAGCGGAGAAATTTTGGTGTTCTATCAAGTGCTGAGCACAGGTATTCGTCACCTTCAATAATAATGATGGGTGCGTCTGAAAGTCGCACATTGTTTTCAATTCCTTTGATCCTGGCACCAATAACGTAATCGAACGAACGTTTGAAGTAATTCAATACGTGCACGACAATTCCGGTAATGGTTGTTTTACCATGACTTCCGGCAATAACAATACGTTGTTTATCAATGGAGTATTGATAGATGAACTCGGGGAAGGAAGTGATTTTCAGGCCAAGCTCCTGAGCTTTTAATAATTCCGGATTGTCCTTCCGGGCATGCATGCCCAGGATAACCACATCTATATCGCTTGTAATGTTCTCAGTATTCCAGCCTTCCTTGCGGGGAAGTAACCCGTGTTTTTGAAGAGCCGAGTGTGAGGGTTCAAAGATCTCATCATCCGAACCGGTAACAGTATGGCCTGCCTGTTTTAAAGCAATGGCCAGGTTGTGCATAACACTGCCACCGATGGCAATGAAGTGGATTTTCTGGAGCTTCACAGGCGTTCAACGGTTTTCTTGGCTAAAATAAATCAAATTGTTGGTTGTCTGCAATTTCAATCATGATTTTGGGGAAAGAATTGATCAGGAAATTTCCATCTTGTTGTTCTTCAAGGGGATGCCATCCGGTGGGCTGTTTCAAAGATATGCTACCAGAAAAAAACCGTCAACTTCTGTCGCGGCTGAGCATAATAAACTTTTTGGTGAATTTTTATGCACAACTTTGCTGTTTATTCTTTGTGCACAAGTTGTGTATCTAATTTTTAAAAACAGGGTTGCTCTTATTTAGGTTTGTCGCCTTAAATAAGCAACAATTCCAGCAACCACAGTATGGAGCAAGGCCGGTCAACGTCATTACGAGTCAGTAACAAGTCTGCAAAACTTTTGCCGAGAGACATCTCCGAAAGTATAGGCAAGTTGCCGCCTCAGGCGCTTGATCTGGAAGAAGCAGTGTTAGGTGCGCTTATGTTAGAAAAGAGCGCCCTTAACGCTGTTGTTGAATTTTTAAAACCCGAACATTTCTATTCAGAGGCGCACCGCGAAATCTATAATGCTATCATCCAGCTCTTTAAGAGTTCAGAGCCGGTGGATATGCGTACAGTGGTGAATGAACTGCGCAAGGAAGGAAAGATTGAACTGGTAGGAGGCGCATATTACATTGCTGAACTGACTTCAAAAGTTAGCTCGGCTGCCAATATCGAATATCACGCGCGGGTGGTTATTGAAATGGCGATCAAGCGCGACTTAATTCAGATTGCCTCGCAGGTGCATCAGGATGCCTATGAGGACACCACCGATGTGTTTGAGCTCCTGGACAAAACGGAACAATCCATTTTTGCCATCTCTGATTCAAACCTGCGCAAGAACTACGATAACATGCGTAACCTCATGTATCGCGCCATCCAGGAACTTCAGAAACTGAAAGAACATAAAGACGGGCTTACAGGTGTGCCTTCTGGTTTCACCGCCCTTGACCGGATGACTTCAGGCTGGCAGAATTCGGACCTGGTGATTATTGCAGCGCGCCCGGGTATGGGTAAGACTGCGTTTGTGGTTTCGGCTATGCGTAATGCTGCCGTTGACTTCAAGCGGCCGGTGGCAATTTTTTCATTGGAGATGGCCTCTGTCCAACTTGTGAACAGGATGATTTCTGCAGAAGCAGAACTGGAAGGAGAGAAGATCCGCAAAGGACAACTGGCCGATTTCGAGTGGCAACAGTTGGTGCATAAAACAAACCGGCTTTCGTCAGCTCCTATTTTTATTGATGATACTCCGGCACTTTCTATTCTTGAATTGCGTGCCAAGTGCAGACGATTGAAGGCTGAGCACAACATTCAGTTGGTAATTGTCGATTACCTGCAACTGATGCGTGGCGACAGTGCAGGCAATCGCGAACAAGAAATTGCCTCCATTTCACGCGCACTCAAAGGAATTGCCAAAGAACTGGAAGTGCCTGTGCTTGCGCTCTCGCAGTTAAGTCGTGGTGTGGAAACCCGTGGTGGAGATAAGCGCCCGCAGCTATCCGACTTGCGTGAATCGGGCTCCATCGAACAAGATGCCGATATTGTGATGTTCCTCTATCGCCCTGAATATTACAAGATTTCGGTTGACGAGGAAGGACTGCCTACCCAAGGCATGGGCGAAGTAATCATTGCCAAGCACCGGAACGGCTCAACCGGAACGGTAAAACTGAAATTCATTGGCAAGTACACCAAGTTTGCTGATTTCGATGCGCCAATGGTGAACGATAATCCGTTCTCGGGAATGATTACGCGCGAAAGCCGCCTGAACCGTCCTGACGAAGATGCGCCTGCACCGGATGGCGATGATATTCCGTTTTGAGAAAATGAAATGATATCTAAGTTAAAGTAATAAGACTGGAAATTCCAAGTAGATAATTCCTGATCAAATAAGAGTTTCGGCCACGTAGAAAAGACAAAAGAGACCTAGTAAAATTGAGATTGACGATATATTTCCTAGGTCAAATTTGATTGCAATAATGGTAGTGAGTATCAGTGCAATAAAGCCAGCGACAGAGTACCATGAGCTTTGCTTAAGTTTCTTAAACATTCCGTCCTCTTTGTAGTTGAGGCGGTAAGCGCCTCCAAAGAAGAAAGGAATGAACCATGCAACAAAGAATAGGAACTTCTGATGAAGAGGAAGCGGTATGGTTGCATTCTCTAAGACAATAATTTTTTTTGTCTCTTTGTTGTGAGTAAAATCGGTCACAGTTTCAGGTGAGAGATCTCGTTTTTTCAGTTCTTCCTTAGCTGCATCAATTGCTTCTGGTCTAGCCTCATTTTTGTAAATGATATCAAGTAGTTTTTGATCTGAAAATTTAGTGTATCGCTGAGCAAGTTCTTGTTTGGAAGGCAACATGGAAAAGTGATTTATTATTAAACCATAAATTTATTGTAATCTTTTTTCTTTTTTTAGTCTTTGTTGGTACTTCTCACCAATAACCTCATTCAACACCTTTTGTGCAAACTAGTGCGGGTCGTGCTGCCCGATTCACTGGAGCGGCTATATAAATTGTATGGTCGCACGAATGAGGATAGGTGAGGTATTAGTTGGGAGAGGTTTTGCTTCATCAAAGTAATACATTATTAACAAGTCAATTCGAATGAGCAAAGTGAGTGGAAATCTCTTAATTGAGGGTACCGAAGACGAGACCTCTTGCGTATGCTTGATCTGGCATATTTATCTCAACTTTTTCTATCTTACCTCTCCATGATATACGACTACATCATCATTGGAGCAGGCTCGGCCGGGTGCGTATTAGCCAATCGACTTTCTGAGGATGCCTCTAAAACTGTCTTGTTGCTGGAAGCGGGAGGAAAGGATTCACATCCATTGATTCATATTCCCGGAGGGTACATGATGTTGCATCATAGCAAGGTAGATTGGAATTGTTACTACACAACACCACAGAAATTTCTACAGAATCGCAAAATTTATCAGCCGCGCGGAAAAGTACTGGGAGGGTGCAGCTCAACCAATGCCATGGCCTACATCCGCGGCCAGCGTGAAGATTATGAATCGTGGAAGATGTTGGGCTGTGAAGGTTGGGGTTACGATGATGTACTACCATATTTTAAAAAATCGGAACATAACGAGCAGTACGATGATCGCTATCATCATAAAGGCGGCCTCATGAATGTAACACAGGCAACGTGGTACCACACAGTGGTAGGTGAGGCGTTTATCAACGCCTGTGTGCAGAAAGGATTGCCCCTCAATCAGGATGTAAATGGCGAACACCAGGAAGGCGCTGGCTGGTTTCAATACACCATGAAAAATGCGAAGCGCCAAAGTGTGGCGCAGGCGTTTCTCAAGCCTGCTATGAAACGGGAAAATTTAACGGTGATAACAGGAGCTGTGTGCAAACAATTGGTTCTGCAACATAATCGTGTAATCGGTGTAGACTTTATAACCAGACACAGTGCCAATTTAACAGTGCGTGCCCGGCACGAAGTAATTGTAAGCGCAGGTGCTTTTGAGTCGCCTAAAATTCTGATGCTCTCGGGCATTGGCCCCAAAGAAGAGTTGAAGCAACACGGTATTGAAGTGAAACATGCGTTGGAAGGGGTAGGCAAAAATCTGCACGATCATTTATTCTTTGCAGTCAGCAGTTTGTCTAAAACCAAGACGAATAATTATTATGTACCGTTTCATAAGCAGGCGTTAGCTTTTGGTAAATACTTACTCTCCGGAAGCGGACCGCTTTCCATTGGTCCGCTGGAGGCAGTAGCGTTTTTGAAGTCTGCTTCTGGCGAAAGCAGACCCGATATTCAATTTCAATTCACGCCAACACAACCGGGCAGCGATTACACAACGAACATTTTTGATCTGAAAACTTTTCCGACCGAAAACGGCTACACCATTTTGCCAACCCAAATCAGGCCCGAAAGCCGAGGTTCTGTCACGCTCGCATCTTCCAATCCTGTTGCTGCACCGATTATTGATCCTAACTATTTAAGTAACGAGAAAGACCAGGAAATTATGGTGAGTGCCTGTAAGCATGCTTTGGAGACACTCAAGCAACCAGCGTTCGATGCTTACCGAATCCGTAATCACATTCCCGATAGGCAAACATCGGATGATGAGTTACTAGAACACATCCAGCGAAGTGCCGAATGTGTGTATCACCCGGTGGGCACCTGTAAAATGGGTGTGGATGAATGGGCCGTGATTGATCCGCAATTAAAAGTGCGTGGATTGGAGAACCTGAGAGTAGTCGATGCATCCGTTATGCCAATCATCAATAGTGGTAATACCAACGCGCCAACCATTATGATTGCCGAAAAGGGTGCTGATATGATCATGCAGGCAAACCAGGTTAAGTTTTAGTTCAACTTTCCTGAGTAGGTATTCGTTTCTTTAATTCGACAACGTGCTTCTCCATAATGGTGTCGTTTTTAATTTCGTTTTTGTCATACTTTTCAAAGAAACTCAATCCGCGAAGTCGGTTAAACCTGGCACGACCCCGACTGCGTTTTTCTAAAAATTCTTCATAGCTTTTTATTGCATAATGGTTAACCCTGATTAGACTGTTTGTTTGTGGGCGAGTCCAGAAAGATTCTTTTATTCTGTTTCCATCAGCATCAACAAATTTGCCGAATAATATGAGTGGCCGGTGAGCGGAGAAGAATGTTATGATGCGTCTCGGATTGGCAATCGTTTTTACATGATGGTTCAACGGATCATTGGGAAGGGAATGATCGCGGAACCGATCAATAACAAAACCATTCACACGCGTTTGAGCACCGCCACTACCGTAAACAATCCAATTAATCTGAACACCGGAAAATCTGCCGAGGCTTTGCAGGTATTCTGGAATAGATTTGTGTTTTACTGGAACGATAAACTCATCAATGTCGATAAAGGCAATGTACTGAGCATCGCGTTTATGCCGTTTAACACAATCTTTGTATGCCTTTAATTGCATTTTCAATCCCGGAAAGAAAATGTATTCTACCAATCCTTTGTCAACGTAGGGCTGTAGCGCATCCCTGGTGTTATCTGTACTTTCATTATCGTAGATATAAAACTTCTCTACGCCCAGCATGTTGTGGTATTCAACCCATTCTTGTAAATAGCGACCCTCATTCTTGGCAATGGCACACATCGCGAGGTATATCGGATATTTCTTTTTCACGTTTATAGTTTACTTGACGTGTTTCTTTGAGTTGCGCTTTAAAATAAAAAGCTAGAATCAGTGACACGTTTTAGGATGAATGTCATTGACTTCCCTTCCTCTTTAACTCCAGATATTCAACCTTTCTGAAATCCAGTGCATGGCCTTCAGCCTGAAGGGATATATAGCCATTCTTTACAGGCGTTCCTGTTTTAGCTGAATCAGCCTTAGGAAGGAAGGCCCCACCAATTATGGGTTTTGAATAGGTGAGCACAGTGTCATCATTCACCAGGTGATGGATGATGCTGTCGGCATACACAATCAGTTCAACGGTTACCCATTCGCCCAGCATATTGGGTTTTGAATCTGAATCGATGCAATGAATGGTGGTTAATGTGTCGGCCATGGTAACATGCGTGCCGGGCGTACATAAATTCATGTTGGTTCGAATATTTCCTTCTTCACTTCCTAGAAATTGTGCTTCCAGCGACACCGGAAATTCCTGATCAATACCCATGCTTTCGGCAGATTGAGAATGGAACATCACACCGCTGTTGGCAAAAGCCCAATCGGGGGCACCCATGGTACGTTCTTTTGAAAATCGATACTCCAGGCGCAGCCGATAATTTGAAAAGACATCTTTATAAAACAGGTGCCCGAATTCGCCCCGAAAGGAATCATATTCCGCATACGAAACTTTTAACAGGCCATCTTCAACCCTGAAGGTGTTCCTGTAGTTCTCTCCAGCTTTAAAGCCCGCCAACTTGGGTGTCCAGCCGGTAAGGTCTTTGCCATTAAAGAGTTGAGTGTATTCACTTTTATTTTCTTGTTGGGGGTTGGCGCACGCAACAAGAAGGAGGATGAAGAATGGTGGAAGAAATTTAGTCATGGTTATCAGTTTGATCACCCGAATATAGTATACCCTTCTAATAGCTCCCAATTTACTTTGCTTCCAGTAACCGCTTTAAATTCCTGAACGACTGGTGGGGGCCATCAGCCATAGCCATGTTCACCAACAAAGGCGGCACATAACCTCCGGGGTTGATATTCATCTTGTACGTGACCTGCAGCACGTTGTTCATCCGCACGATGGTCCAACTTGCCGTTGAATACGGAATGCGAACAAGATCATCCTGCTGAGGAATGTCGGATGCAATTGTATTGATGTAAAAGTTAGCGTGATCCTGATCATGAATTACAGCCGTGAACCGCACAATCATCTCGCGATTATCTAACGGCCAGGGTGCATCAATCACCACCCTGTAAATCATTTCATGGTCGTTTATGCTTTTTACCAAAGTAGCCTCCAGCACATTGTATTGCCATTTCATATATGTTGGAACGGTGAACAGAAATGTTTTCAGGTTTTCAAGCGATGTATTGTTGATGGTAAACTCAGCTTTAAGCGACCGGAATTTACTAGTGTCAGATTTACAGGTATAAACCTTTATCCCATCTTTTTCCTTCTTCAATGTGCATTCTGCAGATTGACCTGACGCAAAAAGTGTTACAAGAAAAAAAATAATTAATAGAATTGATCGCAGGTGGTTATCCATGGAGTTCAAACATCAGTTCATCAAAGGCACTTTGCAGTTCAAGATGGGTTTTGCGATCGTTTATTTTCTTGGCAAGTTCAATTCCGGCCCGGTAAATCGATAGGGCGGCATCTTTCGATCCAAGTGTTTCTTTTAGTTTTGCGGCCTGATAATAGGTCGGTAAATAGGAGGGAAGGTTCTTTAAAAGTTTGTCGAATAACTCCTCGCTCTTTTTGATATCCGTCTTTGCATATTCAAGTGCTAAACCATAAAGCGTGAAGGCATCGTTAGGATCTTCTTTATAAAATTTCAAAAGTTGCTCAAGCCTGGTTTCTGCCATAGGCGCGAATTTAACGGGTCGCGAATTAAATTCAGATTTTAATGTCTTTTTAGCATGCAATAGTTGGATTTTACTATTTTCACAGCCAAATTGAAGTACTACTGAATTGAAGCGCAATGAAAATCTTAGTCTGCATTACACACGTCCCTGACACCACATCCAAGATCAATTTTATCGACAATAACACCAAATTTGATACGAATGGTGTGCAGTTTATTATTGGGCCTTATGACGATTATGCGCTGGCCCGCGCAATCGAATTGAAAGAGTCAACAGGTTCTACCGTAACGGTACTGAATGTTGGCGGTGCTGAAACCGAGCCCACAATCCGTAAAGCTTTAGCCATTGGTGCCGATGATGCGATTCGCATCAATGCCGAACCTTCTGATTCATTTTTTGTGGCTTCGCAGATTGCGGAACAAGCAAAGGCAGGAGGGTACGACCTTATTTTAATGGGCCGTGAATCGATTGATTACAACAGCGGTGTGGTGCACGGTATTGTTGGTGAGCTGCTGGGTATTCCCTCGGTATCTCCGGTGATGAAACTGGATATTGATGGAACGAAAGTAAAAATGGCCCGCGAAATTGAAGGTGGTAAAGAGTACGTAGAAGCTAATCTTCCGCTGGTGGCTGGATGTCAGGAACCGATCGCAGAATGGAAGATACCCAACATGCGTGGAATTATGTCGGCCAAGACGAAACCATTGAAAGTTGTTGAGCCGAAAGCTGTTGAAAGCGGGGTGAAGGTTCAGAAGTTTGAACTTCCTCCACCAAAAGGAGCTGTAAAGATGATTGCTGCCGACAATGTTTCGGAACTGGTAACCTTATTGAAAAACGAAGCTAAAGTATTGTAACATACCATGTTAAAGAGTTCAAGTTTAAACATTGAACTTAAAACATGGAACTTTAAACCTTAAACTATTGACCTAAAGATTATGAACGTATTGGTATTTGCAGAGTGCGATGAAGGGAAAATAAGAAAAGTATCGTTAGAGGCCGTTTCGTACGCTAAAGCGATGGGCGGAAATGTTACGGCTATTGCGCTGGGTGCGGCAGATAAAGCTGAGTTGGAAAACCTGGGCAAGTACGGTGCTCAAAAAGTCCTGCACGCAAAGGATGAACGCCTGAGTCATGGTGTGATTCAAGCGTATACCACTGTGCTGGCAAAAGCAATGGAAGATGAAAAAGCCGATGTGCTGGTATTGGCCAATACTTCATTGGGTACACCTGTGGCTGCGCGTGTGGCAACCAAAATAGGGGCCAGCCTTGCCTCAAATGTGGTTAACCTTCCTGAAACCGGCAGTGGTTTTTCAGTTAAGAAAAGTATTTACACCGGTAAAGCATTTGCCCAGGTGGAATTAAAAAATCCTAAAAAGGTAATTGCCATTCGTAAAAACGCGGCAGAAGCAAAAGAAGTAGGAGGAGCCGCTTCAGTAACTGACTATGCCGTGTCGTTGTCGGATGCCGATTTTGCAACAACCATCACCTCTACCGAAAAGGCTACAGGCGAAATATTGTTACCGGAAGCCAACATTGTTGTTTCGGGAGGAAGGGGAATGAAAGGGCCTGAACATTGGGGTGCGCTTGAAGCGTTGGCAAAAACATTAGGTGCGGCCACAGGCTGCAGCAAGCCGGTTTCCGATATGGGTTGGAGGCCACATCATGAACATGTTGGTCAAACCGGTGTAAAAGTTAGTCCTCAGCTTTACATTGCCATTGGTATTTCCGGGGCAATTCAACATCTGGCCGGGGTAAACTCATCGAAGTGTATTGTGGTTATTAATAAGGATGCTGATGCTCCATTTTTTAAAGCGGCCGATTATGGAATTGTAGGAGATGCATTTGATGTGCTTCCTAAATTGAATGAGGCGATAAAAGCTGCCAGGTAATTGTGAAGAAAATAAAACTTGAAATATTAGGCCTTTCGTCCAGTCAGTCACAGACGAGTTCCTTTGCGCTCGTCCTTGGAGAAACTGAAGGAAATCGCAGGCTTCCCATCATCATTGGCATGTTCGAGGCGCAAGCCATTGCCATTGAAATAGAAAAGATTATTCCAAACCGGCCGATGACGCACGACCTCTTTAAGTCGTTTGCCAATAATTTCCACTTTACCGTGGAAGAAATTATTATTTCCGATTTAAAAGAAGGAGTTTTTTTTGCGAAGATCGTTTGTTCAGATGGCCTTAAGAAAATGGAAGTAGATGCCCGCCCTTCTGATGCTATCGCCATCGGCTTGCGGTTTGATTGTCCCATTTTTACCTACGAGAATATTTTAGCGGAAGCCGGCATCGTGCTGACCGATGAAGTAGAAGAAGAAACCGAAAAAAAGGAGGTTAAGTCAAGGGCAAAAAAGGAGCCTGCCTCCATCAAAAAGGCTGAAGATTTTAAGAACTATTCTGTGGAGCGGTTAAATGAGTTGTTAAAGGAAGCGATTGACAAGGAAGATTACGAACGTGCCGCCAAGATCAGGGATGAACTGAGCAAAAGAAACTGATTTCAGATTGTTCAAATAAGATTTTAGAGTTGACCATCAAAGCCTAAATCTAAATTACCAATCTAAAATCAAGAATGACCCCACAAGAACGTTTACTTGTTCAGTATTTTTCTCAATACGTCAGCGATCACAAGAAGGAATTTATTCAAAAAGTACTGGCGCAGCGAACCCGCCATGTAACCGTGGTGCTGGAGGATATCTACCAGTCGCAAAACGCCAGCGCGGTGGTTCGTACCTGCGAGTGCATGGGCCTTCAGGATATTCACATCATTGAAAATTCAGCATCGTACCAGGTAAATACCCGCGTGTTGAAGGGATCTAACCGATGGATGAATTTGATACGATACCGTTCAAAAGGTGAAAATAACACAGCAATGTGCTTTCAGGAATTACGCAAGCGAGGGTATACCATTTATGCTGCTGATCCTGCTGAAGATGGAATTTCCATCCACGACATTGAGTTGACCGGTAAAACTGCTATTGCATTTGGAAATGAATTACGGGGTGTATCTGACTGTGCCCTGCAAGAGAGTGACTTCAAAGTAAAAATACCCATGTTTGGATTTACGGAAAGCCTGAACATTTCTGTAAGCGTAGCAATTTGTTTAAACACCCTCATTACCAAACTTCGCCAAAATTTTGAAAAGTATGGTTTGTCTGATGAAGAGAAAGAAGAACTCACCCTTCAATGGTATCGGAAGGTTGTGAGGAAGTCAGATGTTCTTGAACGCGAGTTTCTGCGCACAATTCGGTAATTTTGTTTGTTGGCTGTGAAAAGACCTCTTGTGAAGCAACTAAAATGGGCAATGATTGCATTTGTTGCCCTGTGCATTTTATTTTTTATCATTTCAAACATTTGGGTTGTTCGCAGTACCCGCGATCAGGTACTTTCGGCCTACGATGAACTGCCCGATCACCGGGTGGCGCTGGTATTAGGAACCAGTCATAAAACAACCGCTGGTCAGCCGAATCAGTTTTTTGAAAAGCGGATGGATACCGCAGCACAATTGTATAAGATTGGCAAGATCGACCACTTTATTTTAAGTGGTGATAACCGTTCCAGGTTTTATAACGAGCCGGTGGCCATGCGAAAAGCCCTGATCAACAGGGGTATTCCCGCTGCAGCCATTACACTGGATTTTGCCGGCCTGCGCACCCTCGACTCGGTCGTCAGAAGCAAAGAAATTTTCGGGCAAAGTAAAATCATCATCATCACGCAACCCTTTCATAGTTACCGGGCACTATTTATCAGTGATTATTACCAGATTGACGCTGTTGCGGTAGTGGCATCTGAACCGGATATTGAAGTGTCGTTTAAAGTTAAAATACGGGAATACTTTGCACGCACAAAAGCCGTTCTGGATTTGTATATTCTTAAAACCTCACCCCGTTTTTTGGGAAAGAAGGAAGACATCCATATTAACTCGTAAACACGTAACAAAACCAGTTTCTTTGCGTACTTCTAATTTTTACTTTTGCGGTGTAATGTGTTGCTTGTGAACAGCCTTTCGTGGTTTAAGCCAATCCCATTTGTTTTATCTTTTTTCTTGTTCTTGGCCTCTGTGGCTCTGGCGCAGGAAACCATCATAACCGGTAAGGTTACCGATGTGGGTTCTGGCGATCCTATTCCCTTTGCCAACTTATTGTTAAAAGGCAGTGCTATTGGTACCACCACCGACTTTGAAGGAAATTTTTTGATTAAAACAAAAGTTCGGGCCGATTCATTAGTTGCCAGCTATGTGGGGTACATCGCAAAGACTAAATCTGTTAAGCACGGGGTTAAACAAGTTATTAATTTTCAGTTAGAGGAAGCAACTACCCGGTTAAAGGAAATTGTGATTTCGGCTGGCGAAAATCCGGCCTTTGAAATTCTTAGAAGGGTAGAGGATCGTAAAAAAGATCACGATAAGCGAAGGCTTTCTGCCTATGAGTGTGAGGCGTATACGAAAATTGAAATCGCCATCGATAATATGTCCGACAAGTTTCGGGAAAAGAAGGTGATGAAAAAAATCACCCAGGTGCTTGATAGCGTAGATCGCATTGCGGGGGAAGATGGCAAACCCATTCTTCCCATGTTTATTTCAGAGAACATCTCGCAGGTTTATTATCGAACCGATCCGCAGTTAAAAACTGAACATATTCTTCACTCTAAAATCAATGGCCTCGGGATTGAAGATGGCTATATGTCTACCCAGTTGATTGGCGCTTCTTTTCAGGAGTACAATTTTTATCAAAACTGGCTTCATATCGTTGGAAAAGATTTCATTTCTCCGATTGCCGATGGAGGCAGATTGTATTACGAGTACGACTTAACCGATAGTGTTTATGTCAATAATCATTATTGTTACCGCATCGATTTTTCTCCGAAGAGCCCGCAAGACCTGGCCTTTAATGGTTCCATGTGGATAACCAAAAGTGACTATGCCCTCAAACAGATTGATGTAAGTATTGGCAAGCAAGCCAACCTGAATTTTATCGAACGGATAAAAATCCAGCAGGAGCTTGAACCAACCGGTGAGGGTGCCTGGTTTCCACAAAAGTCGCGTGTTCTTTTAGATGTAAGTGAGTTGAGTAATAACACTGCAGGGTTGCTGGCAAAGTTCTATACTTCTAATAAAAATTTAGTCATTAATGAGCCGCGCGATCCTGCCTTTTTTGCACGGGCTATTGTTACAGATGAAAAGGCTTATACCAATAAAGAAGAAGAGTATTGGGATTCCCTTCGGCACGAACCTCTCTCAACAACCGAGAAGAGTGTGAATCGCATGATTGATACGTTGCGGAATATTCCGGTGGTAAAAACCTATACAGATATCGTCATGATTATAGTTGATGGGTACTACGAAGTCGGCCCGCTTGATGTTGGCCCGTACATCTCTACCGTGGCCATAAATAATATTGAAGGATTTCGTCTGCAGGGTGGTTTTCTTACCAATTCGAAATTCAGCAAAAAGTGGGTAGTAGGTTCGCAGCTTGGATATGGCTTTAAGGATGAAAGGATTAAATACGCTGTTAATTTACAACGTATACTATCCAAAGAGCGCTGGAGCACAGTAAGTGTGGGGCATCGAAGCGACATTGCCAGGGTAGGTGTTGATGATGAAGCCCTGGCCGACAATTATGTGTTCCTTGCCATTCAGCGGTTCGGAAATTTCAGAAGAGGCTATTATTTTGATGAGTCGCGCTTCAGCATTCAGCGCGAATTTGTGAAGGGGTTCACCCAGCGGTTGGCCTTCCGTTACAAAACATTTGACCCAACCTTTGCCTTTGGCTACAAAAACCCTGAGAACCCCGCTGAAGTGTTGGGTTCCTTTGAAACGGCTGAAGTTATTTTAGAATCGCGGTTTGCACGTGACGAAATCTTCCTTCAAAATGAAACGGAACGGTTGAGTTTGGGAACCATCAAGTGGCCGGTGGTAACCCTGCGCTATACGCACGGCTTTGAAGGATTTAATGGCAGTGACTTCAACTACAATAAGGTGCTGTTTTCCTTTCAACAGCATATCAAATATGGTGTGATCGGAAATGCAGATGTGGAATTGGCTACCGAGAAAATTTTTGATGCGCTTCCTTACCCGTTGCTGGGTGTGCACCTGGGGAACCAAACGCCCATTTACTCACCGGTGTTATTCAACCTGATGAACTTTGGCGAATTTGTGAGTGACCAGTATGTTTCCCTGCGGTACAGTCACCGGTTTGAAGGGTTAATTTTTAACCGGATACCCCTAATGCGGAGATTGAAATGGCGCATGGTAGGAACCGCTAATGTGTTGTACGGATCACTCAGCCAGCAAAATAAGGATGTGCTGTCTGATCAATTGCCGAATGGTGATGATGCCCTGACCGTTGGGCATTTGGACTGGAATAAACCATATGTAGAAGTGGGTTATGGCATTGAAAACATCTTTAAGTTTTTCCGGGTGGATTTTGTTCACAGGCTTACTTACCTTGATTACAGCCCCGATGTGAAAACCCGCAAGTTTGGCGTGCTGGTAGGTGTGCAAATCAGCCTGTAACTCCCTTCTTCACCACATCAATAAAAATTGCATATTTGTGTCCTTATTTTTTAGGCTCTATGAACATCAAAATCAGTCTGCCCGATGGTAGCGTCCGCGAATACCCGGTTGGCGTTACAGGGATGGAAATTGCTAAAAGCATCAGTGAGGGGCTGGCGCGAGTATCGCTGGCCATCGAAGTGAATGGTGAGTTGCGCGACCTTTCCCGCCCAATCGATAAAGATTCGTCTATAAAAATCATGACATGGAATGATGCCGGAGGCAAATATGCATTCTGGCATTCATCGGCCCACCTGATGGCCGAAGCACTGGAAGAACTTTATCCCGGTGTGAAGTTTGGAATTGGCCCGCCCATCGAGAACGGATTTTATTACGATGTTGACCTGGGTGGTCGCCCTTTTGGCGATGATGACCTGGCGGCCGTTGAGAATAAAGTTAAGGAGTTAGCAAAAAGGGACAGTACGTTTACACGAAGAGACGTTAGCAAAAAAGAGGCACTCGATTACTTCACTAAAAAAGGTGATCAGTACAAACTTGAGTTGATCAACGGGCTGGAGGATGGCAGCATTACATTTTACCAACAGGGCAACTTTACAGATTTATGTAAAGGACCTCACATTCCTCATACGGGATTTATTAAGGCAGTTAAACTACTGAATGTGGCGGGTGCCTATTGGCGGGGTGATGAGAAAAACAAAATGTTGACCCGTATATATGGGATCACCTTCCCGAAACAGAAAGAACTGGAGGAATACCTCTTTCTGCAAGAGGAAGCTAAAAAGCGCGACCACCGTAAGTTGGGTAAAGAGTTGGAGTTGTTTACGTTTTCCGAAAAAGTAGGAATGGGGTTGCCGCTTTGGTTGCCCAAGGGAACGTTGCTTCGCGAACGACTGGAGCAATTTATGCGCAGGGCGCAGGTAAAGGCAGGATACGATCCGGTAGTTACGCCACACATCGGTAGCAAGTCGTTGTACGTAACCTCCGGGCATTACGAAAAATACGGTAAAGATTCTTTTCAGCCCATCCACACCCCGGATGAGGGCGAGGAGTTTTTGCTGAAACCCATGAACTGTCCGCACCATTGCGAGATCTATAAATCCAAGCCGCGGTCATACAGGGATCTTCCGATTCGCCTGGCCGAGTTCGGAACAGTGTACCGCTATGAGCAAAGTGGGGAACTGCATGGTCTAACCCGCGTACGGGGCTTTACCCAGGATGATGCGCATATTTTCTGTCGGCCCGATCAGGTAAAGGCAGAGTTTGTGAAGGTCATTGACCTGGTTCTGCATGTATTTAAGTCGTTGGGTTTCGAAAATTATACTGCCCAGGTTTCATTGCGCGACCGCGCCAATAAAGCAAAATACATTGGTGAAGATCATCTGTGGGATAAGGCAGAGCGCGAGATTCAGGAAGCTGCGGACGAAAGAGGACTTAAAACAGTGGCAGTAGAAGGCGAAGCAGCCTTTTATGGGCCTAAGTTGGATTTTATGGTCAGGGATGCCCTTGGAAGAAGCTGGCAGTTAGGAACCATACAGGTAGATTATAACCTGCCCGAGCGGTTCGAGTTGGAGTACGTAGGTTCTGACAACCAGAAGCACCGCCCAGTAATGATTCACCGGGCACCCTTCGGTTCGCTCGAGCGATTCGTTGCGGTATTAATTGAACATTGTGCCGGTAACTTCCCGCTCTGGCTTTCGCCAGACCAGATTGCGGTTCTGCCGATTTCAGAGCGCTTTAATGATTATGGACAGCTTGTGATAGATAAGCTTAAAGAACTGGATATCAGGGGTTTTTTGGATGACCGTGATGAGAAAATTGGTCGTAAAATCCGCGATGCAGAGGTTCAGAAGGTTCCTTATATGTTGATTGTTGGCGAACGGGAGTCAGTCGAGGGTAAAGTATCGGTGCGAAGGCATAGTAAGGGTGACCTGGGAAGCTTGCTGCTAAATGAATTTGTTGATCAGTTCAGAATAGAGGCAGCCACGCCTGTTTAGCATAAAGAGTTAATGATTCTGAATTTGCGATTTTGAAGAATATGGCGATATTTGCACCTCTTTTTGTAGAATTTAAACAGTAAAGTAGTATTAATAACACGTACAACAGGCCCTTTCGCAGGGGACCGCAACGGCCGGAAGAGCCTTATAAGATTAATGAGAGAATAACCGCGCCACGGGTGAGGTTAGTAGGGGAAAACGTAAAAGTAGATGTTTACCCGGTTCAACAAGCCCTTAAAATAGCACAGGAGCAAGGTCTTGATTTGGTGGAAATATCACCGAATGCCGACCCTCCGGTTTGTAAGGTTACCGACTACTCTAAGTTTAAGTACGAACAGAAGAAGAAGCAGAAAGAGATTAAGTCGAAGGCTTTGAAAGTGGTGATTAAAGAGATCCGCTTCGGGCCCAATACCGATGACCATGATTTTAACTTTAAGTTGAAGCATGCCATCAACTTCCTGCAAGAGGGCGCCAAAGTAAAAGCTACGGTGTTCTTTGCCGGTAGAACGATTGTGTACAAGGAGCGTGGCGAGATTTTGTTGCTGAAGTTTGCGCAGGGATTGGAGGAGCACGGAAAGGTGGAGTTGATGCCCAAGCTGGAAGGTAAGCGGATGTCGATGTTCATTGTTCCGAAACCGAAAAAGTAATTTGTTTTAATAGTTTATAAAATGCCGAAAGTAAAAACCAAATCAGGAGCGAAGAAGCGATTTAAAGTTACCGGTACCGGTAAAGTGAAGCATAAACGCGCCTACAAAAACCACATCCTGACCAAAAAGGAAACGAAGCAAAAAAGAAGGTTAGGAAAAAAAGCAATTGTGAGAGCTGAAGACATGAAGAACATTAAATTCATGCTTCCTCACGCATTATAAGATTCGCTGATTTCAGTGAATCAGGTTCTCCGCCAAAGGGCGGATAAATATGTTAAACCCGGTTGTTGAGCTTAAGTATCCTGGAAAACAGGGTCGCCACCAGCCAAAAATGTAAAGTAAAATGCCAAGATCAGTCAACAATGTTGCATCACGCGCCAAGAGAAAGCGCATCCTGAAGCTCGCCAAAGGTTTCTTTGGTCGTAAGAAAAATGTTTGGACAGTTGCCAAAAATGCGATCGAGAAAGGTCTCGTGTATGCATACCGCGACAGAAAGCAAAAGAAAAGAGAGTTCAGAGCAATCTGGATTCAGCGTATTAACGCTGGGGTACGCCCGCATGGTTTAAGTTATTCTTCTTTTATTGGAAAGCTTAAAAAGTCAGGCATTGACCTGAACCGTAAAGTACTGGCCGATCTGGCCATGAACCACCCGGAAGCATTTACCGAAGTGGTAAACAAAGTAAAATAGAAAGAGGGGCTTCGGCCCCTTTTTTTATTAATATTGGATTTGAAACCTTAAACCATAAACATGAAAAAAGTCTTTACCCTTATTTTGAGTATTGCATCTGTTGTGGCGTTTGCACAACATGCTATTAAACTTCAGGTTCGTTATATACCTGATCACTCCTACACAATCGAAACAAAAACCGTAACCAATATGGTTATGGATGCACAGGCAGATGAAGCCACAAAAGAACAGTTGAAAGCTTCGGGTGTAACCCTGCCTATGGTTATGGACATGAGCCAGGATATGACAGCGGTTATGAAAACAGGAAAACTTAATGAACAGAAAGAAGTTCCTGTGACGTTGGAGTACACCCAGATTAACTCAACCTCAAAAATGGGGGATATGGTGTTGCCCTCGCAACCTAATCCGGTTAAAGGTATGAAAGGGATCGGCCGTGGAACTGAACAAGGAAACCTGAAAATTGATCAGGTTGAAGGTGAAGGTGTGAATGAGGCAACAAAAAAAGTCATTAGCGGAATGGCTGACCAGATTGGAACGTTTATAGCCTTTCCGGAAAAACCCTTGAAGGTGGGTGATGAATTTACCCATGAGGTGCCTTTTAGTATGCCCATTCAGGGAGGCAGTGAATTGAAAATGGTTATAAAAACCGTTTATAAATTAAAATCCTTCGACAACGACTTTGCGAATTTTGATACCGTGATTTCAATGGGTGTGGATATGTCGGTTGAAAAGGCTGCAACCATAAACGCATCAGGCGCTGGTACCGGAATAATGGTGTTTGATATTAAGAAAAATTTTCTTGCCAGCACCACTTCCAATATCGATATGACCATGAAAATGAAAATGGGCCCGATGGATATGGATATTAAATCCTCATCTAAAACAGAACAAAAGATAAGTCATTTGTAGGGTCTTACCCTGGTAACAGTTGAGCGTGAGAAATTACCGGAAGTTATTCATTGGTGCAGCTGTTGTTTTCTTTGGGCTGTTGTTTTATGCCAGTTATGACATTGCTACCCGAACAACGTTTCCGGGGTCTAAACCGCAACTGAAAGAATGGATTGAAAAGGTCTACCTGAAATCAGATACAGTGAACCCGGATTCCGGAAGGGCTGTTTCTGAAAAGGAACGTGCCCCATAGAACCTTTTCATCTCACGTATTGACAATTTATCCCTGAAAATTGCACTATATCGATTCAGGAATGGTAGAATAAACGGAAGGCTATACTTTTATTCCAGATTAAAGCCAACTATAGACAATGATTATCCCCCGGGGTCCAGGACTTTGGGGGATTTTCTGTTTTAAGGGGTTTGTAAATTTCATTTCTGATTCCGCCATTTTTGATCCGCATTCCTTCGATCGGCCATTGCTCAGCCATTATTCTGCTTTTTTACAAGTAAATTTATTATTAGGGCAACCCTTTTTTAAAGGTGCCCGTCTTGTGGAAAATTTAGAAAACCCGGCACCCTCCATGCAACTCCTGATTCAAGGTTGCAAGCAAAACGATCGCGAGAGCCAGCGGCTACTCTACCAGCATTACTATGGGTATGCCATCAGTATATGCGCGCGTTATTGCCGGTCTCTTGAAGAGTCAAAGGAAGTAGTGAATGATGGTTTTATGAAGGTATTTAAAAAGATTGATCAGCATGAAACAGAGTCATCCTTCAAGGCATGGCTTCGCAGGATTATGATTAATGCCGCTATTGATCATTACCGCAAAGAAGTGAAACACTACCATCAGTCTACCATCAATGAGGTTTCTCCCGCCATTGTTACCAACAACGCTGTAGATGATCTTTCTTATGCTGAGTTGATTGGTATGATCCAGCGGTTGTCTCCGGCATATCGTGCTGTCTTTAACCTGCATGTGATTGATGGATTTACACATGAAGAGGTTTCGGGAATACTGGGGATTTCTGAAGGTACTTCTAAGTCAAACCTGATGAAAGCACGGGAAAACCTGAAGAGAATGCTTGATAAAATGAATCGAGACGATTTGTATTCGAAATATGTCTGACAACGAATTAGATAATTTATTTAAAGAAGCTGCGGAAGGGTTTAACACACCCCATGATCCATCTGCCTGGAAGCAGATGGCCAAAAAGCTGGATGCTGCCGGTAACAATGCTGGTTTCTGGAATTGGAAAACTATTTCTATGCTGACGGCAGTGGGCATAACAGCAGGATTGGTTTGGTACCTGTCTGTTTCAAATTCAGGTACCGGCATGAGTGAAGCCGCAAATGTTAAAACTGACAATTCTGGTCAGGATGTTAAACCTGAAATTGGTCAATCAGAGACGGATGATGAGGAGCCTGATCGGGTAACCTTACAAAGAGAAGGCCGGCCTGACCATGATATGCAAATTGATGAGAATGAGGTAGAGAAAATTAGTGCTCAAAAGATTCAAGGGCTGACATCCAACAATAGGAAAGAAGCACAAACCAAAGAAGTGTCATCCGCTGTATCCTTCAAGGCCAACGTGGAAAATCAGTCAAAGACTACTGCCAGCATAAGTAAATCGGCTTCTCCCCATGAAACTACACCCGAAACTTCAAACGGAAGGTTGAAGCGTGAAGGATCAGCAGAGGATTCAACTACTGCTTTAGTAAATGGGGTAGAACAAAGTAGTGTACGGCTCTCAACTGATCCAACGGCAACATATCTTCCGGATGCTAAAAATGAATCGGCCACGATTCAAAAGAGATCAATGGATGAACCTGATTCTTTGATCAAAAAAGAAGAAAAAGAAGTAAGTATCCTAAATACCGATAGTGCTTCGCTGAAGCAAAACGTAGAGAAAGTTTCAGATGAGAAAAAGCATGTCAACCGTTTTATTTCAGTCAAGGCAATAGCGGGGGTAGATTTATCGTCTATTAAGTTTTTTACGTTAGACGATCCGGGGTTTAACTATGGTTTATTGGTAGGATACTCATTTAATGACCGGTGGTCGGTATACTCCGGTGCAGTTTCTTCCAGGAAAATCTATACTAGCAACGATATTGAGGAGGCGTACACGAATTCTTCTGGTTACGATTATCCTATTAATCAATTGGATGGTGATTGTCGTGTATTGGATATTCCGTTGAATATTTACTACACGTTTTTCCCTGCGCGGTCTTTCTCTGTTCGTGCCGGTTTGGGTTTCTCGTCATACATCATGCTGAGCGAAGACTACGTGTATTATGTGGATAATCCATATGGGTCAGATGTATATTATCAAAGTATTTCACGTGAAAACAATGAGTGGTTTAAAATCCTGAATGTATCCGTTGTGTTGCAAAAAAGGTTGAACGAGAAGTTCAGTCTTGAGCTTGAACCGTACTTAAAAGCCCCCCTGGCCGGTGTGGGTGAGGGCGAGGTTTCACTGGTCAGTCTGGGGGCTTTTTTTAATGTGCGGTACGATATTCCATTACATAAAAAATAGACTTGCTATGAATAAATTTTTTAGACTCTCTTTTGTGTTGGTTTGTATGGGCTCGGCCTTTTTTTCGGGATGTTCAAGTGGTGATGAACCGAAACCTTTCGATTGCAGCAAAAGCGATCTTGATCTTTCGGAGGTGAGTAGCAGTGGTATTACAAATTGCGCTTTGCCTGATGGCGAAATTGAGGTGTTGGCTACTGGTGGTAAAGAACCTTACAGCTATAAGATAGGAGGTGAAAATTTTAAAAATAATCCGGTGTTTCAAAACCTGCTCGCTGGAACGTATTCCGTAACTGTAAAAGACAAGAATGGTTGTGAGAAAACGCTATCCGGCATTGTTGTTGAAAACAGCGCTTCTACTTTGGATGCCAACGTTGAAAGTTCAGTCGGTGATTCAGAGTGCAATTCAAATAATGGAGAATTTTCAATCTCGGCTACCGGTGGAACGGGGCCTTATGAATTTAAGCTTGGCAGTACAGTACAGACTACTAACCCGTCCACCTTTTCGAATCTAAGTTGGGGCGAGTATAATGTAACGGTTAAAGATGCGGAGGGCTGCAGCGTGATTATTCCGGCATTGGTTGAAAACGGGACAGGTATCGATTATGATAACGATATGCTTCCACTTTTCCAGTCGAAGTGCAATAACTCAGGATGTCACCCGGCAAATGGAAATTGGTTTGATTACAATACAGCCAAGAGCAGAGCAGCGGAGATAAAAGCAAGAACTGCAAGCGGAGATATGCCAAGGACCGGTTCTTTAACAACACAGCAAAAGGCTGACATCGCCTGTTGGGTTGATAATGGAGCGCCTAAAAACTAATCCCGGCACATTCGTACAATGGTTATGAAACCATTCCTGCTTTGGTTGTTGCTTTTGGTGTTAACCTTTCCGGTTACAGGTCAGAAGTATGTTTTAGAGAAAAGCGCAATCACTTTCTTTTCAGATGCGGTTATTGAAGATATCACGGCTACCAATCGAAAAGCCGGAAGCATACTGAATATGCAGACATTCGAAATCGTGTTCTCTGTTCCGATAAACGAGTTTCAGTTTAGAAAAAAATTGATGCAGGAACACTTTAATGAGAAGTATCTGGAAACAGAGAAGTTTCCGAAATCAACATTTTCAGGAACAATCACCGGATTAAACCTAACAGTTCAAGGCGTTCAATCGGTGAGTGCTTCGGGTAAGTTAACTATTCACGGAGTGACCACCCCTGTTGTTATACCGGGCACAGCTGAAGTTCAGGCAGGTAAATTATTTCTCAAGTCAACATTTATTATCAAGCTAGCTGATTACAACATTACAATACCCCAACTGATGTGGCAGAATATAGCCGAACAAGTTGAGGTTACGGTTGATTTCACCTACAAACCCCAATAGAATGAAAGTATTCCCATTTTTTTTCTTTCTACTGCTAACCGCTCTATCAGTAAAAGGGCAAGATGACTTGTTAAAGGAATTGAACAAGCAGGACTCTTTACACACGGAGTATGCGTATGCTACCTTCAACGGAACCCGGGTGGTTAACGGGCAATCGGTGGAGACTAAAAGAGGGGGAGAGCTGGAATTCATTTTTTCTCATCGCTTTGGCCGTATCAATGAAGGTTCCTATACGTTATGGGGATTGGATGAAGCTTATGTGCGCCTGGGTTTAGAGTATGGAATTACAGATCGGCTGGGCATTAGTGTAGGCAGAACGTCTGTTGATAAGACCTTCGATGGTTTCGTTCGCTATAAAGTTTTAAGGCAGTCGAAAGGAGAGAAGTCATTTCCTTTCACCATGACTGCCCTGGCCAATATTTACTACAAGTCATCGCCTTCAAAGGAAGATGCTCCTGAATACAATGCACAAGATCGGATGGCCTATGGAGTTCAGGCAGTACTGGCCAGAAAGTTTTCAACGAAGTTTTCATTTCAAGTAAACCCTGTATTTATTCACCGGAATACCGTTGATCCTGCCGTTGAGAATAATGATGATGTTGCCCTTGGGTTTGCCACCCGCTATAAAATAACCCGCAGCATTGCCCTCACCGGAGAGTATTTCCTCAGACTAAATGAAACAGAAAACTCGCCCTATTATGATGCCATCGGCTTTGGTATTGATATTGAGACAGGTGGCCATGTTTTTCAACTGATCTTTACCAATTCACGCGGAATGTTTGAGCGTGCCGTGGTTGCCGAAACGGAAGGCGATTTTTTTGACGGAGATATTCATTTTGGATTTAATATTTCCCGCACTTTTCAATTAGCAAGAAAAAAATAATCTTTAGCATCTTATTGCTGAAGAATTGTTAATTGCTTCGATCATTCTCTATCTCCTGCTAACCATTTTGGTTGGTTTTTGGGCATCCCGAAAAGTTAAATCATCAGGAGATTATTTGCTGGCTGGCCGAAGCCTGCCAATCATGTTGAGTTCAGCAGCCCTCTTTGCCACGTGGTTTGGTTCAGAAACGGTTTTTGGAGCCTCCTCAGAGTTTTTAAAACATGGGCTTTACGGAGTTATTGAAGATCCATTTGGGGCAGCGCTTTGTCTGCTCTTGTTTGGCGCCTTCTTCGCGCGCAAACTTTACGGGATGAACTTGCTTACCCTTGGCGATTTTTTTAAGGTACGTTATGGGAGACGGACCGAGCTCATCGCCAGCATTTGCCTTGCGCCACCGTATGTTGGTTACATCGCAGCTCAACTGGTGGCCATGGGGCTGATCATGAATGTTGTAACCGGGGTTGATGTTTGGATCGGGGTGGTAATCAGTTCTGTTGTGGTTACCCTCTACACTTACATTGGTGGCATGTGGGCCATCTCCATCACCGATTTTTTTCAAAGCATTATTATCATTATTGGTTTATTGGTGTTAGCAATCATACTGGCAGAGAAATCGGGGGGTGTATTTGCCGTGCTGGCTGAAGTTCCAAAAGAGAATTTTCGTTTTTTTCCGGCCCCTGAGTTTAAGGAGATTGTAATCTACCTTGCCGCGTGGTCGGTATTGGGTTTGGGCTCTATTCCTTCCCAGGATGTTTTTCAACGGACGATGTCATCGGGATCCGCTAAAACGGCTATGCAATCGTGTTACATTGCTGCCGGCCTGTACCTTACTATTGCTATGCTTCCACTGTTTATTAGTTTGTGCACAAAACATTTGTACCCGGATCAGGTTTTCAGTGACACCCAGCTAACCTTGCCTAATATGGTATTAGCACACACCAGTCTGCCCATTCAAATTTTATTTTTTGGGTCATTGCTATCAGCCATTATGAGTACTACCAGTTCTGCCATACTGGCTCCTGCTTCTATTTTTTCTGAAAATTTTATAAAGCCTGTTTGGGGAAATCAGTTCACCGATAAACAATTTTTGGTGCTAACAAAAGTATCGGTGTTGGTCTTTAGTGCAATGGGTACAGTAGTGGCCTGCTTACGTTCTAATATTTATGAGTTGGTGGGGGAGTCTTCAATAATCAGTTTGGTTTCGTTGTTCATTCCGCTCACGTTAGGAATCTATTGGAAAAGGGCAAACAGCGCAGGGGCACTTTTGTCGATGATATTGGGTATACTTGCCTGGTTAATTTGGGAACAAACCGAAAGTGACTGGCCTGCTTTGGTACCAGGACTAATGGTGGGAATGGTGGCGATGGTGGCTGGAAGTTTATGGTGGAAAGATAAATGAATAGAAAATGATTAAGATTGAAATAAGCCGCATCGATCAGGACTTTAACATGGAAGCCGTGAATGAAACAGGCAACAAGATATCCATGGATGCCGGCCCGAATGATGGTGGTCATGAATTGGGCATGCGGCCTATGCAGCTTTTGTTGGCAGCGTTTGGAGGCTGCAGCGCTATTGATGTCATTGGAATTTTACGAAAACAGCGTGAACCGCTTGATGATTTGAAAATTACCGTAACCGGTGAACGTGAAGCGGGAGCGGTGCCCTCTCTTTACAAAGAGGTACATGCACATTTTCGATTGTTCGGAAATATCAATCACGAGAAAGCAGGGAAAGCCGTTAGCCTTTCAGTGGACAAGTATTGTTCAGTCGCCAAAACCCTGGAAAAGACTGCCCGGGTTACCTATAGTTTTGAAGTTATTCATCCGTAATCAACGCATTTTTATTTTATGAAATCAGACAGCTTTGAAACCAATGCCGTTCGCACGCAGCAAGAGCGTTCCGGAAATCGTGAACACTCGGTTCCATTATACCTTACCTCCAGCTTCGTTTTCGATAGTGCGGAACAAGCCCGGGCTATGTTTGCCGATGAAATACCGGGCAACATCTACAGCCGATATTCGAATCCTAATACGAATGAATTCATTGAGAAGCTTTGTAAGATGGAAGGCACCGAGGATGGCATTGCAACAGCTTCGGGCATGGCTGCCATGTGGTCGAGCATGACCGCCTTGTTGAAGTCTGGTGATCATGTGTTGGCTTGCCGTTCGGTATTTGGTTCAACGCATCAGATATTGAATACCATTTATCCGAAATTTAATATTTCGCATACCTATGCCGATATCAGTGAACCGGAAACCTGGGAAGCTAAAATTCAACCGAATACCCGGATGATTTTTGTAGAGACACCTTCTAACCCTGCCCTTGATATTCTTGACTTGGAGTGGCTAGGAAAGTTGGCGAAGAAGCGTAATCTTATTCTGAATGTCGATAATTGTTTTGCGACACCCTATTTACAAACACCCGCTAAATGGGGAGCTCATATCATCACCCATTCGGCCACCAAGTTTATGGATGGGCAGGGAAGGGTGATTGGTGGAGCCATTCTGGGAACGAAGGAGTTGATTAAAGAGATTCGATTCTTCACCCGTCATACAGGGCCATCAATGTCTCCCTTTAATGCGTGGGTGTTATCGAAAAGTCTGGAAACCCTGGCGGTGAGAATGGAACGCCATTGCCAGAATGCCCTTGCGTTGGCAGAATATTTAGAGAAAAATGAATCGGTATTGAAAGTTAAATACCCTTTTCTTCCATCGCACCCACAACATGCTCTTGCTAAAAAGCAGATGAGGCTTGGAGGCGGAATTGTTACCTTCGAAATCAAAGGTGGGCTAGATCAGGGAAGGAGATTCCTGAATTCGTTGAAGATGATTTCGCACACACCCAATTTGGGTGATGCAAGAACGATAGCGATCCATCCGGCTTCCACCACGCATTCCAAGCTGACAGAGGAAGAACGCAATGCCGTTGGTATTACAACCGGCTTAATTCGAATATCTGTCGGCCTGGAAGATGTAAAGGATATTATTGCCGATGTTGAGCAGGCTATTCAGGCGAGTCGATAAGTTTTTTACATCGTAGTGAACCCTGGCCGTAGCCTGCGATGCTTACTGAAGCCGTAAATATTTTTGAGATGGCTTCTAACTGGATTATTTTCCTGTGTTTACAGAGTCTGCTGTTGTTGAAACCCACGGCACCAATGCCGATGGGTAGTAGTCAATCTGTAAAGCTTTTAATCTTTCCTGATGCTTCCCAAGGCGAACCTTGTATTCATCCCAACTCCTGACTGATGGGGGAGACCAACCAATTTCAGCATACCCGATCAGGCGAGGAAACACCATGTACTCAATCTCATCCATGTTTGTTACGGTCTCTGTCCAAAGGGGTGCTTCTATCCCTAGAATATGTTCCCGTTCAACTCCGCTAATGAAGGTTGAAGGATCCCATTGGTAGGCGCTGTCTACTTCAATATATCCAGCCCAATGAAGTCCGAGTTTGGTAGTGGAATCATACTGCATATCCAGGTAACTCTTTTTCGCTGGCGACATAATAATTTTGCTTCCTTTCTCCGCAGCCAGGTGCGCGTACTTTGATGAGTGCCAATGCTGTGCTACCACGGTGGAGTCAATGTCGGCTTGTGCAATTTCTTCCCAGCCAACCATCTTCTTTCCATTCGACTCTACAATGCTTTTAAATTTATTAATGAAGATGATGTAATCTTCCTTTTTAGTAACATGTGCTTCATCACCGCCAATATGCAGGTAAGGGCCCGGAGTAATCGCTGCCAATTCGCGCAATACATCGTTCACAAACCGGAAGGTCGCTTCTTTTTCCAATCGTAAGGTACTCCAACCGACATCCGTACCGGTGTACAGTGCTGTTGGTAAATCGCTTTGCTTACCGAGATCAGCTTTTTGCGATACGTCTACTTTAACGGCCCCCTCTAACGGCACAATGGTGCCTCCGTTCAACTCTCCATACGATGCTAAGGCCGCATTGATGTGACCGGGTAAATCAATTTCGGGTATAATGGTTACGAAACGCTCCTGCGCATAGTTCACAATATCCTTGTATTGTTCCTGCGTATAATACCCCCCTTGTCCTCCGCCAACTTCTGTACTGCCTCCGTGTGTAGCAAGCTTTGGCCACGACTTGATTTCAATACGCCATCCCTGGTCATCACTCAGGTGCAGGTGTAACACATTCATTTTATAGGTACTGATCAGATCGATATAGCGTTTCACATCGTCAACACTAAAAAAATGGCGGGCAACATCCAGCATCGAACCACGCCAGGTATACATTGGATAATCCCGGATGGTGCCGGTGGAGATTTCCCAGGGGCCATTTGTAGCCGAGGAAGCCTCAATGTTGGTTGGAAGCAGTTGTCGAATGGTTTGAATCCCATAAAAAATTCCGGCTGGCTTACGAGCCGTTACTTTTACTAAATCTTCGGTGATGGTAAGCTGGTAGCCTTCATCTTTCAGTTCGATTTCGTTATCATTTAGTGACAGATAAATATTTCCGGATGAAGGTTCAGTCCCTGTTGCGGTCACCTTTGTGTTGAAACCGGTAGCGCTGTTGAGTTTGTTAGCCAGGTATTGTGCAAGTTGTTGAAGATCTGGCGAATTTTCGTGGTAGTAAATTACTGACTCATCAGTAAGCTCAAATACCCCACCGGATGCCGTAATCAAGACGGGCTTTGGGATAAGATTTTCAGTGGTGAGATTGGTGGGTTTATGGTCTTTTTTACATGCCGCCAGACTGGTGATCAATACAAGAGGAAACAGAAAACTTACTTTCATAAATGCTTCTAAATTACAAGAACCTAAACTAAAATTTTGAAATCATGGTACACGACCTGACTACCGTTGTGTCTGAGGTAACACAAAGCAAAATATTTCTAAGAGGTATGATCAGCGCATTACTGACTTAATAGGTCGGCATCGAAGGGTCAATTTCCTTCGCCCATGCTGTAACCCCGCCTTTCAAATTGTAAAGATTTGTAAAGCCGTGATTTTTTTCCAGCCATTGAACCATGTCTCCGCTTCGTTTGCCGCTGCGGCAGTGTACCACTACCTGTTTGCTCTTTGATATTTTATCAACATTGTGAGGGATTTCTGCCTGAGGGATTAATTCACCCTCCAGGTTACAAATGTCATACTCATGAGGCTCCCGAACATCGATTAATTGAAAATCGGCTCCGTTTTGCTTGAGCTGTTGAAGCTCCTGGACAGTTATTTCTTTCATGTTCAAAGATTTATTTTTCTTTTCGTTAATGCCACAAAAATCCTCATAATCGATTAATTTTTTTATCGCGTTCCGCGAATTTCGGTTTTGAATACCGATCCGCGATATTTCCATCGTTAAACTATCAATAATAAGCAGGGTATTGGCTAAGGGTTCGCCTTTATTGGTTATTATCTTAATTACTTCATTCGCCTGGATGGCTCCAATGATACCCGGGAGAACACCCAACACACCGGCCTGCTCACAGTTCGGAACCGAGCCATCGGTAGGGGGTGCCGGAAATAAGTCGCGATAGTTGGTGCAGTAGTCATCTCCTTGTTTCAGGTTAAAGACGGCAACCTGTCCTTCGTACTCCAGCACTGATCCGTACACCAGGGGTTTGTTAAAAAGCACACAGGCATCGTTTAGTAAATACCGCGTTGGAAAGTTGTCGGTACCATCAAGAACGATGTCGTATGCTTGAATAATATCTGCGGTATTTATTGAGGTAATCTTAACCGGGTATGCCTGAAGTTGAACAAGAGGATTTAGCTCGCTTAATTTTAGCCGGGCAGTTTCAGCCTTATTTTTCCCTACATCATTTGTGGTGTACAGGACCTGCCGGTGAAGATTGGTCTCCTGAATCATATCGAGGTCAACGATTCCAATAGTTCCAACACCGGCTGCTGCCAGGTAAAGAAGGGCCGGGCAACCAAGACCTCCGGCACCCACCACCAAAACCTTTGCGTTTTTCAACTTTTGCTGACCCGAATAGCCGAATTCTTTCAGAATCAGTTGGCGATTGTACCGGAGTAATTCTTCATGCGATAGTGCGGCCACTTTACAAGATTATGACTAAAATTACTTATAAATAATGAACACATATGCGTAAAAATTTTTCGAGTGGAGCCCGATGGGAAGATATAGTCGGTTACTCACGGGCGGTACAGGTTGGCAATCAACTGGAGGTTACCGGTACCGTGGCGGTTGATGAAACGGGTGCTGTGGTTGGTCCACAAGATTTTTTCAGGCAAACCGAGTATGCCATTCAAAAGATTGAAAAAGTTTTGAAGCAAGCAGGATTTTCAATGGAGGATGTTGTCCGGACAAGGATTTTTGTAACCGATATTTCGCACTGGGAAGAGGTGGGAAAAGCCCATCACAGGTTTTTTGGTACAATCAAGCCGGCCACCACCATGGTGGAAGTGAAAGCCCTGATTGCCCCAGAATACCTGGTAGAAATTGAAGTAACTGCCATAAAAGCTTCATAAATTTAGTTGGATAAGAAGAGTTAAATGCTGGCTCCAAAATTGCCTTGATCGATACAAACCTCTGCCTTATGAAACCGGTCTGTGTCCTCCTTTTAGTAGCCTGCTGTTCTCTGCAGGCTTTCTCGCAGGTTGATGAAATCAAGCGCGCATCTTCCGAGAACTCCAGTGGTAAATCGGGACGGGAAAGTAGTTCGGGTTCGGACTTTAGTTCTGATGATGATGGCGGAGGAGGAGGCTTTTTTATCGATTTTCTTTTTGGCGGAATTGCAGAATGGCAATCGTTTAAGCTCCGCAGCGACCGGGAGCGTTACCCGGGTATGGTTTCGCTTGACCTGATGTTTCAAGGCGCTGTAAAACCATCCGGTTACTATATTCTTTGGCCTCGCATTCGTGGAAACTGGGGGATATTTTCAACTGACTTTCGCATGAACTACCTGATTGAGGAAGACACCGAAGGATTCAAGCACATCCGCACGAACGATTGGCAAGTACTTCAGTTAAACCTGGTAACCAGTCGTTTTGTTACGCTTCGGTTCGGAACAGGTTTTATGCAGGAGGCATTTAATACAAAAGAGATGTTCAGCGAATCGGCTATCCTGTTGGGTGTTCATGCTCCCGATCAAACCAAATCAATCAACTTTGAGTACCGCTTCGCCCTGGATTTTGATAGCGATGTAAATCCCAGAAACGAGTTTGGAGTGTATTACCAGCATCAGGTGTTTAGCTCAGGCAACCTGCACGGTTATGTGACTGCCGGAGGTGTTTACCAAAACTATTATCATAGCATCGAGGTGTGGGGCTTCCAGGGAGGTTTTGTTTTACGATTTTTTTAAAACCGTTTGAGAGCCAACCCGGAAATTGTTTCTCCTATGGAAAGGGAAGAGGTAGCGGCAGGCGATGGAGCGTTACACACGTTAATCACTTGTTTCTCTTCCAGTATCAAGAAATCATCCACTAATCCTCCTGTTCGATCACAGGCCTGAGCGCGTACCCCTGCACCGCCCGCCTCCAGGTCATGTTCTTGTATTTCAGGAATAAGCTTTTGAAGTGCTTTTGTAAAGGCCGCTTTTGAAAACGAACGATACATTTCACCCATTCCGGTTTTCCAGTATTTGAAAGCTACTTTTTGGAACCCGGGCCATGCTAACGATTCCGTCAACTCCGATACGTTGATGTCACTTTTTTTATACCCTTCGCGTTGGAATGCCAGCACGGCATTGGGCCCTGCTTCTACACCACCTTTCATCATCCTGGTGAAGTGAACGCCAAGAAAAGGGAAGTTCGGATCGGGCACCGGATAGATCAGGTTTTTAACCAGGTATTCTTTCTCTTTTTTTAACTTGTAATATTCGCCACGGAAAGGAATAATTTTTACGTTAACCGTAGAGGTGGTAAGCCTGGCAATCTTATCGGAATAAAGCCCCGCACAGTTGATTACCAGCTTGGCCGAATAGGTTTGCTTCTGTGTTGAAACGGTTACCCTGTCGGAAAGAACCTGGATATCAATTACCTGTTCGCCTAACACAATTTCTCCGTCATATTTTCTAAATAGTTCGGCATACTTCTCTGCTACTTTCTTATAGTCGACAATGCCGGTTTGTGGCACGGCAATTCCTGCGATTCCGGCAACATGAGGTTCATACTCTTTAAGTTCTGTGCCTGACAGCATTTTCAGATTCGTTAAACCATTTTGCTGACCCCGTATAAAAAGATTTTGAAGCAGCGGGAGTTCTTTTTCTTCCGTGGCTACAATAATTTTTCCGCAAAGATCAAATGGCACTTCGTTTTTATTGCAGAAGTCAACAAGCTGGTTATACCCGTTGATACAATTGGTTGCTTTTAAACTGCCGGGTTTGTAATAGATACCCGAATGAATGACACCGCTATTATTACCTGTTTGGTGTTTGGCCAGCTCTTGTTCTTTTTCAATCAGGGTGATTTTTAGCCGTGTGTTTCGTTGCTTTAATTGTAAAGCGGTTGCCAGGCCTACAATTCCACCGCCTATGATAATGATGTCTGTACTCAATGGTCAATGATTAACGTTCAATATTAAAGAATTTTGAACTTGTAACAGGAAACTTTAACCTAAGCGTTAATGGGTCTGATTCTTACGTTGAGAGATCCTTCCACTACCACAAAATGGTTTTTAGGTATTTTGGTCCAGTTAGGATCACTGGAAAGTTTTTCTGAAACGACTAACACAGCCTGGTCATCATCCTGAGGGGCGGTCATTCGGGTTACACCATTTTCCACCACATAACGGGCGCCTTCTGAATGATACAAGGTAAGTGGTTCTTCATTCGGGCTATTCACATAGCGGGTGGCTACAATAAAGCGACCATTCGTTACCACCATATTAAGGTAAGCAGGTTCTGTAATCCCAGCCTCTTTCATTAAGTCGTTCAGATGCCGGTATGTGTTTTCAAAGGCATCCATCACGGCTTCCTCGTTTACTACTTTATGATGCCGGAGAAGGTAGCTAAGCAAATAAGCAAAAATATGCTCTGAGTCTGTTTGTCCTTTGATCCAGTTATACATTTCCTCAGACAGGCCTTCCCGAAGCTTTCGTTTGATTTTAGAGAAGTTTTCTATTCCTCCGTTGTGAAGGCATAAAATTTCATTGTACTGAAATGGGTGGCAATTAGATTCTGATACATCGCCTACACTGGCAGCCCTCACATGCGCAACCAGGCATGAAGTGCTAACTTTTGGTGACAAGTTCCTCAGGTTTCGGTTATTCCATGCCGGGTTAATGGAAACAAACGTTACCGGTTCGTGATGAATGGGTACGTAATATCCAATCCCGAAGCCATCGCCATTCAAAGGCTCTTCACGCTCCTTTGAGTCATAACTTTGGGTTATCAATGAGTTTTTAGGCTGGTATAAAAGTTTATCTATGACTATGGGGGTACCTAGATAGGCAAGCAATCGACACATAAGGCGTCAAGTTTTTAGAAATATAATGATTTTAGGAAAAGGATAGACGGCTATGCGAATACCGGTTCATTCAATTTTTGAATAAAATATAGTGCCAATATTGCATGGGGTATAAAATCATGGATTTCAATAACAATTGATTGGTTTATAATCCTATTTTTGCTTGTTATGGTAACGGGATGTATAATTACCTGTTGATGAAAAAGGCTTTAATTACTATATTTTTCCTTACGTTCTGGACCCTGGTAAACGGCCAAAACTACAAGCAATATCCGCTCTTCATCTACAGTTTTACCCGGTACATTCAATGGCCGGAAACTGATAATCATGGCGACTTTGAAATTCTTGTGGTGGGCGATTCTCCGTTGCTGGACGAGTTAAAGGTATTGGCACAGAATAAAAAAGTAGGTGAACGGCCGATCAAAATTGTCAAGATTAACGGTGTGGCAGAAATCAGAAAATGCAGTATGATTTTCCTGCCGAATGAACGGTCGGGCGAGTTGCCAGAGGTGCTAAAGAGAGTAAAAGATCAATCGATATTGGTCATGACAGAGCAGGCAGGCTTAGGGATGCAGGGGAGTTGCATCAATTTTATCACAAAAGAAGGTAAATTGGCTTTTGAACTAAATCAGTCAGCATTAATCAAGCAAAACCTGAAAGCGTCAACTGAATTAACGCGGTTAGCTACTATTATTTAATCTATGGAAAAAGAAAGAAAGAAGTTTAAGTTAAGGTTTACCATTGGTAATAAAATATTGGCAGGGTTTCTTTCCCTGATCGTGTTGTTCATTATCAATGCTACCGTTATATTCTTTACCGGTAACAGGATTGACACAGTGGTAGCCATGTCGTCAGAGAACATCCGGCCGTCAAAAGATGCGATTAACGAGCTGATCCTTTCTGCAACCCGAATGAAAATGCTGATCACCAACTGGGTTTACCTGCGCGGAAACGATGCTGATAAGCAAGCCCTACGTGATCTTCGCAGTTTTGAATATCCTGAACTTCGCGACCGCGTGTTGAAGTTAATGCCGCAATGGGAAAGCGACAGCCAGCGGTGGCAAATGGATACGGTGTTTCTGAAGTTTGATGTTACCATGAAGTCGCAGGAAGAAATTATGACTCAACTGGTAACCTTCGATAATTACGATGACCCATCCATTACCTTCCTGGCGGCTGATGTGATCGAAAATCAGGTGATTCCGCAAACGGCTGAAATCATTAAACGCCTGAATAAGGTCGCTGCCATACAGGCACGCGTAACGGCTGAATCGGATGAGCAGCTAACCTCTTCTTCTAAAAACCTGAGAAACGTTACGCTTATCCTTTCGGCAATTACAGTTGCTCTGGGTCTCTTCAGTGCCTTCCTGATGATCCGGTCCATTACAGTTCCTGTAAACTACTTGAAAAGTATCGTTATTAAATTAGGTAAGGGTGAGTTAGTGGAAGATAAGAACACCAAGTTTAACAACGATGAAATAGGAGAGATGGCTACTGCCATGGATAACCTGGTGAATGGCTTAAAAGGTACAACCCTTTTTGCCGAGAATATTGGTAAAGGAAGTTATTCGACTGATTTTAAGCCGTTAAGTGAACATGATGTGTTGGGTAATGCCCTTATTAATATGCGTGATAATTTGTCGCGAGTAGCCGATGAAGACAAGAAACGTAACTGGGCAACAGAAGGA
>JBAQPU010000060.1:0-69585 GCA_049306095.1 Cyclobacteriaceae bacterium
GTAAAGGAGGGGTCGGGGGTAACTCCCCTCCTTGTAAAGGAGGGGTCGGGGGTAACTCCCCTCCTTGTAAAGGAGGGGCCGGGGGTGGTTGATCTTACCTCAGGAAAAAACTTCCCTGTTTTCGATAGCGCTGAATTAGTCGTAGGCATTTGCGCAAAAGGCTGTGCCGAATACACCCGCAAGCAATTGGATGAACTGACTGAATACGTAAAACGTCCGCAGGTAGGTGCGAAAGGATTGGTGTACGTACAATATCGTGCCGATGGATCAATCAAGTCATCTGTCGATAAGTTTTACAGTGCCGATGATCTAAAAACCTGGACTGAGAAATTTGGCGCTCAGCCTGGCGACTTGTTGCTGATTATGGCGGGAGAAACCAACGCTACCCGCAAGCAATTGAATGAACTTCGACTGCTGATGGGTGATAAGCTTGGCTTACGCGATAAAAATAAATTTGCAGCGCTGTGGGTAGTTGATTTTCCATTACTGGAATGGAACGAGGAAACCAAACGCTACCATGCTATGCACCATCCGTTTACTTCACCCAAGGCTGAAGACATCCAATTACTCGATACCGAACCGGGTAACGTACGGGCGAATGCCTATGACATGGTGATTAATGGAACGGAAGTGGGTGGCGGCTCTATTCGTATTCACGATCGGGCTACGCAGCAAATGATGTTTACCCATCTTGGTTTTACAGAAGAAGAAGCAAAAAAGCAATTCGGCTTTTTAATGGAAGCTTTTGAGTTTGGCGCCCCGCCACACGGAGGAATCGCTTTTGGTTTCGACCGCTTGTGTTCAATTTTTGGAGGCGCTGATTCCATTCGTGATTTCATTGCCTTCCCAAAAAATAATGCCGGTCGCGATGTGATGATTGATTCACCCTCAACGATTTCAGAAGAACAATTGAAAGAATTAGGAATTCTAGTGAAGGGATAAGTATCACCCCTGAACTTGTCGAAGTCTGGATGAGAAAACCAGGCTTCGACAAAAAGGGTTCGCCTACCAATTCCAGTTCTTACTCAAATCGACTACAGATATTTTGCCGTTTTCGTAGATGGTTACAATATTATCACACGTACCATCTCCATAGTCGATTTCAAACGATCCTTCTTCATCACCATCTTTATACTGAATACGCTCCCTTCCCTCAACAAACATAAAAAAGAAACAGAAATTATCTACTAAAGAATTTTGACGGTAACAGGAGTAATCAGCTATCATGGGTTTCAATACTTTCGACTTATAATAGTTATCTCCATAGGTATAACTACCCGTGCTGCTTTCAATAATATATTTATCCGTTGAATATCGTGTAGTACCCTTGCCTTTGTAAGAATAATCAATTGAATCATACCGGTATGTTGTTTCATCGTCATACGAATAGGTGCCTGAAAATTTTTGAGTAGCCGTATCGTACTCTGATTCTCCTTCGTAGATTCCACCCCCGTTCATCAGAAAAGACCAACCTCCTGTATAAATCCCTCCATAATTATCGTAGGTAGATTTGTAGTAATAGGAATTCTTGAATACAGAACCGTTTTGCGAAATCAGATTCAGGTATGTGCTCGTGTACTTTCCAAACATGGTGTATTTGTAATCGCCCCATCCTTCTTCACAGCCATCGCCATAATCATAAATTGTTGTTTGGCTGCCATCTTCATTTGTCGTGTTGGTAATCACAGCGCAACTCTGCCACGGATCATCAATAATTGTTGTATCCGCAGGTATATCGGATGAATCACCTGCCACCTTGCCATTCGGGCGAAAGGCCTGATTAAATAAACCCTGAAAGGATTGGTTAACCGGACCAGCCATGCTTTCTGCCATGGCATTATTTGAGCCCATACGCATGGATAGGTACTGCTTCACTGCAGGGCTCAATTCGCTATTATTTTCCGGATCAGAACACGATATAATTCCAACAAGCGCTGCTACGCTTATGAAACCTGTAAATTTGGAAAACGATCTCATGTTTAGATTTGGTTTGTTACCTATATTGGACACCAGCTTCACGCTAACGGTTGGAATGTCTGTGTTTTTATGAATAAAAAAGACTTCTTCTCAGGCCATTCCAAGTTATATGCCACCTTCAGGCCTACCTATCCTGATGACCTGTACAGTTTTGTCTTTAAACATGTAAAAGAATTTAACAATGCGTGGGACTGTGCAACAGGTAACGGCCAGGTTGCCCGCGTTCTCGCAAAGCAATTTAAACATGTTTGCGCAACCGATATCAGCCAGCAGCAATTAAACAATGCAGTACAGGCAAGTAATATTTCTTATTCCGTACAAAGCGCAGAACAAACCTCATTTGAAGTCAATCAGTTCGACCTGATTGCCGTTGGGCAGGCCCTTCACTGGTTCGATCTTGAAAAGTTTTTTGAGGAGGTAAAACGAGTTGCCAAGAAAAATGCGTTATTGGCCGTATGGGGATATTCAACATGTACTGTAAATTCTGAAATTGATCAACACTTCAACCATTTTTACAATCACGTAGTGGGACCCTATTGGGATAGCGCCAGAAGAATGGTGGAGGAAGAATATGCACATGTTCGATTTCCTTTTGACCTTATACCTGCACCAAAATTTTCACTCAATGTTGAATGGACGCTTGATGAATTTGCCGGCTACCTCACCACCTGGTCGGCCACACAAAAATTTATAAAAGATAAAAATTACAATCCGGTGCCTGAAGTTGTTCGGTTGCTTACACCGTTGTGGCGTGAGAAGCGATTCGTTTCATTTCCTGTCTTTTTGAAGATGGGGAAGATTTAATTGGTCGCTGATGGAGAAAATCAATAAGGAATTACTCGCGAAAAACAGAAAAACTGCTTTAAAATTAGGGCTTATTATAACCCTGATTCTAATAATTATCCTTCACATCCGAAACTCGCAGACAACTTATTTCGCTCACCATATCAACATTGGTACTTTTGATTTTCATTGCTTTAATTGGGCGCTACCGAAAAAACAAATCGAATCAACGCTGACCAGAATCAAGAATCAAGAATTTTGCCTCACATCCCCATCATCACAAACGCACCCCAATAGTAAGGCTCTTTAAATTTTGTCATCAGTTGCAACTGTGCCTGCTTGAAGGCTTTTTGTTTGTTGCCGAGTTTTATCCAGTTGTTATAGAAATTAGTCATCAGCAATTGTGTTGCGGCATCATCTACTTTCCACAAGCTCATGATTAGCGCATCGGCACCGGCAACTTGAAATGCGCGCTGCAAACCATACACGCCTTCACCCGACTTAACATCACCCAAACCGGTTTCGCAGGCGCTCAGAATCACCAGGTTGGTTCCTTCCAGGTTCAGGTTCATCGCTTCATAAGCTGTGAGCACACCGTTATCGTTACTGGTAATATCCACCCCACCAGAGCCTGCAATCGTCTTTCCGGCTCCTGCCAGAATCAACCCCGATCGCAACAGCGGATTGTTGGAAGCATTTTCAGCATTCACTCCAAAAACTGAACCCGCTCCCTCGTCTGCATCCTTTAAGAAATAACCATGCGTAGCAATGTGCACCAACGATGGCCCCTTAATACTCTTAACATTTTTCTCTGAAGCATCTTTTTGCATGAACTGATTCACCTGGTAGCCCGCTGCTTTTAAAATTTTTGACACACCATCCACTTCTACTTTGGTGCCGGGCAATGCTGATACTTCTGTTGTTCCGTAATCGGGGAAACCCAGCAGAAAAGCATTCTTTTTTGGAATACCGGCCTTTTTGGATTTGAGCGAAATGAGGTCTTTCGAATTACCAATAATCACCAGGTCGTAACGGTTCACCACATAGTCGGCATCAGGCCGCTTTAGCGTGTTCAGATTCATTTGATTGTACACACCGTCCGGAGAAATGTACACGAGTTTCTTTCCCTGAATTTCTTTTTCGATTTTAGCCCAGTACTGGTCGTACGAATATTCATCGTTCACACGTTGTTGAATGGCGTTGCGATAATATTTTGAATACCGGGTTTCCAATTGTTGTCCGTTATCGAAGACCACCAACTGCGGCATTTCCACACCCTTCTTTAAAATCAATGCCACATAGCGGGTATCATTGGTAAAATCCTGGCCAAAGCCACGCACTCTCACAATATCCACCAGTGCTTCATTATCGGCCAACAGGCCCAGCACCTGTTTATAACTTAATTTTTGAGTGGAATAACCGGCCGAAAAATCTCCCGAACGTTCAGATAGAGATTTTTCCATTGCGTTGGTCGAATGCTCGAGGGCTGCCAGGTCAATTTTCTGTTCCTTCAATTGCTCTTTTGAGTAGGCGTATAAGCGAGCGAGCTGCTCTTTTTGATCGAGCCACTGCAGGTAATCGCTAATGAGATTTTTATCGTTGCTTTTCAGGATTGCTTCTTTCACTTTGTTGGTGGAGTTCAACAGCAATGCCTTGGTGGCCATCTGGTAATCAAAGAAGTCCTGCGTCACATAGTTTAACTGTGTACCGGCTTCCAGGGCAAAATTGAAAAAGCGCTGAAAGCGCGGGGCGGTAACATCCCAAAATTTGGTCTTCTCCGCCTCGCTCATGGGCGGAAAATACCGGTTAATGAAATCGATGGTCTTATCCATGACTTCACGGTACATAATATAGGCCTGATCGTAGCGGTTGGTTTTCCAGTACAGGATCGCGAGGTTCTCTTGTGTCTTCACATAATCAGGGTGACTGCTCCCCAACAGGGCTTCTCTGATCTCGAGCGCTTTGTTCAGTTGCTTTTCGGCTTCCTCATTGCGATTGTTCATCCGGTAAAAGTTCCCCAGATCGTTGGTTACTTTTGCGTAATAGATGTTTTGTTCGGTATACCGTTTTTTATAAACTTCCTTCGATTTCGTAAAGAGGGGTTCAACTTTATCATTTTTACCCATCTGTATGTATAGAATGCCCAACTGATTGAGGAGACCCGCATATTCAGCATTTCCGGTTTGGCCTCTGGCGTCAAATATTTTTTTTATCTCTAAGAAATTCTTTTCCGCTTCTGTAAAGTTGCCTGACAGTTGATAAATAAAAGCCAGGTTTGCACGGAATTTTCTGCTGTCGAACGATTTCTTTCCCTGCAATGCTTTTTTGGGAGCGACCGATGAGGAAGCCATAGCCTTTTTCATTAATTCCGCTGCTTCATCGTAACGACCAATTGCCTGCAGCAGCATGGCCTTATTATTTAATAAGATGGCCTTCTGCATGCTTTCACCAAAGAATTTCTCAGATAGTCCAATAGCTTCATCAAACTCCCTTTCTGCTTCATTGTACTGGCCTAACGCCTGGTGAAGTTTAGCCTGATTATTCAGGTTGGCAATGTAAGCAGCACTTTGCTTGCCTAGTGATTGAGCGCTCAGAGTTAAGGTTTGTGAGATAAATTCATTGGCTTCTGCGGCCTTCCCTTGAGTAAGGTAAATTAAACCAAGATTCGAAAGCGTTCGCAGATAGACGATTTCATTCGTTAATGCATTGGCTTCCATAAAATCTTTGGTTGCCACGAATTTTTCTTCAGCCCATTTGTACCAACGGGCTTCGTAGTAGCCAATACCGATTTCAAGGGTATCGCGTGCTTTTTCAACTAATGATTTATCGGCTTCGTCTTTAAGCGCATACAACATTTTAGAGCCCGTTTCACCCTTCTGCTCTACATCAAAGAACCCTGCATTTTCATTGACCGAAATCGCAAACTGAAAATCGACAGAATCAAGCGATGCCTTTTGTATTGCTCCCTTTTTACCCCCTTCCTTTTGAAGGGCTTTTCCCAGTTGATTTAGTAGGTCCTGAGCGGGCAGGGAAAATGTTGCGCAACAAAAAATGACTGGTAAAATATAGATCTTCGAACGTATCATCGCGACATCAGTTAGGTAGAATGAAGAAAAGGTTGAAATGAGTTCAACCTTTTCCAATTTAAGAAATGAAGTTCACTATTCCTCTTCAACAGATTCTCCGCGTCTCTTTAATTCTTCGCTAAGTAATTTAGTATTGTCCGTTACCAGCGTAGCAACAGTATCCAGATTTTTCTTCGAGGCATCCAGGCCCTTCACTGATTTATTGGTATTACCGGTAGCTTGTGGTGATTTCGTCATTGGTTTTAAACTTTTTGCACTTTCAAGCAGCGCCTTTGATTGCTCCCTTAAATCTTCAATGCGCCCGGTAAGTTCATTGGTCGATTTTCCAATACCCCGAAATGCTTTAAAGTCGGCTTTGAGTTTTTCAACCGATACGCTGGCTAATCCGGCTGCATAACTTTTAACATCGGTATCTAAACGGGTGGCATCGGTCTTAAGCTTTGCGGATTCGTCCAGGATGTCAAAAGAATTATTCTTGAAGGTGTCAAAATCTGAAACGCCCATGTTCTCAGGACGTTTTGGTGTTTTATCGTCTTGGGCAAACAAAACGGCTGGCAAAACAAAAGCAAGGAATAAAAAAGAGCACTTTTTCATACGAGTGGGTTTAATTCAGGAAGCTAAAGTATGGCAAATACAGGTTTAAATCAATCAGAAATTGATCATTAACTTTTTATCTTCACGCGTCTTTTTACTGAATTAGTTTTGAAACTACTGCTGAAGCTTTATACTCTTTGGGTATTCCTTGTTTTTACCGTATTCATGATCCTGTTTCTACCGGGTCTAACCATTCCGTTTATGCTGGGCCGTCAATTCAGTTGGATTGGTTATTTCTTTTTGTGGCTCTGGTCGTGGATTTTTAGTGTGCTCACGTTCATCCGGTATGAGTTTCATGGGCACGAATATTTAAAGAAAGACAAGTCTTACATCTATGTGAGCAATCATACCTCCTTTCTTGATCTGCCGGGGTTACGGCTCTTAATCCCCGGTGAGTTCAGACCCATTGCAAAAAAAGAATTACTTAAACTTCCGTTATTCGGATTAATTGTACGAGGTTCCACGGTGGTGGTTGATCGTTCAAACGCACAAAGCAGGAAACGAAGCATTGAAAAAATAAGGGAAATTCTCTCACACGGAATCTCCGCCCTGATTTTTGCGGAAGGCACACAAAACAGAACAAAAGAAATTTTGCAGCCATTTAAGGATGGTGCCTTTAGAATTGCCGTAGATACGCAACTGCCTATTATTCCAATCATGATTATTGGCGCAGGTAAGCTCATGCCTCCGGGTACCATTGACCTGCGGCCGGGAAAAATAAAAATTATTGTTGGGCAGCAACTGGATGTTGCAGGAAAAACTATCGATCAGGTTCCGGTTATCAAACAACAAGTTTTTGATGAAATGCTGGCGATGCACAGCGTGCATGCATAGAGTCAGTCTCGATTCCGCACAGACTGACCTCATTCCTACAACGGAACGTACACGACCTTCTTCGTTTCAAAAAAATCTTCTTGAAAATAATCGGAAAGGTTGTAAAGACTATAGGGTTTTTTCAATTCAGCCAGTTCTTCATCAAGATCGCCACCCTTCAGATACAGAATTCCATTATCTAATTCATGAACGGATTTGTCCTTTACTTTGTGGTGAACCCATCCGTAAAACTCTTTTAAACGGGTAACTGCCCGGCTCACAATAAAATCATACTTGCTCCTGACCTGTTCAGCACGGATTTGTTCACCCTTCACATTTTTAAGTCCAAGTCCTTCAGCTACTGCATTCACTACGGTAATCTTCTTCCCGATAGAGTCGACTAAATGAAAATGCGTTTCCGGAAAAAGTATGGCCAGTGGTATTCCTGGAAAACCTCCTCCCGTGCCAACATCCAATACCTGTGCACCGGGTTTGAAGTTCATCACTTTTGCAATGCCCAGCGAATGAAGCACATGGTTGATGTACAGGTTTTCAATATCCTTACGGGAGATCACATTAATTTTTTCATTCCACTCTGAATACAAATCATACAGTTTTATAAACTGCTTTTTCTGCTCGTCAGAAAGTGAAGGAAAATAGTGAGGTATCAAGCCAGCGTTTTGCAATCGTAAATCTGAAATCTAAAATCGTAAATTTTAAATATGGTCGCGCTTATTCTTCACCATCTCAAACATCAGTTCGCGCGCACGGTGAAGTTGTGCTTTTACTGTTCCAAGAGGCGCTTCGAGTTCTACTGCAATTTCTTCGTACGATAACTCATTGAAATATCGCAGCCGGACCAACCTCTGGTATTTGGGAGGGAGCTTATCCACAAACACCTGGATAAGTTCAGCCTTTTGTGCCTTGATGGTTTCCTCCTGTGGATTCAAATTCTCATCCTCCACTTCAATGGAAATTCCATCACCATTATCATCGGTAAATGTATTATCAATGCTCATGGTATTGAGCTTCTTCTTTCTGATCTGATCAATGGTATTATTGGTGGCAATTCTGAAAAGCCAGGTACTGAACGTAAAATCTTTTTTAAACTTATGCAGACTGCGGAATGCTTTAGCAAACGATTCGATGGTGAGATCTTCTGCGTCATCGACATTTCGCACCATCTTTAAAATCATGTGGTACACCGGGCGCTTATAGCGCTGCAATAATTTGGCATACGCTTTTTCATCGTTGTTTTGAACGGCCTCATCAATCAGGCGGAAATCTTCCAGTGCCTTATCCGAAAATTGCCGTTCTAGTTCCTCCATCTGATCTTTTTTGTTAATAAGGCCACCGGTGCCGTTGAAAGATAATAAATCACAAAAAGAAAATCTAAAAGAGGAACACTCCACAACTCAAATTTGTGCCCAAACCTTGCAGCTGCCCTATGGGTGGTAATCACCAGCAGCGAAATCCTGAAAACCAACGCGCCCACTACCCATAAATATCCCGAAAAAATGAATAAAAGCGGTATTCCGGTAATCCATGTCAGCGCATGCGAAATCGAAAAAATTCCCAATAAAAACTGATGCCCAAACCGGTATTTTTTGCCCACCGACAAGTGCCGTACTTTCTGATTGAAGTAATCGTGCCAGGTTCGTTTTGGTACAGAGTTCACAATCGATTTTTCTCCCAGGCAAACAGCCGTATTTGAAGCGGTTGCATGTTGATTAACAAATAAATCATCGTCACCACCGGTAACACCCAGGTATCCGTTAAAACCTTTGTTCTCCAGAAATAATGATTTGCGGTAAGCAAGGTTACGACCCACACCCATATATGGATTACCCAGAATAGCATACGATACATACTGAATGGCCGTAAACAAGGTTTCGAATCGAATAAATAAATTAAGAAAACCCTTCTCCCGCTGATAGGCAGAATACCCCAGCACAATTTCTTTCCCTCCCGAACATTTCGCGCTCATTTCCTGCAACCATTGATTGGAATGCGGACGACAATCAGCATCTGTTAACACAATCCAATCGTATTTGGCCGCTTTAATGCCCAGTGTAATGCCGTATTTTTTTCCATTGACATGCGCAGGTGCCCGGTCAATGTGAACCATTCGCAAAGGCGCACCCTGAACTGTTTCGGCTTGGGTGGCATGCAACAGGTAATCGTACGTGCCATCGTTGGAACGATCATTCACAATAATCACCTCAAAGGATGGGTGTTGTTGCTGCAACAACAGTGGCACAAGTTCTTTTAAATTTTGCTCTTCATCGTGGGCACAAACAATCACTGATACCGGCTGAATTTCAGCAGCGGGTTTTGTTTCCTTTTTAAGGAAAGCAATCAAAAAAAATGTTACATACATAAGCTGTATTCCTACAGCAATCAAAAAAACGATGAATAAAACCTGCAAGACCTTTAAAAATTTAAACGGCAAATATATCTCCCTGCGGTTTGTGTCCACACAAACCATCAAGATTTATCTCATTTCTTTCACCAGTTTGCCCAGTGTTTTAACCCCTTCTTCTATCCGGTTGCTCCATGGCTCTCCGAAACTCAGCCGGAAACAATTTGCAAAACGACTCTGTGACGAAAAGATTTGCCCGGGGGCAATTCCAATATTCTGTTTAAGCGCCTTTTTATGCAGCTTATACGTATCGATTTTCTTATCCAGTTCAATCCAAAATACAAACCCGCCTTGTGGCCGGGTGATGCGTGTACCTTCCGGAAAGTATTCGCTTATCGCCTGAACATATTTCAGCGACTGCGTATGCAGAGCCTTCCTCAAATGCCTCAGGTGAAGCTCATACCGGCCATTGCCTAAGAACAGGGCTATGGCCGATTGCGCCAGGGTATTCGTAGCCACCGTATGCATGCGCTTCAGCTTAATAATCTGGTCTTTGAATTTTCCGGGAATAACCCACCCAATGCGATATCCGGGCGCAAGAGATTTTGAAAATGAAGAACAATGTAAAACGAGTCCTTTCTTGTCGTACGTCTTGCACGTTTTGGGGCGGGTTTTACCAAAATACAGTTCACCATAAATATCATCTTCAATCAATGGTATTTCTTTTCGGGCCAGCATCTCCACCAATCGCTTCTTATGTTCATCGGGCATGCAACTTCCCATGGGGTTATTGAAATTACATACAAACAAACACGCTTTAATATCAAATCGGGGAATGGCCATTTCTAAATAATCCAGGTCAATTCCTGTTTCCGGATGATTGGGAATTTCTACCACCTTTAGTCCATGGCTTTCCATGACCTGGAATACTGCAAAGTATGTTGGCGATTCAATGGCTACGGTATCGCCCGGTTTAGTTACTGCTTTAATACAAAGAGCCAGCGCTTCCACGCATCCGGCTGTTACAACAATGTCATCTTCCCTTGGCGAGCCTCCCCAATTAAAAGCCTGCCTCGCAATTTGCCTGCGCAGCTTTACATTACCCTGAATGTGTTCATAACCTAAGCAACTCGACTTTGATTCGCGAACAGCTTGTGTTACCGCCTTATTCAGTTTTGCGGTTGGCAATAGCTCAATGGATGGTACTCCCAGCGAAAAATGAATCAAACTATCATTGTTCAAATCATGATAGACCGTACTGATCATTTCATCTAGTGTTACCGGAACGGCATCGTCAATTGGTTCGCAACAAGTTGGCATTTCCAAAACATGATCATGACTAAACTTCACATAATAGCCCGATTGCGGACGCGCTTCAATCAGGCCCTTGCTTTCTAAATAATAGTAGGATTGAAATGCAGTACTTAAGCTGATTCCTTGTTCTTTGCTTAAAGCCCGCACCGAGAGGAGCTTGTCGCCAACTTTTAACACCCCGTTTTCAATCAGCCTTTCTATACGATCGGCTACATCAATGTATTTGTGATCGGGTTTGATGAGTGTTTCCATAATGACAATTTTTTTTTAACCTCACCCCACCCAATCCTCCCCTCTCCAATTGGAGAGGGAAGGTGTCTGAAAGACGGAGGGGTGAGGTTAACTGATATGGTCAAAATTAATAAAACTGAAACTGTTTTTTATCCGTATAAATCAAAAGTTTTAAGTCACTAACTTCGACTGCGGATGAAAAGAGATTTACTGATTGCTTACTTCGCTTTAGCGGCTGTTTGTGTCATTTGGGGAACAACCTATTTGGCACTGCGGATAGCCGTTTTACACTTTCCACCCTTTTTATTTACGGCCATCCGACAACTTACGGCCGGGCTATTGCTGATTGGCTTCCTGTTAATTATCACCAAAGCAGCCTGGCCGTCAAAAGAACAGATCTTCAAACAGGCTGTTGCCGGATTTTTTCTGATCACCCTGGGCAACGGCCTGGTGGCTTGGTCGGAAATGCACATCCCCAGCGGCATAGCTGCTATCATTTGTTCCCTCATGCCGGTGGTTGTTATTCTGATTAACCTGTCCATCAATAAAGAAGAAAAACCAACGGTTCCCATTGCAATTGGGGTTGCCATCGGACTTGCAGGTATTGTCATGATTTTTGGCGAGCACATCAATGAATTCTCCAATGTTCATTACCTGATGGGAATTATAGTAACGCTCATTGCCGTATTCAGTTGGGCTGCCGGAAGCATCTGGATTAAAAAACACAACACGAATTCCAATCCATTCATGAATGCAGGCCTGCAAATGTTTTTCGGAGGATTATTGGTGCTTCCGTTTAGTTTCATATTTGACGATCTCCGTACGGTCAGCTGGACACCAGAAGCAGGTTACTCAATGTTGTATCTGATCATCTTTGGCTCTATTATCGCGTATGCGTCCTATTCATACGCGCTTCGCAAATTGCCCATGACCATTGTTTCACTCTACGCTTATGTGAACCCCATCGTAGCAGTGGTATTGGGCTGGGCGGTATTGGGCGAAAAATTAAATACCAAAATTGGCCTCGCCATTTTAATTACTGTTGCCGGAATTTATATCGTGAACCGCGGCTATCAACTTCGTGATTTATGGAAAGCATCCTTCAGCCGATAAAAAATCCTGTTCCATTCCAAACAACCGATTGGAATACGATCAAGGAAACAGAGTGCATCAGCGATGAACATGGAAAGTCCTGCTCCCGAACCATGCAATGGGGCGATTTGCGCGTGCGTGTGGTCAAATATTCAGCCGGCTACAAAGCCGATCATTGGTGTACCAAAGGACACATCTTGTTTTGTATCGAAGGTGAGATCACCACCGAACTAAAAGATGGAAGGAAGTTCGTGCTCCGGCAAGGCATGAGCTACCAGGTTTCGGATGATGTGATTCCGCATCGCAGTTCAACCACTACCGGTGCCAGGCTCTTTATTGTTGATGGAGGATTTCTAAAAATAGAGAAAAACAAAATTCAGCGTGGTGTATGGATGTAATGGAGTTAACGATTCTCGAATACAAGCCCGAACACCAACCATGGTTTGAAAAATTTAACCGTGCCTGGATTGAGAAACACTTCTGGATGGAACCACTCGACACAGCGGTGTTACAACACCCCGATGAACATATCCTAAAAAAAGGTGGAACGATTCTAATGGCAAACTGCGACAAGGAAATAGCCGGTACAGTGGCGTTGAAATATGTTGAACCCGGTGTGTTTGAGTTTACCAAAATGGCCGTGGATGAAAAATTTCGAGGTCGGCACATTGGCTTGCTCCTATCCGAAGCTGCCATTATAAAGGCGAGAGAGCTGGGCGCTTATAAAATTATCTTGTATTCCAACACAGTTCTTATTCCGGCCATTACCATGTATCGTAAACTCGGATTTAAAGAGGTGCCACTGGATACCGTGTACCAACGCAGCGACATCAAAATGGAATTGATCTTACAAGAATGAATATCAGGCTGATCCATGCCGATCCATCTCATGCCACCGTGCTGACCCAGCTGGCACTCGATACCTTTTGTGAATCATTCGAAAAAGTTAATCGTCCCGAAGATTTCAGGGCGTACACGAATGAAGCGTTTACCGTAACCAAAATTACAGAAGAGTTAAACGATGCGGGAAGTCAATACATCCTCGCTTACGCTGATGACGAGTTGGCTGGCTATGCCCGGGTTCGCCAATCGGATGAGGTGAAAGAAAAATTTCCGGGAATTAAAACGCTGGAATTGCACCGCATTTATGCCCTGCAAAAATTCATTGGCAAAGGTATAGGCAAGGTCCTCATAACGTATTGCATTGAATTGGGGAAGAAACAGCATGCCGAAGTGCTTTGGTTAGGGGTTTGGGAACACAATTATCGCGCACAGCAGTTTTATAAAAAACTGGGCTTTGAAAAATTCGGCTCACACGTATTTATGCTGGGCAACGATCCTCAAACCGACTTTTTATTAAAATTAAACCTTCATTAATTTGGGCTGTAGTAAAACGACCAAAGACGCCTTGAACTATTTTATAACGTTACCACCATCCTCATGTACATTAATTCTTATTCGCGCGTAAGTGACTCAACAGAAGTCATGGAGTTCATCCGGCAAAATGGCTTTGCCATACTGGTCAGCCAGGTGGATGGGAAACCCTGGGCAACCCATCTTCCGCTTGTCCTCTCAAATGATGGCGCAGAACTTACCGGTCACGTTTCGCGTGGCAACAAAGCGTGGAGAGATTTTTCGACTCAGGAAGTGTTGTGCATTTTTCAGGGGCCGCACACGTATATTTCATCATCGTGGTACGATCATGAAAATGTTCCTACCTGGAATTACCTGGCGGTACATGTTTACGGAAACATCAAAATTCAGGAGGGAGAGGAATTACTTGCTTCCCTTAAGGCCCTGACAGACAAATATGAAAGACATTCACAAAAACCGGTTTCGGTTGAGGGCATGACCCCATCATACCTGGAGAAAGAAATTAGAGGTATCGTTGGCTTTACTATTAACATCACAAGCGTGGAGGCATGCTTTAAACTTTCTCAAAACCGGGACGATAAAAATCATGCGGAGATTGTCAGACAACTGAAAGCCCGGGGCGATTCGGCTTCTGTTGCAGTAGCAGCTGAAATGGTGCGTCATCGGAAGAAATAATTTTGCTGAAAAATTCAAGAAAAATAGTTATACCTTCCAAAAAAAACTCTCATGACTACACAAACGGGTTTCATCCGGGTTCAGCGAAGTGCAACATCCCGCATCAGCGAAGTGAACTTTAACAACCTCGGCTTCGGCAATTACATTGCCGATCATATGCTGGTGGCCGATTATAAAGATGGCGCGTGGGGCGAGCCTCAAATTGTACCCTACGGTGAACTACCCATGACGCCCGCCATTCTTGCTTTGCACTACGGCCAGGCAATTTTTGAAGGAATGAAGGCTTTCAGAATGAACGATGGCCGAATTAATATTTTTCGAACCCAACGGCACTATCGCAGAATACTCAAGTCGCTCGAGCGAATGTGCATGCCGGCAATACCTGAAGCGCTATTTGTTTCGGGATTACACGCCTTAATTGAAGCGGACGAACAATGGCTGCCCAATGAAGAGGGATGCTCGTTATACATACGCCCGGTAGTATTTGCCTCTGAGTCGAAGCTTGGCGTAAAAATTTCTGAACAATACAAATTTGTCATTATGACGAGCCCGGTAGGGCCTTACTTCTCCAAGCCTATTCGTGTTAAGGTGGAAGAAACACATGTTCGGGCAGCTGAGGGAGGAACCGGTTATGCCAAATGTGCCGGGAACTATGGTGGCGCCTTCTACCCTACCCAACTTGCCCGTGAACAGGGATTCGACCAGGTGTTATGGACAGATGCCAAAGAACATCAATTCATTGATGAGTCTGGCGCCATGAATGTGATGTTTGTAATGGATGGGAAACTGGTAACCCCAAAATTGACCAGTGCAATATTGGATGGTATTACCCGCGACTCCATCATAACACTTGCTAAAGATATGGGCGTGCCAACAGAAGAACGGAAAGTGAGCCTTGACAGTTTAATTGACGGTTTTAAAAAAGGAACTCTTACCGAAGCCTTTGGTGCCGGTACTGCGGCTGTCGTTTCTGAAATTGCTGTGATTAATATTCACGGAAAAGATTATGCCCTACCTCCTGGCCATGCTGCCAGCTTTCAGCAACGTGTGAAACAAAAATTAAGTAATCTGCGCAGGGGCATCGAACCGGATGTGTATGGTTGGAACGATATCGTAAAATAGATCCAACCATCGCATGAATACCGAGGAGATTCAATACAAGCACGATGTTCGAATCACAGCCGATCAATTCATTGATGTGTTGAGGCGTTCGACATTGGCAGAACGAAGGCCTGTTCATGACCCTGCCCGCATTGGAACGATGCTTCAGCATGCGAATATTATTGTTACAGCCTGGGCTGACGAAAAGCTGGTGGGTGTTTCGCGTGCGCTTAGCGATTTTGGGTATTGTTGCTACCTGTCCGATCTGGCCGTTGATGTCGCCTATCAAAAGCAAGGGATTGGAAAAAGATTAATTCATGAGACCCATGCAGTTTCAGGGATGAATACAACCTTAATTCTTCTGGCCGCACCCAAGGCAGCAGATTATTATCCCAAAATCAACATGGAGCGGTTCACCGATTGTTTCTTAATCAGGAAGAAAGAATAGAAGCCACCTTATATTGTATCGTCATGCCTGGTAACAGGCAAGCTTAATCAGCTTTTTTCTCCAGAACTTTCTCGCGTTGGTATAAAAACAATGGCAGAGGGCCTGCTAACCCAAACAAAAGGGTAAGCACGACATACACCCAACTGTGCTTCATGCCAAGCCTTTTCGATTCGATAACAATCCAGATTAATCCGGTCAACACTACTAACAACAAATCGGTAATAAAGGCGGCTGCAATCCGATTACCAAACATGCCGTTCAGTGTTGCCTGCGGATCGAGCCATAATAAAATATTCCCGGTTTCAACCGATTCGTTAAACACCAGAATGTTGGGAACAATAAACCCGGCAACGGCCAGAACAAAATATACATTTTTCATATGATCAGGTTAATTCGTTTGCTTTAAATCTTGCAAGTCGATCGCGCGGTGAATGCGAACGTTGTTTTCAACATCAATAATTTCAAAAATAATTCGGGGGTCAGTCCTATTCCAGTCAATCGTAATCAACCCAAAATGATTTTCCATAACAGGGCCGTCAATCCGGTTATCGTTAGGTGTTGCAAAACCCCAGGTGGACGTTATGCCGCTGGCAGTAACATCGTACAATGGATACAAGCCGGGCACTTCCATTTTTGAAATTTCAGCATAGTGCACATCTCCGGAAATAAAAAATACCCCGTCAGCCTTTGTATTACGAATCAGTTCAATCAACCGATTCTGCTCATGTGGGAAATTAGCCCACGCCTCATACCCATTATGCGTAATGCCAAATTGCGTACTGGAGGCGATTATGCGTAAATCAGCAGGAACTTTCAACTGTTCTTCCATCCACTTCCATTGGTCTTCTCCCATCATGGTCGAATCGGCTGTTGTGTACGGTGAATAATCCAATTCGTACCTAAACCGGGAATCATCCTTTCTGTTTCCATTATACGGAAGGAGTTTATCACGAAAGGTCCGAAGATCAGGGAGGATGATTTGTATTTTCTTTCCATTCCCGTTTAGGTAAACGGTATGATAGATACCGCTATGATGATGAATTGTGCTATCGCCTTGGTCACCGAAAAAGTCGAGAAATATTTTCTTCGACTCCTCCTTAAAAGCATAATGCCGGCCCGCATCATTCCACCCATAATCATGGTCATCCCAGGTAGCATATAGCGAAGTTGCTGCTTTCAGCTTCTTAAATTCGGGGCGATTGGCCAACATCTGATATTTCAACCGCAGGGTATCCATGCTTTTGGTGTCTCCATAAATATTATCGCCCAGAAAAATGAACGCATCCGGCTTTCTGTCTGCGGCCAGCGACAATACGGGCTGAGGAAGATCCTGGTGGCCGCACGATCCGAACGCAATAATAGTAGGTTTAATTTTTTCAGGTTGATTGCACGATAGCAGGACAATCACACTCATTAGGGTAAGTAAAAATTTCATAACGGGTTTTAATAAATCAATTTAAAAAGATCTTCTATGTTCTGGTGGAAATACCCGCTCATGATCATACCATTACCGGCTTCAATAACCTTGAATTATTTTTGATTCATGAATGAACACCCCCGCTTTATCTGATGTTGCTATGGCCACCATGGCACGGGCTACCCTGGCGGAATCAACAGCCTTATACTTTGCGGGAATTAAAAACCCGAAAAGTTTAAAGAAAACAGTAGCAGCACCCTCTCCCGCGCGCTCTTCTTCACGTTTACCCAGCAAAAGTGATGGCCTGAATATATGAACTGTTCGAAATCCAACCTGGTCAATGGCTTCTTCCACTTCACCTTTTACCCTATTATAAAATATTGTTGAGTGTTTATCCGCACCTAAAGCAGATACCAGTAAATACTGTGTAGCTCCCATATTTTTTGTAAGGCGTGCCACTTCCACCGGATAGTCAAAATCAACTTTTCGAAAAGCCTCTTTGGTCTTGGCTATCCGGATAGTGGTACCGAGGCAACAAAAAACATCATCGGCCCTGAGTGAATTTCCATATTCCGATAACCTGTCAAAATCAACAACAAGGTTTTCAATCTTTTGGTTGGCTATATCCAGTGGCTTTCGTGTAAGGGTTATAATTTTACTATAATGTGAATCATTTAACAGCAACTGAAGCACTTGCTTTCCAATAAGTCCGGTAACACCAACAATTAACGCTGTTTTCATGCCGCAGTCATTGATCTCTCCCATTCTAAAAATTTATCGACTTCCATATTGACTGAATTAAACACCCACACCAACACGCTAAAATCATCTGTTAGTCCAAGGAGTGGAATAAAATCCGGAATTAAATCCAGCGGGTTCAAAAAGTAAATGATGGCGGCCAAAATTGTTACCACTGTTTTCCAGGGTATAGAATGGTATTTTCCTGAAGTATAGGCTTTTGAAATTCTGGAAAAAATATTCAAGGTTTCTTTTGCAGAGGCCAGTGAAACGTTGTTCCAGTTAACGGTCATCATTTTATTGCTCAGCCTGCTTACCAACAATACGATTCTGCCTTTGTTACCCGAAAGGCGGGCAGCGGTGTTGAGGGCTCTATCGAAAAAAACATTCTTCAAAATGTTTGCTGAATCTCTAGTTTTAGCTGGCTCAGTGCATGCGCTACGGGATCAACCGGTTTGTTGATGTAGCGCTCAAATATTTTCTTGGACAAGTCAAGACTGGAGGATTCCGCGTTCATTTCGGAAGCCGCATCGTTAATTGTGAGCACCAGATCTTCTTTCGCATTTTTAATATTCTCCCATACAGCTTCTGTCATGAAAATCTGCTGCGAAACATTGTGATTGAATTCATTGCGGATTTCGGCCAGCAACATCTGGTGAAACTCTTTTGAGGGGATAGGACCTGGGTTTAACCGAATCAACATATTCTGCGGACTGATTCGCTCCAGAAACAAACACATTCTTTCATATGCCTGAATGCGAAGGGGAAGAACTGTTTCGATACTATGGCCTCGTATTTCAAGTTTTTTAAGTTCAATTTCTTTCGCCAGGAAAGACCGCACCAGCAAATAAGCTGCATACAGCACCACCGAAGCTGGTATCAGAATCTTACCGAATTCAATAATTGCATCCATAGGAATTAATAACGTTCTTTTTGTGTTTGAAATTTAAATAATTTTGAGGCCTTAAATGCAATCGGCAAAAATGTTTTCTGACCTCCAGCCTGTTACTATTTCAGCGAAAGCAGCTGCAGAGATACGCAAGATCATGCAAACAAAGAATATTCCAGAGGGTTATTCGTTGCGCGTAGGTGTTCGGGGCGGAGGATGTGGCGGGGTAGCCCTGATTATTGGTTTTGATAAACAAAAGCCATCTGACCTGGCTTACACAATTGACGGCATTCCGGTGGTGGTTGACAAAAAACATACGATGTATCTTATAGGGAAGGAAGTGGATTTTCATGAAGATGCCGATGCCCGTGGATTTATGTTTGTGGAACAAAACGTAAGTAGCAAGACGTAAGTAGTAAGACTTACAAAGTCTTGTGTCTAAATACTTAAGGCTTAATTCTACCCCAGACGCTTCTTCGAAATACTCACAACCGCCTTTTTGCATTTACCGCCTATAGGCGGATTTATTTTTGAAATACTCAGCTCTACACTAATCACCGCTTGCAGTTGCTGAAGTACTTCCTGCATGATTTTTTCCGCCACCGTCTCCAACAACTTCGATGGTTTTTCCATTTCTGATTTCACAATTCGATAAAGGGCTTCATAGTCGACCGTACCAACAAGGGTGTCGCCTTTAGCGGCAACGGAGAAATCTGTTTCCACAGCAATGTCTACTTCAAACCAGTTGCCTGATTCCCGTTCGTGCGGATACACGCCATGGAAGGCATGAAATTCAAGACCTTCAAGCGCTATGCGTCCGTTCATCCAATCTCGTCAAAAAATGATTTGGTTGCTTTTCGCGAACTCACTTCCTCCATTACCGATTTGCTTACTTCCGCCTCAATTTCATCGCCTATTGAAGTAGTCGTGGCTTCTGGTTCTGGAGCGGAGTTAAACTCAACATTGGGAGAAATTGTTTTCTTGATTTCCTTGCGCGCCTGTGCCACATGCTGGTCGGCATCAAAATTCTTTTGTGCACTTTTAATTCTCTCAACCCGTTCGATGGTGTCTTGTGAAATTCGCTTCAATTCCAGCAATAATTCATCGCGGGTATTCTCAAGCTTCTTGTAATTCTCTACCATCGCCTTTAGTCTGTCTTCCATCTCCACCAGCGTTTGTTTAGACTTCATTTCGGCTTCCTCAAGATTGTTGCGCGCTTTTACTTTTGCTTCATTCAGAAGAGCCTCCGCTTTCAATTGCGACTCACGCATATTCAAATCGGCAGCCTGACGTGCCTGCTCAATCACATTGGCGCCTGTGTCTTCTGCTGTTTTCAGCGTCTTATAAAGAGAACTCTCGACTTCGCGTAACTTCAATACCTCACGCTCACACGCTTCCAGTTTTATGCGTAATTCCTTTCCTTCATCCAATACACGTTCCCACTCTTGCGACAGTGATTGCAAAAAAGCATTCACTTCATCAGAATTATAACCCCTGAAATTTTTCTCAAAGGCTTTCTGTCGGATTTCTAACGGTGTAATTTTCATTGCGGTAATAGTTTAGTTTAAAAAATAGACCGGTGAACTCACCTGTCTTCAAAATTAAAAATCAAATCCCAGGCCGAAATCGTGCGATCGTCACTCGCACTTAACAGGTGTGTTGTCCATAAAAGTTTATTGACTGAGGTGCCGTGTCCCGCGTGGCGGGCCCTGTCAATCACCTTCAACAGTTTCAACTCTTCTAAGTCCCACACCTTGATGGACTTATCCATGCTACAAGTTACGAAATGTTTGCCATCCGGGCTAAATTCAATATGATTTATTGCATACATATGAGCTACAATCTCTGTAACAGGCAAATATCCTGCCTGGACACCCCATACTTTTAGTCGTGCATCACGCGACCCGCTCATCAATACATTACCATCAGGTGAGTACCGCACTGTAAATACAGAATTCCCGTGTGCTTTCCACTCCTGTTTCAATTGCAAGGTGTCCACATCAAATATTCGTATAAAGTGATCGCTGTAGCCAACGGCCAACTCTCCTCGTTCGGCATGGATGGCCATGGTTCGGGCATTCTTGTCGGTGTGTTTAACCTTCTGAATAACCAAAAGTTTTTCATAATCTACCGATGTCACCATGCCGTCTCCAGATGCAACAAACACTTTGCTACCCAGCGACTGAATATCAAAGATGGCTGCTTTCGTAAAGTGTAACGACCCGGTTTCTCTTTTATTCTGTGCATCCAGTACATGAATGCCGTCATAATTATGGCCGGCCAGTAACACCTGCGATTGAAGATGGTGGAGCGCGTAAACGGAATTCGGGAGTTTGGCAATTAACTCACCATTTTCCGGGTTCGGAACATTCCACTTAACAATCATTCCATCGCCCGCACCGCTATAAAAAGTATTTGGGTTATCCGATGCCTGAAGGGCATAAACGCTGCTCCGGTGGCCTGAAAAAGTATGTAGCTTTTGTACGGTAACCTTCTGCATGTATTCGAAAATAATCTGGTCGTCTAACCGCTGTAAGCGAAATTTAGGTTGGTCTGACGACTCAGGCTTTAAGAATTTTTAACTGATATTTACAAAATTGAAACTTAAACTTGGATAATCAATGCCTCTTGAAAAATTAGAGAATGAAGGAAATGTTCGTGCCTGGGGCATTTGGCGAATGGAGGAGGATGAGGAGACCTTATTGAACATGGTTCAGGAATACGAATCGATCCCAGAAACAATTACACATCCTGAAAAAAGACTTGAGTTTATTGCCGGACGGGTGCTTGCCCGCAACCTGCTGGAGGCGCTGGGTAAACCTTTCCGGGGTGTTACAAAAGATATCTTTGGCAAGCCTTTCTTTAAGCAGAACACGTTTCAGCTTTCGCTCAGTCACTCCTACCCATATGTTGCTGCCCTTACCGATTCCCGAAAATCGGTTGGTATTGACCTGGAACAAATCAAGGAGAAGTTGCTGAAAATCGGGCCTCGTGTATTGCACACCTCTGAATTTAAAGATGCCGGAACTGACGAGGTAAAGCATTGCATTTATTGGTGCGCGAAGGAAGCCCTGATCAAAATTTACGGAAAGAAAGACCTTGTATTTGCCGAGCACCTGCTGGTGGCGCCCTTTAAACGCGAAGATGCCGGGCACCTTGCCGGAAAGATCATCATCAACAAGACCGAAACGATGGTACCATTGCAGTATTTTGTTTTCGGTAGCTTTGTGGTTGTATTTAATACCTGACTTATGAGATGGTTCATTTTGCTTTTACTGCTCTCACCCGTTACCGGTATGGCGCAGGTTGTTCAAAATTTTTCACTGACCAATGTCACCACCGGCCAATATATGGCCCTTACTGATTTCTCCTCCCGGGCAGGCATTGCTATCATTTTCACGAGTACCGATTGTCCGTATGACGATTATTATTTGAAACGTGTTCAGGCTTTGGCAGACGCTACCAAATCGACCATTGCGTTTCTTCTGATTAACTCCAACTCAGATGAATCCATGGATCCGATGAAAAAATATATCGATCATCACGGAATTACCATTCCTTACCTGTGGGATATTGAACAAAAAGCAATGACGGCATTAGGGGCGCATAAAAGTCCGGAATGCTTTCTGTTGCGTTCATCCGGTGGAAAATTTACAGTTGTCTACAAGGGTGCCATTGATGATAATCCGCAAACTGCCGATGCCGTTAAAAGAAACTACCTGAAGGATGCGATTGAAAACCTGTTGGCTAAAGTAAAAATTGAAAAGCCGGAAGTGAGACCGGTGGGGTGCAGTATTCGGTAGCTGATTTCTAACTCACCAAAAGTACACTTCAAAAAAATCAAACACCCAGGTCGGCACCATCGGCAATTAACAGTAAAAGCTCCTTTACCTCCTCAGCCTTTTCATGCTCACCCATTTTATCGAACGACATAATCAGGTTACGGAAAACCCTGCGCACAATCTCCAGGCTTGAGCATGGCTGAAAGAAAGAATCTTGCGGAGTTAAGCGTAATTCGTGGATGTAATTTTCAATATCCTGCTTCGAAAAGATCAATCCTTTATTAAAGGCATTTACATAGAATTGCGTCTTTTCATCCTTATAGGTAACAATAAATAAATTGGGGAGGTTAACCCCATGCACCGGCATTTTTAGTTTTTGTGCCACCAGCAAATAAATGACGCAAAGTGTGATGGGGTTTCCCTTTCGGGTTTCCAGCACCACGTTTATCATGGAGTTACCCGGAGAGTGAAAATTTTTTGTATTCGCCCCAAATTTCAGCTTATTGAACAGTACGCCATTCAGCACTTTTATCTGATCGAAGGGATATAAATCCGGCTTAAACTCAAGCCAGGCTTCATAGTAAATCTGCTCCAGCTCCTGTTTTAATTTTTCAATTTCAAGATCAGGATATTGATAGGTGGCAATCAACCACAGACCGCTGAGTAAATCCTGTTCGGGTGTGTTATACCACTCCTGAATTCTGGATTTTAATAACTCATATTGAAGGTTATGAATGAGCTCTTCAATTCTGCGTTGCACCATCGGGTTGAAATTATTTTCCCATTCCTGTTCCAGGTATGGAATAACTTCCTTTCCCAACGAACGAATCTTATCAACCACTTGCGTAACGATCTGATCGTCCTGGTCATCCAGAAGCGAAACAAGTGCCTTGAGTTCTTTATCGTTCATCCTTATTGGTCCTATGTTTGAATCACCCCCACATTAAACTTCGCTACAGGCGCCTGGTTGGCGGCTTCAATTCCCATTGAAATAACTTTACGCGTTTCAACCGGATCAATAACCCCATCGACCCACAACCGCGCGGCTGCATAGTATGGGCTTAACTGATCGTTATAACGATCGGTGATTTCTTTCAACAGGGCATTTTCTTCTTCTTTACTGATTTCCTTTCCTTGCGATTTCAGTGAAGCCACCCGAATCTGCAACAAGGTTTTAGCGGCTGAAGCCCCGCTCATTACTGCAATTTGTGCTGACGGCCAGGCATAGATTAATCGTGGGTCATACGCTTTACCACACATGGCATAATTACCGGCACCATACGAGTTACCCATAATGAACGTAAACTTAGGAACCGTAGAATTCGCCATGGCATTTACCATTTTGGCGCCATCTTTAATGATTCCTCCGTGCTCTGCTTTGCTTCCTACCATAAATCCGCTCACATCCTGTAAAAAAATCAAGGGAATTTTTCGTTGATTACAATTCATAATAAAGCGAGCGGCTTTATCGGCCGAGTCGGAGTAGATGACCCCGCCCATCTGCATTTCTCCCTTTTTTGTTTTTACAACTTTGCGCTGATTGGCAACAATCCCAACAGCCCAGCCATCGATGCGCGCTGTACCACAAAGAATGGTTTTCCCATACAAATCCTTGTACTCATCAAAGGCAGAGTCATCGACCAGGCACTTAATAATTTCCAGGGTATCATAAGGCTTCGTACGGTCGCTGGGCAGTAATCCGTAAATTTCTTTTGGTTCTTGCCTGGGGGGCAAAGCTTTGATGCGATCGAACCCTGCTTTTTCGTTATGCCCGATTTTGTTGAAGATCGACCGGATGTAATCCAGGCAAGCCTCATCATTCGGGAATTTATTATCGGTTACCCCCGATATCTCGCAATGCGTGGTTGCACCGCCCAGGGTTTCGTTATCAATATCTTCACCAATGGCTGCCTTTACCAGGTACGATCCCGCTAAAAAAATTGATCCTGTTTTATCAACAATCATCGCCTCGTCAGACATGATTGGCAAGTAAGCCCCACCCGCAACACAACTGCCCATGATGGCGGCAATCTGCACAATGCCCATCGATGACATTTTTGCGTTGTTCCTGAACTGTCTTCCGAAATGTTCTTTATCAGGAAAGATTTCATCCTGCATTGGAAGAAATACACCAGCGCTGTCGACCAGATAAACAACGGGCAGTTGATTTTCCATAGCAATCTCCTGCGCACGAAGATTCTTCTTGGCCGTAATAGGAAACCAGGCTCCTGCCTTCACGGTGGCATCATTGGCAACAATCATACACGGGCGGCCATGGATGTACCCAATGCCTGTTACCACTCCGGCCGAAGGGCACCCACCCACTTCCTTGTACATATTTTTGCCGGCAAAAAGGCCAACCTCTAAAAACTCGGATCCCTTGTCGGTTAAGTATTGAATGCGTTCGCGTGCTGTTAATTTCCCTTTCTGATGCTGCTCGGAAATTTTCTTCTCACCTCCGCCTAATTTGGTAGTCGTGGCTTTCACATGAAGCTGGTGCAGCAGGTGCTTGTACTGATCTTCGTTTTTATTGAATTCCAGATCCTTCCCGGACATGGTGTATGAGATTAAAGGTTCGCTCTACTTCTTATTCTTCTCGTCTTTCTGCTTTTCCAGATCGCGCTGAATTTTATTTCTTGATTTACCAAGTGGCGCCAGGAAATGCTTCGGGTTTTCGTTCAGGTGACTGGCCAGTGTATCGAGGGTAAGCAATAACCGGTTCAGGTTCACATACAAGGTATCTTCTGTCATGAGCTTGCTCATGGTATTATCGCCTTTGCCCATTTTGGAAAGCGTTTCGTTTAGTTTAGAAAGCGCCTCTTGTGCCCGCAACAAGGTCCGGTTAATTTCGATTGACTTCAATGAATCGGAAAATGTTTTCAGGTTTGCCAGCGAAGGTTGCAAATGGTTAAGCGTTCGGTTCACATTGGCAGTAACCGACCCTATATTATAGGTGAGAGAATCAATCTTACTGTTGGTATTGGCTAATGTTCGGTTTAATAATTTTGGCGTGGCTTTAAAATCATTAAAAATTTCATCGAGTTTCTCTGAGTTGCTTCCCAGGTTATCGAGTATTTTATTCAGCTTGCGCAAGGTGGTTTGCAAATCAGCTACCGGTTCAGATAAGAAATCGGTTATTCCTTTTGCAACATCCGAATGGAGGGTATCCCGCGGCTTTAACGGGTTTTCAATACTGCCGACATCCAGTTGAATAAACTTGGTTCCTAAAATATCGCCATTAAGAAACGCCACAGTTGAATCGCCCAGCACAACATCAGAGTTAATCTCCATTTCAACCACAATGCTGTTTTTCTTCTGGTTGAATTGAATGGCACTTACCCGACCTACCGAATAACCGTTGATGTACACCAGGTTAGAGGGCATGAGCTTATCCACATTGTGGTAAACCGCATAGTATTTTTTTGTGGAGGAGAAGAAGTCGATGCCCTTTAAGTAATTAAAACCCACATAGAGTAACACCAATGACACGACCATAAACAGGCCGACTTTTACTTCTTTGGATATATTCATGAGGTTTTCTTAAAAATTGAAGTGTTAATCAGCGCCTAATTTAATGGATTCTACTTCATTTTTATAGTCGCGGATGGCCCTGAAAATTCCTGAAGCAATCAATTCCTGATTTCCTTCGGTGGCTAAATACTGCTCTTCATGCTGGTTTGATAAGAATCCGACTTCAATGAGTATGCTGGGCATGGCTGTTCGCCAAAGCACTAAAAAAGGTCCTTGCTTCACCCCCAGGCTTCTTCTGCCCACACGCTTGCTAAATTGGGTCTCTACGTTCGAGGCGAGCTTTAAACTACTTTCCCTGTAGGCACTCTGGGTAAGTTCAAACAAGATGTAAGATTCCGTACTGTTAGGATCAAATCCCTCATATCGTTCCTTATAGTTTTCATCCAATAAAATCACCGAATTCTCGCGCTTGGCAACTCCCATGTTTTTTTCAGACTTATCCAAACCCATTACCCAGGTTTCTGTGCCATAGGCTGTTGCACTGGGGCTTGCGTTGGCATGAATGGAAACAAACAGGTCGGCATTGTTTGTATTAGCAATTTCCGCTCTCTCGTCAAGCGGAATAAACGTGTCATCCTTTCGGGTATAAATCACTTTAACCCCCGGTATATTCTTTTCAATATGCGCCCCTACCTTCAACGCAATTTTTAACACAAGACTTTTCTCTTTCAGCGATTTGCCATGTGTTCCGGGGTCTTTCCCTCCATGCCCGGCATCAATAACAATTGTTTTGATCTTAAATTCCTGATTCGGATAGCTACTTGAAGAGTTTAGCAGGATAATTGCTAAAAACAGGGCGGTAAATCCAATATTCCTCACGGGCCGTACGATGTTCAAACTATTTGCAATAACTTTACCCAAAGTTGTGAAATTTTCGCAAAAAGCCAGTATTCTGCCAACGAACTCACGAATGGTGCGGCCTTCCCTGTTGTTTTTTTTATTTTTTCTCATAACCGGTACTTCTGTGGTACTCTCTCAGGACCCCCTCAGGCGGATTCCTGCAGGTAACATGGCGATACAATCCGATACAACAACGCCAGCCGATACCACGAAAACACCGGCCGACACTACCAAAACTATCCCTAAGAGCGACATCGAAACCACTATCAATTATTCGGCCAGAGACTCCATTAACAGCAGCATTGACGGCCAAATCGTTTGGCTCTATGGCGATGCTAAGATTGTGTATGGCTCCATTGAACTGGATGCCGAGGAAATCATCATTGACTATAAAAACAATACCCTCACGGCCAATGGAAAAAGAGATTCACTGGGCAGACGCGTAGGCTACCCTGTTTTTAAAGATGGCGGGCAACTCTATGAAATGAAGGACATCGTTTACAACTTTAAAACGGGCCGGGCCCGGATTACCGAGGTTGTAACCGAACAGAGCGAGGGCTTCCTGCATGGAGAGACAGTGTTTAAAAATGAGAACGATGAACTGCTCAGTTTAAAGAATAGCTACACAACCTGTAGCATGGAGCATCCGCACTTTAACATTCGCGCGACAAAGACTAAAGCCATTCCGGACGATAAAATAGTTTCGGGGCCCTTCTATATGGAGTTCAATGATATTCCGCTGCCCATTGGTTTTTTATTCGGGATGTTTCCTGCCCAACGCGAAAGCAAGTCAGGCATCATTGTACCCTCGTACGGTGAAGACCGCACACGAGGTTTCAACCTTCGCAGAGGCGGTTATTATTTTGATGTCAGTGAGTATTTCAAACTTGCTTTAACCGGTGATATTTATTCAAAGGGTGGACACGCCATTTATGTTCAATCACCGTATATGAAGCGATACAGCTTTAATGGTAATTTTAATTTCAGTTATTCGCGGTACCCTGCTTCCAGCGATATCGAAGACAAAAGTGTTCAGAAAGATTTTAGTTTGTCGTGGACGCATTCACCGCAATCGAAAGGCACCGGGCGGTTTTCAGCCTCGGTCAACGCGGCTACTTCTTCGTACAATAAAAATAACAACCTGAACTATTCATACACCGATTTGAGTTCATCCAGCATCAACAGTATCTCAAGGAAGTTGAGTTCCAATATTTCCTACAGCAAACGGTTTTCGAACACTCCTTTTAGCATGGGGATAAACCTGAGTCACAACCAGGATCTTGAAACCGAGCAGGTGGATATGCAACTGCCCAACCTTACGGTAAACATGCAAAATCAATATCCGTTTCAGCGGAAAGATGGTGTACAAACCGTGCTGGATAATTTTTCATTTGGTTATAGCATGGCCGCCAGTAACCGCATTACCAATAACATGGGAAAAACCGGAAGCAGTACCACCACCGATAGCATTGCGCCTTTCAATGGGGCTAACTTTGCCAGATTTTATGAAAATGGAAAAAAGGGAATTCGTCACAGTGTGCCAATCGGTTACTCCTTTAAAGCTTTTCGGTTTTTCACCATCTCCCCTAACATCAGCTACGAAGAGAAATGGTATTTTGAAAAACTCAATTGGGAATACGATGTGGTAAACAATCAGCCAACGCTAACCTCCGATACCATAAAGGGATTTAACCGGATTGCCAACTACAGCTTTAGCGCAGGGCTTAATACACGCGTGTACGGAACGTATCATATGAAACGCGGGAATATTAAAGCCATACGCCACGTAGTAAACCCAACCCTTTCGTTTAGCTATACACCTGACTTTAGTAAAAACGACAACTACTTTCAGGCCATCAACCAGAACGGGAAAATTATTTACAAATCGAGGCATGAAGGCTTTGTATACGGTCCCTCTACCTTAGGCAAGAGCGGGGCCATAGGCTTTGGAGTAGGAAATAGTGTTGAAATGAAGGTTCAATCTGAAAAAGACAGTGTTGCACGAAAGGTAAGTCTGCTAAACAACCTCTCCATTAACTCATCCTACAACCTGGTTGCCGACTCATTTAACCTGGCGCCATTTGGCTTATCCGCTAATACCAACGCGTTCGAGAACAAGTTAAATATTAACATGAGTGCCACGCTGGATCCTTACTACTATAAAACATTTACAACCGAAGAGGGAAAGACATACGAACGCAGGGTGGATGAACTCGCCTGGAAAGCCGGCAGCATTGGCAGGATAACTTCTGCGACCATGGCCATCAGCACAAACCTGAATCCAAAAGCGCGCGAGAATGAACAGAAGAGCCGCGATAAAATTTTAAAATCTGACTTACCCGAACAGGAAAAACAATTTCTACTGAACAACCCGAATTCCTACATCGATTTTGAAATTCCCTGGAGTTTACGAATCAACTATAGCCTGAACTACACACGGTCAGTCAAACAACCGACCACCACAAAAATTCATAATATAACACAGGCCATCCAGTTCTCGGGTGATCTCTCCCTTTCAGAAAAATGGAAAATAAACTTTAGTTCCGGATACCACTTTGAAAGTAAAGAGTTTACGCAAACCACCGTGACCATTGCCCGCGACCTCCACTGCTGGACGCTCAACTTCTTCTGGGTTCCATTCGGACCGTTTACATCGTATAATCTATCCATTAACGTAAAGGCTTCTGTTTTGCAGGATTTGAAGATGGAGAGAAGAAAGCCGTTCTATGATAATTTGTAGTTCAGCGGCCTGACTCCACCTTCCGCTTTACATTGACATGAAACTCGGTAAGACCTTTTTCATGGAAACCGGGATATAATAGCTTATCGCGAAAAAGTGAACCGCTTCTATACCAGGTTTCGTGGACTACCACTGTTTGATTTCCGTTTTCTTTTAATTGAATTAACTGGGTGCCTGTTGAAGCTCCGTTTTGCAGATAGCAGATTTTAATCGTCTTTTCCTGATCATCCACAGCGGTTACTTCATGGCCCACTGCTAAGTGTACCCGGTTGGCAAACAAATTCAGGTTTAAAAAAATTATCTGACCGGCTTCTATTCCATGATACGCATCTCCCGGATATGAAATTTCATTCTTCACCCTGGAATACATCAGTCCGAAGGAAACCATTTCCCCGCGCCATGTCTCTTCCGGACTAATGGTTTTATAGGCATTCCAAACAGTATTCCGGTCTGCCTCAATCAAAAAAGACTTGATGTGCTTATGATAGTGCTTCCCATCTGCCTGATCATAACAAAATGACCGAAGGTTACTTAAATCACTTCTTGCGGCAATTCTATTATCGCGAAGAAGTTTTTTCACTTTCTCTTGTGTGATCCTGCGAAAGTCAATTAGACTTTCATCGGAATTGCCCGATTCTAAATTCTCAATTCTCAATTCTTGAGTTATTTCAGCCAGCCTTCAACTTCTTCGAGGGTGGGGTTCTGGACATTTTCCATCTTCAGTTTTTTACGCAACCCGCACACATCGTTGAACAGTTTTGATGCTTTGAAACTTTTTAACTGCTCAACCGATTGAATATTCATTTTCTGAAGGATGGGGAATAACTCCATGCGGATACCCAATTGATTGGCTTCTGCTTCGGTAAAGCCTCCGCCTTGTTTTTCGGGTTTCATCTGAGGAAAGAAAAGAACATCCTGTATGGACGGAGAGTTAGTCATAATCATGCACAGGCGGTCGATACCAATACCAAGGCCTGCTGTTGGAGGCATGCCAAACTCCAGTGCGCGCAAAAAGTCTTCATCCAATGTCATGGCCTCTTCATCGCCCCGTTTGCCCAATTCCAACTGTTCTTCAAAACGCTTGCGCTGATCAATGGGGTCATTCAATTCAGAAAATGAATTACATATTTCTTTGCCATTACAAATGGCCTCGAAACGCTCCACCAAACCCGGAACGCTGCGATGCTTCTTGGCTAATGGCGACATCTCCACCGGATAATCCATGATGAAAGTAGGTTGAATTAAAAGTGGTTCACACTTCTCACCAAAAATAGCATCGATGAGTTTTCCTTTCGCCATAGTCTCATCCACGGGAACCTGCAATTTCTTACAGGTATCGCGAAGGGTTGCTTCATCCATTTGCGAAATATCAACCCCGGTGAAATGCTGAATGGCTTCAAACATGGTAAATCGTTTCCAGGGGCGTTTAAAATCAATTTCATGGTCACCTACTTTTACCAATGTTTTTCCATGCAAATCAAGGGCAACCTGTTCAATCATCTCTTCTACCAAATCCATCATCCAATAGTAATCCTTGTAGGCCACATACAACTCTACCTGTGTAAATTCCGGATTATGAAAGCGTGACATCCCTTCGTTACGGAAATCTTTAGAAAATTCATATACCCCGTGATAGCCGCCAACAATCAATCGCTTTAAATAAAGTTCATTGGCAATACGCAGGTACAAGGTCATGTCGAGCGAATTGTGGTGCGTTTTAAAAGGCTTCGCTGCGGCACCTCCGTATAGGGGCTGAAGAATGGGCGTTTCAACTTCGAGGTACGCCTTGTCATTCAAATATGTTCGCATGGAGTTCACCAACTTCGTGCGCTTAATAAAGGTGTCGCGCACTTCAGGGTTTACAATCATATCGACATAGCGCATCCTGTAGCGTTGCTCGGGGTCGGTAAAGGCATCGTGTTTGTGTGCTACGCCTTGTTCATCGGTGGTTTCTTTTACAATAGGCAACGGTCGTAACGACTTCGATAAAATCTTGAAAGCAGTAACGTGAATTGAAATTTCACCGGTTTGGGTGGTAAACCCATACCCCTTCACACCAATAATATCGCCAATGTCGAGCAGCTTTTTGAATACAACATTATAGAGTGTTTTATCTTCGGTTGGGCATAGGTCATCTCTGCGAAAATAAATCTGTATTCGGCCGGTTTCATCCTGAAGTTCGGCAAACGAAGCAGAGCCCATAATTCTACGGGTCATGATTCTACCCGCAATGGAGATTTGACGGTAGTCACTTTTATGGCGTTCGTAATTTTCATGTATCTCAGCAGCGGAAGCATTTACTTCAAATAGCTCTGCCGGATAAGGATCTATTCCTAATTTTTCAAGTTCTTCCTTTGCCTGCCTTCTGATGAGTTCTTGTTCGCTTAATGACATCTATTCTGAGTTTTGGGCAAAAATAATCGATTAATAGTGAGGTAAAAACATTTCTTATATTTGTGTTTCATACGTATCAATTATAAATTAATTTCATACTTATGGCAACCTTCACAAGTACCTTACCCGACAGTTTACTCAACATGCTTTCTGAAAAAGCTAAACACCTATCGGTTCCAAAAAATAAGCTGATTGAAAATGCGCTCCGTCTGTATCTCGAACATCTTGAAAAAGCAGAGTACATCAAATCCTACCAATCGGCCGCACAGGACAAGGATGTACTTTCATTGGCGGAAGAGGGACTGGAAGATTATCTCAGACAAATTGAGATATGAAACAGGGCGAAATCTGGTACGCCAATTTGAATCCCCCTAAAGGAAGTGAACAGGCCGGCCTTAGACCAGTAGTTATTTTAAGTGGGAATTTGTTAAATCAGCATTTGGGTATTGTTATCATTGCCCCACTCACTTCAAAAGTAAAACGATATAAAGGAAACCCCATCCTTGCACCTTCAAAATTCAATGGATTAAATCAGGAGTCCGAACTCCTGGTTTTTCACACTCGATCCATCACTAAGGAAAGAATGGTTAATAGAATAGGAAAGATTGAAACTTTTGAACTCGAGAGGGCGGTTAAGACCTTAAATGATATTTTAAAATATTGACCGCTATCCTTTTCTTCTCTTCAACTCCTTCCTGATCATGATCAGCTCACGGCTGCTTTGTCCGGCAACCGATGTATTCTCTTCGGCTCTTCTGAGGAGGTAGGGCATCACCGATTTTACCGGTCCGTATGGCACATACTTGGCAACACGGTACCCTGCTTTGGCCAGGTTAAACGAAATATTGTCGCTCATGCCATAAAGCTGGGCAAACCAGAATTTTTCATCGTGGATGGCGATTCCATGTTTTTCCATGAGCTGGGTCAGGAACAGGTTACTGTATTCGTTATGTGAACCGCACATCATTGAAATCCTGTGTCTGTTTAACACACAAAATTCTACTGCATCATTAAAGGCCTGATCGCTGGCCTCTTTCGTTGGTTGAATCGGGCTTGGATAACCAAGTTTTTCGGCACGTTCCCGTTCTTTTTCCATGTATGCACCCCGCACAAGTTTAACACCAACATAGTAGTTCCCTTTTTCTGCTTCGGCAAAGGTGTTTTTCAGATTTTGAAGGGACTCCGTCCGATACAGTTGATAGGTATTCCAAACAATGGCCTTTTCACCATTGTATTTTTTCATCATGTCATAAACCAATGCATCAATTGGATCCTGAATCCAGGTTTCTTCCGCATCGACCAAAACAGGAACTCTGTACTCAAAGGCTTTCGCGCAAATACGGTTAACGCGTGCTCGTATTTTTTCAAATGCTGTTTGTTCTTCCTGGCTTAGTTTATCCTTGCGCTGTACTTTCTCAAGAACATCTGCAGACGCTATTCCGGTAGCTTTAAATACACAAAAAGGAAGTTTATTGGATTGATGCGCCTTTTCAATGGTGCGCATTATTTCCTCGGTGGTCTTTTCAAAACCTGCTTCTGTTTTTTCGCCTTCAACCGAATAATCGAGAATGGTACCAATTCCATATTTCGCCAACCGGTCGGATGCCGCCTTGGCTGTTTCAATGCTTTCGCCTCCGCAGAAATGGTAGAATACGGTGCTCTTGATCATCCCCTCAATAGGCAATCCTACTTTCAATGACCATTTAACCAAACCGGTGGCCATAGCGGAAATCCATGGGTGATTTACCAACGAAAAAATGAAATTGGCTTTTTTTAATTCGAGGTCAGATTTGTACGAAAAAGCAACGGCAGTGTCTTCAAAATTAATTTTCGGTTCTGTTTCCATAAATAGTCGATAAGCATTTGTCGGCTCCTCTGGGGGTGCCTATTCGGGCGCCAAAGATAACCCAAAAATCAACCTTCAAATCTTAATAAAATATGATTTAACCCATATTTTTTGATTTTTGTGATTTGAGGCTTTTACCGGTAATTTTAACCCCTTCCCATTAAACCTTTACTAAGAAAATTTGCTGTGACCCCGAACATCATTCTTACGCAACATCCCGGCCCCGATCTGCAAAAATTCCTTTCAGAAAAAAAGTATTCCGCTCTGGCCGTATTGACCGATGAGAATACAACTGTGCATTGTTATCCGCTGCTCCAAAAATACCTGCCGGATCATTTCCGGATTCAACTGGCGAGCGGAGAGGAGCATAAAACCCTTCAAAGTTGTACGGCCATCTGGCAGGCTATGACCAATGCAAGGCTCGACAGGCATTCAGCGTTACTTACCCTTGGCGGTGGCGTGCTGGGCGACATGGGCGGATTTTGCGCAGCCACCTATAAACGAGGCATCGATTTTATTACCATTCCAACAACCCTGCTGGCACAGGCCGATGCCAGTATTGGCGGAAAGTTGGGGATCGATTTTGATAATTTTAAGAATCAGATTGGGCTCTTTAAAGAGCCATCCCTCAACCTGATCCATACGGGGTTCCTTCAAACCCTGCCTGAAACCGAACTACGGTCAGGTTTTGCTGAAGTAATTAAACATGCGCTGATATCGGATAGAACGTTATGGGATGAGATTCGCACAAGAGGTTTGAAAGATCAGCCCTGGGAAGTGTTGGTGCCAAAATCTGCAGCATTCAAAAGTTCCATTGTAGCAAAAGACCCTCACGAAAAGGGGTTGCGTAAAATCCTGAATGCCGGCCATACGGTTGGCCATGCACTGGAAAGCTATTTTCTGAGCAAAGGCAATAAAATTTTACACGGTGAAGCCATTGCGGCCGGAATAATTGCTGAAGCTTACCTGGGGACAAAGCGGGGTTTTTTAGATGAAAAATCGCTGAGGGAAATTGAAAGCTATGTGCTGAAAATCTTTGGGAAGCTGTCCTATCAGGAAAATCAACAGCAGGAAATTGCAATGCTTTGCTTACAGGATAAGAAAAATAAGGGCAATAGCGTACGCTGCGTCCTCCCCGATGGGATTGGGAAGGCCCAATTTGATGCGGAAATCAGTCTTGACGAGATCGTGGAGTGTCTGGCATACTATCGTTTACTTCAAACATAATGAACATCAGAATCGTCAAACGATCCACCGTCCTTGTTGAAGGTCTTCTTGATAGATTCAGCTTTCTTAACAATAAATTCTTTCGTTTTCTTCTTACGGTCTCCGGTAAGAAGCCACGCTGCTAACAAAGCCCCAGATGCAACACCCAATCCAATCGCTATTTTTCTTGTCGTACTCATAGTAGATTTAACCCAAATTTAGTCAGAAATGTTTCGTGCAGTAAAGGAAAGAAGTACAAAAATTTTTATTGTCCAACCCTAACACCTAGTAGTCTTGCATTCTCATATCACACTCTATAAAAAATCAACCCTCCATGGCACAGTAAAATATTTACCGGCCTCGAAAAGCATCAGCAACCGGGCTCTCATTATGCAGGCATTGGCAGGAGGCACCGCCCAACTCCTTAACCTATCGGACGCGAATGATACGTACCTCATGAAGAAGCTGATTGCTTCGCCAGACCATGAACTGGACGTGGAAGATGCCGGAACGACCATGCGGTTTTTAGCGGCCTATTGTGCCGTAACCGGGAAGAAGAAGATCATCACAGGGACTGAACGGATGAGGCAACGCCCCATCGGAATTTTGGTTGATTCCTTACGGAAGCTGGGAGCGGATATTGATTATCTGGAAAAGGACGGGTTCCCGCCCATTGCAACAAAAGGGTTTAACGGACAGCTGACTTCTGAACTCTCCATCCGGGGCGATGTAAGCAGCCAGTATATATCCGCCCTCATGATGGTAGGTCCCACCTTACCTCAGGGGTTAACGTTAAAATTGGAAGGAAATGTTTCCAGTCGACCGTATATTGAAATGACCGCCACACTCATGCACCAGTTTGGGGCCGGGTGCCAGGTGTTAGAGCGCGAAATCATCATTCCTGCTCGATCCTATAAGCCTACATCCGTAACCATTGAGTCCGACTGGTCGGCAGCCAGTTATTGGTACGCGTTTACGGCACTTGCGGAGGAGGCCGAAATAGAACTACCCAACATGACCCTGAAATCGCTGCAGGGCGACAGGGTGATTCTCGACATCATGGAAAAGCTGGGGGTTCAATCAACATCCAAAGGCAATTGCCTGATCTTAACCAAAAAAAACCATCAAGCAGAGTTGGTATGGGATTTTACCCATTGCCCCGACCTGGCCCAAACAGTGGCGGTCGTTTGTGCTGCTAAAGGCATCAAAGGTGCTTTTACAGGATTAGAAAGCTTGCGGATAAAAGAAACCGATCGGATTAAAGCCCTGCAACAAGAGTTGCAAAAAACAGGAGCCTCCTTTCAGGAGGATGGTGGGAAATGGATGCTTACTCCCGCAAAACAGTTGGTCATGAACAAGCCCTTCTTTAATACCTACCTCGATCACCGGATGGCGATGGCCTTTGCGCCCCTCGCAACGCTGGGGGATATTACCATTGAAGACCCGGCTGTTACGAGAAAGTCGTACCCGACATTTTGGGAGGATGTGGAAGGGCTTGGAATAGACTCAAAAACGACTTAAGCTGATCAGGTAATTATTTCTGCTATATAAAGCTCAACCTATAAGAAAACCTGTGCAGGTAAGTTTCTCTTGCTTCGTACATCAGCGGCAATACAATTCTTTTACCTGCCGCTATTCACTCCACTTTTGTTTCGAACGATCCGGAATATCACGTAGATAATTAAAGCAGCCAACACGTAAGGCCATGCTGCTCCGATAAAGGAACCTAACCAGTAACCCGTTTTGTAGGATGTTGACTCTTCGAGAAGTAACATAGTGTTTTGATTAATCAGCTAACTCTTTACTATTTATAAACGATAAATTTTACAGTAATTTCCAAGCGAGATAAATCGCAAGCCATCCTGGCATTATAAAGATACTATTTTGCTAAACAATCCAGCTATGACACCGGCAATAAAACCAATGGCATAAAGTCCTACAATAAAAAACATGACATTGATTAAAACGTCAATGACTTTAATATTTGTTGCTCTGATAAAATGCTTCATAATTTATAATTCTATATAATGAAGTATAAAACAGTAAATTCCATTGAAAGGGAATATTAAAAATAGCAATTCTTGAACGAATTACGCTCCAATCAAATTAGAAAGGAGCTTGACGTACCCCGGAAACCTACTCACCCTGCTCCCATACCACGAAAACATTTCGCCATCCACCAGAAGAACGATTGCTGTTGGAAAAGCCTGTCGTAACTTCATCGCATGTTTTTCCTGAAAGGGGTAAGGTTCTGATGAAAGTAAAATAAGTTCGGGATTCAACCCGGCCATATCTTGTTCTGATAGTTCCGGGTATCGTTTTTGTTCGCTCAGGCAATTTTTCAATCCAGCTATGGTCATGAGTTCATGAATAAAGGTGTCCGTAGCTGCTCCCATCCAGGGCTTCTGCCAGATCAAATACAAGGTTCGAAGAGGTGGTAATTTCGAGATGCTTGAAAAAGCATCTCTGATTTCGGATTGGATATAAACAGATTTTTCAACGGTACCGGTCACTTTACCTAGCTGATGAATCATGGTGAGTGCATCTTGTAGCGTATAGATATCGCTCATCCAAACCGGATACTTTGCTTGAAGCTTCAGAATATCTTCCTGTGAGTTTTCCTCCTTGTTTCCGATAATTAAGTCAGGCTGTAACGATTCGATCACATCCAACCATAAGTTTTTAGTGCCGCCCACCAGGGTTTTTGTTTTTAACCAGGATACCGGATGAATGCAAAATTTGGTGATGCCCACTACGCTATTTTCAAGTCCTAAATCGGCCAATAGTTCGGTTTGAGACGGAACCAGTGAGATAATCCGCTGGGGCGGAAAGGAAATAGTAATTTGATTGGAAAGTTGATCGGCAAACGTTCTCAAGAACATGAGAACAAGGTAAATAAAAAACGCACAGAGCACACGAAGAAAGACCCTCTCAATAAAACTCCGTGACCCTGCGCGTATATCTTAATTCAAACCTGCTGTTTGGTACAGCTGATTTGGTATTTGTATTCTAAACGTTGTACCTGTTCCGGGTTTCGATTGCACCTCAATCGATCCGTTCAGGCGTTCAATGGTATCTTTTACAATAAATAATCCGATACCGGTACCGTGCGACTGTGTCGTGGCACGATGAAATAACTCAAAGATTTTTCCGATATGCTCTTCCTCAATGCCAATTCCATTATCGGAAATTACTACTTCACAAAACTCTGCTCCCACGCTGATGACAACCCGGATGAACGGATCTGCTTTCGCAGGATCGGCATACTTGATAGCATTCGTCAGGATGTTGGTTAAAATTGTTTTCACCCGCACCAAGTCTGAAAAAAGCTCCGAGCTTTCGCTTACCTCCACCTCCATGCTGATTTTATCGGCATGATAAAGGTTTTTTAAACCCTGGATTTCATCCTGAACCAACTGCCCTATTTCAATTTTCTCCCGCTGCACTGCAAGCTTCTCGTTCCGAAAGAAGTTGTTCATTTCTTCAATAAACGAATTCAGCTTCAGCAGGCTCCGTTTAATCAACCCCAGGTATTCTTGTTGTTGTTCGGCCGGTGCCCGTTCAGCAACATTTACCAACCCAAGCGCTGAAAGAACCGGTGCCTTAAGATCGTGCGTGGTTTTATAAATCACCTGATCCAGTTGCTTATTGGTATTCATAAGCTCCGTTTCTTTTGCTTTCGTTTGAGTAATGTCGTGCAATCTCAATACAAAACCTTTTGCTGCATCCGTCTGATGCGCATTGGAAACATGAACATTAAAATAGGTTTTATTACCTTTTTTAAGTTCTAACCCTATTTCGTAGGATTGTCCACTCTCTGAACCTTCGAGACTTCTCTTTATCTCCTCAACCCTATCCTCCCTCACATAATCAAAAATGTCTCTCCCCAGTAGTGCGATTGGCCGGGTGCCATACAATTTTAACACTGAGGACGATATGTATTGTATTTTATAGGTTCTGTCAACTACGATAAAAATATCATTCGAGTTCTCAATCAATTCCTGGAAACTCCACTCCACATTTCTCTCGCTCATCGTACCTGAAAATTGATCGAACTTTTTAGATCACAATAGCCATGCTTGTCAACTGACCTGACACCTTCAGGTTTGAGCTGGTAACAGTAGCCTGGTTCAATTCAAACTTCAGCTTCCCGTCAATTACTTTAAAGTTGATACAGCTTCCTTTTTGTCCGAGACCGTTACCATCGGTTACGGTAAGAACAGATTTACCGGTTGTGCTGGATTTAACTCCGTCAAAATCTTTGCTCTTTCCCTTTCCCAGGTATACCACCTGACAAGAAGATGCTTCAGCGGCTGAGCCCAACTTTTTTATCACATACTTCTTGCTGCCTTTTGGCTTTCCATCGTACCAGGTTTTAAGGGTATTGAAGACATCATCTTCACCCAAAACGCCCACTACAAACTCTCCGCCTGCGGCATCGTCCGGCCACTGTACGTACTTAATGAAGTTGTACAACATGGCAGCATGTATTTCGTGTGTGGCTCTTTCCTGCGCCCAAACACTAACACAAAAAACCAGTGTTGCGATTGTTAAAAAAACTTTTTTCATAACGATAGAGGGTTTTAAATTATTCCAAGTTACAATTTTTTCAGGGTTTCCATAGAAAACCTCCCCCACATTGCGGGAGAGGATTTTCACCAAACAACCCTTAAATCAAAATTGCCATTGAAGAAAGAGCTCCTGCTACTTTGAGGTTTGATGCCTCTACCGCACGCTGATTCAACTCGAACTTCAATTTATTATCTACATTTTTAAAATTGATACCGCTTCCTTTTTCGCCTAATCCCGCCTTATCCGTAATTACAAGCGTACCCTTTCCTTTTACTTTGTTGTTGATTGCGTCAAAATCATGACTCTTTGCTTTATCGATAAAAACAACCTGGCAGGCTGATACCTCAGCAGCAGAGTTGAATTTTTTAATCACATAGGTTTTGGAACCGCGAGGCTTACCACCATACCATGAGTTTAGGGTATTGTACAGGTCGTTATTACCAACTACGCCAATCACAAACTCGCCACCTTCTGCATGGTCAGGCCACTGAACGTACTTAATAAAGTTATACACCATCATCGAATATACTTCGTGCATGGGTCTGTCTTGGGCAAAAACTGCACTGCTACTTAAAATGAACAGCGCTAAGAGTGTTTTTTGAATCGTTTTCATTTTCTGGTCTTTTATTCCGTTTTGATGATACAAAAATAGGCTCCCCCACCTGCGTGGAAGAGCCTATACAGACCAGATTCTTTCGAATGTAAGATTTAAGGGATTATTACTTAATGTAATGGAAGGTTTGACCCGGTTTTACCTGCAATAGAACCTCAAAAATGAGTTTTATAACGTTTTCGACATCGTTTTTATGTACCGTTTCAACGGTAGTATGCATGTATTTCAGAGGTAATGAAATGAGGCCTGAAGCAACCCCTTCGAAGGAATATGCAAAAGAGTCGGTATCCGTACCCGTTGAACGGCTGACGGCCTGGCGCTGGAATGGAATTTTCTTCTTTTCCGCGGTCTGGATAAGCATTTTCAGCACATTATTCTGAACAGCCGGCCCATAGCAAACCACGGGGCCTAAACCGCACTTCAGGTTGCCGCTCTCCTTCTTATTGTACATGGGCGATTGGGTGTCGTGGGTAACATCAGTACAAATGGCCAGATCAGGCTTAAGCTTGCGGGAGATCATTTCAGCGCCCCGTAAACCTATCTCTTCCTGCACCGCGTTTACAACATACAGGCAAAACGGTAACTTCTTTTTGTTTTCCTTCAGCCTGCGGGTAACTTCGGCTATCATAAAACCACCCATGCGGTTGTCGAGTGCGCGACCGGTCAGGTAATTCTTATTGAGTTCAATCAGCTCATCTTCAAACGTTGCCACCGTACCCACATGAACGCCCATTGCCTCTACTTCCTTTTTAGATTCGGCACCGATATCAATAAAGATGTTCTTTAAAGATGGAGCTTCTTCCTTTGCGGCATCACGCACATGGATGGCAGGCCAACCAAATACACCTTTTACAATTCCTTTTTCGGTATGCAGGTTGACACGCATGGAGGGGGCAATCTGGTGATCAGACCCACCATTTCTCCGAACATAAATGTACCCGTCATCGGTGATGTAATTCACAAACCAGGAAATTTCATCGGCATGGGCTTCAATCACCACTTTGTACTGGCCTTTTGGATTTACAATACCAACAGCGGTACCATAGACATCCACCATATAATCATCGATATAGGGTTTCAGGTAGTTTAACCAAATCTGTTGACCGGAAGATTCAAATCCGGTGGGTGAGGCATTGTTGAGATACTTGAATAAGAACTCTTTACTTTTTTTATCCATTTTTCTAACTGTGTTTAGGTGTTCAGGTGCTGATGTGCTCTAGTTGTAAAGTGCTTTCGTGCTTAAAGTAAACAAACATTAGCACATAAACACCTGAACACATCAACACAACTATAAAGGAATATTCCCATGTTTTTTCTTAGGTAACTTGTCGACTTTATTTTCCAGCATTTCAAAGGCGGCAATTAGTTTTTCACGAGTCTGGTCGGGGTAAATCACTTCATCAATGTACCCTCTGTGTGCAGCCCTGTAAGGATTCGCAAATTTTTGCGTGTACTCCTCTACCTTTTCATTGAGCTTGGCAACCGGGTCTGCGGCTTCTGAAATTTCCTTTTTGAAAATAATTTCTGCCGCACCCTTAGCTCCCATCACAGCAATCTCGGCCGTTGGCCATGCGTAGTTCATATCGGCACCAATGTGCTTGGAGTTCATCACATCATAAGCACCACCGTATGCTTTACGGGTGATCACCGTTACACGCGGAACAGTAGCTTCCGAAAAGGCAAACAACAACTTGGCCCCATTGGTGATGATGGCGTTCCACTCCTGATCGGTGCCCGGTAAAAATCCTGGAACATCTTCAAGAACTAACAATGGAATATTAAAGCAATCGCAGAAGCGAACGAAACGTGCTCCCTTCACGCTGGCATCAATATCCAACACCCCTGCTAATGAAGCAGGTTGATTCCCAACAATACCAATGCTTCGGCCTGCAATACGCGCAAATCCGACAATAATATTTTCAGCAAAGTTTTGGTGTACCTCAAAGAAACTTCCTTCATCCACAATACCATTCACTACCTCGCGCATATCATACGGTTGATTCGGGTTGGATGGGATGATGTTGTTCAGCGTTTCGCGTTTTTCATTTCCGGCTGAGTACGGAACGCGTGGAGCCTCGTCTTCACAATTTTGAGGGACATAACTCAGTAGTTTTTTTATTTCACTGATGCAGATTGCTTCATTCGCGCATGAAAAATGCGTTACCCCGCTTTTCGTGCTGTGTGCAGAGGCGCCCCCCAACTCTTCCGCGGTAACATTTTCATGCGTCACCGTTTTCACTACGTTGGGTCCGGTTACAAACATGAATGAAGTATTCTCCACCATGAAAATGAAATCGGTGATGGCAGGTGAGTACACGGCACCTCCGGCACAAGGGCCCATGATGGCTGAAATCTGAGGCACGACACCCGAAGCCAGGGTATTGCGATAAAAGATATCGGCATAGCCGCCCAACGATACCACACCTTCCTGAATACGCGCGCCTCCAGAATCATTCAACCCGATAACTGGTGCACCATTTTTCATGGCCAGATCCATGATCTTCACAATTTTTTCAGCGTGTGTTTCAGAAAGCGACCCACCAAACACGGTAAAGTCCTGCGAGAAAACATACACAAGTCTTCCGTTCACTTTTCCATAACCCGTTACCACTCCATCGCCTAAATAATATTCCTTGTCCAGACCAAAGTCTTTACTGCGATGCATCACAAACTTGCCAAGCTCTTCAAACGTTCCTTCATCGATTAACAGATCAATCCGCTCGCGCGCTGTGAGTTTGCTCTTGGCATGTTGTTGTTCAATTCGCTTCTCCCCTCCGCCCAGCAACGCTTCCTGATTTTTACGGTCAAGCTCGTTATACTTTTTCTGCTGGTTGGGGTCGTTATGGGTGCGTTTTGTCATGATGTTCTTGAGTTCCGAAATATATCGGGTTTTATTGGAATTAAGCGCGTTTGATCCATTTTTCAACCTTACTTTTGGTCATTGCTTATCCGAGGCTATGCTAAATATTGCCATCATCGATTTAGGAACGAATACTTTTCATCTGTTGCTGGCCTTCTGGAAGGATGGCCGATACACGATAACGCATCGCGAGCGGAGTGCCGTTAAAATCGGGTTAGGCGGTATCACAAAAGATATTATTCAGGAGGATGGAATTGAACGGGCGATGCTCGCATTACAGCAGTTTAAAAAAACAATTGATTCACACGGCATTCAGAAAGTTTACGCCTTTGGAACCAGTGCCTTTCGCAATGCAAAAAATGGCAATGAGGTTGCAGACAGAATAAAGCGAACCCTGAACATAACGGTGGATATTATATCTGGAGAACAGGAAGCTGCATTCATTTATAAAGGAGCACGGTCTGCCGTTCAGCTTGGCGATGAACCATCACTCATTATGGATATTGGTGGAGGAAGTGTAGAATTTATAATCGGGAACAACCAAAAAATATTCTGGAAAAAGAGTGTAGAAATTGGCGCACAACGACTACTTGAGAAATATCAAAAGCATGATCCTATTTCAAACGATGAAATTGTTCAGCTAGACGATCATTTTAAGAGTTCACTTCAGGAAGTCTTTGAAGCTATTCGTAAATACAATCCAAGCACCCTTATTGGATCATCCGGAACGTTTGACACATTGAGTGAGATTTACTGTATTCAGCAATCCATTCCATACCAGGAGGCAGACTCCGAAACCCCATTAACAATAGCAAGTTTTTATTCTACCTATGATGAGTTGGTTAAGAAGAACAGAATCGAACGCCTGCAAATCCCCGGCATGATTGAAATGCGGGTAGACATGATTGTGACAGCCTGTTGCCTGATCCGTTTTCTCCTTAACAAATTTGAATTCAAAACTATCCGGGTTTCAACCTGGTCACTGAAAGAAGGGGTGTTGGCTCACCTCACCGAAGCCAAAAAATGAGCGGTTATAAACCGCTCACTTGTTTATCCTTCGGATATTTCACTTCGTATTTGAAAACTACCTTCTTCGTTTCATTGGGCTGAAGAGTCATACTCCAAACAAGCTTTCCGGTATCCTTATTGTATTTAGCACCACCTGTATCAGATGCGGTAACTTCAATCTGACTGTTCTTCGATACCGGAACCTGGTCTTCGACTGTAATTTTTACTACTTCATTTTTTGTGTTCCGAACGGATATTTCCCAGGCATAACTGTCCCGTTGGTTTCCACCGATCAGCTTGCGTGAAGTGAAATCTTTCAGTTTCTCCCGCTTCACGACAATTCGTTTATCGCGACCGAGGGAAACAGCAAGTGTATCTTTTATACTATTCGGGTCGATATACGATTTACCTACGAAGGTTCCTTCAAAAAAAACATTGGCCTCTCCGGGTAGCAGGTTAAACTCTTCCCAACCGGTTGCGCGTGCCAGCAGAAAAGCATCCTGATCAAGTTTCGGAGCAACCGAATATTCATAATCGGCTTTCATTTCATGGCTACGCACATCTACCAACGTTGGTTTTGAAGCAGAAAGGACTGTGTATGGCAAGCCAATTTCAAACTCTGTATTCAACGATGTTTGAACGGTGGTTACAAAATCGGAAGATGTTTGTGCAGGAGCTTCTTCCATAACAATTTCCGCATCCGCAACCTTTGCTGCCTCTGGGGCGGGGACACTACGGTGAACAGCACCATTGTTTGCCAACTTTCTGTACTTATAAATGTTGAAATCTAAATACCAGGCAAATAACTCCGGTTTCAGTCCGCCTAAACTGGGGTTTGCGGTTGAAAGCTTTAGCTTCACATTATTCCACTGCTCACCGGTGTTTTGATAAACATTGGCTTTGTAGTTTAACTGTACCGGATTTTTGGTGTCCTTCGCCCGAAGGTCATACACAGGGTACCAACCTGCATTCATTACTACATAGTTAACATCTAATTCTACTGCAGTACTCGCATCAGCGGAAACGCTGATCACAATCTCGCTCGTGTTTCTGCTGTACAGGTCACTTTTTTCATTGATCTGTTGTGTTGTTTTGACAATCCGCTCATTCAAAATCTTTATGTTCTCATCAATCTTAACTTTTGCCATTCCAATTTCCGTAAGTCGCGAACGATAGAAATCAGCCATTGACTTCAGCTCAGCCACCGTAACATTTTGCTGGCTCCCCCCAATTTTCTGATTACTCAGAATAAGCTGCTCTTCTTTGGACAGAATATCTTTTTGGTTCTGTTCAAGTGTTAGTTGTTTCTTGTCGTTATCCAGCGATTGCTTCAGGGTTTGTAAATCTTTCGGCACATTGAATTCGTTCAGAAAGTTTTGATTATGACTAATGCCAAGAATTACAAAACTACCCTTTCCGGAAACCTGAATACTTTGCTGATCCAGTTGTGAAGTAAGTCCGGTTAAAATCAGATTGGTTTTTCCTGCCTCAACTCTTGTCTTAACCTCACGTGTTACCTGCGCCCTGTTCAGAAAAACGGTAATACGACTAATCCTGGAATCAATTGGCTTATCGGTTTGAGAATAAAGAACTACTGTGCTGATGGTTAGAAACAATGAAAGAAATGCCTTTTTCATATTTTTTTTGAGTTTTCATCTTGAGATGCAAATACTGTGCAAACTCCATAACGAAGGTAGGATATTTGTCCTAAACTGTGATTTATCTGATTACGGTGATTTTGTATGATTAAATTGGATAAGAAATCATGGTAATCACTTAATCATGCGAATCATAGTTTAAGACGTTTATCTTTGCCATCATGACGGAAAAAATTTATCCTTATAAAACCCTTCACAAGTTTGCACTTACGGTTTTTAAAAAAATTGGTTGCAGAGACGAGGAAGCGCAGCTTGCCGCGGATGTCCTGATCTCAGCCGATTTGCGGGGCATTGATTCACACGGGCTCGCCAGACTCTCGGGGTATATCAGACTGTGGGAAGCCAACCGGATTAATGCAACACCGGCTATTAAAATCGTTCACGAATCGCCCAGTACGGCAGTAGTAGATGGCGATGGTGGTTTGGGCTTGGTGGTTGCCCCCAAAGCCATGCAAATTGCTATTGATAAAGCAAAGCAGTACGGTACCGGCTGGGTTTCTGTTCAACACTCCAATCATTTTGGTATTGCGGGCTATCACGCCATGATGGCGTTGGAGCATGATATGATCGGCATAGCCATGACCAATGCCAGCCCGTTAGTGGCGCCTACTTTTTCAATTGAGCGATTACTGGGAACCAACCCTATCGCTGTGGCCATTCCGGCAAACAAACAGCCCGCTTTCGTGGCCGATATGGCAACAACCACTGCTGCCAACGGCAAGCTTGAAATTTTACAACGGAAAGGTAAGGAAGCACCGCTTGGGTGGATTCAGAATAAAGAAGGAAACCCCTCAACGAATCCTCACGAATTAAAAGATGGCGGTGCACTTATTCCGCTGGGCAGCGATTTTGAACATGGCAGTCATAAGGGGTACGGGCTCGGATCAATCGTGGATATTTTTTCCGCTGTTCTTTCAGGCGCCAACTATGGCCCGTGGGTACCTCCCTTTGTTAGTTTTTTGGCTCCTCCTGCTGACCCTGTCGGAAAAGGCATTGGTCATTTTTTTGGCGCTATGCGTATTGATGCCTTTCGTCCGGCAGAGGAATTTAAATCGCACATGGACAATTGGATTACGCGGTTTCGGTCTGCGAAAACAGTTGAAGGGCAACCGAGGGTTTTAATCCCGGGTGATCCGGAACGAGAGATGAATGAGATCAGGATTAAAGATGGAATTCCGTTGAATCCTAAAGTAGTGGATGATCTGACAGAACTCGGAAAAAAAATGAATCTGAGTTTCTAAAGTCGATCTAGAAACTTAATGCACCAACGTTAATACCGGCACGAATTACCCACGGACTGGCATAGGGTAAGTATTCGCCAGGTTTTGGGTCACGATAAGAAAAGTTATACATCGCCAAAAGGAAAAAACCAGCCTTATCACCGATAGGCTGCATAAATCCGCCTCCTGCCATAAAACTAGTAAACGAATCTCGTTCGGTATTTAAATCAGGAAGAATAATACCCTCGTAATTCAAGTACTCATACTCCGTCTGTAAAAAAATACCCTGATAAACAGTGTATCGAAGGAACGGATTAATACCAAAATTATTCGTGGCCACATCCTGACCCGGGTAGACATCTTTATATTTTGTATACTGGTAAGTAAGGCCGGTACCCGCTACAAACTTTTTTGTGAAGGCATATCCGATTATTGGAGAAAGTGAAATAAAATCCTGATTACTGCCAAAGCTCAATCCTAGGCCACCGCCTGTTACAATTCTCTCTTTGAATGGAACACCCTCCAGGCTATTTTCATTATTACTTCTTCTGTTTTGTGCTTTTGAAGCGAAAAAAACACCGAACAATACTAAAATAAGTACGGGGATGCGCATAATTTTTATTCTTCAACGACAATAAAAATATCTTCGGTATCCTTTTTCATTAAATACTTTTCACGCGCAAATTTTTCAAGTAGTTCACGCGTGCCCATCAGCTCCTCTTTGTCTTTTTCTACTTCCTTGATTTTCTCAAGATAATACTCCTTTTCTCCCTCCAGCGAGCGCAGCTTGGCGGTTAGTTTGTAACGGGAAACAAAATCGTTGGAGTCTAAAAACAACATCCACACTAAAAAAATAAGCCCCGCAACGATGTAGAAGTTCCGGAATGCTTTGGGTAGTTTCTTCAACATACGCTTAAAAAATGATGACTAAGGTAGGTAATAAAGCCACAAGCTCCAAGCAGCAAGCTCCAAGCGAGGGTTGATCACCAACAGCTTACGGCTTGTGGCTTGAAGCTTGCGACTCTGAGGTCCTTCAAAATCACATCTTCTTGCCCGGAAAATACGCTGTTTCACCCAGTTCTTCTTCAATTCTGATCAACTGGTTATACTTAGCCATACGATCTGAACGGGATGCTGAACCAGTCTTGATCTGACCAGTATTCAAAGCTACGGCCAAATCGGCAATCGTGCTGTCTTCCGTTTCTCCAGAACGGTGCGACATCACACTCTTGTACGAATTACGCTTCGCGAGATTAACGGCATCGATGGTTTCTGAGAGAGAACCGATCTGGTTTACTTTGATCAAAATGGCATTGGCAACACCGTCATCAATACCTTTCTGCAGGCGCTTCACATTAGTAACAAACAAATCGTCACCTACCAATTGCACTTTCTTTCCAATCTTATCCGTAAGGGCTTTCCATCCAGCCCAGTCGTCTTCTGCCATTCCATCTTCCAATGAAATAATCGGGTATTTCTTCACCCAGTTTGTCCAGTATTCAGCCATTTCAAGCGGCTTTAATTTTTTTCCGTTTGATTTCTTGAAGTGATACAACTTAGTTTTTGAATCATAAAACTCAGATGCAGCCGGATCCAGCGCAATGAAAATATCGGAACCGGGTTTGTAGCCGGCTTTCTCGATTGCCTTCAACACCACTTCAATGGCTTCTTCGTTTGATTTCAAATTTGGAGCAAATCCTCCTTCGTCTCCAACATTGGTTGATAACCCTTTGTCGTGAAGAACTTTCTTCAGCGTATGAAAAACTTCCGCTCCCATTTGCAGGGCTTCAGAGAACGTATCGGAACCGACCGGCATCACCATGAATTCCTGGAAGTCGATTGAATTATCGGCATGGCTTCCACCGTTTAAAATATTCATCATGGGAACAGGAAGGGTGTTAGCGCTTACACCGCCAACATCCCGGTATAAAGGCAGGCCTGCATCCATAGCAGCGGCTTTCGCAATCGCTAAAGAAGTTCCCAGAATTGCGTTCGCTCCCAGCTTCGCTTTGTTAGGACTTCCGTCCAACTCGATCATGATCTTATCGATCAGGTTTTGTTCATACACCGAAAAGCCCACTAATTCTGTTGCTATTTTGTTATTAACGTTATCAACCGCCTTCAGAACGCCCTTCCCCAGATACTTCTTTTTATCACCATCACGCAACTCTACCGCTTCGTGTGTACCCGTAGATGCACCCGAAGGAACCGCAGCACGGCCATACGCGCCACTGGATGTTACCACATCGACTTCTACTGTAGGATTGCCGCGACTGTCAAGAATCTGACGGGCATGAATGCTTTCTATAAGAGACATAAGGATTTTAGATTTGTGATTTGAGATTTATGATTTAGACTTGGACAACGTTTTTAATGAGGCTGTGAAGATTGCAATAAATTCGTCAGATTCTTTTATAAGGTTGTTAATTTCTTGATCAGGCTTAAGTAAAGCTACGTCTATTATGAAGGTCAACCAAAAATTACTTTCGTCCGATTCCTCTAAAACAATTTTGATTTTATTAGCAAAATCAATTTTAGATTTAGCCCTATTAACTTCTCTATAATTGGCAGCAACAGAAGACGAAGATTTTAGCAATTGATAAGTTACTCCTTTTGAAGCTTCGGTTTTGGGGAGCTTCTCAACAAGTTTAAATACTCGAACGGCAAATTGTCTTGTCCGATTCAGTAGTTCATTCTTGTTCATACTTCAATCAAAAAATCTTAATTCAAAAATCTAAAATCAAGACTTGACCATTTCAAACTGATCTTGTTTGATCATCTCTACAAATTCATCAAACAAATATCGTGAATCATGCGGACCGGGTGATGCTTCCGGGTGGTACTGAACGGAAAATGCTTTTTTATTTTTAACACGGATACCCATGATTGTGTTATCGTTGAGATGCACATGCGTTACCTCTACGTTTTTATTCTTTTCAATATCTTTTTCGCTTACCGCAAAGCCGTGGTTTTGAGAAGTCATCTCACCCAAGCCCGTTAGTAAATTTTTAACCGGATGGTTTAATCCGCGATGACCGTGGTGCATTTTGTACGTTGATATCCCACACGCCAATGCCAGCAATTGGTGCCCCAGGCAAATTCCAAAGGTTGGCTTATTTGATTCCAGCACTTCCTGAACAGTCTTAATCGCATACTTCATCACTGAGGGATCACCAGGACCGTTTGAAATAAAATATCCGTGCGGATCAAATTTTTCCATTTCCATAAAAGAAGTCTTCGCAGGAAATACTTTCACAAAGCAAGCACGATCGACCAGATTTGTCAGAATACTTTTCTTAATGCCAACATCTAACGCAGCCACACGAAACTGAGCTTGAGGATTTCCTACGGTATACGCCTCTTTAGTTGTTACGATGGAAGAAAGTTCCAATCCATCCATCGAGGGCACCTTCTTGATTTCAGTCTTCATCTGATCTGGCGTGAGTTCAGAAGAAATGAGGGCATTCATTGCACCCTTGCTTCTGATATACCGAACCAGCATCCGTGTATCCAAATCGGCAATGCCAACGATACCATGTTTTTCAAGATATTGTTGAAGGCTTTCGCGAGCGGTTAGCCTGCTGAAATCTTCAGAGAAATCATTCACTACCAATCCGCTGATTTTTGGTTTGTCTGATTCCTGCTCATGATCCACAGTTCCATAGTTTCCGATGTGGGCTGTAGTGTTTACAATGATCTGCCCGTAATAAGATGGATCGGTATAGATTTCCTGGTAGCCGGTCATCCCGGTATTAAAACAAATTTCCCCTCCGGTAGTGCCAATTTTTCCAATCGCAGTTCCCTCTACCAAGAGGCCGTCTTCAAGAAGTATGTATGCTTTGCTCACAGTTTTTGGTTTGACAAAATTAAACTTCCAGCGCATTTACCGGGACTAAACCTGACGATTTTTCATCCCAAACGATTGAACGCCCTCTAATCCCAAGGTCTGTGCTCTCATCGGTCAATTTGAAAGTAATCTTTCGGTCTGTGAGGACACAGACCAAGGGGGGCTCACATTGGTAAGGACACAGACCGAGGGAGGGCTCACATTGGTAAGGGCACTGACCTGAAGGACGGAAAATAAAAAAAGGATTGAACTCTCGTCCAATCCCTTTAATATTTAAGTTAATCTGAATCAACTTATTCTTTGTCAGCTTTTTTCGTTGTCTTTTTAGCCGCAGCCTTCTTTGCAGGCTTTTCTTTTGCTTCTGTTGTTTCAGCAGTTGCCTCAACCTCAGCACCCTCCTTCTTGCCACCTTTGCGGCTTCTGCGGGTTTTAGCCTTCTTCTCAGCACCTTCTTTTGTGTAGAGTGTATTGAAATCAACCAGTTCGATCAAGCACATTTCGGCATTGTCACCTAACCGAACATCACCCATCTTAATAATACGGGTGTATCCACCCGGACGATCGCTTATTTTAGAGGCTACAGAACCGAAAAGTTCTTTAACAGACTCTTTGTTCTGAAGGTACGAGAACACCGTTCTTCTGGAGTGAGTCGTGTCACTCTTTGCTTTGGTCAGCAAAGGCTCTACATACTTTCTTAATGCTTTCGCCTTAGCAACGGTGGTTGTAATGCGTTTCTCTAAAATTAAGGAAGATGCCATGTTCGACATCAACGCCTTGCGGTGGCTTGATGTTCTTCCCAAATGATTTACTTTCTTACCGTGTCTCATGATCGCTTATCGCTTAATCTTCTTCTAATTTATACTTACCAAGATCCATACCGAAGGTAAGGTTCTTCTCGGCAACCAATTGCTCTAATTCGGCTAATGATTTCTTACCGAAGTTTCTGAACTTCATCATGTCAGAAATTTCCAGCTCAACCAGGTCGCCTAGTGTTTTCACATCCGCTGCTTTTAAGCAGTTGTACGCGCGCACTGAGAGGTCGAGGTCGTGAAGAGGAGTCTTCAACAACTTACGCATGTGCAACATCTCCTCATCTACCTGTTCAACTTCAGTGTCTTTGCCGGTTTCAAGTTCGATTGATTTATCCGAGAACAGGCGGAAGTGTTGGATCAAAATGTGAGCAGCACCTTCCAATGCCTTTTCAGGATGGATAGAACCGTCTGTTTGAATTTCAACCACCAGCTTTTCGTAGTCAGTCTTCTGCTCTACACGGGTATTTTCCACGCTGTACTTCACATTCTTTACCGGTGTGAAGATGGCATCGATCGGAATGAAACCGAATACCTGTTCAGTCGGTTTGTTTTCTTCTGCTGGTAAATAACCTCTTCCTTTTTCAAGGGTTAGTTCGATCTCAAAGTGAGCCGATTCATCGAGGTTACAGATTACATGATCAGGATTCAAAACTTCAAAAGCTGAAGTAAACTTGGCAATATCACTTGCTTTGAACTGCTTTTGCTTCTTGATGTTTACCGTGATTTTGCTTTCGAAGCTATCGGTAACTTTTTTGAAGCGAACCATTTTCAGGTTCAAAATAATTTCCGCCACATCCTCCACAACGCCTTCAATCGTTGAGAACTCATGTAACACTCCAGGAATTTTAATGCCCGTAATCGCATAGCCTTCTAATGAAGAAAGTAAAATTCTTCTTAGAGCATTACCGATCGTAACACCATATCCTTTTTCAAGCGGTTTAAAGGTAAACGTGCCATGGAAGTCATCGGATTTCTCCATAACTACCTTATCTGGCATTTGAAATGCTAATATTGACATATTCCTTTCTTGATTAAATGTTAGAATTACTTCGAGTACAATTCAACGATCAACTGCTCGTTGATATTCTCCGGGATATCGGCACGTATCGGCACATGAATTAACTTGCCCGTAAACTCGTTGCCATCCCACTCCAGCCAGCTGTATTTTTTAACACCTTGAATGGAGAGGCTGTTGGTAATGGATTCTAATGATTTAGAACGCTCACGTACACCTACAATATCGCCAGCCTTCAAGCCGAAAGACGGAACGTTTACGATTTCACCGTTAACCGTAATGTGCTTATGCGACACCAACTGACGGGCAGCCCTGCGTGTTGGGGCAATGCCTAAACGGTACACCGTGTTGTCCAGTCTTGCTTCCAATAACTGAAGCAATACCTCACCGGTCACACCCTTCTTACGTGTTGCCTTATCGAATACCTTGGCGAATTGACGCTCCAATAAACCATAGATATACTTAGCCTTCTGCTTCTCGGCCAACTGCGTTGCATATTCAGAAACTTTACGCTTCTTGGTTTTGCCGTGCATGCCGGGGGCGTAGTTCTTCTTTTGAAGAGCTTTGTTATCACCTAAAATAGGCTCTCCAAATTTTCTCGAGATTCTTGCTCGTGGGCCTGTGTATCGTGCCATTTTCTTATTGTTGATTTTAGATTTCTGATTTTAGATTTTACTCTTCAATCACCATCATATTTTATTACTACTCGATTCCATATCTTAATTCTAAAATCTGAAATCTTAAATTGATTATACTCTTCTTTTCTTCGGAGGACGGCAACCATTGTGTGGCAGCGGAGTCTCATCCTTAATCGTGGTTACTTCAATACCTGAATTCTGAATGGTACGGATTGCAGACTCACGTCCGGCACCCGGCCCTTTCACGAATACTTCAACCTTGCGCAACCCGAGTTCAAATGCCCTTGTTGAACAATCCTGAGCGGCCATTTGTGCAGCATATGGAGTGTTTTTCTTTGAGCCTTTAAAACCCATTTTACCGGCAGAAGCCCAGGTAATTACCTGTCCCGTAGAGTTGGTCATCGAAATTACGATGTTGTTGAAAGTAGCCCGGATATGCGCCTGGCCCATTGCTTCAACCACTACTACGCGCTTCTTCGCTTTATCTTTTCTTTTTTCTACAGCCATTGTTCAGCTATTTAGTTTTTAACGATTAACCTTTAGTAACCTTCTTCTTGTTTGCAACCGTCTTACGCTTACCCTTACGGGTACGGGCGTTGTTCTTGGTTGTTTGTCCACGCACCGGTAATCCTTTGCGGTGACGAAGGCCTCTGTATGAACCGATGTCCATTAGACGCTTGATGCTCAGCTGAATTTCAGAGCGAAGGGTACCTTCAACTTTGAAGCTTTCAGCAATAATGGAACGAATTGCATTCGACTCTTCATCACTCCAGTCTTTTGCTTTCTTGTCCCAGTTCACACCTGCTTTGGTAAGAATGTTCTGAGCTCTTCTGCGGCCAATGCCGAAGATGTAGGTTAAGCTGATCTCACCTCTTTTGTTGTCAGGAATATCGACACCTTGTATCCTTGCCATAGTATTATCCTTGTCTTTGTTTAAACCTTGGATTCTTTTTGTTAATCACATACAGCTTGCCATTTCGTCTGATCACTTTGCAATCAGCGCTGCGCTTTTTTATGGATGCTTTAACTTTCATTTTGTTCTTCCTTTTTCAGACGCATCATTATGCGTCTCTATTTATACCTAAATACAATTCTTCCTTTTGTTAAATCGTACGGTGACATCTCCAATCTCACTTTATCGCCAGGCAGAATACGGATATAATTCATCCTCATCTTACCCGAAATATGCGACAGTACCTCATGTCCGTTTTCCAGTTGCACCCTGAACATGGCGTTCGAAAGTGCCTCTAAAATTGTTCCGTCTTGCTCTATCGACTTTTGTTTCGCCACTTGTACGAATAATTTTCTTCTATATACTGATGTGTTGTTAACACCTCGGTTTTATCTTTTAAAACTGCCACCGTATGCTCAAAATGAGCAGATGGCTTTCTGTCGGCTGTGCGGATCGTCCATCCATCATTCTCCTGAACCACATTCTTAGTTCCCTGATTGACCATCGGTTCAATCGCGAACACCATTCCCGGAACCAACTTCACGCCCTTTCCTCTCTTTCCAAAGTTTGGAACCTCTGGATCTTCGTGCAGGTCTTTTCCTACTCCATGTCCTACCAGTTCTCTCACTACTCCATACCCAAAGCTTTCTACATAACTTTGGATGGCGTAACTCACATCACCAATCCGGTTTCCTGATTTCGCCTGTTCGATCCCTTTCATTAACGAATCGTACGTACGATCTAACAGTTGAAGTGTTTCTTTGCCAACACCTTCCAACGGATAGGTGTACGCTGAATCACTGTGAAACCCTTTGAACTGAACTCCTCCATCAACGGAGATAATGTCAGTTTCCTTCAGCTCATACTTACCCGGAAATCCGTGTACCACTACATCGTTGACTGAGATACATAAAGTTGCCGGAAATCCATTGTAATTTTTGAAGGATGGTACTCCTCCATGATCACGAATAAATTCTTCCGCCACCTTATCCAACGTTGAGGTTTTTACTCCTGGCTTTACCAGTTTCGCCACTTCACCATGAGCTTTCCCAAGAATTTGGGCGCTTTGCCTGATGATTTGGAGTTCCTCGTCAGTCTTTAAGTGAACCATTCAGCACTTAAGCCGCAGCAAATTGAGAACGTCCTTTTACTCTGCCTGATTTCATCATTCCTTCGTAGTGTCTCATCAACAGGTAGCTTTCAATTTGTTGAAGTGTATCGAGGATTACCCCGATCATAATCAACAATGAAGTGCCCCCGAAGAATTGAGCGAAGTTCTGGCCAACACCGGCTTTCACTGCAAAAGCAGGAAGAATGGCGATGGCTACAAGGAACAATGCACCGGGCAAGGTAATTCTTGATAAAACTGTATCAATAAAGTCGGCTGTTTGTTTTCCGGGCTTAATACCCGGAACAAAACCACCATTTCTTTTCAAATTATCGGCAATGTCGTTTGAGTTGATCGTGATCGCGGTATAAAAGAACGTGAAGATCAAAATCAATGAACCAAACAATAAGTTATACTGCCAGGATGTGAAATCGGAGAAAGTAGAACCGATATACGCTCCCACATCGCTATCTCTCCAAATACCTGCCAGCAAAGCCGGAATGAACATCAGCGCCTGGGCAAAAATGATTGGCATAACACCTGAAGAGTTAAGCTTCAAGGGGATGAAATCACGTTTGCCACCATATAATTTATTTCCAACAACTTGTTTCGCGTACTGAATCGGAATTTTGCGTGTTGCTTGTGTTAGCATAATTACGCCCATCACGATAAAGAATAACACCAACACTTCCACCACAAATAATAATGCTCCCTGCATTCCTCTGTTGTCAACCGCTTCAACGTAGATAGAAGCCGGGAGACGGGAAACAATACCAATCATGATCAGCATGGAGATACCGTTTCCAATACCCTTATCGGTAATTCGCTCGCCCAACCACATACAAAACATGGTTCCTGAAATGAGGATGGTAATGGATGAGAAGTAGAAGAAAAATCCAGGATCAATAATAGCCGCAGGATCGATTGTGCCACGGATGTATCCGTACGCCTGAAATCCTGTAATAAAAATTGTCAGTACACGCGTAATTTGATTCAGCCGCTTGCGGCCAGAATCACCTTCTTTCTGAAGTTTCTGAAAATACGGAACCGCAAAAGTCAATAACTGAACGATGATCGATGCAGAAATGTACGGCATGATACCCAAGGCAAAGATGGATGCCCTGCTGAAAGATCCTCCCAGGAATGTGTTCAACAAATCAAAAATACCCCCCTGTGCACCTGCTCCTAACAAATTAGGGTCGATGCCCGGAAGTACAATGAATGAACCCAACCTGAAGATAATCAGAAACCCAATGGTGTTCAGGATTCTGACTCTGAGGTCTTCAATAGAAAAGATATTCCGTATCGTATCAAAAAAACGCTTCATTCTTAGATCTTAGTAGCTGTACCACCCACTTTCTCAATTGCCTTTAATGCTGTTTCAGAGAAGGCATGTGCCTGAACACTAACTTTTGATTTTAACTCGCCTCTTCCCAACACTTTTATTTTGTCATTCTTGCCGATAATCCCATTCTCAACTAGTAACTGGAAGCTGATCTCAGCACCTTTATTCCTTTCTGCAATGGTTTCAAGCGTATCAAGATTAACCGCTTTAAAATAAATTTTATCGTTATTCTTAAAACCGAACTTCGGCACCCTACGTTGTAACGGCATCTGACCCCCTTCGAAACCAAATTTCTTAGAATAACCTGAACGCGACTTCGCACCTTTGTGTCCGCGACCCGCTGTGCTTCCGCCAGAACCCTGACCGCGACCAAGTCTCTTATTCGTTTTTGTTGAACCTGAAGCAGGCTTTAATGTGTGCAACTTCATCTTACAGTTCTTTTACAGTAACCAAATGATTTACTTTTTGAATCATGCCGTTGATCTGAGGGGTTAACTCCACTTCAACCGACTTATTCACTTTTCCCAAACCAAGAGCACGCAATGTTTTTTGCTGTCTTTCGACTCTCTTGATATCACTTCTGAATTGTGTAATTCTAACCTTCGCCATGGTATTAACCATTAAATACTTTTGACAATGAAATACCTCTGTTCTTTGCAACCGCAGCGGCATCTCTCATAGAAGAAAGAGCCTTAAACGTAGCCTTCACCACGTTGTGAGGATTTGAAGAACCTTTCGACTTCGCCAATACATTGTGTACACCTGCACTTTCCAACACAGCACGCATCGCACCACCGGCAATTACTCCAGTACCCGGAGAAGCTGGCTTCAACAACACGTGACCACCATCAAACTTACCGGTTGCTTCGTGTGGCACAGTTCCTTTAATGATCGGAACTTTTACCAGGTGCTTCTTTGCATCATCCACACCTTTCGTGATCGCATCGGTAACTTCGTTTGCTTTTCCAAGACCGTACCCTACTACACCATTTCCATCACCTACTACTACGATCGCTGCGAAGCTGAACCTGCGTCCGCCTTTTACCACCTTGGCTACACGCTCAATGGCTACGACCTTCTCTTTCAGGTCGATTTCGCTGGCTTTTACTGTACTGATGTTGCTTACTGACATATTTTTTTTAGTCTTTAGTCCTTAGTATTTAGTCTTTAGTACTTGCGACTAAGGACTAGTACCTAAAGACTATCTGGTTTAAAATTTCAATCCACCTTCTCTCGCACCTTCAGCGAAAGCTTTAATATTTCCATGATAGAGGTATCCGTTTCTGTCAAACACAATGGTTTGAACTCCAGCTGCAGTTGCCTTTTCAGCAAGCTTCTTACCTACATTCTTAGAACTCTCAACACCTAACCTGGTTTTCTCGCCAAGCTCTGTAGTTGAAGCTGCAGCTAATGTTACGCCTTTGATATCATCGATGATCTGAGCGTAAATACCCTTGTTGCTTCTGAACACAGATAATCTCGGACGGTCAGCGGTGCCTTCCATCTTCTTGCGAATACCTGCTTTAATTCTTGTTCTTCTTTCGTTGTTCTTGCCTGCCATAGTTTTAACTGTCTATGATGCCTAATTATTTAGCAGCAGCCTTACCAGCTTTTCTGCGTACAAACTCACCCGTGAAGCGAATACCTTTACCTTTGTAAGGCTCAACTTTACGCAGCGATTTAATTTTTGCAGCCACTTGTCCCATCAACTGCTTGTCGATGCCCTCCAGAATAATCGTTGGGTTAGCACCTTTCTCCTGAATGGCCTGTACTTTAATCTCCTTTGGAACCGCTAAAAACACATTGTGCGAATAGCCAAGGCTAAGCTCCAACACGTTTGACTGAGCCGATGCCTTATAACCAACACCTACCAATTCCAGCTGTGTTTTGTAACCATTGCTAACGCCTTCTACCATGTTGGCGATCAACGCACGATATAAACCGTGCATAGCTTTGTGGCGCTTTTGTTCGGTTGGTCTTTCCACCAATACTGAACCTTCTTCCTGCTTTACCTGGAAGTCGGCATCAATGATTTGGGTAAGTTCACCTTTTGGGCCTTTCACTGTTACCTGGTGATTCTCTTTAGAGAAGTTGAAGGTAACGCCTTTTGGTAATGAGACTGGTTGTTTTCCTATACGCGACATACCTTATATCATTAATACACGTAACACAATACTTCACCACCCACATTCATTTTGCGGGCTTCTTTATCGGTAATCACTCCCTTAGAAGTTGAGAGGATCGCTACACCAAGGCCATTTAATACCTTAGGCAGGTTATCAGTACCGCGGTACTGGCGAAGACCTGGCGTACTTACTCTCTCTAAGCTAGAGATAGCAGACTCGCGTGTTTCCACGTTGTACTTCAGCGCTATTTTTATAGTGCCTTGCGGGTTTTCACCTTGCTCGAACTTGTAGTTTAGGATATAACCTTTGTCGAATAACACTTTGGTTATTTCCTTTTTCAGGTTAGAGGCAGGGATTTCCACTACCTTATGGTTTGCCTTAATGGCATTCCGTAACCTGGTTAAGTAATCTGAAATAGGATCTGTCATTTTCTTACTCCTTTCTTCTAAAAAGCAAACCCGTCTTTTGAACGGGCTGCAAAGATATTGAACAATTTTTGTTATTCAAACTGTTATTTGGTTTCCTCCGGCTATTAGCGGGAAGACCTTAATACTCAGCAACCAATATGTCTTTTTAAACCTCCCCGCCAGGGCGGGACGCGGTTTTACCAGCTTGACTTTGTCAAACCTGGAATTTTGCCATCAGAGGCCATTTGACGGAAAACGTTACGGCAAACACCGAATTTTCCAATGTACCCTTTCGGACGGCCTGTGAGTTTACACCTGTTTTTAAGGCGTACCGGAGAGGCATTGCGGGGAAGTTTATCCAACGCAGCATAATCTCCAGCCTCTTTCAGGGCCTTGCGCTTGGCAGCATGCAACGCTACAAGCTTCTCTCTTTTTGTCTGTCTAGCAATTACCGATGTTTTAGCCATGCTACTTCTTAGTTTTTAGATGCGTTTGCGAACGGCATCCCGAACGCCTTCAGGAGCTCATAACTTTCTTCGTCAGACTTGGCAGAGGTTACGAACGTAATGTCCATACCGCTGATCTTTGTCACTTTATCAATCGAAATTTCGGGGAAAATGATCTGCTCCTTTACACCCAACGTATAGTTTCCACGACCATCAAAACCTTTAGGACTAACGCCACGGAAGTCACGCACGCGAGGCAGAGCAATGTTCATCAGCCTGTCAAGGAATTCGTACATACTATCGCCCCGAAGCGTTACACGAACGCCAATTGGCTGGTCTTCTCTCAACTTAAAGTTAGAGATCGCCTTCTTTGATTTAGTAGAAACCGCCTTTTGACCAGTGATGGAAGTAATTTCTTCAAGCGCTACGTCAATCAACTTCTTGTCGGTTACTGCAATTCCCATTCCTTTGTTGATACAGATCTTTTCGATCTTGGGAACCTGCATGATGGATTTATACTGGAACCTGGTTTTCAGGGCCGGCACAATCTCTTTCTTGTATCTGTCTTTTAATCTTGGAGTTGCCATTATTTTATGAATTCTCCTGTTTTCTTTGAATACCGCTGTAATTTTCCTTTCTCGTTTGCCTTACGGCCCACACGCGTTGTTTTTCCGCTTGCAGGATCAACCAGCATTAAGTTGCTGATGTGAATCGATGCTTCTGTCTTCTTAATTCCACCTTCAGGTTTACCCGCTGATGGTTTCTGATGCTTGGTAATAACATTGATGCCTTCTACGATTGCTCTGTTCTTAGCAACAACCACTTCCAGCACTTTGCCTTCTTTACCTTTATCATCTCCGGCAATCACTTTTACAGTGTCACCTTTCTTAATGTGCAATTTCACTTTCTTCATTTCCATGATTCTTAGATTACTTCAGGAGCTAATGAAATAATTTTCATGAACTGCTTTTCTCTGAGCTCACGCGCCACCGGACCGAAAATACGGGTACCACGAGGTTCGTCCTGAGCATTCAAAAGAACAGCTGCGTTATCTTCAAAACGGATGTACGATCCATCCTTTCTTCTGATTTCTTTCTTGGTTCTTACCACAACAGCTTTTGAAACTGTTCCTTTCTTTACCTGGCCGTTAGGCATGGCAGATTTGATCGTCACAACGATCTTATCACCCACTGAAGCATAGCGCTTTCCGCTACCTCCCGGGATATGCAAACACAGAACTTCTTTTGCTCCGCTATTGTCTGCTACAGTTAGTCTTGATTCTGTGCTGATCATAATTACTTCGCTTTTTCAATAATCTGAACTAATCTCCAGCGCTTGTTTTTGCTTAACGGACGGGTTTCAGAGATCAATACTGTATCACCAATACCTGCCTCGTTCTTCTCATCGTGCGCCATGAACTTGGTCGTTTTGTGAACAAACTTTCCATAGATCGGGTGTTTTACCCTTCTGTCTACGGCAACAGTGATGCTCTTCGTCATCTTGTTGCTCACAACCTTTCCAATTCTTTCTTTACGTAAGTTCCTTTCCATAGGAATTATTTTTGAATTTCTTTAGCTCTCAACTCTGTGTTCAATTGTGCGATCAGTCTGCGGGTTGCTCGCATCTTCATCGGGTTTTCGATGGAAGATACCTGGTGCGCAAACTTCATTTTACGCAACGATTCCTTCTCGCTGGCAATTTTTTCTTTCAGGTCGTTGATGCCTAATGCCTTTATTTCTGAATGCTTCATAGCTCTTATCCTTCTACGTAGTCTTTTCTAACCGTAAACTTCGTTTTAATCGGAAGTTTTCCTTCCGCCAGGCGTAACGCTTCGCGTGCTGTTGCCATGTTAACCCCACCCGCTTCAAATAAAATAGTTCCAGGCTTAATAACGGCTACCCAATATTCCGGAGCACCTTTACCTTTACCCATACGAACCTCTGCAGGCTTGCGTGTAATTGGTTTGTCGGGGAAAATACGAATCCACACCTGACCTTCACGCTTCATCGCACGTGTTACCGCGATACGAGCTGCTTCTAACTGACGGGCGGTAATCCAACCACCTTCCAAAGATTTAAGACCAAAAGAACCGAAAGCAATTGAGTGTCCGCGCGTGGCAATACCTTTCACGCGGCCCTTCTGCATCTTTCTGAACTTGGTACGTTTTGGTTGTAACATTGCTGTTTACGTTTTCTTTAATAATTAATTTCTTCTTCCGCCACGGTTATCTCCACCTCTTCCACGGCCTTCACCACCGCGACCACCTCTGTCGCCACCACGTCCACGGTTATCACCGCCTCTTCCTCTTCTGTCGCCACCGCGCTCATTTCCGCCTCTTGGTCCACCTTGCTGTGCACCGGCACCTGCTGCTGCATTAGCTACTGCGCCAACATTCGGAGACAGATCACGCTTACCATAAACCTCGCCTTTGAAGATCCATACCTTGATACCAATCTTACCATACACCGTTTGCGCTTCAGAGATTGCATAATCAATGTCAGCACGCAAGGTGTGCAATGGAATACGTCCCTCTTTGTATTGTTCTGTTCTGGCCATATCGGCACCAGCCAAACGACCTGAAGTTTTAATTTTGATACCCTCTGCGCCTACGCGGATCGCTGAAGCGATCGCCTGCTTCATGGCACGCTTGTATGAAATACGTGCTTCAATCTGCTGTGCAATTGACTCTCCTACCAATTTCGCATCCAACTCAGGACGCTTAATTTCAAAGATGTTGATCTGAACATCTTTGCCGGTAAGCTTCTTTAATTCTTCCTTAATTTTATCTACTTCAGTACCCCCTTTTCCAATAACAACACCCGGACGAGCCGTGTGAATGGTTAGGGTGATGCGCTTTAATGTTCTTTCAATTACCACTTTGGCAATTCCACCTTTTTGAATACGGGCATCCACATACTTTCTGATCTTGTGATCTTCTACAAGTTTGTCAGAGAAGTTGTTACCTCCGAACCAGTTGGAATCCCAACCGCGAACGATGCCTAATCTGAATCCTACAGGGTTAATCTTTTGTCCCATTCCTTATTCTTTTTCAGTGGATTTTACTTCAGTGCCTTTCTTCTTTAAGCTGTCAACCACTAACGTTACGTGGTTCGAGCGCTTACGAATGCGGTGCGCACGTCCTTGCGGTGCTGGTCTCAATCTCTTTAAGATGCGACCACCATCGACAAAAATATCTTTTACAAAAAGGTCAGCTTCTTCGAGCTTCTGATCGGTGTTTTTTGCCGACCAGTTAGAAATTGCCGAGAGCAACAGCTTCTCAAGCTTTTCAGCGCCAACTTTTGGCTCATACTTCAATATATTGAGCGCCTGGTTAACCCGAACGCCACGGATCAAATCTGCTACCAGTCTCATCTTACGAGGAGAGGTTGGTACGTTCACCAGTTTTGCAGTTACAGGACCGGTTTTAGCCGCTTCCTTCTTTGCATCACGCTTCTCTCTCTTGAGAACCGATCTTTTCGTTTTTTTAGCTGTAGCTTCCATGATTTACTAAGCCTCTTTTCTGTTACCTGAGTGACCTTTGAATGTACGGGTTGGTGCAAATTCACCAAGCTTATGACCCACCATATTCTCTGTCACATAAACAGGGATAAATTTATTTCCATTGTGTACCGCGAACGTGTGGCCAATCATTTCAGGGATAATCGTTGATCTTCTCGACCAGGTCTTAATCACTGACTTCTTGCCCGACTTTTCAATGACATCTACCTTCTTGGTAAGTCTTGCATCGCAATACGGTCCTTTTTTTACTGAACGTCCCATTATTTCTTCCTTCTAGAGATAATTAAACCATCTGAATACTTCTTCGGGTGACGAGTCTTCTTACCCTTCGCCAGCATACCGTTACGGGATCTTGGATGACCTCCGGATGCACGACCTTCACCACCACCCATCGGGTGATCTACCGGGTTCATCGCAACCGCACGTGTACGAGGACGAATACCTTTCCAACGGTTACGACCTGCCTTACCCAGGCTTTCGTTCATGTGATCTGCATTTGACACCGTTCCCACGGTAGCCATGCAACGATCCAGTACATTACGCATTTCGCCAGAAGGCATTTTCAATGTTGCTAATCCGTTTTCACGGGCGAGCAACTGAACAAATGAACCTGCTGAGCGTGCAATGGCTCCGCCCTTTCCTGGCTTCATTTCCACGTTATGAACGATCGTACCCAACGGTATTTTCGCTAACGGAAGCGCGTTACCAACTTCGGGAGCCACATCAGCACCTGATACAACTTGCTGACCAACGGTCAATCCTGCCGGAGCAATGATGTAGGTTTTTGTACCATCAACATAGTACAACAGGGCGACACGAGCGGTACGGGTTGGATCGTATTCAATTGACTTTACGGTTGCAGGAACACCTACCTTATCGCGCTTGTAGTCGATGATACGGATCTTCTGTTTATGACCGCCACCAATGTAGCGCATGGTCAACCGTCCGTTGCTGTTTCTTCCTCCGGTTTTCTTCAGAGTAACCACCAAAGACTTTTCGGGCACGTTTGTAGTTACATCTTCAAAAGATGTTGCTACTCTGTGACGAGTGCCTGGGGTAACCGGTTTTAATTTCTTCAACGCCATTGTCTAAAAAATTATACGTTGCTATAAAAATCAATTACTTCACCTTGAGCCAACGTTACGATGGCTTTCTTATAATTCTGCTGACGGCCGGAAAGGACACCTGCCTTTGTGTAGCGGGTTTTTAATTTACCCATCACACTCATAGTGTTTACGCTTACTACGTTTACGCCATATTGCTTTTCAACTGCTTTCTTGATCTCCACCTTATTGGCGTTGATGTCAACGAAAAAGCCATACTTGCCCTTTTCGTTTAAAGCAGAAACTTTTTCAGTTACTAATGGTTTCTTCAGGACACTCATTACGCTTTATTTAATAAGGTTTCAATTTTGCTAATGGAGCTCTCGATGAATAACACGTTGTCAGCATTCATCACATCGTACGTGTTGATCTGATCAGCAGTAGTCACTTTTGCACGCTTAATGTTTCTTCCGGCTAAAACAATGTTCTTGTTTTTCTCAGGAAGCACAAGGAGTGTTTTCTTATCTGCCAACGAAAGAGCTGACAGCATTTTTACATACTGATTGGTTTTAGGGCTTTCGAAGTTGAAATCCTCTAATACGGCAATCGCATTGTCTTTTGCTTTATAGGTAAGAGCCGACTTACGCGCCAGGTCTTTCACTTTCTTATTCAGTTTGAATGAATAGTCCCGTGGAGTTGGGCCGAATACACGACCACCACCTTTGAACTGAGGGTTTTTGATATTACCCGCACGTGCACCACCGGTACCTTTTTGCTTCTTCAACTTTTTGGAAGAACCTGAAATTTCGTTACGCTGCTTGGACTTGTGTGTTCCCTGACGCTGGTTGGCGAGGTAGCTCTTCACATCCAGATAGATTGCGTGGTCGTTAGGCTCAATGCCGAACACATCATCAGAAAGCTTCGCTTTCTTTCCTGATTTCTCACCACTGTATTTTACAATTGCTACTTCCATTACTTCTGAAGAATTACAGTTGAGTTCTTAGCACCTGGAACAGATCCGCTGATAACAATAATGTTCTGATCAGCCATGATTTTCACAACTTTCAGGTTTGTTACTTTCACGTTATCGCCACCCATACGGCCAGCAAGACGCTTACCTTTTGGTACTCGTGACGCGAAAGATGCGTTACCCATTGAGCCTGGAGCACGAAGACGGTTGTGCTGACCGTGTGTTTGGCCACCCACACCTGAGAAACCGTGGCGTTTTACAACACCCTGGAAGCCTTTACCTTTTGAAATACCAACGGCATCCAAAAAGTCGCCTTCCTTAAATACATCTTGTACACGGATTTCTTTTCCTAATTCAACCATGCCATCGAACTCAGCGCGGAAATCGCGGAATTCAGCAACAGCTTTCTTAGGGGTAGTGTTAGCTTTTTTGAAGTGACCAAGAGCAGCCTTTGTAGTGTGCTTCTCTTTTTTCTCGCCAAACGCGAGTTGAACTGCACGGTATCCGTCAGTTTCTTCGTTTTTTACTTGTGTGACTAAGCAGGGACCCGCTTCGATAACCGTACAAGCGATGTTCTCGCCTTCTGGTCCATAAACGTTTGTCATTCCTACTTTACGTCCTATAATTCCAGGCATATAATTGACCTTTAATGTCTGTTTTTCAGGCTTTGAAGCCTATGTGGCTCCAAAAAGGACTGCAAAGATAGGAAACAAAGCTTTCCTAACAAGGGCGAGATTTAAAATTTTTGGAATTGATACGCAGCAGGTGCAATTCCCATAATAACCTGCGAAAATGAGTAATATTGGTCGTTTGGAATCATGAAACAAAAATTAAGACGGTATTGGTATGTTGCTTTGCCCCTCCTGCTTCTTTCCCTGTTCCTGATCAATATTTCGCTGGGCAGTGTTCATATCCCGGTTTCTGAAACAATTAACGTTTTACTTGGAAGGACTCCAGTGCAACCGATTTGGGCTGACATTATTATTGACTTCAGACTGACGAAAGCCTTTACCTGCATCCTGGCTGGGGGAGCACTGTCGTTGGGTGGGCTTCTTATGCAAACCCTGTTCCGGAACCCATTGGCTGGGCCAGATGTACTCGGCTTAAGTTCTGGTGCCAGCCTGGCAGTTGCCCTGGTGATTATGACCCCCGGAATTGGATCAACCCTGTTTTCTCACTCTTTTACCCTGGCCTTAGTAGCAAGTGCTGGATGTACCGCCATTTTTTTAATGGTGTTGGGTTTTGCGCAACGCGTACGGGATAATGTCTCTCTATTAATAATAGGGTTGATGATTGGGGCCGCAACCTCCTCTATTGTGAGTGTGCTTCAATTTTTAAGCAAAGCCGAAGATCAGCAATATTACCTGGTTTGGACGTTCGGCAGTTTGAGCAGTTTGAATTGGGGTGAAATTCAGATTTTAACAATAGTCACTCTCATTGGCATTGGCATTTCCATTTTCTCTGTTAAATCATTGAATGGGTGGCTGCTGGGCGACAATTATGCCACCAGTCTGGGTATTTCACTAAAAAACTCGAGGATACTCATTATTATAGGTACCTGCCTCCTCACCGGTTCTGTAACTGCCTTTTGCGGACCAATTGCTTTTGTTGGAATTGCTGTGCCGCATCTCACCCGTTTAGTAATCGATACTACAAACCATAAACGACTGATCCCGGCCGTTATCATGAGTGGCGGGGCGATTATGCTGTTTTGCGACATCCTTTCTCGATTTCCGGGGAGTGATTATGTCCTGCCGATTAATGCCATTACTGCTTTGATTGGTGCCCCGGTTGTGATTTGGGTTATTCTGAGGAGTAAAAAAGTGAGCGTATGAAGGATGTTTTACTCTCCATAAAAAATCTTACCGTTGGCTACTCCGAAGGCCAGCATAAAAATATTCTTTTCGAAAACCTGGATGTCGAACTTGTTGGCGGAGAGCTGGTATGTTTCATGGGGTCAAATGGAATCGGGAAATCAACCTTGATCAGGACGTTGTCCGGATTGCAGCGACCATTTTCTCAACCTCATGGAAAAGAAATGATTGGCGTTACACCGGAAAAAATTTCAGTGGTACTGACGGATCGCATTACCGCTGTTAACATGACGGTAGAGGAGTTGGTAACGTATGGCCGATACCCGTACCTAGACTGGAACATCCGGTTGAATGCACATGACAATGAATTGATTGACCGGGCCATTGCCCAAACACGCATACAACATTTAACCAAAAAGAAAATCTATGAATTAAGCGATGGTCAATTGCAAATGACGATGATCGCGCGGGCTCTGGCGCAAGACACACGTATTATATTGCTGGATGAACCTACAGCTCACCTCGACCTGAACAACCGGGTTGAAATTATGAACCTGCTGCGCAACCTTTCGCGCAAGGCGAACAAGGCAATCTTAGTAGCTACCCATGAGCTTGACCTTGCGCTTCAAACCGCTGATATCATTTGGTTGGCGAATCGTAACAAAAAACTGACCACAGGAATTCCGGAAGATTTGGTACTGAACGGGTCGTTTGATGAAACCTTTCAATTCAAAGGATTCGATCTGAAAACAGGCAAAGTCTTCCACGAAGCCTGGAGAAACAAATCGGTGGCCTTACTTGGTGAAGGGTATGAATATCTGTGGACAAAGAATGCGCTCGAAAGAAATGGGTACGATGTAACTGAAAATTCTGGACAACAAATTGTGATTACAAAAAAGGAGGAGCGGATTTCATGGACTTTCAATAACCAGGTATTCCATTCACTTCTTGAATTACTACTTCAGCTTGAATAGCCTTTGATTATTCTTTCGCCTTCACAAAATTCAGTGAAACTGAATTCACACAATACCGCTTTCCCGTTTCAGTGGGCCCGTCATCGAATAAATGACCAAGGTGACCTCCACATTTGGCACACATGATTTCCGTGCGGATCATGCCATGTGATAAGTCCGTCTGAGTCTTGATCCGGTCGCCAAGAATTTCGCGATCAAAGCTGGGCCAGCCGCACTCAGAATCAAATTTCATTTCTGACGTGAACAATTCATTACCACAGGCGGCACAGGAGTACACGCCCTTGTCGTTGGTTTTATAATACTTTCCCGTAAAAGGTCTCTCGGTTCCCTTTTCACGAAGGATATAAAATTGCTCAGAAGTTAGTTGCGCTTTCCACTCACTTTCTGTCTTGGTAATTAGTTCTGTCTTGCTCATGGTTGATGCTTGTTTTTCTTTATTGGACTCCGGGGCCTGGCCAAAATTATTACAGGAATAACACATCAGGCACAATACAATTAAAATAACTCGATTCATAACGGCAATATTAGTTCTTACTCTTTATACGAACACACCCATCACTCGGTAATGGTTTTCATGAAATACTTTCCGGTCTGTCTCCTCGATGACAATTACTTCAACAGGGCCAGGTCTCGAATAAGAATCCTCCTTCGGTCGAAATTGATCAGGTTCTTATCCTTCAACTCATTTAGTATAGTCGTTACGGTTTGTCGCGAAGTACCCGTAAGGGCGGCAATATCCTTATGCGTTAATTTCGTAGGGATCATGGTTTCATAACCCACTTTTTTCCCTTTCCAGGAGGCGGCATCTTTCAAAAAGTCAATTACGCGTGTACGGGCATCCTTAAATACCAACGATTCCAGTTTTCGTTCCAGTTTCATCAGGCGTAAGCCAACCAGTTTCAGTATTTTGAAACTCAATTCCCGATCGCCAAACATTAATTCTTTCAGCTCATCAATCCGCAACGGACAAATAGTTGTATTTTCATCCATCACGCGCGCAAAATCTTTGCGAACCTCCTCACCGGCCAGGGCAAGTTCGCCAAAAATTTCACCCGTGGTTAAGATGGAGCTGATCACCTCCTTGCCATCATCAAGGTAATGACCGATTTTTACCCTTCCCTGGGCAATCATATAAATCGTATCGGCCTTATCGTGCGGAAAATAAATATAGGAATCGCGTTTATAGGGAATAAATTGATGATTATCTCTCATGGATTTAACCTTGTGCGGACAAAGAATATTAAAGAGATTCACGCTTTCGAAATACCAGAGAGCAGCGGTGTTTTCCATAAAATGAGAGATAATGAAGGTAGCAAAATTTTAGACGGAAAAGTTCATGCAGGAGTTGCAATTGAGTGAACTATGGATTTACCCGATTAAATCGCTGGGAGGAGTACGCGTGTCC
>JBAQPU010000061.1:0-18640 GCA_049306095.1 Cyclobacteriaceae bacterium
ACTGCATACGGCTCACTCCTTTTAATCGCTCGTTGGCTTCTTCCGTAAGCTCAAAGCCAAATTCAGCAGCTAATCTCTTCCATGCCAGGTAATGATACTTGGCCGTATCCACCAACACTCCATCTAAATCAAATATGCAGGCGCGTATCAACTGACTGTTCTTTATTTCTTAATAATCTTAATCTTCATACTCCCGCGGTTTGTAATTGCCTCACCGAAATATACCCCTTCGCGCAAACCAGAAACATCCCATTCAGTCTCTGATAATCGCTTCAGGTACACGGGCACTCCCAGCATGGTGTGCATGTTCAGTTCAACAATAGTCTCGTTCGTACTAATCGTTAGGACACGCTGAACAGGGTTCGGATAAAACGAAATTGTATTTACCCGATCATCTTCCACCGCTGTTACTACCGGGTTGGTAATTTCAACATCGGTATACAGTTTAAATTCACCGGCCTTTAGTTGCATTGGAAAGGGCGTCACATTTACATTCAACTCGCTTCCATATCCATAATAGTCATACCAGGTACCGGTGTGAGGAAAATCCACATACACTGTTTTTACAATGGTGTTGAAGTTGACCGCTACTGCGGCATTCATTTCACCGGTATTTACGGGTGAAGACGTGTAAGGCTTGTTTTTCAAGATCAATTGTTTCTCCAGATTTGAGTTGGATCCAAGCGTTGCATCACCGTTTGTAAATACATCGTACTCCTTTCGTAGCCTCAACAGGTCGCTGATATGTGTATAAAGTCGGCTTCGGTTATACTCTTCCTGGTACTCCCATGCAACAGGCTTTGGATACGTGCGGCAGTTGTCGTTAATCTCGCCTGTATCTTCACAATAATTAATACTGTAGTCATACCCCAGTTCGCCAAACTGCCACAGCATTTTAGGGCCCGGTATGGTATAAAAAATGGTTGATGCTGCTTTAGCTCTACTCAGACCAGTGTTTAATTCTTTGATATTATAGGAACCCGATGAGTTGCCATAGGTAGTCGTACGGTAAATCATTCTCTCTTCGTCATGACTTTCCATATACCCTACCACATGCGGTACTGTCCAGGTGCGATTGTTATGTAATACCCAACTAATATCTGATCCATCGGCATACCCCATGGCGTTTTGACCATACGCATGATTAAGATTACCCCACAACATCATTCCCTTTCCTTCACCAGCGCGATACTCAGCAAGTTCTTTTTCTTCGGCATTTACCGCCAGGTGCTCAAGAATGACATACGCATCCGGAAAATGTTCCCATATTTTATCAGCCATTCTTTTTAAGATGGCGATACGAGATGCGTCATACTGCGACCACGCATTAACATCGTTGGGATTGTTTACCTGTGTGAAGCCCTTCGAAAGATCGAAGCGGTATCCGTCAACTTTATATTCGTTTAACCAGTAATGATTAATGGTATCGAGGTATGCTTTGGTATACGAACTCTCATGATTCAAATCGAAGAACACACTAAAGGGGTGCGTGGCATTAACATTGAACCAACGGTTTGTAGGGTTCGGCTTAGAGGTTGAATAGTTAAAATCCATCAACAGGTATGGGTTAGGCATATCCTGGTGGTTCATGGCAATGTCCAGGATCACGGCAATTCCATTCTGGTGACAGACATCGACAAATTCTTTTAATTTATTTTTCGGGCCATAGGCTTTGTCGGGCGCAAACATAAACTGCGGGTTGTAGCCCCAACTGTTGTTTCCTCCGAACTCCATGATGGGCATCAACTCAATGGCATTGATGCCGAGGCGTTTAAAGTATGCGATGGTATCGATCAGTGATTGGTAGTCGTTCTCACCATCTTCGAAAAAATCTCGGATGAGTAATTCATACACGACAAGTTTTTCCTTGTCGGGTTTTACAAAATTGGCTACTTGCCAGGGATAAGGTGCCTGGCCTGTTTGAAAGACTGAGAGTCTATTGAAATACCATTTATTATCTGCATTTCGAGCTGCTTCAGGAAATGGTATTAATCCGGGATAAACATTTTCAGGAATGTACTGATCATCACTGTCAAGAATTTTGTCAGCGTAAGGGTCGGCCAGCCAAAGCGTTTCATCCACCAGATACTGGTAAGCATATTCAACACCGGAGGTCAATCCATCAATTTCTACCCAGAAGAATTCACCATCTTTTTTCATTTGATATTGCGGCAACACATCCCAATCACTAAAATCGCCCCGAACATATACGGATGATTTACCCGGTGCCAATAAACAAAGTGTAACTTTTGTCGGGTCACCATTTTTGTAATTGATGCCTGGAATTATTCCCGCAGGACGTGCCTGCGCTGGACTGCTGGCTGAAATCAGGTATTGAAAGGAAGTCTCATCAGAACCGGTTCCTTCAGCTACATGCAGTCGCATTGTTGCATAACCGGTATTTTCAGTGACCGAATGAGTATAGTTGTACGCAGAAACATCGTTCTGTTGATCAATCAGTGTTTCTGCTCCTCCATTACTACTGATATAGAGTTTATAGTCAGCCGCAATAGGAGTCTCAGCCGCAATTTCAATTTGTTCTCCATTGGATACAAACAAAGGTTGTTGTTGAGGTGATGTGAGCGCAACCTGAAATGAACCATCCCAAAAATCAACCAGGTAGTCAGAGGATTGGCAGGCGGCAGCACCACAATTATTCCAATTCACTGCTTTCAGTAAAATCCCCATGCGGGTTTGTGAGCTAATGTCGCCAGCGAAAAAATCGGAAGGTTTAAAGGTCAAGGTAAATATAACCTTACCAGAAGGAGTTGTTCTGGTGAACTTTGCAGGCGAAGCCGCGGCAGTGGCAGGGTTTATATTATACGTGGCATTAATACTTGTTCCTGGAATCCATACCCACGCCCACGCCTCAGTTAAACCTGCAAGGGATGTTCCGGTAACATCATACGTTACAGTGATTTGATCGTTGTACCTGAACAGCGTTGGTGATATCGTTGGAGTTAACGAAACTGTCTGTGCCCACGAGCAAACAGGAAAAAGCAGTAGCAATAGATAGAGTTTCCTCATCTCGAAAAAGCATTTTTTAATGAAAAACAGGAGCTATTGAATAGCTCCTGTTTAAGGATATTAAAATATTAAGGATAATTAACCATTACCCACGTAGGATTCGTGGCATTGGTAAAGTCGATGGAGATTCTATAAACCCCGGCAGTAACCGCAATGTTATCACCGTTAAGATCCAGGTCACCATCAACTCCTGTGTCACCGTAGTTGGTTGCCCACTGATTGTTATCGCGAATCTTAAACTCACCATTCAATAGGGTTACATAATTTAACACCCACACATTATCCGTCCGCCAATCGCGAGTGAACTGAGCATCAGGAGTTGCGCCCCAGTTATTATAAGCACTACCAACAAGTCCCCAGATATTAGGTATGCTAATGATTTCAACTGTCAGGTTTTCCTCATCAAATGTTATTTGATACTTGCCGGCTGTAACCACCATGTTAGCACCACCTGCCTCCAAAGTACCATCCGCTCCGTCATCGCCATAGTTGGTACCCCAGTCGTTGTTCTTACGAATTTTAAATTCTCCATCAAGCAGGCTCACAATAGCACGCCATTTATTAGATGAGTCGTCATATTCAAATTTGAAATCCGGAGTTGCTCCCCAATTGTTATAGGCTGAACCTACAATTCCCCAGGTATACGGTACGATGGTATACGTATTGTTACCGGTGTTAAATGTAACCTTATACGTACCGGCTGTTACCGCGATGTTAGCTCCATTTGCTTCCAGTGATCCATTGGCACCATCATCTCCTAGATTGTTACCCCAATCATTATTTTCACGAAACTTAATTTCTCCTGTTTTTAAAGTAACATATGACACGATTACTCCGGGTGAACTCGTGGTGAAGAAAGGAGCATCTGGAAATTGACCCCAGTTGTTATAACCGGAACCAACAATACCCCATGTGGTTGACAAATCAAGGAATGAAGTATAGGCAGTTGCGTTCAGGCTAATTACTTCTGACATCAAACTTGATGAAGTTGCCAGCCTGGCTTCAACTTTTACAATCAATTCACTCTCTACTTCAGGATCAAAATCGAGATTAATGAGGTATGCGTTTAACTCTTCAGATTTAAACGTTTTGCTTACATTACCACCGTTGTTTACCACAACTCCTTCACTGAAATCTCCTCCCTCTTTATCCAGGTAGATGTAGTAAGTTGGTGATGCGGCAAAACCATACTCGGGCTCGGGCCATGAAATGGTCAACACATCGGTACCTTCACCGTCTTCTGTGAGTACAACATCAGTTTCGCTTGACACTGGCTCCAGTACGGCATCGGGGTTCAGTGTAACCAACGCATCTTCCTCACATGAAGAGAATGCCAGTAGGGTTACGGCCCAAACAGTATATAAAATTATTTTCGTTTTCATCATTACAGTCATTTAAATGATTTAATACTCCGGATTTTGTTCAAGGTTCGGGTTTGCGCTCATCTCAGCGGCCGGTATTGGGAACAAGTCACGATGCTCATCCGTTGCCACCCCAACATCTACGTTTCCTTTCCATGGCCACAGGTAACTTCCACCGGTGAATTTTCCATAGCGGATAAGGTCGGTTCTTCTGTGACCTTCCCAGTACAACTCACGCGCACGCTCATCCAGAATAAAATCCAGGGTTAATTCCGGAGCAGTAATATTTCCGCTCAAATCTCCATATGCCCGTGCTCTCAAATCATTGACATAGGTTAATGCCTGGCCTGCGCTACCACCCGTACCACCCCGAAGAACAGCTTCCGCATACATGAGGTATGCATCCGCCAGGCGGAACACCGGATAGTCGGTATCAACAAAAGCTTGTTGTGCACCTACTACGACTGAGCTACCATCCAGGTTTCTATTACGGAATTTTGTAATGGCATAGCCTTCGGTAAACGATCCGATATCAGCAATTTCCAACGTTTGACCGCTGGTGTAGAAAAGACCGCGTGAGTCGGCTGGCGAAGGGAATTTAGCAACAAATGCAGAGGTCGTACGAATTCCTCCCCATCCTCCATCAATTCCAAACATGCCGTTGGCATCCATGGAACCACCAACAGGTGCATGAACAAGGTACGTCATACCTCCCCAGGTTTGGGTTCTTGAATGATCGGAGGTGATGGGGAATATCATTTCTGGACTCGTGTGATTGTCAGCAACAAAACTGTGACGGTAGTTCGTTGGCAACGTATACCCTGCGCCAAGTACTTTATTCAACGCTGTTAACGCTTCGGTATATTTCGCAGCATCAATGTAAACCTCGGCATTCAAATACAACTTGGCTTGTAACATCCAGGCTGCGGCCTTGTCGGCTCTTCCGTATTCAAAACGAGGTGCACCTAAATCATCTTCCATGTCTGTTAATTCCGCCTCGATGTAATCGAACAAATCAGCACGTTGAATTTGACGAGGAAAAAACGAACCAGGTTTATCGGCTTCGGTAACGAAGGAAGGGTTACCAAATAAATCGAGCGCATGGTAATAGGCCAACGCCCGTAAGAAGCGAGCTTCAGCATGGAACTTCTGAACATCAGCGTCTGAATTTCCGGATGTTGCCCGAATGTATTCGTTACACAAGGCTACCGTGTAAAGTATTCTGGAATAAATCGCTCCAATAAATACATCATTCGGTGTCCAGGTTTGCCAGTGAAAATCCTTAATGGTGGCATCGTTCCAACCAATCACAGCTTCATCGGTGGTTAACTCCTGGCAATTCCAGTACTGTCTGAGGTAGTTACCAAACCCTTCATCAATACCGGCTATATCCGGCTGACCTGAAGGACCTTGCTGGCCGCTGAGGGCTAACGTTGCATACAATTTGGCAAGTCCTTTCTTATAATCATCTACGGTTTTATACACCGTATTGGCATCCTTCACTTTTGAACCCAAATCCTGGGGATCGAGGTCACCAAGGCATGAGGTAAGCACCAATGCTACCACTGCCAGGGAGGAGGTAATAATTTTATTTCTGAATTTCATACTCTTTAATATTAATAAGTCAGATTTAAACCAAACAAGAACACACGCGGACGTGGGTAGATGTTATTATCTATTCCACCGGCCACTTCTGGATCTATACCGGAATAATCGGTTACAGTAAATGCGTTCTGAACCGTAAAGCTTACACGAGCTTTCAATTTTTGATCAAGCAACTGGTTGAAGTTGTAACCCAAGCTCATGTTGTCCATTTTGAAGAACGAAGCGTTCTCAACAAAATAATCGGACCAGTACTGAGGTGCAACGAAATCATTGTCTTTCACCGATTCGCGCAGGTTGCTAAAGAACCCGGAGGCAACATATAAACCGTTATAGGTCGAATTGGATGCTCCGTTATTGTACACGTAGTTACCCACGCTTAAGCGACCGGAGAATGAAAAATCAAAATCTTTGTAGCGCACACTCGAATTGATACCAAACAGGATATCTGGTGCAGGGCTGTGGTAGAGGTACTTATTCAGATTGTTCGCTGAAACACTTCCGCCTTGTCCGCTTCTGTCGACATACAAGCCTTCAAGCGGTTTTCCATTAGCATCATACACTTGCTGGAAAACATAGAATGAATTTGCAGGCGATCCAACTTTATGTACCTGAACGGTATTACCTACCCCTCCTGAAATTCCGCCAACATTTACGATAGTTGTATTATCTGGATCGGGCACCTTGGTGAGCTTGGTAATCTCATTCTTATTGTGCGCCAGGTTAAAGCCGATGTTCCAGGTTACATTGGCAGATCGAATTGGCTGAGCATTTAAGGTTAATTCAACCCCTCTATTTTCAAGTGTTCCTACGTTGGTGGTCAGGTAGTTCGAGAAATTGCTACCCGATGCAATGGGAATAAAGCCCAACAAATCTTTTGTTTCACGTGAGTATACTTCAAGTGACCCAGAAAGTTTTCCGTCAAATAATCCAAAGTCAACACCAACGTTAAAGGTAGTAGTTTCTTCCCATTTAATGTTAGCATCGTACGCTCCGGGTCTGTACGTATTATAGAAGGTGTTACCAAATTGGTATTGTGCAGTTGGTGTACTTTCTGTGAACTGTGCCAAATATGGGTACGTTCCGCCAATATCCTGTTGACCTGTAACACCATAGCCTACTCTTAATTTCAAATCAGAAATAGCACTCACACTGCTCATAAATGACTCTTGGGACAGGCGCCACGCGAGTGATACCGCAGGGAACATGCCCCAATGATCTGCAAATCTTGAAGATCCATCTGCGCGCAAGGTAACGGTAGCCAGGTATTTATTATTATAGGTATAATTGGCCCTGCCAAAGAAAGAAATTAGGTAATTAGGGTTTGGTATGTTTTGACGAGCCACTGTGTCGCCATCAATATCTCCTTCGTCAGAATAATCCAATTCATAATCGCTGAAAACAGTTTCATCCACATTTCGGCTAAAGTTTGAGCCATCACGCTCAAAGCTCTGATAAGAATAACCGGCTGTTGCGTCTACCTTATGCGAACCAAATTCTTTCACATAGTTGAGATACAAATCAAACAACTTAGACAGGTTTTCACCGGTATAATCTGTTAAGCGGCCCTCATTATTAGTATATCCTAAAAACTTAGAGGCATTGTTATATCCATCACTGGTTGACTTATCAAAACCCATGTTCAGATTAGCCCGCAGTTCAGGTAAGAATGGGAATTTATAGTCAAATTGGATGTTACCAATGAAACGCTTTACATCTGACTGATTATTAGTTTGATTGAGTAGTGCAACAGGATTGCGCGTAGCTAACGTGTTAGGGCTGCCGTTAATATTCATACCCTGACTTCCATCACCTAGGACAATATTGGGCAACTGAGTCCATGTATAATATCCATCATAACGGGTGTTTCCATTCCTTATCGATTGTGTAGGATCAAACCCAATCGCACTTCCAATGGCTCCTTCATCACCAAAATTGTGCTTTGAAAAACTTCCCTTAAGGCTGGCATTAACTTTTAAGTTCTCATTTAAAAAGGTAGGGCTCACATTCAGATTCACCGAGTGACGAGTCATTTCGGTAGTCTTTAAAATACCCTGCTGGTCGGTATAGCCGTACGAAACACGATACGGAACATTCTTAGTTGTTCCGGAAACACTCAGGTTATGATCCTGCGACCATGCACTGCGAAAAATCTCATCCTGCCAATCAGTATCGGCAGCTCCCAGACGATTCATTGCATCGGTATTAATACCCATCGTACCCTGGAAACCCGCAACAATATCTCTGTACTCTTCACCTTCCAGTACATCCACAAACCTTACTGGCTTGCTAAGGGAGGTTTGAAGGTTATATGCAATTTCAGGTTTACCGTTTTGTCCTTTTTTAGTTGTAATGATAATAACACCATTGGACGCGCGTGAACCATAAATGGCTGTTGCCGATGCATCCTTTAACACAGTAAAGGTTTCAATATCATTTGGATTGATGGTGGTAAGCTGATTGGCCATACCGGCTGGTCCATTATTATCCAGAGGGAAACCATCCACAATAATAAGGGGATCGTTGGTCGCGTTTAATGATGAACCACCTCTGATCCGGATTTGGGCCCCACTACCCGGAGCACCACTGCCCTGCACTACCTGAACACCGGCAACTTTACCCAGAATCAGGTCTTGCGGAGAAGACATCACACCTTTATTGAAGTTACCTGAATTGACGGTAACGATTGATCCGGTCAGATCTTTCTTTTCAACCGATCCATACCCGATTACCACCACTTCCGAAAGTGAGGTAACATCAGGCGTCATCGATACATCAATAGTAGTTTGGCTGCCCACATTAACTTCCTGGCCTGCCAAGCCAACAAAAGAAAATACCAAAACAGCATTTTCAGGAACAGAAATCGTAAAACGACCTTCTGCATCGGTTGCCGTTCCATTGTTGGTGCCTTTTTGGACTACGTTTACCCCGGGAAGTGCTGTGCCGTCATCGGCCGAGGTAACTTTTCCATTAACCGTTCTGTTTTGAGCTTGTGCCAGAAAGGCACCGAGCAGAAAAAGAACCGTTAAATACCTGCGTAAATACAGATAAAATTTTGTCATACGGTTTTAGGTTAGAGTGAAATGATTATGTTTAACACTTGCTTAACAATAAACGTATGGTTTATGAGAGGCAAACCAAACATTATTTGTCCAATTTTAGATGGAAATAGGGATTCCGCAACACTTTTGTAACAATAAAATCAGGAAACGAATTCGCAAACGATTGCAAATAATATCAGTTTATAGTAAATTTTAAATTCGACATTGAGTTAAGTATTTTATGAAGTACATCCAGGTTACCATTAAGGATATTGCACGCGAATTAGGAATCTCTCCTTCTACTGTTTCAAGAGCACTGAAAGATCACCCCGACATCAGCCCTGAAACAAAAAAGGCTGTGAATGCCTTGGCTGAAAAACTCAACTATCAGCCTAACATCGTTGCGCTTAACCTGCGCCAAAGCAAAACCAACACCATTGGTGTGATTATTCCGGAAATTGTTCACTTCTTTTTTTCCACCGTCATCAGCGGCATCGAAGACATCGCCTACAGCGCAGGGTATAATGTCATTCTGGCTCAGTCGAACGAATCGTTGCAACGCGAAAAAACTGATATTAAGGCACTGTTTAATAGTCGTGTAGATGGCATGCTCATTTCCATATCACGTGAAACAACCGAGTTCGATCACATCGAATCCATCATTTCAAAAGGAGTGCCCATCGTTTTCTTCGACCGGGTGTACGATAACAATCAACTGAGCAAAGTACTGGTCGATGATTTTGAAGGTGCCAAGGAAGCAACGCTTCACCTGATTAAACAAGGATATAAAAGAATTGCACATCTCGAAGGCCCACCTAACCTGGCCATCAGTAAGCAACGGCTGGAAGGTTTTCTGGAAGCCCACAAACAAAACAACCTTTCCGTTAATAAAGAACTGATCGTTCCCTGTCTTTTCGGAACCATTGAGGAAGGGAAATCCGCCACGGCTAAACTCCTGAAACTCAAGAACCCACCCGATGCGATTTTCGCCAGCAATGACCCGGCCGCTATGGGATCGATGCAGGCTATAAAAGAACAAGGACTTAAAATACCAAACGATGTGGCAGTAGTAGGGTTCAGTAACTGGCTCTTCAGCTCCATGATGGATCCCCCATTAACCTCGGTTGACCAACCCGGATTTGAAATGGGACAAGAAGCCGCCAGGATATTAATTCGTCATATTGAACGAAAGGATAAGGATTCAGAAATTGTTCCCGAAACAAAAATTTTGAAAACAAAACTGATTGTCAGGGAATCATCACTAAAGAAATAGACACAACATTGCTTCCCAAAGCAAGCCCACCCCTTTCGCAATCGTTTGCTGAATTATGTTACCCATACCCGGGCACTAAGCCGCTGAATTAGCATTACTTTGAGGGAAATTTTGCGCATGGCCACCACCACACCCCCTGGGAATATTCTGGATTGGAGAAAAGTAAAATCGGGCATCGAAGGAAAAACCGAAACCGCATTTTTTAAGCTGGAGGTCTACTCCGAAACAATCATCCGCATCCACCTGACTCACCAATCTGTTTTTGATAATTTTTCGTACGCAGTCGTTGCGTCTCCGACTGACAGTGGCGTTGAGGTAGAGGATTTGCAGAATCAAATCATAATTAAAACAGCGCAACTTCAAGCCATTGTTTCAAAAAACCCATTCCATATTTCATTCAGAGATGTCAACCATAATTTACTGAATGAAGATGACCCTAACCTTTCTGTACGATGGAATGGAGAGCAGGTAACTGCACACAAAAAACTACAACCGGGTGAGCGGTTTATTGGGCTGGGAGAAAAGAACGGCCCCCTGGATAAACGAGGACGCGGGTACATTAATTGGAATACCGATAACTATGCCTACGGACCCGATGCCGATCCGCTCTATGTTTCGATCCCTTTTTATATTGGCCTGCATCACCGGCAAGCGTATGGAATCTACTTCGACAACAGCTCACGAACACAATTTAATTTTGGAGCATCTAACGATCGATTTTCCAGCTTTACTGCCGATACCGGTGACATGAACTATTATTTCATCAGCGGAAATAATGTTTCAGAAATCATTCAATCCTACACACATCTGACCGGCCGAATGCCCCTCCCACCCTTATGGAGTATTGGATACCAGCAGTGCCGTTATAGTTACTACCCCGACAAAGAAGTTATCAGCATAGCCGAGAATTTTCGGGAAAGAGATTTTCCATGCGATGCTGTTGTATTGGATATCCATTACATGGATGCCTATAAAATTTTTACGTGGGACAAAAAGCATTTCCCCGATCCAAAGACCATGATTGATACCTTAAAAAAATCAGGCTTTCAGGTAGTGGTCATGTGCGATCCCGGAATTAAAATAGAAGAGGGTTACGAGCCCTACGAGTCCGGTAAAAAGAATAATGTCTTTATTAAATATCCGGATGGCACCGACTATGCCGGGCAGGTGTGGCCGGGCTGGTGTAACTTCCCCGACTTCACCAACCCAAACACCCGTGACTGGTGGGCAAAACATTTCGCTGGTTATATCGATCTGGGTGTTGAAGGTTTCTGGAACGACATGAACGAGATTGCCACCTGGGGCAATATGTTACCCGACCTGATCGAGTTTGATATGGAAGGAAACAAATCAACCGCACGCGTTGGCCGCAATCTTTTCGGCATGATGATGTCTCGTGCAACCTACGAGGGAACAAAAGAGCTTCTCAAGAACAAACGACCATTTAATCTCACCCGATCAGGTTATGCGGGCATTCAACGCTATGCGGCCGTATGGACGGGCGATAATGTTGCCTACGATGCGCACATGCTGGCAGGGGTACGTCTGGTCAACAGCATGGGACTTTCAGGCTTGGCATTTACCGGGTATGATATCGGTGGCTTTGTTGGAAACGCAGATGAAAAACTTTTTGCCCGTTGGATTTCCATTGGAGCCTTCTCTCCTTTTTTCCGTGGCCATTCCATGATCAACAGTCGGGATTCTGAACCGTGGTCGTATGGCGAGCGGGTTGAAGAGATTTCGCGCAACTACATGAAACTCCGTTACCGGTTGTTGCCGTACCTGTATTCACTTTTCTACGAGGCAACTCAAAACGGCCTGCCGATCAACAGAAGCCTGGCCATTGATTTTTCGTTTGACGATTTGATTTATGATCAACGGTACCACAATCAATATTTATTTGGGCCATCCATTTTGGTCGCCCCGGTAGAAAGTAATAAGGAGCTTACTAAAGTTTATGTACCGGAAGGCAACTGGTATGAGTTCTTCTCTGTTCATGAAGTAAAAGGACAATCAGAAATTGTTGTTGATTGCCCGATCGACCAGCTGCCGTTGTATGTTCGAGGCTCGTCCATTATACCGATGCGCGAGCAGGCAGGCAGAAACGTGCACGATTATGGCGATGTATTGGAAATTCACCTTTACAATGGATCATCCGACAATACGTTTTTACTGTACGAAGATGACGGCAGTAGTTTTGCGTATGAAACTGGATCGTATTCCAGGCGATTGCTCCACTATCGCGCGGCTGAAAATCAACTGATCATTAACCGTTCAGACGGAACATTTGAAAGTCCTTTCAGAAAAATAAACGTGTTCCTTCACGGGTTCCATAACCTGGAAAAAATAGCCGTCAACGAAAAAATTACAGAAGTATTTCAGAAAGAATACCGGTTTGTTCAACCCATCTCCAACTTCGATCCTGTTAACATCATGCCCGAAGGGCCTAAGATTTCATCGTTGAAATACATAGCTGTAGATTACACGCAAAACCAAATTGACATTCGGTGGTAAACATCGAAAGTACAGAGAACCTCAACCTTTTTAAATTAACCTATGTCACAATCACTTACCAAGCCACGCCTCAGTTTCTGGCAAATCTGGAATATGAGCTTTGGCTTTCTTGGAATTCAATTTGGGTTTGCCTTACAGAACGCAAACACCAGTCGTATTTTTGAAACCCTGGGTGCCGACACTTCTAATCTTGCGCTTTACTGGCTGGCCGCTCCTATCACCGGACTTATTGTACAACCCATCATTGGATTTTACAGCGATCGCACCTGGCTTCCGAAATGGGGGCGCAGAAGACCTTACTTCGCCATAGGCGCATTGCTGGCCTCTTTCACCCTCTGCCTCATGCCCAATTCAACCGCGCTCTGGATGGCTGTTGGTGTGCTGTGGATTATGGATGCATCGATTAATATCAGCATGGAACCTTTCCGCGCTTTTGTGGGCGACATGCTACCCCCTTCACAGCGTACTTCAGGCTTTGCAATGCAAAGTTTTTTTATTGGCGTTGGCGCTATCGTTGCATCCTTCCTCCCATGGATTTTTACAAACTGGCTCGGTATGTCGAATACTGCTGAAGCTGGTACTATTCCGGATTCCGTCAAGTACTCATTTTATCTGGGGGCTTTCATGTTGTTTATAACCGTTATGTGGACGGTATTCAGCACAAAAGAATATCCACCAAGTGAACAAGAAGAACATGATTTAGCGAACCGCGAAAAAAGAAAGATTGATAATGAGCAATTCTATAGAAAAAAATTCTTCGACATTGGGTTAGCACTACTGCTCATTGGAATTGTCATCTCAATTGTGGTGAACATAGCAAGCCTGGAAAAAGAATTGTACGTCCTCGGCTTTGGTTTTGGTTTGTTTGGTTTGGTTCACCTGTTGGCGGCTGTTTATATTAATCAGGGTCGATCATACTTAGGTTTGGTAAGCATTGTGAGAGATTTTAATACCATGCCTAATACCATGGTTCAATTAGCGTATGTTCAGTTCTTCTCATGGTTTGCACTATTTGCCATGTGGATTTATACAACACCAGCTGTGACGAGCTATATTTTTAAATCATCTGACCCAACATCGGCTGCCTATAACAATGGTGCAGACCTGGTAGGTAATTTATTTGGAGTGTATAACGGAATTGCTGCTATCGCTGCGCTTCTATTGCCCTTATTGGCGAAGTATACAAGCAGAAGAGTTACCCATTTAATTGCACTGACCTGTGGCGCGGTTGGATTGATTTCAATTTACTTTATTTCCGATCCCTTCTGGTTATGGTTTTCCATGATTGGTGTGGGTATTGCCTGGGCAAGCATTCTTTCTATTCCGTATGCTATGTTGTCGGGGTCATTACCAGCAGAAAAAATGGGTTACTATATGGGCGTATTCAATTTCTTTATTGTGATACCACAAATCATTGCCGGTACCGTACTGGGTTTTATGCTTACCCATTTGTTTAACGGCCAATCTATTTTCATCTTAGTATCCGGAGGAATCTCCATGTTCATTGCCGGATTACTCTGTTTACGGGTAGACGATCGCGATGAAGTTTTACTGCAACAAAACTAAAATTATGAATCGGTTTTTAATTATTGGATTACTCGTAATGAGTTCTACCGCTTTCGGACAAGACTATTCACGATTCACCACTACATTGATCAAACTCAAGCAGCTTGCTGCAACCGGAGACAGCGCGCAACTTGATCAGCTTTGGAGTTCGTTAGTAGAGACTAATTCAATTCCCTTAACGCAGGAAGATTCAGTCGCCTTCCTATACAGAGGAAATACTACATCAGTAGTGTGGATGGGAGACTTCAATGGCTGGGGCTATGATAAGAGTATTGAAAACAAAGGAACGAGGATTGGCAAAACCGATGTGTGGATGCTTAAGAAATCTTTCCCGAAAGATGCCCGTCTCGATTATAAACTTATTCTGAACGGAAACGATTGGATTGTTGATCCGGTTAATCCCAACCAACAATGGTCGGGTGTTGGTGGCGGAAGCCCAAACTCAGAATTACGCATGCCCGCCTGGAAGCCAGACCCAATAGCCGTTCCCATGAAGGGTGTGAGTCATGGCATACTGGAAGAAGATATTCTTTTGAACAGCCGCGACTTAGGATATCAGCTTACCTACAGTGTGTATTATCCGGCAGGTTTTACAGCCACACAAAAATATCCGGTGGTGTATGTAACCGATGGTTATGAGTATTTGCATGAACGGATGGGAAACATGAAAACCATTCTCGATAATTTAATTGCCCTGAAAAAAATTGAACCTATAATTGCCATTTTCATCGATCACCGCGAGCCGGTGAACCGTGCCAACAACAGAAGGATGCAGGAATTGGCCATGAACCAAAAATACCTCGACTTCTTCTCAAAGGAGTTCGTTCCATTTATCGAAAGTAAATATCCGGTTTCAACTGAACCGGCTAAGCGCGCCATCCTGGGAACATCACTCGGTGGACTAACCGCTGCCTACTTTGCTTTTACAAACCCGGGAACATTTGGCCTTGCCGGCATTCAGTCTCCTGCCTTTTGGTTTAAGCCCGAAATCTATACCGTGTGCGATAACGCTGAAAAACCACCGGTAAAAATTTACATGACAACGGGCGTTTTCTTCGATGCTGAGGTGGGTGCCCGCAAGATGAAGGGCATCCTTGAAAGTAAGTTTTGCGCTTACCAGTACACCGAAACAAACCAGGGGCATTCATGGGGAAATTGGCGCGATACTATTGATGATATTCTTGTATACTTCTTTCCGCCTAAGTGATTAAATTCGGGCATCTGTTTTGCGTACGTATTCTAAATTCATTCTATGAACCCTACACGTTTACTTATCCTATTCGGTATAATTGCCTTGTCCGCTTGCACATCAGGCAAAAAAGCCTACGAACGTGGCGATTATTATGAAGCTGTGATGCAAGCCGTAAACCGGTTGCGCCAAAATCCCGACCATGATAAGTCAAAAGAAGCACTGAAAATGCCTATCCCCTGGCCGTTGACTACTTTCAAACGGATGCCAATAATCAAATTGCGTCCAACTCTCCAGCGAAATGGAGGAACGCCATTGCCGCCTACGACAGAATCAATCAGATGTATGAGTCCATACGGCAGTCCCCTGCTGCAATGAAAGTCATACGCGATCCAAAAAACTTCTATGCAGAAATAGGGCCCCTTAAAGAAAAGGCTGCCGATGAAAGTTACAATGCAGGCATTGATGCCCTCATGAAAGGCACTCGCGAAGATGCCAAACGTGCTTACTTCAATTTTACGGATGCCCAAACGTTTGTGCCCGGTTACAAAGATGTAGTTGAGTACCTCGATAAATCGAAGTTTGAAGCCACCCTTAAAGTGGTGGTGGAACAGGTGGCTGTTCCTACCCGATATAGCCTGAGTGGTGGATTTTTTCAAGATAAGGTGGAAGAATACTTACACCAAAACTATCCTGACAAGGGATTCATCAAGTTTTATACACCCGAAGAAGCTAAAAATGTAAACCTTCCTAAAATTGATCAGATCCTGCGCATTCAGTTCGATGACTTTACCGTAGGTAACACCACCATCAAGGAGAAAGAAGAAACTGTAAAAAGAGATAGCGTGAAAGTGGGAGAAGCAAAAGTGGACGGAAAAACAATTCCTGTTTATAACACGGTGAGTGCTAAGTTAACGACCGTTCGGAAAGAAGTAGTGTCCAGCGGACTATTAAGTATGGTCGTACTGGATGGTAAAACAAACGGGGTACTCACCCACAAGAAATTCTCGGGCGAATATTCCTGGGTAAGTTCATGGGGCCGATTTAATGGCGATGATCGTGCTCTTTCTGATCAGCAATTAGCGTTATGTAAACGTAAAGAACAGCAACCGCCCGTTGCACAGGATTTGTTTCTGGAATTTACCCGTCCTATTTATAACCAACTGATCCCTGCCCTTCAGGGCTTTTACAGGAATTACTAAAACGTCATCCGGGCGACAAGAAATAAGGTTCAAGAACAAACCCATGTATGCTTGCCATACGTTGTAGGAAATAAAACTATCTATGAGATCCGGAATATTATTGATGATCCTGTTTACTGCGGGCGCATCATGTGGACAACAGCAGAAGGATTCTGGGAAAACAACGATTATGAATCAAACAAATGTTCAGGAAACTGCCCTTGCCACCTTTGGAAATGGTTGCTTCTGGTGTACGGAAGCCATCTTTCAACAACTGAAGGGTGTAGAAAAAGTGGTTTCCGGCTATGCAGGCGGAACCGTTAAAAACCCAACATACAAAGAAGTGTGTACCGGCCTCACCGGTCATGCCGAGGTAATTCAACTGACGTACAACCCTCAGGTTATCACCTACCCGGAATTACTGGAGGTTTTCTGGCAAACACACGACCCTACTACTCTTAACCGTCAGGGTGCCGATGTTGGCACTCAGTACCGTTCGGTGATCTTTTATCATACTGAAGAACAAAAAATGCTGGCGGAGGAGTATAAGATCAAACTAGACCAGTCGGGCGCTTTTGACAACCCGATTGTTACTGAAATCAGTCCGCTTACCGGGTATTATCCTGCCGAAGACTACCACCAGAACTACTTTAACCTGAATGGCAATGCTCCCTATTGCTCGTATGTGATTCAACCGAAGGTGGAAAAATTTCAAAAGGTGTTTAAAACCAAATTAAAAGATAAAAACAACCGCTGATATAAATTTTTGGCAGGATGTAACCCCAATCAATATTTTGCCGTTAAACTCAACATGAGTAGAGTAAATCTTCTCATAGGTTTAGGTTTAGGTAAAACAAAAAAGCCCTGGGACGCAGGGCTTTTTTGCATTTAGAGCGTTTGTCGGGGTTAAGTCTTCTTTAGTGGCGTAATATCACTGGCCACTTCCATTATCCGGATAACATTGCCCGACTTATCCTTCACCGGAGAATAGGTGGCTTTTAACCACACTTCCTCTCCGCGCTTAGTAATCCGTTTAAAATCACCGCGGTTTGAACGGCCATTAGCAAGACTTCTCCAGAAATCACGGTACGCCTCAGCGCTTCGCTCGTCTTTCGATACAAATATTTTGTGGTTCTCTCCGGCAATTTCATCCTGCTTATAGCCCATGGTACCCAGGAAATTCTGATTGGCTTTAATAACGTTTCCTTCGGTGTCAAACTCGGCCACCAACAGGGCATCATTGATAACACGCATGGTGCTTTCCGATTCTGCCTGGCCACGAGTCATCTCTTCCTGGGTAGCCTGAAGTTCCTCCATGTTCTGGCGCATTTCTTCCTCCTGTGCGCGCATTTGTTCGGTCATCTCCTGAGATTCTTCCAGTAATCGCTGTGTTCTGGCGTTGATCTTCACCGAAGAAATAGTGGAAGCAATGCTTTCCGCAATCTTTTGAACAAATTCAATTTCAAAATCCTGAAACTGTCCGAAGGATGCAATTTCCACCACCCCAAAAATCTGCTCATTTAACTTGAGCGGAACAATTAACACACTGGTTGGATTCGCATCTCCTAACCCGGAAGTAATCCGAATGTAATTCTGCGGAACTTCAGTAAGGTAAATTAAATCACCTTCCTGCCAGGATTGCCCTGCTAATCCTTCCCCTTTATGAATCTTATGATTCAGAAACTTCTTCTTATCCCACGCATAACATGCCTTCATGGACATGGTAGGATCTTCACCACTCTGCTCATCATCAATAATATAGATGGCTCCCTGGTTGGCCTTCAGGTACTTCACCAGGTTTAAAATAATTTCATCAGTGAGCTTGTTCAGGTCATTGGTATTGGTTCTTAAAATCTCACCAAACTTGGCGAGTCCTTCTGTTGCCC
>JBAQPU010000062.1:0-74700 GCA_049306095.1 Cyclobacteriaceae bacterium
CCGCAACCCTGTGGGGTGTGGTTCGTAATTATTCAGCATGCAGAAGATTTTTGGACTTACACTATTAGGCGTTACTCTTACAGGGTTGGCAGTGGGGCAGATTAAGAAGCAGTTTTCTGTTGAAGACAATGCTTCCAGTGAGAAAATTAAGCTTACCATTCGGGCCAATAGTGGAACGTGCTTTCTCAAACCAAGCCATAACCCCGAAATTCTGAGCGTTTTTACCAATCAGAATGCCGACCAATATTCTCACCAGTTTAAAAAGGAAGTGAACGGTAAAGTTTGTGAAGTCATGCTTTCCTTAGAAGAAGGCCAGTCGGCAGGATTTAGTCAAACCATTTCCAACAAAGTATTTGGTGCTGAAAAACCCGAGCAAGATACGTTCTGGAAAATGTACCTCACCGATGCCAAACCCTATTTGCTTGACCTGAACTACGGTATGGGAAATGCCAATATCGACCTGTCGGGTTTAGCGGTACAAAACCTGAAAATCAATACCAGCAGTGCCGATGTCCATATCGGGTACCACTCGGGACTTGAAAACCGTATTGAGATGGACACCTTTTTCGTGAAAGTGGATATGGGTACCGTCAATGCAAAAAACCTGAGTTTAGCCAAGCCAAAATATGTATTTGCGAATGTTGGCTTTGGTAATGTCATGCTGGATTTAAGTACAGCCCCTGTAGTTTCTAATTATATCAAAGGCAGTGTGGGAGCCGGTAACCTGGTCATCATCCTTCCGCCTGGCGAAACCCCTGTTCTGGTGAAGATTAAAGATTCGTGGCTTTGCAGCGTTCGCATGACGCGCTCACTTAAAAAAATTGATGACAATACATTTGCAAATGCTGCCTATTCAAAGGATGCCAAAAATGCCCTTACGTTCGACCTGGACGTATCCATGGGCAATATCGTTTTTAAAGACAGGCAACCATAATAACGAGATTCTTAAGGTCGTGAAGATCTTAGGAGCTGAAAAACCTTCGTTAAACGTAATTCCTTCCTATATTTTGACACTAATAACTGTCAAAATAATAAACCTGTGGAAGCACTCTCAGCAAAAAATGTCACCAAGCGTTATACCAACCATGTAGCGCTTGACAATGTTACGCTCACTATTCCCGAAAAAAGTATCTACGGATTACTGGGACCCAACGGAGCCGGAAAAACAACCCTCATTCGCATCATCAACCAAATTATTAATGCCGAAGAAGGAGAAGTTTTTGTTTTCGGTGAAAAGCTTAAAGAAAAACACATCGAAGTTATCGGCTACCTGCCGGAAGAACGCGGCCTGTACAAAAAACTAAAAGTTGGCGAACAGCTGTTGTACCTGGCTCAACTGAAAGGCATGAGCCGCAGCCGTGCATTAGAGCAAAGCAAAAAATGGCTAAAGCGATTTCAGGTTACCGATTGGTGGGATAAGAAGGTGGAGGATTTGAGCAAAGGGATGGCTCAGAAAATCCAGTTCATCAGTACAGTCATGCACGAACCTAAGTTGATCATCCTGGATGAACCTTTTTCGGGTTTTGACCCCGTTAATGCACAACTCATCACACAGGAAATTCTTTCCCTTCGCGATAACGGATCCACGATTATATTCTCCACCCACCGCATGGAAACCGTAGAGGATCTTTGCGATCACATTGCGTTGATTAACAAATCGAAAAAAATTATTGAAGGCCCGAAGAAGCAGGTGAAAGACCAATATAAATCCAACACCTTCATTGTTGAACACAAGGGCAATCACTTGCAGTTGCCGCACGACCGCTACCAGATCGTACGACAGGAAACCCTCGAGGATAACCACTTTGTAACCACCATAAAAGCCAACAACGATATTCGCGCCAACCAGGTGATCCGCGAACTCATCGACAAAACCGAACTGACCAGCTTCCGCGAAAAAATTCCAAGCATGGCCGATATCTTCATCAGCCTGGTGAAAGGTGAAGATGATGAAGCCCTTCGCAAACATTTACAAGAAGCTGTTTAAACTAACCTAAGCCACTGCTATTATGAACAAAGTATTTTTAATTATACAACGCGAGTTTTTAAACCGGGTACAGAAAAAATCATTTCTGATTACCACCATCCTGGTACCGCTGATTTTCCCAGCCATTATTGGCGGACTTATTTTTTACATGGTAAAAGAAGCAGAGTCGGCTAAACCTGATACCGTTCAGGTAGTAGATGAAAGCGGTAAATTTTCTTTTGAAAACACCAGGAAGTTCAATTATGTCAAGCTTTCCGTTCCCCTGGAGCAGGCGAAAAAAGTATACAACGAAAGCGAGGACTTTGCATTACTATACATTCCTCCTTTTGATATTTACAAACCCGAAGGGTTAACGCTTTATACAAAAGAAAATCCCAGCATGGAAAAGGTTGGCGATTTGGAGCGAAACCTTGCCGAACGCATCCGTGAGTTAAAACTGGAGCATTACAAAGTTGATGAAGCCACCCTTAAAGCACTTCGAACTTCTGTAAGTCTGAAGCAGGTAAGCTTAAGTGAAACCGGTGAAGAAAAATCCAGCAGCGCAGGACTTCTTTATGGGATTGGGTTTGTTCTGGGAATCCTCATCTACATGTTTGTGCTGATTTATGGCATTCAAATCATGCAGGGAGTAATTGATGAAAAAACTTCAAAAATCGTTGAAGTCATCGTTTCGTCTGTTAAACCCTTTCAGCTCATGATGGGTAAAATTATTGGTATTGCTTCTGTGGGGTTGGTTCAGTTTATCATCTGGATTGTAATTATTACGTTCGTCTCCGGCAGTGTCATGAGTTACTTTGGAGTAAAAATGCCACAGGAGCAAATCCAGGAACAGGTTACAAAACAAATAGATGACCCAAACACGAAAGAAGTGGTGGAAGAACAGAACACCAAATTGGTAAATTTTCTAACCATGGCCAATGAAATTCCATTTGCGAAAATTGCTGCTGTGTTTGTGTTCTACTTCATCGGTGGGTATTTATTGTATGGTGCCTTGTTTGCTGCGGTGGGTTCAGCCGTTGATTCAATTCAAGAGTCGCAACAATTTCAATTCCCGATAACGCTACCCTTACTGATTGGCTACATGAGCTTATTCTTTGTAATCCTGCGCGACCCTCACGGCCCAATGAGTTTTTGGCTCTCTGTGATACCGTTTACATCACCCGTGGCTATGGTCGGAAGAATTGCCTTTGGTGTGCCCGATTGGGAGTTGGCCCTTTCAATGATTATGCTGATTGGAGGATTTTTACTCACCACATGGATTGCCGGACGTATTTACCGCGTAGGCATTCTCATGACAGGTACCAAAGTAAATTACAAGGTGCTGGCCAAGTGGTTTATGACAAAAAATTAAAGACTGATCCCCGACCTTGTGCCGGGGTCTCATTCAGCGCAAATTAACCGATATGCAATAGAAAATGTAAAGTCGGCAGACCGCTGATAGCTGAGGCATAAAACGGACGACTAGTATCAATAAAAACCGGATTCATCCATCCGGTTTTTTTATTTACTTTTCATAAATAAATTTAAAATCATGAGCTTTTTTAAATATATAGAGAGAATGAAATTAATTCACAGCTATCTTGAAAAAGGCCATACCGGAAACGGTGAAGAGTTTGCAAGAAAAATTGGAATTTCAAGAAGTGTCCATATGGAACATATTCAGGAGTTACGTGAGACTTTCAATGCCCCCATTGATTTTTCAAGAAGAGAAAAAACTTTCTATTATACTGAGCCTTTTAAAATGAATATAGAAATTACCTGTGAAAAGGATAAAAATAAAATAAGAGGAGGTTTGATATCTTTTTACAGGTTACCGTCCGAGAGTACCGGACTTATCGACTTCTATATTACAAATGCAAACTTACTACAATGACGCTAAGTTTTGTCGTGGATACCGAAAAACGAAAGAGTAGGAATCTAATTTTTAAAATTTAAATGAAAAATTTCAGCCAAAAAAAAATGACCAACGAGGAGTTATCTAAAATTAAAGGGGGTAGGGTTACCACAGAAAGGTACCTGTGTGCCCAAAATAACACAATTAGTTATTACTTTTACAACAATGAAAGCGGAGCATGGTACAATCTTCTCGGAAGCCGAGTTGATCCCTGCACTCTTGTTAATTGTAGTCAGGAATGCGTACCTGAATAGGACTTAATACTATTGAAAGCAAACTTAGTCCGAGCGTGCAAAGAGGCTGCCTGAAAAAGGTAGCCTCTTTTTATTTATTAAATCAAAACGAGTTTATACTCAATTTTATTACTTTCACTTATATGGCACGCAACACATCGGCCCTATCCATTGATTTCTATCAAAACAACTCCAAAATCAAATGGATTGTGGTGGCCGTGTCGGTCGTGATCAGTATTGCTTCTATCTACTACACCAAAATCCTGGTCGACCAGTTAAAAGATCGGGAAAAGCAACAAGTTATTCTGTTTGGAATGGCTATAGAATCAACAGTGAACGATGATGTTAACACTAATATTCTCATCACCGGTGAAATTCTGACCAAAACTTCCATTCCAACGATTCTGGTGGATGAAAACGATAGCATTCTTTGGACGCGAAACATTAAGCTTGATTCGTCCCGAAACCAGACCTACATCAATCAGCAGCTTCGCGATGAGCTTAAGGTCATGGGCGAAACGTATGATCCGATTACAATTACCTTGCGCGACCCTACCAACAACGAAGTTTTTGGAGCTCAGAAATTGTATTACAAGAATTCTTTTTTGCTCACACAAATTAACGCCTACCCGTACATTCAACTTTCAGTCATTGCACTATTCGGATTTGTCTCCTACCTCGCGTTTACGTATTCCAAAGCGGCCGAACAAAATCGGGTGTGGGTAGGGTTGGCCAAAGAAACAGCTCATCAACTGGGCACACCACTATCGTCATTGATGGCCTGGATTGAAGTACTGCGCGATGAGCCCGGCTTAACGAATAAAGACATTGTTGCTGAATTGGAGAAAGATACCCGAAAACTGACGGTTGTAACGGAACGGTTCTCCAGCATCGGCTCCATTCCCGTACTGAAACAGGAAAATGTGGTGGCCATGATCAACAACGTAATCCAGTACCTGCGCCCACGCATTTCATCGAAAGTTCGGATTGATGTTTTCACCCTATCTGAAAACATTCAGGTAATGGTTCACCCTCCGCTGTTCGAATGGGTTTTGGAAAACCTGTGCAAAAATGCTGTAGACGCTATTGGCGGTTCCGGAACCATCGCCATTAAAATTTTGAGGGGCAGCGACAAAAAAGTTTTTATCGACATTTCCGACACCGGAAAAGGCATTCCGCGGTCAAAAATTTCAATGGTTTTCAGGCCGGGGTTTACCACCAAGAAGAGAGGCTGGGGACTGGGTTTAACCCTTGCCAAACGAATTATCGAATCCTACCACAACGGTAAAATTTTCGTGAAGTCTTCGGAGGAAAATCAGGGAACTACCTTCCGGATTTCGTTAAACACCGTATCCTAGAAAAAGGCCTTTTTTCATTCGTTTTTGCTAAAAATCTTATCCAAACCGGCATTGGGATTTGAGCGATAAAACAGTAGTTTTGCGCCACGAATTTTAAGCTCTTTCAACCAGGGCTTCCACGAGTTAAACCACATAAATCACAGTCACAAATGGCGAATATTGGAAAGATCACCCAGGTTATCGGCCCCGTAGTAGACGTAGCGTTCGATACCCCCGGTTCAAAACTCCCCAACATCCTTGATTCTCTTGAAGTTACCAAAACCGATGGTACCAAAATCGTTTTGGAATGCCAGCAGCACCTGGGCGAAGATCGTGTGCGTACCATTGCGATGGACGGATCGGAAGGCCTGGTGCGGGGAATGAAAGTAACCGATATGGGAACTCCCATCTCCATGCCCATTGGTGAAGACATCAAAGGCCGTTTGTTTAATGTGATTGGTGAAGCTATTGACGGTATCAAGCAACCAAAGGGAGACAAACGCTTACCCATTCACCGCGCAGCTCCTACCTACGAAAACCTTTCAACTTCAACCGAAGTACTTTTCACGGGCATTAAAGTTATCGACCTGATTGAGCCTTATGCAAAGGGTGGTAAGATCGGATTATTCGGTGGTGCCGGTGTTGGTAAAACGGTATTGATTCAGGAATTGATCAACAACATCGCAAAAGCATATTCAGGTCTTTCGGTATTTGCCGGTGTAGGTGAACGTACCCGTGAAGGAAACGACTTACTTCGCGAAATGATTGAAGCCGGAATCGTAAACTACGGTGAAGACTTTATGAAGTCACTGCATGCAGGTGGTTGGGATCTTTCAAAAGTAAAAGACGAAGACTTAAAAGAATCAAAGGCAACCTTCGTGTTCGGCCAGATGAATGAGCCTCCGGGTGCACGTGCGCGCGTGGCGCTTTCAGGTCTTACCATGGCGGAATATTTCCGCGATGGTGATGGACAAGGTAAAGGCCGCGATATTCTTTTCTTTATTGATAACATTTTCCGTTTCACACAGGCAGGTTCTGAAGTATCAGCTCTGTTAGGTCGTATGCCTTCAGCAGTAGGTTACCAGCCTACGCTGGCCACTGAAATGGGTGCCATGCAAGAGCGCATTACATCAACAAAAAACGGTTCCATCACATCGGTACAGGCCGTATACGTTCCTGCCGATGACTTGACTGACCCTGCGCCTGCAACAACATTCGCACACTTAGATGCAACAACTGTATTGTCGCGTAAAATTGCTGAATTGGGTATTTACCCTGCGGTGGATCCGTTGGATTCAACTTCCCGTATTTTGCGTGCCGACATCGTAGGCGATGAGCACTACAACTGCGCACAACGCGTGAAAATGATTCTTCAGCGTTACAAGGAACTTCAGGATATCATTGCCATCCTCGGTATGGATGAATTGAGTGATGAAGACAAGCAGGTGGTACACCGTGCAAGACGCGTACAGCGTTTCTTGTCGCAGCCTTTCCACGTTGCAGAAGCCTTCACCGGATTGAAAGGTGCGTTGGTTGATATTAAGGATACCATCAAAGGATTTAACATGATCATGGATGGTGAGCTTGATCACCTGCCTGAAATGGCCTTCAACCTGGTTGGTAGCATCGAGCAGGCGATTGAGAAAGGTGAGAAGATCATGGCGGAAGCAAAAGGTTAATAATTTGAAAATTTGAAGATTAGATAATTTTCAAATTTTCAAATTGACCAATTTTCAAATTGAAATATGCATTTAGAGATATTAACACCTGAAAAAAAAGTATTCGAAGGAGATGTGACCATTGCCACCTTTCCCGGTGCAGATGGTTCGTTTCAAATCATGGATCACCATGCTCCACTGGTAAGCTTGCTGAAAGAGGGAGTCGTGGAGTACAAATCTAAAGAAACTTCAAAAAATGTGACCATCACCGGTGGTGTGGTAGAGGTATTGAACAACAAAATCATCCTCCTGGCTGACGGTGTGAAGTAAGATGTTTCACAAGCACATAAAAAAACCCTGATGGTATCAACCGTCAGGGTTTTTTGTTTCAACCTTATCCGTCAGACCGCTTCGAGCAGTCAGACGGGTTTTTCATAAAAGGAAAACCCCTTTCATGAATGAATATCTATTCTCCATTATTGATGGATCAGCCAGCGGATAAAGAAGTACAATCCAACCAGTAATGCAATGGCGCCCAATACATACAACACGTCTCCGCCAATAATCAGCAATACGATACCAACTGCTCCGAAAATAGAAGCGAGTTTTACATCGTTATCCAACGCGGTGATAGCTTGACTGCTTTTTACTTCTTTTTTGTTTTGTTTAACAAGTCTCTTTGCTTCCCGTTTTAGCTCGTTGCGTTCCTCCTTGCTCATAGACTTTATTCTGGAAACGGCTTCCTCCTTTGTGATTGCTGTTGATTCAACCGAAGCAGGTTCCGCAACGAAGACCTCACTTTCCTTCGCGCTGGCAGTTAATGTGCGCTCGTCAATAGCCAAAACATACTCCTGTTCCTTCGTTTCCAACGCTGTTCCCTGCAAGGGGTTTTTCTTCCCGGCAGCATAGTTATAATGGTCGAAGTAGTAGGTGTACTTTGGTGTTGAACACGAAGCCAGCGCAATGGTTGCGGCAAGAAAGAGCATACATTTTTTCATAAACATATATTTATTTTTTTTCATCGGTACTCTTGAATTTAGAGATCATCCGGTTAAAAAAACGTTTTTCAAATTCCCAGAAAAACCGGAACTGCCCAAACACAAATCCATACGCCAAAAGCAGGATATTGTAGACAGGCAGTATGAAAATAAAATAAAGTATGTAAGCCCACCAAGGAATTGGCGCACCTCCAAACAAATAACTCAAAACCGGTTTATTTATGCCTGCTACTGTAAACCCCGTACAAGAAAAAACCACCAAGATAATAATGACCTGCCCCGCACTGCTCAGGTTCCACCGTTGCTGAAGTTTGTCAATCCATTTCGCCATAGCCTCAATCCAGATCAGCAAAGTAATTCCAGAAACCATCATCCGGAAGCGGAGCTTCAATTTTCATGGGCTCTTTTTTTACGGGATGTAGAAATTCAAGTTTCCGCGCATGCAGGTTTATACTTCTGCCGTCATTAATAATCTCTCCATAGCCATATTTTACATCGCCCCGGATCGGGCAACCCATTGATGCTAACTGAACCCGGATTTGGTGCGACCTGCCCGTTACGGGTCTCACTTCTAATAGCCAATGCCCCTGGGCCGCGCCCAGAACCTTGTAGCTGAGTTCAGATCGCAATGCACCAGCAGTGTCTTTTGTAAAGAAGGTCGTTTTATTCTTTTTCTCATCCTTCAACAACCAATGAATAAGTGTATCGACATCTTTCTTTGGTTTGTTCTTAACCAATGCCCAATACGTTTTCTTAGTTTCCTTTTCACGGAACATGGCATTCATCCTTTCCAATGATTTTGAAGTTCGGGCAAACACCACAACCCCGCTCACAGGCCGGTCGAGGCGGTGAACCACTCCCAGGAAAACTGCTCCTGGCTTTTGATATTTCTCTTTGATGTATTCCTTACAAAGTTCTACCAAAGGGGTATCGCCTGTTTCATCACCCTGCACCAGCAATCCAGCCGACTTATTCACAACCAGTAAATGGTTATCTTCATAAAGGATGTCAAGCGGCTTCATTTCTCAAAGATATAGATTGAATGGTGAGTGATTGACAGGAATGATTAATTTCAATCATTAAAACTCCTATGCGATACACCATCCTCCTACTGGTTGTGTGTGCAGCCTGCACTTCACAACCCTCCATCGGTACCTTAAAAACCAACATTGAAACACGTTTGTCGGCAGTAAAAGGAACGTTTGCTGTGGCGTTTGCCGATATCGAAACGGGCAACACTCTGCTGATTAACGAACATGAAACTTTTCATGCTGCCAGTACCATGAAAACACCCGTAATGATTGAGGTGTACAAACAAGTAAACGCGGGGAAGTTCTCCCTGACAGATTCCATTGAAATCAAAAATGAATTTAAAAGCATTGTCGACAGCAGTCTGTACAATCTAAACCCCGAAGACGACAGCGAAACAGAACTTTATAAAATGATTGGCCAGAAACGCACCCTGGCCAGTCTGGTGTACGACATGATTATTGTCAGCAGCAACCTGGCAACCAATATCGTGATCGAACAGGTTGGCGCAACGCATGTTACTCAATCGATGCGTGAACTTGGGGCCAGCGATATTCAGGTGCTTCGCGGAGTTGAAGACAATAAAGCCTACGAAAAAGGCATGAACAACACCACTACGGCTTACGACTTAATGGTGATCTTTGAAAAAATGGCAACCCGCAAAACCGTAAGCCCCGAAGCTTCTGATGCTATGATACAGATTTTACTTGATCAGCGGTTCAATGATATCATTCCCGCTCAACTTCCTCCAGAAGTTAAGGTAGCGCACAAGACTGGGTCTATTACAGGCGTTCATCACGACTCGGGGATAGTCATGCTTCCTAATGGAAAACGATATGTGTTGGTTCTGCTCTCTAAAAATTTAGAAGATACAAATGCAGGAACGATCGCCCTGGCCGACATCTCCCGAATGATTTACGAATATGTAATGGCTAATCCTTGAACTCGGAAGTAAAATGGAAATTGATTTCAGGAAAATTTTCCTGAACCATCTGTAACCATCCTTTCGATTCGGCCATAAACACCAACTTGTCGTCTTTATCGCGTGCAATGTGGCGTTGTTTTGAGTCAATAAACTCCTGGAGTTTTTGGGGATTGTTGCTGCTGATCCAGCAAGCCTTGTAAATATTTTGGGAAACAAACTGTACGGTAGCTCCGTATTCGTTCTTCAACCGAAACTGAATGACTTCAAACTGAAGCGCACCCACGGTGCCTACTGCTTTTCGTTTTCCTAACTCATACGTGAACAACTGAGCCACTCCTTCTTCCATTAATTGCAAAAGTCCCTTTTCAAGTTGCTTGCTCTTCATGGCATCCATGTTTACCACTTCTTTGAAAATCTCGGGGGAAAAACTTGGAATGCCGGTGTATTGAAGTTTCTCCCCTTCTGTGAGAGTATCACCAATTTTCAGGTTTCCGGTATCGTACAAACCAACAATATCCCCCGGCCACGCCTCGTCTACAGTCTCACGATCCTGCGCCATAAAGGCTGTTGCATTTGAAAAACGAATGCCCTTTTCCTGACGAACATGAAAATAGTTGGTAGCCCGTTCAAACTTTCCCGAACAAACGCGAAGGAATGCAATTCGATTACGGTGCTTCGGATCCATGTTGGCGTGAATCTTGAAAATAAATCCGGTGAATTTACGCTCATCAGGTTTTACCACGCGCACCGTGGTGTCACGTGAGATGGGTGTTGGGGCAATGCGAATGAACGTATCCAGTAATTCTTTCACACCAAAGTTGTTTACGGCACTTCCAAAAAATACCGGAGCCACTTTTCCTTCCAGGTAATCCTGCACGTTAAATTCCGGGTATACGCCTTCAATCAATTCAACATCGGCACGTAGTTGTTTTGCATAATTCTCTCCTATAAGCTTATCAAGTTCTTCACTTTGAATATCGGCTACCTCCACTGCTTCTTGCACCGTTACTTTGCTGGGTGTAAATAGGTTCAGCTTCTTCTCGTACAAACTGTACACTCCTTTAAATGTCTTACCCATGCTGATGGGCCAGCTTAAGGGTCGTACTTTGATTGAAAGCTTTTCTTCAACTTCATCCAACAACTCAAACGGGTCCCTTCCTTCGCGGTCGAGTTTGTTAATAAAGCAAAGCACAGGGGTGTTGCGCATGCGGCAAACTTCCATCAGTTTTTCTGTCTGAATCTCCACGCCTTTTACGCAATCAATTACCAGGATTACACTATCCACTGCTGTGAGGGTACGGTAGGTATCTTCGGCAAAATCCTGGTGACCGGGAGTATCCAGCAGGTTGATCTTAATATCCTTGTAATTAAAACCCATTACGGACGTGGCAACCGAGATACCGCGTTGCTTTTCAATTTCCATCCAGTCGCTGCGGGCATGATCTTTTATCTTGCTCGATTTCACCGCACCTGCTTTTTGAATAGCACCTCCAAATAGCAGCAGTTTTTCTGTTAACGTGGTTTTGCCGGCATCGGGGTGGCTGATGATGCCGAACGTTCTGCGTTTCGCGATTTCCTGATTTAAGCTCATATAGGTGTCCTACACCTCAAAGGTGTAGGACACCTATATCCTACTCCTTTGAGCGGGCGCAAAACTAATTAAAATATTGGGATTGATGGCGCATAAGATCCCGAACATCTATCTGTTATTTGTAGTCCTTAGAACCTTGGACAAGGGCGAAATTCGCAAAGGGTTTGGTCACTTTAACAATTGAGTTACCACTGCTCTGTACAACTTTCCAATCGGAATTGCATAATCACCAATCCTGATCTGATTTCCTTCGATGCTCTTGATGTGTTTCACCGCAACCGCAAACGATTTATGAACTTGCAGGAAGTCGGTTGAAGGAAGCAGCGTTAGAATACCAGATATTTTTTCACGTGTTATGATTGTTTCATTTTTCGTGATGAGCTTGGTGTAATTGCCTGAAGCTTCAACATACAAGAGTTCATCCATTAAAACCTGTGTGTATTTTTTATCGCTATACACAAAAAAACGACTTTCATCTACTACTTTTTCCTTCATTACCGTCTGACGGGCTCTGTCGGCACTCACCGCTTTATTGACGGCCTTCAGAAAGCGCTCAAAACTGAAGGGTTTTAACAGGTAATCAACAACATTGAGCTCAAACCCCTCCAGTGCAAATTCACTGTATGCGGTTGTGACAATAACTTTTGGTGGAGCAGACAGTGTCTTCAAAAAGTCAAATCCTTTCAACTTCGGCATGTTCAGGTCAAGAAATATCAAATCAACATCATGTGTGTTCAAGTATTGCAGGGCCTCCAGGGCATCATAACAGTTCATTTTTAATTCAAAGTTGGGCAGCAGATCGCAATAGCCCTTGATAATATCGTGGGCGATTGGCTCATCATCAACTATGAGATAATTGATCATTTCAGTCTTAGCGTTAATTGTGCCTTATACATATTGTTGTAATGGGAGCAGGAAAAAGTGTGTGTTTTCGGGTAAACCAAATCCAATCTGCGCTGAAGGTTTTTCAAACCAATTCCTTGATTTTCTCCCGCCTGTTGATGCTCAAAATTGTTTTCCACAGCAAAAATAATTTCATTTTCATTGGCTGTAAGTTGAATAATAACATACGCGTTTTCTCTTAAGGTCTCCACGCCATGTTTAAACGCATTCTCAACCAGTATAATAAACAACAAAGGCCTCACTTTCAGTCCTTCTATTTCAATGTCCTTGTTAAACTGAATTTCAATCTTCTTATGGTAACGAGCTGTATGTAATTCAATATAGTTATCAATAAATTCTACCTCTTGTGCTAATGTCACCATTTCTTTCTGTCCGTCATAAATGCTATAGCGCATCATATCCGACAGGTTTAGGATTAACTGTTGCGCCCTTTTGGAATCTTTTCCAACCAACCCGTATAAATTATTAAGTGTATTGAAAAAGAAGTGAGGGCTGACCTGACTTTGTAAATGCAACAGCTCGATACTCGCCTTCTCCTTTTTCTGTTTTAGGGTTTCCCTGATCTGAACAAAGATCCAACGTGCACCCCAAAAGAATAACAAGGACCAATACAAGAACGCCAGGATTGAAGAGGCCGGTTCGATTGCAAAATCCTCGAGCACAACTAAAATGATACCCATCCCGACTGCGAAAATCCAATACCCGTATCTACGGATCACCCTGCTTGACTTAACGAATGAAATCATGCTCAATGATAACCAAGTAATACGGGCCTCACAAAAAAGTTGATGAACGACCATTTTTTGAGGTTCAACATATCCGAAACGATCATCAATGTCTTTATAACCAGAAACGAATCATTTGAAATCGAAAGGGAGTTGATCATCACAATTATTTCCAGCGGGTATTCGATATGAATACGTTTGTCGGGCAACTAAATCAAATAAAAATGAAAAAGAGAATACTTCGCTACCTTAAACACATTGTCCTCACCATTTTAATACCGCTGCCATTTGTAATGATATTTGGCTTATATCAAGGAGCCACGTTGCACCTGGAGGACAATCCCGTGGCTCTTCATTGGGATAATGAAGGTCCCTATATTTTTTACTCAAACGATAGCACCGTTAATGTTAACTATATAAAAAAGCACGCAAACGAGGAATTTTTTGCTTTCAGTAAGGGGCTCCACATCGACTCTCTTCAATCCGTCACGTGTTATTACCCACTCGATTCATCCCAGTTTCAAGTTCCCATCAAAACCAGTTTCCAAATACCCAATAGTATTTACCATGACAAGGGCAGGATTTTGGCAATCTCCGATATAGAAAGCAACTATAAAGCCTTTCGGGATTTCCTGATCCATAGCAACGTTATCAATGAAAATCTTGAATGGATTTTCGGTAACGGACATTTAGTATTGGCTGGCGACTTTGTTGATCGCGGATACTTTACCACACAGGTGCTTTGGTTTATATACAAGTTGGAACGGGCCGCGGAAAAAGCTGGAGGTTTTGTGCACTTTATCATCGGAAATCATGAACTGAAAATGATGCACGGAGATTATCATGCCACCTCAGGAAAATACTATCATGTGGCATCTCTCCTTGGTAAAAAGCAAGTTGAACTTTATGACCAACACTCATTTATCGGTAAGTGGATGGCAAGCAAAAACGCGATGGAAATGATCAATGGAAATTTATTTGTGCATGGAGGCATTCATCCCGATTTCGCTATTACAAAATTCAGTTTGGAAGAGATTAATGAACGGATCAGAAATCACTATTATCACTCCTTTTCAATCCGATCAGTTAAAGATACTGACCAATTTATTCACTCAACTCTTACAGGACCTTGTTGGTATCGCGGATACTTTAGAGAGGATTTGAGCCAACAACAGGTGGAGGCAAGCCTTGCCAAGTTTAATGCTAACGCTGTAGTCGTAGGGCACACCCTGCAATCGAAAGTGACAAAAGCGTTTAACGGAAAGGTATTTGGCATTGATGTAAAGCATCCATCCGATCATCGCACCGAGTGGCCATCCGGAAAATCGGAAGGGCTATTGATTGAAGGGGATACGTATTACAGGGTATTGGCTTCAGGCGAGAAAATAAAGCTCTAAAAAACTGTTACTCTATTTCAACTATATTGCCTTAGTCATTCAGACATCCAAAGTTTATAAAGCCAAAGGTTTTACTCCACCAGCACCGGTCTGAATTTTTTCGGATCGCGAAGCGCCTGGGCTATCCCCTTACTGACTGCCAGTAAGGGCTCCTGATCAATGTGGATGGGCACCTGAAAAGAATGCTCTAATCGTTCACGCAACCCATGCAACAGTGCTCCCCCACCGGTAATGTGAATACCATTTTCATAAATATCACCGGCCAGTTCTGGCGGGCAAACTTCAAGGGCATGAACAATACCTTCCTCAATGGCACTAAAAGGTTTTTCTAAAATTTCCATTACTTCAAGACCTGATATGGTGCGGGTAACCGGAATGCCCTCCATAATATCTTTTCCTTTTATCGTAATGGATGCTGGTTCAATACCATCCTGATTCCACACCATACCGGTTTGAATTTTAATTTGTTCGGCAGTCTTAAACCCAATGGCCATGTTATAGTTTCTTCTGAACGCATCCTGAATTTCTAACGTCAGCGAATCGCCCGCTACTTTGGTTGAGTGGAATACGGCAATTCCTGAAAGCGAAATGACAACGATCTCCGTAATGCCACCTCCAATGTCAACAATCATTTTTCCTTCGGGAGTTTGGATATCCAACCCCATACCTGATGCTGCCGCGAGGGGCTCAAAAAATAAATTGGTTTTACGGGCATGAAACTGATCCATAACATCGCGCAGCGCCCTGCGCTCAACTTCGGTGGTGCCATACGGAACACCGGAAATAATATGACCGAAAGTGCCAAACCATCTTTTAGGGTATACTGTTTTTACCATTTCACTGATCATCCTGGAAGCCGATTCATAGTCGGCTATCACGCCACCGCGCAACGGCTTCACCGGGCTAAGTTCAGCATGATTCTTTTCATACATGTTATACGCAGCATCTCCCACCGCCTTCACCTGGTGGGTAGTTGAATCAAACGCGATGTATGAAGGCTGACACATGAGCACCCCCTGATTGTTAGTCAGGAGTGTATTGCTGTTACCCAGATCAATGGCAAAACTGTTGGATGCTATAAAAGGAAGGTTCATCATGATGTTTCAAACTTTAGTGCAAAAGTATCCCTCTGACCGTTAAAGCAGAAATTCTTTTACATAAATACCTACCTGTATGGATTTGAGTTATCGCAAAGTACTATCTTTCAAGAGACGGTAAGGTACATATACCAATGAAAAAAGCAGCCCTGTTTATCGCCTTATTTGCATTTTCTTCGGTGGCACATGGGCAAACGATTGGCCTCAGAACCGGAATTAATATTGCCTCGCAGCTTTGGAATGTTGAAGGATCAAAAATAAGGCCCGCCTCACATCTTGGCCCTCACCTTGGTTTAACATTAAACTTCAGTGAGTCTGAAAAAGCATCTGCCCAACTAGAGGTATCCTATTCGCGCTTTGGATTTGGGAAATACACAGACAGTACGGGAACAATACCTCCGCAAAGCATAGACTATATCAAATTTGGCGGTGGGGCAAAATATTATCTCAAAGAAAATATAAACATCCATGCCGGGGCAGAGCTTGGATTTGGCTTTCGTGACGTCCGCGACCTGATCTACTTGAGTGAACCGGATTTCGGCCTTTTTGTTGGCTGTGAATACTACCATAACCTTAATCTGGGTATTGGTGGGCGATATTTTTATGGCATTTCCGATACGAATGACATTGCCAACATCAAACAATTCAACCGTGCCTTTCAAATTTCAGTCCTCATCCGATTCAATGGATTGCAGCTCAAACAAATGGGGCACTAAGTACATCTGCCATCCTGTCACCCTTTTTGGCCCAAAAACCTGCTGGCATGGGCATTGTTATCCCCTTAGGGCTAACAAAAACAAGGAATTAACAGATTTTATAAATACACATTGTCATGGGAAAAATTATTGGAATAGACTTAGGAACAACCAACTCGTGCGTATCGGTAATGGAGGGTAACGAACCGGTGGTGATCGCGAACAGCGAGGGCCGCAGAACCACCCCTTCGATTGTTGCTTTTTTAGATAACGGAAAAGGCGAACGCAAAGTGGGTGACCCCGCGAAACGTCAGGCAATTACCAATCCAAAAAACACGGTAACGTCTATCAAGCGTTTCATGGGTAAAAAATTTGCCGATGTAAGCGAGGAAAAGAAAATTGCTTCGTATCAGGTAGAAAGCGGCAATAACGACACGGTGCGTGTTCGTATTGGCGATCGGTTGTATACACCGCAGGAAATTTCAGCGATCATCCTTCAGAAAATGAAGAGCACCGCTGAAGATTATCTGGGCACAACCATTACGGAAGCTGTTGTAACAGTGCCTGCATACTTTAATGATGCCGAGCGCCAGGCTACCAAAGAAGCCGGACAAATTGCAGGCTTGGATGTGAAGCGTATCATCAACGAGCCTACTGCTGCAGCACTTGCATACGGTTTGGATAAGAAAAACAAAGACATGAAAATTGCCGTGTACGACTTAGGCGGTGGTACATTTGATATTTCCATTCTTGAACTGGGCGATGGCGTATTCGAAGTAAAGTCAACCAACGGTGATGTACACCTGGGTGGTGACGACTTTGATATGCGCATCATGAACTGGCTTGCCGATGAATTCAAATCAGAAAAGAACATCGACTTGCGTAAAGACCCGATGGCCCTACAGCGTTTGAAAGAGGCTGCTGAAAAAGCGAAGATTGAATTATCATCTTCTCAGGAAACTGAAATCAACTTACCGTACATTACTTCCGTGGATGGTGTTCCTGAACACTTAGTGAAGAAAATTTCTCGCGCGAAGTTTGAACAACTGTGCGATGATCTGATTCGCAGAACGCTGGAGCCTTGCCGTAAAGCAGTGGCCGACTCAGGAATTTCTGTTGGACAAATTGATGAGGTGATCTTGGTGGGTGGTTCAACCCGCATCCCACGCATTGTTGAAGAAGTAGAAAAATTCTTCGGTAAGAAACCATCGAAAGGTGTTAACCCTGATGAAGTGGTGGCCGTAGGTGCCGCGATTCAGGGCGGTGTGTTAACCGGTGAAGTAAAAGATGTGTTGTTGCTGGATGTTACTCCGCTTTCGTTGGGCATTGAAACCATGGGTGGCGTGATGACGAAGCTGATTGAATCAAACACTACAATTCCATCGAAGAAATCAGAAGTGTTCTCAACGGCATCAGACAGCCAGCCTTCGGTAGAAATACACGTGTTGCAAGGCGAGCGCCCGATGGCGAGAGATAACCGTACAATCGGTCGGTTCCATTTAGATGGAATTCCTCCGGCACCGCGCGGTGTACCTCAAATTGAAGTAACCTTCGATATTGACGCCAACGGTATTCTGCACGTATCGGCTAAGGATAAAGGCACAGGTAAAGAGCAGAAGATTCGCATCGAGGCTTCCAGCGGTTTAACCGATGCCGAAATCCAGAAGATGAAGCAAGAAGCGCAGGCACACGCAGAAGAAGATAAGAAAGCGAAAGAGCGCGCTGAGAAAATCAATCAGGCTGATTCCATGATCTTCCAGACTGAAAAACAGATGAAAGAATATGGTGATAAGCTTTCCGATGGGAACAAGAGTGCGATCAACAGTGCTCTTGAGAAACTGAAAGAAGCGCACAAAAATCAGGATGTGGCCACCATCGATACGGCCCTGGCCGAATTGAACGGTGCATGGCAGGCGGCTTCGCAGGAAATGTACCAGGCTACCAATGCCGGTGCTAATCCGGGTGCAGGCGCTGATGGCTCGTCACAGACCGGTGGTTCTTCTGATGGAAATCCGGTAACGGATGTACCGTTCGAAGAAGTGAACGATAAAAAATAATTCGCGGCCCTGTGCCTGCCTGCGGTAGGCAGGCCGCGATCTCACCATCTTAGCCTTTACAATTCGTTGAGTCCCCAGCACAAGGGCGGGGAAAAATAGATACAAGGAAGTCCGGCAAATAAGCCTTGATGTTAATCACCAGGGCTTATTTATTTTATCAGCTTATCTATCTTTACGCTCCCTAAAATAAAGGCATCATGTTAGTTTTGAAATTTGGCGGCACCTCGGTAGGAAAACCCGAGCGCATGAAAAAAATCGCGGAATTGGTAACCTCAACCCCCGGTCAAAAGGTGGTTGTTCTTTCTGCCTTGTCAGGCACCACCAATGCGCTGGTGGCTATTGGCGATGCCCTTTTGGCCGGCAACCCGGAGAAAGCGGAAGAGAATATTGTAACCCTGGAAGCCCACTATGCCGGCTTCATTAAGGAATTGTATAACTCGGACGCATACTATGCGATCGGTCAGGAAATCGTGAGCCGCTTTTTCATCTTTATTCGCTTACTGGCTGCCGGGCAATTTGACAGCAAGGGCTACCGGGAGCTGCTTGCACAGGGTGAATTAATTTCTACTGAGTTGTTTTACCAGCACGTACAGGAAAGAAAAATAAATGCCCGTCTGCTGCCGGCCCTTTATTTTATGTCGATTGATGAAAATGAAGAACCGGAGCTTGAAAAAATTGAACAACGCCTGAAGCCGTTGCTCGCTTCTTTAAAAAACGTAGACCTCATCATCACGCAGGGATACATCTGCCGAAACCATCGCAATGAAATTGATAACCTGAAGCGTGGCGGCAGCGATTATACCGCATCATTAATTGGTTCAGCTATTCGCGCTGAAGAAATCCAAATCTGGACCGACATTGACGGCATGCACAACAACGATCCGCGGATTGTTAAGAAGACCTTCCCTATTTCCGAACTTACGTTCGATGAAGCTTCTGAACTAGCCTACTTTGGCGCAAAAATTTTACACCCCTCCACAATTGTTCCCGCTCAAAAGCACAATGTACCGGTACGGCTCAAGAACACGATGGATGAAAAAGCGGAGGGAACCATCATCAGCAACAAAGGTGTGGAGGGCACGTTCAAGGCGGTGGCTGCGAAAGATAATATTACGGTCATTAACATTAAATCATCGCGCATGCTAATGGCTTACGGATTTTTGCGGAAAGTATTTGAAGTGTTTGAACTACATAAGACTCCGATCGATATGATCTCCACTTCGGAGGTGGCTGTTTCCCTCACTATTGATGGTGCTGAAAATCTCGATTCAATTGTGGCTGAACTAAAAAAGTTCGGAAACATTGAAGTAGAGAAAAATCAAACGATCATTTGCGTGGTGGGGCATAACATCGGAAAACAAAAGGGTATTCTTGAAAAAGTATTCAGTGCGTTGGCCGTTGTGCCTGTGCGGATGGTTTCGTGTGGTGGAAGCAATAACAACATCTCCATTGTGATTGAACCAGCCTACAAGGAAAAAGCGCTGGTTGCGCTGAATGAAAATTTATTTGGAATAAAATAGGTTTAGCAAGATCTAACCGTCAGACCGCTTGATGCCTAGGCTTATAGCGGTCAGACGGCTTTGGATTAGGTTCCCCTTTTATGTTTCATTTCATTTCGGTCTGTGGTACACAGACCGAGGTTCTATCTCGATTTTTTATCGGGTTCCGGTATCTCATCCGAGGTGGGATCGCGGCCTGCCTACCGCAGGCCGGCACAAGGCCGCGAATTTTTACACGAGTTGTTTCAGTGCGATCTCAAAAGATGCTTGCGCTATTCCCGTTTTAGAGGCATTAACCTTTTGTGTCCTTTCCAGCGCCCTTCTGATTGTTCGAGAAATGTCATCGAAAATTGATTGATCATCCATGCTCACTTCACTTTCCATGAAATGTGCAAATACACGTGCCATCCCGCAGTTAGCGATAAAATCCGGAATCACCGAAAACTTCTGATCGGCATATAAGCCTGTTGGCCCAAAAAATATTTCCGGATCAGCAAACGGAACATTGGCACCACAGGAAAACACTTCCAGTTTGGAAGCAATCATACGGTCTACCTGGCCTTTGTTGACTAAGCGCGAAGCAGCAGCCGGAATAAAAATTTCAAATTGACTGTCCCAGATTTTCTTGTTCACCTCATCAAACGAAAGTAAGCCTGGCGAAACCAGTTTATTGCCTTGACGATTCACGACCAACTCATTAATTTCCTGTTGTGTAAATCCATTCGCATTCATCAGTCCACCTTCGCGGCTGATAATCCCCACGATTTTCACTCCTGCTTTTGAAAGATAAAATCCTGAGGCAGCACCCACGTTTCCCCATCCTTGCACCACCGCGCGTTTTCCTTTTAATTCACCTCCCCATAATTCATAATAATGGCGCACCGCTTCCGCTACTCCAAAGCCGGTACACATATCGGCCACCGTATATTTTTTACTCAGCAGGGGAGTGTACTGTTCGTCTTCAATAATTTTTACAACACCCTGACGGAGCTGACCAATGCGGTTTACCTTCTGCGCCTCGGTTGGTTTATAATGACCAGTAAAAACACCTTCCTGCGGATGCCAGATACCCACATCTTCGGTAATGGGAATCACTTCGTGGATTTCATCGACATTTAAATCACCTCCCGTTCCGTAATAATATTTCAGCAATGGCATAACAGCCGCATACCAACGCTGCAGCACCCCCGCTTTGCGAGGATCATTGGGATCGAAGTTGATTCCCGATTTCGCACCACCAATGGCCGGGCCCGAAACCGTAAATTTAACTTCCATGGTTTTGGCGAGCGATTCTACCTCGCGCTTATCCAACCCAAGCCTCATCCTTGTTCCGCCACCGGCAGCGCCTCCACGTAGTGAGTTAATCACCACCCAGCCTTCGGCCTCTGTTTCACTGTCTTTCCACTCAAAAACAATTTCGGGTCGTTTGTTTTCGAATTTTTGAAGGAGTTCTTTCATAGGTCGAGTTGTTTGAGAAAAGCAGCCAATGATACAACTTGGGTCTGTTTAAATTTTTCGATTCTTAATAATTCTTTATCTCCTGTTATCAGGTAATCGGCTTTTGCTGACGTTGCAATATCAAACAGGAAATCATCTTTTGGATCTGATGATATCTTATTTTTTATTACAGGCTTAACAAACAAGATTGCCTGAGTAAGCAAAGAAAGCAGTCGCTCAATTTTCACTTTTGAAATCGTTTTTCGGAATTTTGGACGATGCAATACTTCGCGCAACTCTTGTATGAGTTCATCAGAACCAATGATTTCAATGGATTCTTCTGACAAGAGTTTATTCAGCGGAGAATGAAATGAATTGTATGCGAAACTAATCCAGAGGTTGGTATCAATAATTACCTTAATTTTTCTTACGGGCATAGCGGGCAGCTCTTACTTGATCAACTTCTTCCTGGATTTCATCCATTGATAAATTTTTCCGATTAGATTTCCCCGACAGGCCCGCTATTTTGATCCTACTTAAAAGCCTCTTCTCAAAAGGAGTCAATGACGCAGCCACGATTCCCATTCTTTTTGCAATGTCCGTGATAAGTTTTTGCTCGGACTTTGTTTTTACGTTGATCAGAATGCTTTCCATTCTGTAAAATTACATGTTTAGAACCCAATCATCAAACCGCTGCTGCTATCTTTAGCAGCCCCTGTTACAGTTTTTAAACTATTAATTTCGTTGCGTTTGCGCAGCACACCCAGAAAAGCAAATACCAGTGCTTCCTTAAAATTCACTACTTCATTTTCTGGAATGATAATCGTGGCATTATCACCAACATACTCGATTAACCGATACATGAGAAAAGAATTAAAGGCACCTCCGCCCGTACACAATACGGTAACCTTCTTTCCGGCTTGTATAATCGCTTCCGCCAGTTGCAGGGCAATGGATTCCGTAAACGTTCTGAGTTTATCCTGAACAGAAATGTTTTCACGATCTAAAACAGGCTGAATAGTTCGCTCAAAAAACTCGCGCGCCAGCGCTGGTCGCTTTTGCTTAATCTTAGCATAAATGCTATTCAATTTCTTTAGCATGGGTAGGTTTACTTCGCCTGAAGAACTTAATGCTCCTCCTTTGTCATACAGCTTTCCAACTTTCCCCGATAAATAATTTAACCCCATGTTTACATAGCAAACATCGTAAGCGATTCTTTTACCTTTTTGTTCGAATGAAAGATTAGCAATGCCACCCAGGTTCAGGCAAACATCATAATCAGGAAAAAGCAGTCTGTCACCGATTGGCACAAGTGGTGCACCTTGCCCTCCGTTGGCAACATCCAGACTTCTGAAATCGGAAATTACCGGAAGGTTTGTAACAGCATGCAGGTCATTCCCATTGCCGATTTGAAGTGTAAATCCTTTTTCAGGCTGATGAAAGACAGTATGGCCATGTGATGAGATAAAATCAACGCCTATGATTCTGTTTTTGCTGATGAAGTCTTTACAAAGGAGTCCTAAAAACTTTCCGTACGCATGATCAAGCTCCAGTAAATTCCAGGCCGACAGCCCATGCGCTTCTCTCAGTTTTTTAAACCAGGCCGGTGAATACCGAATGGTGTCCGCTTTTTCAATCTCAAACTTCCATTGTTTCTTAAATGAAAACGTACAACAGGCAAGGTCTACACCATCCAACGATGTGCCCGACATGAGCCCTATTACTTTATACTGGTTCTTCATATTTTTGATGGCTTTAGATATGAATGTTGTAGTCGATTACGGAAACTCATCGGCCAAGGTAGGGATTTTCAATCAGCATGAAATGGTTGAAAAATACCTGTTTGCCCATCATGAAGAGTTGCAAAAATTCCTGCAACAATCGCAGTCAGAAAACCTGATTGTTAGTTCCGTTACAGCCGATGCAACCCAGGTAGCTGATTGGGCCTCATCTTTTTTCAAACGCAAATTTATACTGACCCCTCTCCTTCCCCTTCCGGTGAACATTCGGTACAGCACCCCGCATACCCTGGGTGTCGACAGGATAGCCGGAGCGTGCGGAGCGGTACAACTTTTTCCTGGTTTCAACAGTCTTGTCATAGATATGGGAACCTGTATTACGTATGACTTTACCGACAGCCACAAAAATTATTTTGGCGGTGGCATTTCCCCGGGGCTTAAGATGCGGTTTAAAGCGGTACATACTTTTACCACCAGGCTTCCGTTAGTGAATCCGGTAGACAACCCCGAATTGATTGGTCATAGTACAGAAACCTCTATTCAAAGCGGGATTATTCATGGGATGGCAGCCGAAATTGACGGGATTATTGCACAATACCGTATGAATTACCCCGATTTGAAGGTGATTTTATGCGGAGGAGATGCCTCCTTTTTTGAAAACAAACTGAAAGCATCCATATTTGCATCCCCGGATTTGGTGCTTGTCGGTTTAAACAGTGTTTTGATTCATAATGTCTCTTTATAAAAGGTATTTACTCCTCCTCAGTTTTATTGGGTTTTCTTCTGCGGCCATCGGGCAGGCAGCCAGTTCGCCCTTTTCCACTTATGGTATGGGAATGCCTTATGGAAACGCACTGATTCAAAACCAGGGCATGGGCGGTGTGGGTGTTAGCCAGCCTCAATTCTGGTCGGTAAACAATCAAAATCCTGCCCTGCTTGTTTTCAATTACAATACCACTTTTCAGGCCGGCATGCTGGTAGAAGGCCGAACCATTAAATCAGATACTGCCAGCCAAAAAGGAGTTTATGGTAACTTGAATTACCTGGTCATTGCCTTCCCTGTTAAGGCCGGAAAATGGACAACTTCATTCGGGCTGATGCCCTTCACAAATGTGAACTATAAGCTAGCCTATACTGACGATGTAATCAGCAACACTCCCCCTGGATTGCCTGTCGACACAGTGGCGGTGATTGAGCAGGGAAGCGGAGGCCTCAACCAGTTTTACTGGTCGAACGGAGTGAGGATCCATGATAATTTCTCCATCGGTTTAAAAGCAACATATGTCTTTGGATCGGTCGAACGCGATTACTCCAATTTACTGGATGAAAATTATTCCGATCCCGATGCCCCGGTTCCTTTTATTGTGGGGATTGCCGATCAAACCTACGTTAAAGATTTTATGTTCAGCGGAGGCCTTTCATACAGCCAGGATTCAATTGGTAAAAAACATGACTACCGATTAAGTGCGGGGTTGGTTTATTCCTTTGCAACAGATTTACGCGCCAATAAAACTACGGTAGTAGAAAGACGGGTTACAAGCGGTTCGCCCGTTACGTCCGACACCCTCATTACTAACAGGGGTAATGTGTCTGTTCCATCCGGGTTAACCGTTGGCCTCTCTTTAAGCAGAGGTTCAAAATGGACAGCTGGTGTAGAGTTTACAGCACAGGATTGGTCTGAATTCAAAACCATGAACAATGATGATGAGGGGCTTGCCAATGCCTGGCGAATAGCAGCCGGTGGAGAATACACACCCGATGCCATCTCCAACAACTATTTAAAACGAATATCTTACCGCGTAGGCTTCAGCTATGAGAAGAGCCCCATTCTTGTCAATAACCACCCATTGAATGACATTGGCATTAATTTTGGCTTCTCCTGCCCCACCGGGTCGTCCAGTCTGGACTGGGGATTCCGTTTAGGAAAACGTGGTGACAAGGCTGAAACAATTTTAGAAGAATCGTATTACAAAATATATTTTGGAATATCCTTTAACGATCGGTGGTTCATCAAACGGAAATTTGATTAAGGCAGCTTTCCCGTTTAATGTTTTAAAAGGCTATAGGAATCCTATGGCCTTTTTTGCGCGTGGCCTGTTCATCCTGATTTTAGCTCCACTCCTGAATTGCTCGCAAAAAGAAAATACCAAGCCGAAAGAGTACGAAGGTCCATTGCAGGAAGCAGAGAATGTTGAGCTGCAGTATACCGAGAATGAATTGGTCAAAGTAAAAATGAAAGCTCCGTTGCTGTACGAGTTTAAAAGTGGCGACCGGGAGTTCCCGAAAGGATTATACCTTGAGTTTTTTGACGAGACGGGCGTACTCTCATCCACCTTACGGGCCAACCATGCCTATTATTTCAAAAAGGAAGACAAGTGGCGGGCACACGGAAAAGTTGAGGTGATCAACAAACAAAAAAACGAACAACTGAATACCGAAGAACTGTTCTGGTTTCCGGCTAAAGAGGAAATTCAATCAGAAAAATTTGTAACGATACGGCAACAACAAAGCGTTGTATATGGACAGGGCCTGGAAGCCAAACAAGACATGTCGACTTACACCATTTTGGAGCCGCAGGGTGAAATTGAAATTGAAGAAGAACCTGTAAATAGCAGGCAGTAAGCAAGGCGTACTGCCATCGGTATGCCCAATAATTGATCACCATGAAATTGTTTGATAGTATACTTCTCTCCCTCTCCGTAGGCTTCCTTATCATCGGAATTCACCAAATTATGACCATTGGATTTGCCGGCTCCTATTGGCTCATCATGCTGTCGTGCCTGCTTTTGTATGCCTACAGCTATCGAAAAACAAACCGCCCCTCCGACCAGAAGTGAGCAATCTAAAGCATTGATTTTCAATGATTTTAGCGACCAAAAACATTTCCTTCTTTTTTTCTGGGGCTATTTTTCTAATTAATAATACGGGTTAAATTTGCGGTTCTTTAAAAATGAGCATATGGCATTGATTGGAACTTTACGGGAGAAGATGGGAGTTGGGGTAGTTATTTTTGTTTTCGTGGCTATCTCGGCCTTTGTGTTAGGCGATCTTCTTGGAAATAACTCGGTTTTATTAAACAATAATAGCGTTGGCGAAATTGCCGGTCATGATATCTCGCTGGAAGAATTTCAGCAGGCTGTTCAGGACCGTGAAAACAACTACATCATGAACTTCAACCGCCAGCCTGGGGACCGTGAAATGATCAGCATCCGGGAGCAGGCATGGCAAATGTTGATCTTGCGTTATGCGATAGAAGATCAATTCCATAAAAACGGTGTTAAGGTTACCGTAGATGAAATTGAAGATATGCTGCATGGGCGCAATGTGAATGAGGGCATCCGCCAGGCATTCACTAACCAGCAAACCGGTCAGTTTGATCCTCAGCAGGTAAAATCCTACATGCAACAACTGAGCAGCATGCCTGAAACTTCAGAGCCTCGTGTTCGTTGGGAAATTTTTCAGCGCGACCTTGAACCTGGCCGTACGCGTATCAAATACGAAAACCTGCTGATCAAAAGTACATATGTTACAACGGCAGAAGCGGAACGTGATTACCACATGCAAACCGATGTGGCAGAAGCAAAATATTTATTCGTTCCTTTCTTTGCTGTCAGCGACTCGGCCGTTACGGTTACCGATGCCGACTTTAAAGCATACTATAACAAAAACAAGGAACGCTACCAGAGTGAGCATACACGCGACCTGAAGTTTGTTCAGTTCCAGGTGGTTCCATCTTCCAGCGATTCGCTTGCCATTAAAGAAGAAGTTGGAAAGCTGGCAGAAGAATTTAAAACAGCAACCGATGATTCCGTATTTGCATCGTTGAACTCTGATAACACAAACGCATACGCTAAATACAACCAGGGAACGCTTCCATCTTTTCTTTCAAAAGAAGAATTGGTGGCCGGAACGGTAAAGGGTCCTTTCATTGACGGATCGTCATACAAACTCGTAAAAATTTCAAAAGTTGGAAAAGATACCCTCTCCTATGCACGTGCCAGTCATATCCTTTTCCGGTGGTCAGATGATTCGGATGCCGCTAAAAAGGAAGCAAAAGAAAAGGCAAGAAAAGTATTAGGCGAAATAAAAGCCGGTGCTGATTTTGCACAAATGGCCCGTGAGTACGGTACCGATGGGAGCGCTCAAAGCGGTGGAGATTTAGGCTGGTTCCCACGCACCGGGCCAAATAGTATGGTTAAACCATTTGCCGATCCTGTCTTCAATGCAACCCGCACTGGTTTGATCAACGATGTGGTGGAAACTGATTTTGGATACCACATCATCAGCGTTACCAATACCTCAGATAATACCTACTATTCAATTGCCGCCATCGAACGGGAGATTACCCCAAGCGATGCCACCGTAAACGAAGCCCTGCGTAAAGCAGAGGCCTTTGCTGTTGAACTATCAGGCATTGATGCCTTTGAAGCCAAAGCAAAAAATGAAGGCCTCCAGGTAATTGATGCTAAAAATATTTTGTCATCGGAAAGACGCCTTACCGGCTTGCCTGAAGCACGTTCGGTTGTGCAGTGGTTATTCCGCGATGCCGAAAAAGGTAAAGTATCAACCGTTTTTGACCTGACCGACACCTATGTAGTGGCCGTTATGACCGGTGAAATAGAAAAGGGATATAAGCCTCTTGATCTGATCAAAGAAGAAATTACGCCAGCGGTAAAGAATGAGGTAAAAGGAAAAATGATCATTGAAAAATTAAGTACACTTCAAGGCAGCCTGGATGAAATTGCTACAGCCTACGGCAAAGATGCCACTGTGCAAAGCAGCAGCGATCTTAGGCTATCCTCCAACAACATGACAAGCATTGGTTTTGATCCGCTGGCGGTAGGAACGGCCTTCTCGCTGGAAAATGGCAAGCGCACAAAACCGTTTGCCTCTGAACGGGGTGTCGTTATTATAGAGATGCAAAACAAAACCATTGCTCCTGCCATAGGCGACTACACGGCTTATAAAACTCAACTTGAGCAAACAGCCACCAGAAACAATACGACCAATATTGCAGAAGCCATAAAAAAGCGCGCCAACATTGTTGATGACCGCTACAAGTTTTATTAAGAGGAATTAATTTGAATAAAAAGCCGTTCCGACTATCGGAGCGGCTTTTTTCCTTATGGATCAGGAGTGGATAAATAATTTTCGGGCAAAACTGGATGACCATTACAGCTGGCCAGCTCTGTATATTTTTAAATTTATTGTGCCCATTGAAAAGGAAAATGAATTAAAAAGTCTTTTTCCTCTGCACACCTCCACCGACAAACACTCAAACCAGGGAAAATACGTGAGTGTGACCTTTAACATGATGATGCCCTCCAGTACCGCTGTGGTCGAGGTTTATGAACGAGTTTCAGCCGTTGAGGGCGTTATTGCCTTATAAATAATTCTTTCTCCTCTACCTTCGGTGTTGTACCTTGTACGGCATTCCAACTCCAGTCGTATGTGGAAAGAAGAAAATAACAGGCTCACCAAAACTTTTAAATTCAAAGACTTTACAGAGGCTTTTGGTTTCATGACAAAAGTGGCCATCGTTGCAGAGAAAATGAACCACCACCCCACCTGGACCAACACCTGGAATACCGTATACATCGAACTCAGCACCCACGATGCAAACAATACCGTAACCGAACTTGATCGCAAGCTTGCAACAGCAATTGACGTATTAGTCTAGTGGAAGAGACCATCGCATTATACCTTGTTCCAACACCCATCGGCAACCTGGGCGATATAACCCTTCGCGCGCTGGAAATTTTAAAATCAGTGGACACTATTTTGGCTGAAGATACCCGAACCTCCAGTGTATTGCTGAAGCATTATCAAATCAAAAAACCCTTACAGGCCTTCCATATTTTCAATGAACATAAAACAGTCTCTGGTTTGATTGACCGTCTTCAAAAAGGCGAAGTGATGGCTCTTGTAAGCGATGCAGGCACCCCCGGAATTTCCGATCCGGGTTTTCTATTGGTACGGGAAGCCCTCAAAGCAGGCGTAAAAATTGACTGCCTTCCGGGGCCCACCGCATTGATTCCTGCCCTTGTTAAGTCGGGTTTCCCAACAGATCGGTTTGTTTTTGAAGGTTTCCTCCCACATAAAAAGGGAAGGCAAACAATCTTAAAACAGTTGTCGGAAGAAGAGCGAACCATCATCCTCTATGAATCACCGCATCGGTTAACCAAATTGCTTGAACAGCTTGTAAACTTTTTCGGAGCCAACAGACGGGTATCCGTATCACGCGAACTCAGTAAGAAATTTGAGGAAACAAAGACCGGCCCAGTGCAGGAGCTACTTACCTATTTTGAAACAAAGGAGGTGAAGGGAGAGATTGTGGTCGTCATCAGCGGTAAACCGAAAGAAAAACTTAATGATGAATAAGCCGTTTGAGATAATATAGTCACCGCGTTAGTATGGATCTTCAGCAAATCAATCAGGAAGTAATTGAAGTGTGCCGTTCGGTAGCCAGCTTCATTCGACAAGAAAGTGAGAATTTCGATCGCACCCGTATCGAACAAAAAGAGCAATTCAACAACCTGGTTTCGTATGTCGATAAAGAGGCCGAAAAGAAACTCGTTCGTGTCCTTCAAAAGATTCTGCCGCAGGCAGGCTTTATTACCGAAGAAGGAACCATCGAACAATCAACCGCTCACGAATACAACTGGATTATTGACCCGTTGGATGGAACAACCAATTTTTTGCACGGCTTGCCGGTGTATGCCATTAGTATTGGCCTTAGTCACAAGAACGAAACCGTCCTGGGTGTTGTGCATGAAATTGTACACGATGAAAGTTTCCATGCTGTAAAGGGTGGTCAGGCATACGCCAACAATCATGTTATCCGGGTCTCCTCTGCGCTTTCCTTATCTGAAAGCTTAATGGCCACGGGTTTCCCCTATTATCGATTTGATAAGACCGATGCCTACCTCAATATCGTTAAAACTTTTCTTGATAAATCGCACGGAATCAGAAGACTTGGAAGTGCTGCTATTGATCTGGCGTACGTTGCCTGCGGACGGTTAGATGGTTTTTTTGAATACAATCTTAATCCGTGGGATGTTGCCGCGGGCGCTTTCATTGTTCAGCAGGCAGGCGGAACGGTAACCGACTTTAAGGGAGGAAATAATTTTTTGTTCGGAAAAGAGATGTGTTCATCCAATACAGACATCCATCCGGAAATGCTGGAGATCATCCAATCAAACTGGAAATAAAATTGTAGAGACGCATCATCATGCGTCTCTACCGGTTGGGGCTTGGTTGATTAATTATTCGTAACGCAATGATTTAACAGGGTTAGCCGATGCCGCTCGTAAGGAACGATACCCCACGGTGAGCACTGCAATCAGCAGGGTGATTCCAATGCCAGCCAGGAAGATCCAAACACCTAAATCAATACGGTAAGCAAATTCGCTCAGCCATTCATTCATCGTAAACCAGGCCAAAGGTGCCGCCACGGCAAATCCGATCAGCATCAGTTTTATAAATTGTTTTGAAAACATGAATACAATGCTTTCAACGGAAGCGCCCATCACTTTCCGCACGCCAATTTCTTTTGTCTTTTGATTGGCCATAAAGGCAGCCAGGCCAAATAAACCAAGGCAACCGATAAAAATAGCCAATGAGGTGAAGATGCTCAGTAAAACTGACATCCTTCCTTCACCATCGTAGAATTCACGGATGGATTCATCCATAAAACTGTAATCAAACAGGTGATTGGGATAAGCCGCTTCCCACAATTTTCTGATTTCAGGAATGGAGCCCTGAACCGCCAGCGGATTTACCTGCACAGAAAGTGTTCCGTAATTTCGAATGCGGTTCATTAGCACGGTGGGTTCAATGTTGCTTCGGAGATCGGTGGTGTGGAAATTTTCTACCACACCTACTACAGGCAATACCCTTCTCCATACCCGGATTCTTTTCCCAACAATATCGGCTGGATTGGTAAAACCCGCCACTTCGGTAAACTTGCGATTAACCACAAAACTTACAGCCGTGTCGCCATCCATTAAATTTGTACCTGCGATCAGCTTGAGATTAAACAGATTAATATAGTTTCCGTCAGCCGGCTTTACCTGTGTATCTTTTGCCTGATCATCGGTTTCACCTTCCATGATAAAACCCGTGCCACTCACCCTGCCTGAAGCCGGTGGTGTGTAACAGAGGCTTGACAGTTCAACACCTGATAACCGGTCGATTTCATTTTTCAGTGTTCGCATCTTACTCACGGTACTGTCGGTAGCCGGTGACTCCTGTTCAGGAATCGGAATATTGATGATCGCATCCTGACGAAAGCCCAATTCTTTGTTACGGAAGTAGTTTGTTTGCGCAATAATGACAATGGTTCCGATGATGAAGAATTGCGAAATCACAAATTGCAGCACCACTAATCCCTGCCTCAACCTATACCCGGATGACGACCTAACTCCCGCTTGACTTTTCAATGCTAAGGCCGGTTTAAATCCCGACAAAACGAGAGCCGGGTAAGTACCCGACAACAACGTGACAATCAATAAAATGCCAACTATAAAAATCAGAAGTGCTTCATTATTTAAAAGATTGATCGACAATTCCATTTGAAGGAACGGGTTGAGAAAAGTGAGGGCTACCTGCGCAAGACAAACCGACACTACCACTGCTGCCAGTGTAACCAGGAAGGTTTCTCCAAGAAATTGAAAAACGAGCTGACTTCTCGCGCTTCCTAATGTTTTACGAATACCCACTTCTTTTGATCGCTTAATTGCCTCCGCAGTGGCCAGGTTAACAAAATTTATGCAGGCGGTTAAAATCAGGAACGCTCCAATAATGCCCATAGCCATCAGGCTGGCATCGCTTACCGTATTATAACTGTAATTGCCATACCGATCATCAAAATGTAAGGCGGCCAACGGCTGAATGCCATACTGGGTATGATCAAAGTTGCGTTCGTTGTTATGTTTCTTGGTAAAATCAGCCATGCGGTTTTCCACGCTGGCAATTGACTCTCCTTCTTTCAATAAAAAATAACACTGCTCATCACTCCAGATGCTGTTCCAGCCATGCTCTTCAATATTTTTTCGGATTGTTTCATACGACAACATTAGGGTAAACGGAAAATCTGTATTGTTGGGAGGGTCAGCCATCACAGCGCCAATTTTATATTCCTGCTCACCATACTTAATTACTTCCCCTACAACATCTTCACGATCAAAATATTTTTTAGCTAATTTTCTTGAAATGATGGCTTCATTGGGTTCGTCAAGCGATTTCGTTGCATCGCCAATCAATATCGTACCATCAAATATTTTAAAGAAATTCGATTCGGTATAAACGACCCCGGCCTCTTCCTGAAATTTTTTGCTTTCACCATTTTTCTGCGGTACCAAAATCAAAGCGTTTGAATTATACTGCGTAAACACAACCTCCTCCGCTTCCGGAAAATCAAGTCGGAAGGCAGGAGGCAATACCGAAGGAATACCCGAAGTATATTGTTTACCATCATTTCCATCGGATGACGTTACAACCCTGTAAATGCGATCGTACTTCGATTGAAAGGTGTCGAAGCTTTTCAGATGCTGCAGCAACAGAAAAAGAATGATACTGGCTGTAATGCCAAGGGTTAGTCCGGAAATATTAAGAACAGCACTACCCTTTTGACGGAGCAGGTTGCGAAGAGCCACCGTAAAGTAATTTTTCAACATATACCATTGTTTTGCGGGAAGCAGGTTGCCAAAATTCGAGCCACTTCAAAACAATCCAAATTGGGTTATTTTATTGGTTATGGTGTGCATTTTTTGGATATGAACGTCCGCTATCGGACGATAAATATTTACGTTGGCCGTGGATTCATACCATAACCTCGTAACTTTACGCCATGATTCAGGGAATACTTGTTGCGTTGATTTTTACAGGTGCCATTGCCTACCTGGCATGGATCGTTTACAAACAATTGCAGGCAAAAGCTGCCTGCTCATCTGGTTGCGGCAAATGCAGCGTAGTTGATTTTAAAAAGATAGAATCCAGGTTAAGAGCCAGAGGCCAGTAATTTTCAATTCATCACATTACCCGATCCTCAAATTAGTTAGGCCCACACTTTTGTTCCTTCTGTACAATTTTTACAGATCTCTATTTCACTTCTTGATTTCAGCAGCGATGCCCTGAAGTGATTATACTTTTCTCCAAACCAGATTTCTTTAAACGATTGCGCTTTCAAATCGCCCAACACAAAATGTGCATCTTTATCAAAACAGCAGGGAACCACTTTACCATCCCAGGTGATCACACAACTGTGCCACATCTTCCAGCAATGATTATCCAACCTGTTCTTTATTGCGTAACGGCCATCCACTAATTTCCGGTAACGCGAATATTTTTTTTGAACGGGAATCAAATCAGATCCTTTTTCAAATTCATAGATCTGTGCCGTCTTGAGTACAACCTGGTTAACCCCTAATTCATCCGCCAATTTATAGACTTCAGGTATTTGATGCTCATTGGGTCGAACTACTAAAAACTGAAAGATAACATGCGGGGTAGTAGATTTTAATTTCTTCTTCCAGGCGAGAATATTCTTCGTACCTTCAATCACTTTGGATAAGTCGCCCCCTACCCGGTACGATTCGTATGTATCCTGACTGGTTCCATCAATGGAAATGATGAGGCGATCTAACCCTGACTTTACCGTTTGCATGGCTACCGCATCATTCAAATAATGCGCGTTGGTAGAAGTGGCAGTATAAATTCCGTTCGCAGAGGCAAATCTCACCATATCCAAAAATTGCGGATTGAGGTAAGGTTCACCCTGAAAATAAAATGTGAGGTATGTAAGGGTATTTTTTAACTGATCAATTGTTTTTTCAAACATGGTTTGTTGCAGCATCCCGGTAGGTCTGGTAAAAGATCTCAATCCGCTGGGGCACTCCGGACAACGCAAATTGCAACTGGTTGTAGGCTCAATGGAGATACTGATCGGTAAACCGCTGATGACGGGCGATCCTGATAACCTCGATTTGTAATAACTTGTCAGAACAGATGAAGCATTCCATGCTTTTTTGATGGAAAGCCTTGAAGCTATGTTCAACCCGTCTCGAATTCCTCCAATCATGCTGCCAAGATAGTTCAAATTGTAATTATCTTACCGGCTGAATTTTTTTATGAGAAAATCAATACTCACCATCTTTACATTCATTGCCGCGGTTGCTTACTCTCAACCCAGGCAACTGTCGGATTCTACAGAAATTTCTGTATTAACACTTGGGCCTTACCAGGGTGAATTATATTCAGCATTCGGCCACAGTGCCCTGCGGGTTTTTGATCCTCAACAGAATTTTGATTTTGTTTTCAACTGGGGGGTTTTTGATTTCGATCAGCCTAACTTCTATCTGAATTTCGCACGGGGCAAAAATTTTTATATGGTCGCTGCTCACCCTTCTGCGTTATTTATTGACTATTATATCAACAAAAACCGTTTTGTTCATGAACAACAACTAAACCTGACAACAGCGCAAAAGCAAAAGCTGTTCGAATACCTGCTTTGGAATGTACAGGAAGAAAACCGGAGTTATCGTTACGATTATTTTTATGATAACTGCGCCACGCGCATTCGCGATGTAATGGTGAAAGTTTTTGGAGACAGTATAACGTTTGATGACTCCTACATTACAACGGATTACTCGATTCGCGATTTATGCGAGTTGTATTTAAAGCACCAGCCCTGGGGCGATTTGGGAATCGATATTTGCCTGGGGCTACCGATGGACAAAAAAGCTTCGCCATACGAATACATGTTCCTTCCCGACTATATCGAATCATCGTTTGACAGAGCTAAAATTAATAATGCACCCATTGTAAAAACGAAAGTCAGCGTGTTCGAAAGCGTTCCACAAACATATCCCAGAAGTTTATTTCACCCGTTGAATGTATTCATCGCAGTTGCAGTACTTGCGCTGGCCTTAAGTATCTACGACATCAAACGAAAAAAACTTTCAACCTGGTTTGATGCAATACTCTTTGGAGTTACAGGAGCCATTGGCCTGCTGCTCTTTTTATTATGGGTAGCTACCGATCACAAGGCCGCAGCCAATAATTTTAATTTGTTGTGGGCATTGCCAACCCACCTCGTAGCCGTAATTGCTTTCTACAGGAATCGGAGATGGCTAAAGAAATATTTTTTAATTACGGCAATGATTTCAGCTAGTACCCTGCTTGCCTGGCCTGTATTGCCTCAGCAACTGAATTACTTTTTGATACCAATAGTTATCACATTGCTGATGCGATCAACAACACAATTCAGATTACGGTAATACCTTGTGTGAGCCACCAAGGGAGTGTATTCGTGTTGTAAGGTCTTTCGACCTGACAACACATTAAAGAGACATCACCCTTTTACCTAATGAGATAGGCTACGCATGTAAGATTATCGCCAAGTAGGCCCAATTCCAAAATGCTATTGCTCTCCTAAAAACCAGGAAATGTGGGTGCATTCAGAGCAAACAAAACAAGTAGCGCTTCGGTTAGCCCAGTCAAAACCAAAAAAAGTTGCTAACGATGTGTTTAACTGCGCTTGTCGCATCCAAAAATTTGGATTACTGCAAATAGGACATCTCAATTGTTGTCCTTTAATTTCAACGCTTTGAGGTTCTGCTTGCTTAAATATTCCCATAACGTAGATATAAAAACTTCCTACAAATCTTAGTGTGTCAGGTCGAAAGACCTGACACCAATTAAAAGATCTGACACCACTAACAATATTCCCATAAGAAGACCTAAAAATACTTCTATAAATTTTCGTGTTGTCAACGGCCTTCGTGTTGTCAGGTCTTTCGACCTGACAACAAAACTACAAATGAATCGGTCTGTTCGCTGTGGCTGCCAAACACGCCTCTTTGAACGCCTCCATATAGGTAGGGTGCGCGTGCGACATCCGCGATACATCTTCAGCCGATGCTCTGTATTCCATGGCCACCACCCCTGCCGCAATCATATCGGCTGCGCGGGCTCCAATAATGTGAGCGCCTAAAATTTCATCGGTATTCTTATCGGCCAGAATTTTTACCAGGCCATCTAAGTCCATGGATGCCCTGGCACGACCTAATGCTTTATATGGGAAGTTTCCAACCTTGTATGCACGGCCTGCTTGTTTCAATTGCTCTTCGGTATACCCAACACTAGCAACTTCTGGCCACGTGTACACAACACCGGGAATCAAATTATAATTGATGTGTGGCTTTTGTCCTGCGAATTGTTCGGCTACTAGAACACCTTCTTCTTCGGCTTTGTGTGCTAACATCGCACCACGCACTACATCGCCAATAGCGTAAATGTTATCCACTTTTGTTTTGAGATGATCGTCAACCGGAATTTGTCCTTTTATTGTTTCGATACCTACTTTATCCAGACCTAAACCATCGGTGTACGGCCTGCGACCGATACTCACCAAACAATAATCGCCTTTTAACTCCAGCACCTTTCCGCTCTTGTCTTCGGCTTTCAAAGCAACTTCTTTACCCTTGTTTTCAAGAGAAGTAACTTTATGACCTAAGAAAATATCCATGCCTAATTTCTTGGCAATTTTTAAAAGTTCCTTGCCCATTGTTCCATCCATGGTTGGGATGAGGCTATCCAAAAACTCAACAACTGTAACTTTTGATCCGATGCGGGCATACACAGAACCTAATTCCATTCCGATCACACCGCCACCAATTACGATTAAGTGTTTAGGAACTTCTTTTAACTCCAATGCCTCGGTGCTGGAAATAATTCTCTTCTTATCAAAAGGTGCAAACGGAAGGGGTGTTGGCTTTGACCCGGTTGCGATAATTACCCTTTCGGTAGTGATGGTTTTATCCTTTCCTTCTTTTCCGGTGATCTTGATGGTATTCTTATCAACGAATGAACCAACTCCTGTGTGAACATCAATTTTGTTCTTCTTCATCAGGAACGCAATACCGTCTACATTGGCTTTCACTACATCGCCTTTGCGCTTGATCATTTGGGTGAAATTTACTTTCGGTGCAGCGATATCAATACCGTGCTCTTTAAAAGTATGACCCGCATTGTGAAAATGCTCAGACGAATCCAGCAACGCTTTGGAAGGGATACACCCAACATTTAAGCACGTTCCGCCAAGCGTATCATACTTTTCAATGATGGCGGTTTTAAAACCAAGTTGTGCGCAGCGGATGGCTGCAACATAGCCTCCGGGTCCGGAGCCAATGACAGTGACGTTGTATTGCATAATGTTTTATTTTCTATTCAAAAGTTTCATAAGCTTCAATGATGTCCATGTAAACACCATCAAAGCCTGCATCCAAAATTTTCTTTACATAGGATTGGTCATTACCAGTTATGACATTCTTCCATCCAACTTCCCAATACTTTACAGCATAATTTCCTTCCCAATCCGGATTTTCATTACAAACTAAATTTTTATCCAACCCGCTCCAATAGTAACGGTAATCTTCAGCTTCGCCTATACTCATGTAACAGATAACCAACCGGCTGGCTCCGTTATTCTTTGTCTTTAACGAGGTAACATCTGATGCTGTTAACACTGCTTCATTATAATACAGATCGATCAGCACCAGGTCGTAGTTTGTTGCCTTCACCGCATCTAAAAAAGCTTGCTTTGTTAAAAATGCTGAAGGATTGATCAAATAAAGGAAATTCTTAACGTCAGAAACAGCGTTAATATCACCATCGCTTTCCTCGTGAATAGTTACAGGATAAGCCGGTATGTTATCAAGCTCACGGTGATCGGCCGCAAAAGAAACATATCCGTTCGCTTCATTCTGTGTATAGGAATCATCCATCTTCGAATGGGTTGAACAGTAGTCTGTTACCAATACAGGCTTCCCGGTATCTTTTGCGATATCACAAAAGCTAATCAGGAAATCACGATCATCTGCAGGCGTTGCCACATTATCATCTGTGTAGCCGTAAAACAAATCTTCTCTACCTACCGCATCTATAGCTGCAATGTAGTCTGTTGCCAATGATCCGTCCGGTTCGCTGTCCTGAGTTAAAATCTCTTGTCCGTTTTGCGGAATGATCAAAAAATCCGGATCAATACTTTTTGAATACGTACTGATCTCCTGAACAAACTCACGCATCTCCTGCCGGAAGTCAAGGTCAGGCACATCGCATTTCCGCGACTCTTCCGAACAGGAAACAATCACGAACAACAGGACAACCCAAATTTTAAAAGTACGCACGATGTTAAACGCCAAGGATTAATCTGCCCGGATCTTCCAACAACTCTTTTACACGAACTAAGAAACTCACCGATTCTCTTCCGTCTACAATTCGATGATCATACGAAAGGGCAAGGTACATCACGGGCCTTACAACAACTTGTCCATCTTTAACAACAGCGCGTTCAACAATATTATGCATTCCCAGAATTGCCGATTGCGGAGGATTAAGGATTGGTGTCGATAACATAGAACCAAACACACCACCATTAGTAATAGAGAAAGTTCCGCCCTGCATTTCGTCAATGGAAAGTTTACCATCGCGGCCTCTTGCTGCCAATCTTCCAATCTCGGCTTCAATCTGATCGAATGAAAGCGCTTCCGCATTTCGGATAACAGGAACTACCAAACCTCTTGGCGTTGAAACCGCGATTGATACATCGCAATAATCGTGGTATAAAATTTCATCACCGTTAATTTGGGCATTCACGGCAGGCCACTCTTTCAACGCAACACACACGGCTTTCGTGAAGAACGACATAAAGCCGAGGCCTACTCCATACTTCTCCTTGAACTTATCTTTATACTTCGAGCGCAAATCCATCACCGGCTTCATGTCCACCTCATTGAAGGTGGTGAGCATAGCGGTTTCATTCTTTACTGATACAAGACGTTTCGCGATGGTCTTGCGAAGAGAAGTCATTTTCTCTGAACGCTTATTGCGACCGCCTCCACCGGCAATTACCGGAGGGCCGGAAGGAACTACCGCTTTTGCTGCTTCAGGTTTTGCACCAGCCTGCGCTTTCGAAGCATCTTCTTTTGTAATGCGACCGCCAACACCGGAACCAGTTACTTGGGCAGGATTTATTCCCTTCTCGTCCAGAATTTTTGCGGCAGCCGGAGAAGGATGACCGGCAGCGTATGATTTATCGGCTGGTGTTGGGGCAGATGTAACTACGGCAGGTTTTGAAGATTCTGCCGAAGGTACGCCTTCCATCACTTCAATTTTGCAAATTAGCCCACCAATAGGAAGCGTAGTTTTTTCCTGAGCAACAATTTTTAAAATACCATTTGCCTCAGCGGGCAACTCGAAGGTTGCTTTATCCGATTCAACTTCAGCAATTACTTCGTCCAGCTTTACAAAGTCGCCATCTTTCTTCAGCCAGGTTGAGATGGTAACCTCCGTGATGGATTCACCAACCGCGGGGACTTTCATTTCTTTCACAGCACCAGTCGCTTTGGGTGCACTTGCAGGTGCCGCTGCCTTGGTTTCAGCTTTTGGTGCCGATGGTGAAGCCCCAGTCGCTTCTTCTATTTCACAAATCAATTCACCAATCGGTACAGCTTCTCCTTGCTGTTTCTTGATTCGTAACACACCTGTCTTCGGGGCGGTTAGTTCAAAGGTTGCCTTATCCGATTCAAGCTCAGCAATTACTTCATCCATCTGCACAACATCACCATCTTTTTTGGTCCAGTTAGCGATCGTTACTTCGGTAATGGACTCACCCACGGTGGGTACTTTTACTTGGATTGCCATGTGAATATTTTTGATTTAAGATTTTTGATTAATTATTTAAGTGTGCAGTTATATTTCAAATGCCTGGTTAACGATTTTCTCCTGCTCTGCTTTATGCACCTTTGAATATCCTGTTGCCGGTGACGCGCTGGGCTTGCGGGCTACTACATCCAATCCGGCTTTCGGCATGTAACGTAAAATGTAGCTCCAGTATCCCATATTCGATGGTTCCTCCTGCGCCCATACAAGCTTAGCACCTTTGTAATTTTTAAGAACCGCTTCCAATTGCTTTTCAGGGAACGGATGCAGTTGCTCTAACCTTACAATTGCCGTGTCTTTAATTTTTTTCTTCTGCTGAACTTCCTGCAGGTCATAGAAAATTTTTCCTGAACACAGCACCACGCGCTTCACATCTTTCGCTACGGCATTCGGGTCATCCAACACTTCCATAAATGTTCCGGAGGTGAATTCCTTCATGGGTGACGCGACCGCTTCGTGGCGTAACAACGACTTAGGTGACATAACAACACAAGGCTTTCTGAACTCCCACTTCACTTGCCTGCGTAACAAATGGAAAATATTAGCCGCTGTTGTGAGGTTGGCAACAATCATGTTGTATTCTGCCGACAGTTGTAAGAATCTTTCAGGACGGGCATTGGAGTGCTCAGGTCCCTGGCCTTCATAACCGTGAGGCAACAGCATCACCATACCGTTTTGTCTTTGCCACTTCGACTCGGCACTGGAGATAAATTGATCGATCATCACCTGCGCACCATTGGCGAAATCACCGAATTGTGCTTCCCAGATTACTAGGGCATGAGGGGTTGCCATCGCATAGCCATATTCAAAACCCAAGACTCCAAACTCAGAAAGCAGCGAGTTGTAGATATGAAATTTCTCCTGGCCTTTCTCGATGTTGTCCAGTCCGCAGTATGTTTCGTTCGTATTCGCATCCCAGAAATAAGCATGACGATGCGAGAACGTTCCGCGCTTCACATCCTGACCCGACATACGAACCGGAACTTTCTCCAATAACAAAGAACCATACGCCAGTAATTCTGCTTCAGCCCATCCTAATTTTTTATCATCAAAAAATGCGGCCTTACGATCCTTTAGTAATTTTTCGATCTGCTTCAAAGGTTTGAAGCTATCGGGGATAGTTGTCAGCGCCTTCCCTATTTTATCGATGGCTGATTGTGAAACAGCCGTTTTTGGCGACTGGTCAAAATCTTCCGGTTTTGCTTTACGCAATTGCTCCCACTCTTCTTCAATCTTTTGTGGCTTATACGGAAGCGGCTTTTGCTTCACCTCGTTCAGCCTGTCCTGAAGCTGATTGCGGAAATTCTTATCCATCTCATCTGCCAGGGCAGAGTCGATGCCACGCTCCACTAATTTTTTCACATACACTTCGCGTGGATTCGGGTGCTTCGCGATGACGTTGTAAAGTTTAGGTTGTGTGAATTTTGGTTCATCGCTCTCGTTGTGTCCATGCCTGCGATAACACAACATGTCGATAAAAATATCTTTTCCGAATTTCTGACGATACTCTACCGCCAGATTCGAAACAAAGGTCACCGCTTCGGCATCATCACCGTTCACGTGCAAAATAGGCGAGTCGATAATCTTGGCAACATCGGTACAATAAATAGCAGTACGCGCATCATCGAAGTCGGTTGTAAAGCCAACCTGATTATTGATTACAAAGTGAATCGTTCCTCCGGTGGTGTAACCCGGTAATCCCGACATCTGCACCACTTCATAAACAATTCCTTGTCCCGCTACTGCGGCATCCCCATGAATCAAAATAGCCATGGCTTTTGAAAGATCGCCATTGTATTCGTCATCAATTTGTCCGCGCGTATAACCACACACCAACGGATCAACCGCTTCCAGGTGTGATGGGTTGGGAGTCAGCTTGACATAAATTTTCTTTCCGGAAGGCGTGTTAATATGACTGGCATATCCGAGGTGATACTTCACATCACCATCGCCCATGGTTAAGTCAGGGTTTACATTGCCTTCAAACTCGGTGAAGATTTGTTCGTAAGTTTTTCCAAGAATATTGGAAAGTACATTCAATCTGCCTCGGTGCGCCATCCCGATCACCACTTCCTTCACATCGAGGTCGGCAAGCTTATTAATAATTGTATCTAACGCGGGTATTGTATTTTCTCCACCTTCGAGCGAGAAACGTTTTTGCCCCAGGAATTTCGTATGGAGAAAGTTTTCAAATACAACCGCTTCATTCAGTTTGGATAAAATTCTTTTCTTCTCGTCCAGCGCTGGATTATAGGCGTAGTACTCTACCTCACACTTTTTCGCGAACCAGGCCCGAACTTCATCATCGCGGATGTAGTTGTATTCGAAGCCGATCGGCCCCAGGTAAATCGCCTGAAGTTTTTCAATGATTTTACGTAGCGTAGTTCGGCCCAGACTGATTTCAGCGGCCACATCAAACTCCGTATCTAAATCGGCATCCGACAAACCGAAGAATTTAAGGTCAAAATTCACGTTGTGGTTCCGTCTTTCGCGAACCGGGTTTGTAAAAGCCCTCAGGTGGCCGAAGGAGCGATACGCAAAAATCAGATTACGAACCTGCGTTTCTTTAATACTGGGTCCATCCGCAACCACGCCATTTTCACCATACCGTTGTTGAGAGAATTCATAGCCCTCAAAAAACTTCTGCCAGGTGGCATCTACTGAGTTGGTGTCTTTCTTATAGTTCTGATAAAGCTGATCGAGATAGCCGACATCGGCATTCGATATATACGAGTATTTATCCATAGTCGCCTTTTTTAAGGGGGAACCAAATGTAGAAAAGGGTTTCAGGATAAAAAAATTGAATACTCGCTTAAGCAAATATTACTGACAGCCATTTTGTTAGCGTTAGATTGGACATTGAGATTGCCGGAATAGAAAATTGCCTTATCTTTGCGGACTTTAAAAATCGGACGAGTTCCAACATTTAAAAACTAACAGAAATGGCAGTAAAAATCAGATTGGCCCGCAGAGGCCGCAAGAAACTGGCGAAATTCGATGTAGTCGTAGCAGACGCCAGAGCACCACGCGATGGTCGCTTTATTGAGAAAATCGGGACGTATGACCCGTTAACAGTTCCGGCAACTATTGATTTGAACGATGATAAGGCGTTCCAATGGTTGATGAATGGTGCACAGCCAACGGATACCGTGAAAGCCATGCTTTCATACCGTGGTATTATGATGCGCAAGCACCTTCAAATTGGTGTGGTAAAAGGCGCTATTAGCCAGGAAGTCGCAGACAAGAAGCTGGAAGAATGGAAGCAGGCTAAGGAAGCCAAGATTCAGACTAAGAAAGATACCCTTTCTCAAACCAAGCAAGCTCAGGCGAAAGCCCGTAAAGAAGCTGAAAGCAAGGTTAGAGAGGCTCGTGCTGAGGCCATCCGCCAGAAGCAGAAGGCCGCTGAAGCTGCTGCGGCAGAACAAGTGGCTGCCCCCGCAGTTGATGCTGAAGCGCCTGCCGCTCCTGAAGGCGAAGCTCAAGCATAGTTTTAAAATGAATAGTATATTGAATGCTCCCGAACCAATCGGGAGCATTTTTTTTATCTTCCGATGAACATCGCTGACTGCTATAAAGTAGGCTACATCATTAAGCCCCATGGCCTGAAAGGGGAAGTCACCATTTCTTTGGATACCGAAGCGCCTGTTGACTGGGAAACCCTGAAAACCATCTTCATTGAAAAAAAATCACACCTCATCCCCTATTTCATCCAGCACATTTCTGTTCGAAATGATAAGGCTTTTGTGAAATTGGAAGAAGTGGACACCCCCGAAATGGCAACCCTGCTAAAAGGAGGATCGTTGTACCTCGACAAAAAAACAAGGCCAAAACCGGCTAAAGGAGCGTTTTATAGCGAAGAAGTAATTGGCTTTGACGTGGTTGACAACACGCTGGGTGTTTTAGGTACAGTACACGATGTTGAAGCGGCCGGACCAAACAGATTTCTTATTATCGGATACAACAAAAAGGAAGTGATGATCCCGGTAAACGGGCCCTTCATTACAAGCATCAACAAATCAAAAAAGAAAATCAGCGTAAGCCTTCCGAAAGGATTTTTGGATATTTAGTTTTTGTATATTGGTTCTTTCTAAAGAAATGAAAGCAGATAATTTTCAAATAACCAGTCCAATAGAAATTCGCAGTGAGGAAGTTCAGGAAATCATTGGCCAGACCCCAGGTTGGGTGGTGCAATGGGGAATTACGTTAATCTTCTTTGTATTCTCAATTCTTATTGCTGTAAGCTGGTTTATTAAATATCCGGATATTATAAAAGCCGGTGTAACGATCACAACCATTCCGGCCCCACTGCCCATTGTACCACGAGCGAGCGGTAACCTCGTTTTAATGAAAAAGGAAAACGATGCTGTTCAAGCCGGAGAGGTGATTGCATACGTGACTTCCACCACAAACTTTCAGCACGTTTTACAACTTGAACATAGTTTAAAAGAGCAATCCTATTCACAAGCCGATTATACCTTAGGTGATTTGCAACCTTATTATGGGGCTTTTTTGGAGGCTACAAAAAACCATGAATTACTGTTGAAAAATGATATTTTCAATAAACAGATTTTACAGTTAAAGAAACAAATTGGCAGTTACCGTAAGCTGAAGAAATCGCTGACCATGCAATATCATTTGATGCAGAAGGAGATGAAGATCGCGCACGACCGATTTAAGCGAGATTCATTACTTTATAAGAACAATGTACTTGCCCAACAGCAATATGAGGAAGCACAGTCTCTTTATCTGCAACAAGAAAGAAGTTTTGAAAGTGCAAACGCCTCCGTTACGAATAATGAAATACAAATAAACCTGCTGGAAAAACAGGCTATGGAACTGGAAGTGCAAAAGGTTGAGCAGGAAAATAAATTAAGGCAGGGCGTTGAAAATGCAGAGCGTGATTTATTGGCTAAAATAGCGAAATGGAAAGAAACTTATGTATTAACCGCTCCCATGAATGGCAGAATTGCCTACCTCGGGTTTCTCAAACAGGGTGCTTACACTGAAGGGGGTAAGCCAATTTTCTCGGTTATTCCTGACAGTAAAAAATTATTTGCCCAGGCTGAATTGCCGTTGTCCGGTTCAGGCAAGGTGAAAGTGGGGCATGAGGTAAACATACGACTGGAGAATTTTCCTGCTGAACAGTTTGGGATGATTCGTGGAAAGATTACTGAAATTTCTGTTCTGCCCTTTGACAGTAACTATCTAGTTAAAATTGAACTCAGTAATTACCTCACAACAACCTACCATAAAACCCTCCCCTTCAAACAACAACTGAAGGGTGAAACGGAAATCATTACCGAAGATTTGAGATTACTGGAACGTGTGTTTTATCAATTCAGAAATTTATTTCAACAAAGATCGTAACAAGTGAGAGCTCCCTGTATTGTTTAACGAACAGGAACATTATTCTCTAAAAACGAATAAACGCTCTTATTAAGCTGCCATATTGCTTCATAGTAATCTCCGTCAGCAATTCTTTGAGGATCAAAGGAAAATGTCGTACTGACTTGCCGTGGATGTGTTAAGTTTACAGGGCCTTTTCCATATTTTATTTGAAGAACATACCTGCCATTAACCTGTTCCAATAGGCCATTTATTAAACTGCATGTTTTAGGTGTTTCGGTATTTCTACTTTGTGCTTTGTAGCAGTCAAAATATTGAAAAACATATTGTTTTTGATGATACGCCAGCGCATTATTTAAAATATGTGTTAGCTTAAATGCCACTTCCGGACTTGTTCCGGATTTCGAGTCAATAACTTTTCCAATGGCAAGGCAAAAACAATTCGCTGGCGCATCCGACAAAGGGTTTAGCACCCGATGTACCGGAACAGCAATTTTTGAAAAAACCTTATCGTACGTTCCATAATCATCTGCCATTAATGTATTGATGGGTATATTTTCAAGGTCTTTGTAAAGAAGTTCAACTTTGGCAACTGTGCTGTCGGTTTCAAAATCTTTAAAGGTAATCTCTGATTTATATTTAAATAGACTGCCGTATGAAATGCTAGTCCTATTGTTATACCCAAGGCTTATATCAACAAGCAAATCAATATGTTCTTCAGGATTTTTGGCTAAATTAACAAACTCGAACTCGTATTTTCCTGATAGTGAATCTATAGCTTCGGAAAGAGCTGTAGCCACCTTATCTGATAATTTGTTTGAATTTTCGACCTCATTACGTTCAACAGACCTTTTAATTCCAATAGTTATTGGAGTTAAAAATTTTTGCGCATGAATGTTTAATGATGCCAGCATCAATAAAATGAACAATCGCTGCTTCATGAGACTAAAATTTTGGCCTGGATTCCATATCCAGGCCATAAGGTTTACTTAAACTTGAACGATTTCTATACGATTGCATCCAAGATTAGACAAGCATGCATTTACCGCATCATCAAAATACTGATAGCAACTTGCATTAACGCCATTAGTACAATAGGCGGCCTCGCTTCCACCTTTAATTTTGCTGCATTCCCATACATTTAATGAGAACTGCTCAAACTTTTTCAGTTTTTCCATACATAGTTTATTTTTTTAAACTCTGCATTTTCAGGCTGCAGAAATCACCAATTTGAAATTTCTATTTTCTCACTTATTAAGTGTCGGATATGGTATTTAAAATCGGTAACATTGTACTCTTCGGGTAGCTTTTTATTGTTAATAAAAAAAGTTGGTGTTGCATTAATTCCCAGGGATGAACACCATTCATGATGCTTTTTAATTACTTCGTTCAGTGTGGTTTCCTCTTGCGTTATTTTATTGCTGCCAACACGTGCCAACCATTTTGTTACATCCTTTTCCCTGTCTTCAAACCAAAAGTTCAAAGCTTCACGAACACTACCCTTATTACCCGACAAAGCATTCTTAATTATTTCCTTAGCAACCGTGTTATCAACACTGCCATTTTTATCAGGGTTTACTAAAAATCTAATTTTTACGTTTAAATGATCGGGGTAACGCTGCAACAAATCCTCTAACTCCTGATGCGCAAATGAACACGGACCACAAAGAGGGTTGGATACAATGGTTATGCTTGTTGGAGCTGATTCATTACCGAGCACTATCTCGCGTGGGAATTCTTCGATTTCTACTAAAGGTTGTCTTTCAATCAAGGCTTTAAAAATTTTGTTGCTACGCTTAAACTTCAATAATGAACGTTCCAGTCCCTCAACGCGCTGGGCTTTAATGAAGGGATCACGGAAGAATAACCAAATAACCACTGGAATTGTAAAGCCCATAAAAATGATTGGAGCTTCGGTTATAACTGAGTTAAAATCTGCAACCTGAAAGAGAATAAAAAACTCAAGCCAAAATAACATCATAACTGCCAGGCAGAACGGACACCATGCTTTTACAATCCGCCATTGGTAGTAAATAGAGAAAGCTGTGTATGGAAGCGTAATAATATTGAAGATCAATAGAGAACCAAACGCAGATGCTTTTGCAATGCTCATAAGCAGTAATGACAATGCTCCACCGGCAAAATAGAGCATTCCTAGTTCAGACATGCTCATCACTCCCATCAACTTCGATGCCGGTGAGTTTAAGATACTATTACAATCAAAGCCTTTGGCAGCATTACATACTTTATTAACGAAGGTGTTGTTTAACCCCAGTTGTTTAAAGAGCAATACAATGCACAGAGCTAACCCTACTGACTTAATAATAAGTAAAATGAGCCACGTAAAGAAGAATGATGAATTGAATACCACCATGATAGGAGTAATCAGAAACAGGGCACATAACGAAAGCAAGCAAATTGTCTTTGCCTTCCCTGCTATCTCAAGTCTTCGCTTTTGAGTGTAATTTTTTTCTCCTGAGTTTTCACTTTTCTCAGCTAACAATACCGCTCCTGTCCATTTACTTTTAAAATCTTCAAGCGATTCCAATATTAATCCCTCCACTGAATCAATATAGAAAATTTGATCTTTCACAATTTTTTTTAGCACAACAAAATGACCATTATTCTTGCGAAGATGCGCAATGGCTGGAAATGGTATCTCATTTAATTGAGTCAAGCTTAAATTGACAGCAAGATTTTCAACTCTCATGTCATGCAAACTCTCGGAAAGAGAAAGCATACTTGGATAATCGGGATGGTTCTTTGTTTTGCTAAGACTTGCAAGTGTAACGCTAACTCCTAACAGTGAAATAAAGTCTCTAAGGGCTATAAAAGCATTATCCTCAACATTATTCTGACTCATAAAATTCCAATATTTACTATTTCAAATAGTTACAAATAATTGCTTTACAGTTTTCACAAAGATTATTTTCAGAATTTAAGAAATTAGTTGCAGATGGCAAACTTGAAACCATGAAACACTTGAGATCATACTCACAATGTTTCAATCCCAATAAATGGCCAACCTCATGAATAGAGGTCTTGTACAAGGTATTTTCATACAATGCTTCTGAAGAACTTTCCTCTATTATTTTATTTGATGAAACAATTGCTACATTTTTTGAAGCAAACCCTCTGAGTTTTAATTCTTTTCGGCCAATATAAATAGGTCGGCTTGTAAAAAAGAGATAATATTTTTTAGAATTATCCCCAATTGAGTCCTCTGTTTGTTTAACAAAAGCAGTCACATCAATTTCATCTTTATCTATTATTATAATGTGCGTTGTATCTATATTAAAAGGGACATTGTAAAACAACTCAATTCTACCAAGAATCCTTTTGTAAAAGTCGCGAGAATAATCGTTTTCCAAATCAATCACTGCAATTTGACTAACTTCTTTTTCCCCATGAAAAGGGGTGTAATTAATCAGAAGAGCGTAAATTAATATTACCTCAAATCGCATTGAAATACATTACAATTGAAATAAAAAAGCTGTCATAATCTGACAGCTTCAATAAAAGAACAAGCCTTAGACGCATTGTTGGCCACAAACGTAAGCTAATCCACAGAACATACACAATTCATAAGCATTTCCACCTTCACCATCCCAGCATCTATCATGCTCTCGTACAACAACTGCAGAGGTTACGGCTGGGCAATCTGGAACTTGGCCTCCTTTCAAAAATTTCATTTCATTTAACCCTAAAGATTGGTTTTTAAATTTTTTCAGTGCACTCATTTTATTTTTCTTAATTCTCCTACTCATTCGCTTTTCGGTGTCCGCGGCAGGTTTTGTGTTAGTACTCAAAATCCTGCACAGCAAATCTAAACGAGTACAGTCCGGCACTGCCGGACTGATCAAAATTTATTAAAAAATTATTTCTTCCTCAACGCTCTTAAGTTCATCGAACAATGGCTGACTAAAATTCGGAATCCAAAACCTGCTTTAACTTCGTTGCAATATCTTTTTGGTATCCCTTTTCATAAAATATTACTGTTCCTTTCCGGTTTATAATAATATTGACAGGATAATAGAATACATTGAATGCATCTGCAGCATACTGAGCCTGTTCTACGAGTTCATATACCATCCCGGCCTTTCTTTGAACGTACTCTAAGGCCAGCTTTTTATCAATATTAGAAATAGCAATAAAACGGATAGTAGAATCATTCTTGTACGCATTGGCCAATTCATTCAGAAGGGGCAACTCTGATCTGCAAGGGCCACAAGCGATAAACCAAAAATTAATAACGTAAATATTGTCCCCCGGTTCTCCAATCTGGTATTTGCTTCCGTCAATAGTAGTAACCGAAAATACCGGAGCGGACTTCCCCAAAAAAGACTCTGAGTTCGAATCCTGGGCTACCATATTCTTCGAAACCAGTATTCCAAAAAGTACGATATAAATTGATCTCATTTTGCGGGAAACATCGTGTTCATTAAAATAAACTAATAGGCCTCATACATGGCTTCTGAGTGCCACACATTAGTTATCAAATAGGGTGTTCATGAGAATAAACTCACGCAGCAAAGGATAAATAATTAACATTGCTTCTGAATAATCTCCTGCCAACAATCTATTTTTATTCAATGAGACGATTGTCGTTAAGGGCTCAGGTGCGATTAGATTAACATTTTTTCCTTGAAAATTAAAGCTCAGTATAAGCTTACCATTGATATCATCTTTCAAGTTTGCATTTATTATGAATTCCGATTTCTTATGTCTTTTTCTCCTTGAAAGGTAATTGTTAAAATACACATATTCAGTTGGCCTGCTGAATACCTTCCTTGGATATTCCGGCTGATTGTACACAAGAATATTGTTGATTAGATGCGTTAGATTAATAGCTACTTTTCTATTACTTTCATTCTCTGTCCGTATAAAATCATTGATGGAAAAAGTTTTTTTGTTACTTGCGTTCTTAGGAATTAAAACCCTATTCATCGGTACAAAATATCTCAGCTTACTTCCGAAGCTTATATTCTTAGATAAGTAATGATAGTTAGTACTGTCTTCCATTTCTTGGTCGTAGGCAAAACAAAAGAAGTTATCTAAGCTTGAAACTTCGCAGCCAAAGTCCTCTACCACATTTTTGTTATAATTATCTTTAATGAATGCTTTAAGACTATTACCTGTGAATTTTTTCGATTCGGAGTCAGATTTACCTAACACTAGAAAAATTGAATATTGAGAATTCGTATCTCCGTGAATAACTTTAAAGCCACCATCACTTGCAATACTATCTAGCAACTTAGAAAGTGCCGAATTAAGTCTTTTGGCATGTTGAGTTCCATCTTCGATACTCTCATGTAAAACAACATTAGTGTCAAGGGAAATGGTAGGGGTCACATTTTCTAATCTTAATTTATTGCTACATCCTAAAATGATACTAATAATAAAGAATACTGAATAAATAGATCGGTTCATATACCATAAATAAAATAAAAGAGCCCTCGAGATTGAAGGCCCTAATTAAGGGTTGGCTTTTAATCTCTTAAAAATTAAGATTACTCCTCAAATTGCCAACAGCCACCACACTCGTCACCGTAATCCTTAACGCATTGCTCTGTGCACGACAAAAGCGTGCTGCATCCCGAATAGCTCCCTTGCATACCTCCTGCAATGTAACACTTTATAGCTGCTCTTCCTCCTTTAATTGCCGCTTTAGAAGAGTTACTTAACTCATGCATTGTAAATTTTAATAGTGTTTCCATTATAAAAATAAAAATCTTGTACCTACTCATTCGCTTTTCGGTATCCGCGTCAGGTTTTGTGTTAGTACTCAAAATCCTGCACAGCAAATCTATATGAGTATAGTCCAGCACTGCTGGACTCTAATAAATCTTTTAAAAAATTATAGCCCCCTTTCAGGGCTCCCATTTCAGCCGATATGACAACACTGAACTTAAAGGAACGATTGTAATAGAATGTTTCCCGTTTCCGGCAATAGCCAATGGGAGCATTTAAATCTTCCCTCATTTCGCGGAGGTGCTCCATCAATAAACTCCTCGAGATACCAATTCTGTTGGCAAATTCATGACTGGAGCCGGTTTTTTCTGCTTCAATTAATTGATGAATTGCCTTTGTACGTTCAATGTATTTAAAGAGACTCATGTTGAATAAAGTTAATAGTTTCAAATACTAATTTCCCAACTCCAATTGATTCTTTACCAATTCATAATATGTGCCTTTAGCTGTGCTTAATCCTTCGTGCGTACCCACTTCTACAATTTTCCCCTTTTCCAGCACCACAATCTGATCCGCGTTTTTCACCGTACTCAACCGGTGGGCAATCACCACTACGGTTCTGCCTTTAAAAAACGCATCGAGGTTCTCCATGATAGCTTTTTCATTATTGGCATCTAAGGAAGATGTTGCTTCATCAAAGAAAATAAACTCAGGGTTTTTATACACGGCCCGGGCAATGAGCAGGCGTTGCTTCTGCCCCTGGCTTAGCCCCGAGCCATTGGCGCCTATTTTGGTGTTGAAGCCCAACGGCAGGGACTCTATATGTTCTTTAATATTGGCCACGTTTACCGCATGTAAAAGTCTTTTCCGATCTATGGTTTCATCCGATAACGCTATATTCCTGGCAATGGTATCGGAAAAAATATAACCGTCCTGCATTACAACACCACACCGTTGGCGCCATTGGTTGCTTGCAATATGTTGCAGTCCGGTTCCGCCCAGTTGTATTTCTCCCTGTGCAGGCTTGTAAAATTTCAGCAACAATTTCATGAGCGTGGTTTTACCGCTGCCGCTGGTGCCTACAATGGCGGTTACTTTTCCTTCGGGAATAATTAAATCCAAATCATCCAGCACCTTGGGTGAATTGGGGCCTTCATATTGAAAGGAAAGGTTGTTGAGGATTAGCGTTTGTGACTCAGGCATCATATTCACCCGCTGCCAGTCATCTTTTATTTCATCTTCTTCATTTTCCAGGGCGTGTATTTCACCAATCCGGTCGAGGCTGAGGCGTGCATCCTGCCAGTCGCGGGTGAACCCAATAAAATCGCTGACCGGTGCATTAAGCGACCCGATAATGTATTGCACGGCCAGCATCATCCCCAGGGTCATCTGCCCTTCCATTACAGCCATGGCCGCCATAAACGTGATGAGAATGTTTTTCAGCTCATTGATAAAGAAATTGCCTGCATCCTGGTATTGCTGTAGTTTCATACCGGCTACATTCAATCTGAAAATTTTCGCCTGAATGCGCTCCCATTCCCAGCGTTTTTGCGTTTCGCAGTTGTTGAGTTTGATCTCCGGCATTCCATGGATCAGTTGAATTAGGTTGCTCTGGTTACCGGATAATTGGCTGAAGCGTTTGTAATCCAACTCGGCCCGTTTCTTCATAAACATCAACACATACCCAACGTAAAAAGCGCTAAAGGTGAAGAAGACAAAAAATATGGAGAGATTATAGACGGCCAGCACAACCCCAAAAATGAGCAGGTTAAAAAAGGAAAAAAGAATGTTAAGGGATGATGTACTTAAAAACCGTTCAATGCGTGAGTGGTCATCAATCCGTTGCAACAGGTCACCCACCATTTTGCTATCGAAGAACGAAAGGGGCAGTTTCAGGAGCTTGATCAGAAAATCGGAAATAATTGCAATGTTGATGCTTGTACTCAGGTGCAGCAGGATCCAACGCCTGATAAAATCCACCACCATTCGGCTGAAGAACAGCATGAGCTGCCCGGCCAGTATCAGATAAATGAAATTGACATTGCGGGTATTAATACCCACATCTACAATAGACTGGGTGAGAAAAGGAACGATCAACTGAATAATACTACCCAGCAGCAACCCAACAAATAATTGAATAATTAACTTGTTGTGGCTTCTCAGATATTTAAAAAGGCGCGATATGCTTTTCTCGTTAGCCGCTTCTTTTTCAATTTCCTTTGTATAAAAATCAGGAGATGGCTCCAGTAAAAGCGCAACCCCGGTTTGCTGACCATTTTCTGCGCTTGACAACCATGATTTTTTAAACTCTTCATTTGTATAGGTTACCCGCCCTCCAGCCGGGTCAGCTACCTGTATTTTATTCCTGCGGATGGTATGCACCACGGCAAAGTGGTTCTGGTTCCAATGCACAATGCAGGGAAGGGGCGCTTCCGCTTTAAATTTTTCAAATGGAATTTTTACACCGAGCGTACGAAAGCCAATGGACTCGGCCGCTTCACTAATACCTAACAGTGAAACGCCTTCACGGGTAATGTAGGATTGGCTTCTTAATTTATGTAATGGATAGTTTCTTCCATAGTGTTTGGCAACCATCTTCAGGCAGGTGGGTCCACAATCCATTTGGTCATGCTGGCGGTAGAGAGGGAATTTGGCCATCAAACAAAGAGAGGTTCAGGTTTTTTGAGAAAAATGCAATTTTATTCATGCGTTTTTTTTTTTTTTTTTGCATAGTAAAATCTTACATCTGTGCTTTTTGAGTTGAAAATGTAAAAAATGCACATCTCCATCATCACCTGCTTACCCAAACTGCTGGAAAGTCCTTTTTCGGATTCAATTCTGAAGCGAGCTATCAAGAAAGGATTAGTAACCGTGGATGTTATTGACTTACGCGGGTACGCTACGGATAAGCATAAATCGGTAGACGACTACGCCTACGGTGGCGGTGCGGGCATGGTGATGATGATTGAACCGATTGATCGCTGCCTGACTGATCTTAAATCGCAACGCCAATACGATGAAGTGATTTACATGAGTCCGGATGGGGAACAGTTTACCCAATCCATAGCCAACGAACTTAGTCTGAAAAAGAACCTAATCATTCTCTGTGGTCATTACAAGGGTGTAGATGAGCGCGTGCGGGAGCACCTGATTACCCGCGAAATCAGCATTGGCGATTACGTGCTTTCGGGGGGTGAATTAGCGGCAGCCGTGGTGTCTGATGCCGTTATTCGCCTGTTGCCGGGGGTTCTTTCTGACGAAACCTCAGCCCTTTCTGACTCCTTTCAGGATGGCTTGATTGCACCCCCGGTATATACCCGTCCGGCCGAATACAAGGGCTGGAACGTGCCCGAAATCCTGCTTTCGGGGCATGAGGCTAAGATTGCGGAATGGCGCCATGATCAGGCTTTGGAAAGAACCAAGAAACGAAGGCCAAAATTGACTCAAAAAGGCTAAAAAGATGGTTTTACGGCTGACTCAAACAATTCTAAATTCTCAATTCCAAATTCTAAATTCTTTCCCTACATTTGCAGTCCGTTTTTGAAAACAATACGTTTTATGGCTGATTTACTTAAAGTTGTTGAACAAGAATACGCGACCGTGCGCGCAGGATTGCCGTCATTTAAGGCTGGTGACACGGTAAACGTTCACGTGAAGATAAAAGAAGGAAATAAGGAGAGAATCCAGCAGTTCCAGGGCGTTGTAATCCAGCGCAGGGGCTCAAACTCCAATGGAGAGACCTTTACGGTACGTAAGGTGTCCAATGGCGTTGGTGTAGAAAGGATTTTCCCTACCTCATCTCCCACGATTGATAAAATTGAAGTCGTGAAAGAAGGTAAAGTACGCAGAGCGAAACTGTACTATATGAAGGGTCGCCAGGGTAAATCGGCTCGTATCAAAGAAAAAATATAATCGATCAAACGATCAAAAAGCCTCCCGAATACCCGGGGGGCTTTTTTATTCAATTTCAGGCCAAAAATGGCCAATTAGCGTAAAATCAAATAATTAATAACTTTGTCCTCCATTCAAATTAAACCATGGCAAAACGCAACATTGCAAAACTTTTAGGCAAAGACGCCAAGTTCCTTCTTGATCACAAAAGCAAAACCATTTCAACCAACCAGATTCACGTACCTTCTGGCGATTTCGTTGAAAAAGTATTCATCAACTCCAACCGCAGTCCGCAGGTATTAAGAAACCTGCAACTGATGTTTGATAAAGGCCGTCTGGCCGGAACAGGGTACCTGTCCATTCTTCCCATCGACCAGGGCATTGAACACAGTGCCGGAGCTTCCTTCGCGAAAAACCCGCTGTACTTCGATCCGGAAAATATTGTAAAGCTTGCGATAGAAGGCGGCTGTAATGCGGTTGCCACAACGTACGGAGTGCTGGCCATGATGTCCAGAAAATATGCACACCGCATTCCTTTCATTGTAAAGATTAACCATAACGAACTTCTCACATACCCCAATAAAGCCGATCAGATTATGTTCGGTTCAGTAGATGATGCGTGGAACTTAGGCGCAGCAGCAGTTGGTGCGACTATTTATTTCGGATCTGATAACTCCACACGACAGATTCAGGAAGTAGCCAAGGCTTTTGAACGTGCTCACCAATTAGGAATGGCCACCATCTTATGGTGCTATACGCGAAATAATGCCTTTAAGCAGGGAGGCAAAGATTACCATGTGTCGGCAGACTTAACCGGCCAGGCGAATCACTTAGGTGTTACCATCCAGGCTGATATCATTAAGCAAAAGTTGGCTGAGAACAATGGTGGTTACAAAGCTTTAAACACCGGTGGAAGCAGCTATGGAAAATTAGATGAACGCATTTATACTCAACTCACTTCTGATCACCCGATTGATTTATGTCGTTACCAGGTAGCCAACTGCTACATGGGTCGCGCAGGTTTGATCAACTCTGGCGGTGAATCAAAAGGCGCCAGCGATTTAGTGGATGCTGTGCGCACCGCTGTCATTAACAAGCGTGCAGGAGGTATGGGACTCATCTCCGGAAGGAAAGCATTCCAACGCCCTATGAAGGAAGGTGTTGAAATACTGAATGCCATTCAGGACGTTTACTTAGATGAAAATATTGACTTGGCTTAGGTTGAATTTTGAATCTTGTAATTTGAAATTTTAATTGTTATGTCTTGGTTTAACCGAACAGATAAAGGAATTCTAACGCCAACCGAATCGAAACGCGAAGTGCCGGATGGTCTTTGGTTTAAATCGCCTGGCGGAAAGATTATCCATACACGTGAATTAAAAAACAATGCGTATGTCGTTCCGGAAGAAGAATACCATGTACGGATTGGTTCTAAGGAATACTTCGAAATTCTTTTTGATAATAATGAATTCACAGAGCTTGATGTTAACATGGAATCAGCCGACCCGCTGAAGTTCAAAGACACCAAGCCTTACCCGAAGAGAATAAAAGAAACACAAGCCAAAGTTGATTTGAAAGATGCTGTTCGTACCGCCTACGGCAAGATGAATGGTCTTGATATAACCGTTGCCTGTATGGACTTCAGTTTCATTGGTGGGTCGATGGGGTCAGTGGTTGGTGAGAAAATCGCCCGCGCGATGGATCACAGCTTGAAAAACAACAAACCTTTCCTGATGATTTCAAGATCAGGCGGTGCCCGTATGATGGAAGCAGGATTGTCATTGATGCAAATGGCAAAAACATCTGCTAAAATTGCTCAGTTAGATCAGGCAAAAATCCCGTATATCTCATTGATGACTGATCCAACAACCGGTGGGGTTACTGCATCGTACGCCATGTTGGGCGATTTTAATATTGCTGAACCTGGTGCACTCATAGGTTTTGCAGGCCCTCGCGTTATCCGTGAAACGATTGGTAAAGACTTGCCAAAAGGTTTTCAAAGTGCCGAGTTTGTGTTGGATCACGGCTTCCTCGATTTTATTGTTGACAGGCGGAATTTGAAGAGCAGGTTGGCTACGTTGTTGAGGATGCTGCGATAGTTATCCATTTCATATTTCCTGACTTCACTTAGTCGAAGAAACATAAACCTTCGACTTGGATAAAAATGGAACTCCATTTTGAATGCCAACTATCTGAATAATGTAGTTTCCTACATCGTCACTGGTATAAAAGTCAAACGTAAAGGAACCGTCCAACGTAACCGATGGGTTCCAATATAATGAAGAACGCAAATCCGGAACCCTCGATTTTAGATCACTACGCTTGAGATAATTAAACTTCAACGTTTTATTTATCCCTTTAATTTGTAAGTAATTATTCTCGTCATCAATTTTTACTGGGTCAGTTGTTTCAATTACCAAAATTCCATCTGATCCAAGGTCACCAAAATGACGTAAATATTCCTCGCTCCTTAATACCTCTATTTTTTGAACCAGACGAGGGTTGAGACCAAGTACCCACTGTGTATTATCAGTCATTTTCCCATTAACAATATAGAGTGGGTCACGACTTCCATACATGGCAATTTTTTTTAGAAAAATTCTAACCCGTTCTTTATCTCCCGATTTCTTGTACCCAACCATCGGTACAACATTCATCAGAAGCTCTGCCATTGAAGAAAATGGTTCAAATTTATCTAAAAGAATCTCATAATCAGATTCAACGTCATTGTCAAACAATCTTTCACTCTCCTTTTCACCGCTCTTCGTCACAAAATAATCATAGGATTTCCTGATAATTGCCCGTTGAAAAGAATACATACCGTATTCATCTATACTATCTCCTACTGCATGCGTCTCAGTATTCGTATTTAATTGAACGTTACTCAATAAAATCTGACAATCTTCAAGAATAACACCCTTGTAACTAAGGCGATAATAAACTTCTTCACTTTCAAAATTTCTAAATAAGGGAAAAGTAAAATGCCCATCCGTTCCCGTATATATTTCATAAGCCAAATCACTTTCACATAGATAAAAAGTTATTTTGGATTGCACCGGAACGGCTTTTCCTGTTGACTTAACAACAGCCCTCCCTCTAAAATAATATGGAAACTCATTATTGATTGAGTTAACGTTTTGCTGGTAATTAACTTTTTGATCAGTGCTCACATGACTGTAAGGCTGTAAAGTCAGTAACAGGCTAGACTGAGATTGTTTATCTCTAAATAACCCTTCACTATACACGGAAATTGTCAATAAGGTAGGAGTATCCTTTCTTAGACTACTTCCTTCTGTAATTTGAATACTCACTTTACTTCGTGTACTACAGGTATCATTCCTCGTAAAAATACGTACCATTGAACTATCAGTTTTCAGGGAGTTAACAGTAATACCTTCGGCTTTGAGCAGATTCTTTCCTGAAATAACCATATCCCCAACATAAAGAGTTGGAAATCCTGCTCGATAACCTGTCTCAATAAAGAGAGTCAATTTATAAACATCAGGAACAACAAATGGTGGGATAATTATTTGACCCGTTACAATTCCATCTAAAAACAAAAATCGCTCATAACTCACGACTTCATTATTACGTCCAATTAATTTAATACTCACAACATGACTTTTACTTGTCGTGTTGTATCCCTTTGGCATAAATCCATTGAAATATGCCGTATCTCCTGGAGCATACTTTGGTTGATTAAAAATGAGAATTAATTCTTCATCTCTATTTTTGAAGTTAGTCGATCTTCCAACCGCTTGCGAAAGCAGCAATTGAAAAAACAAAAACAGCATTACACAAAATAGATCCAACCTTACTTGTCTCATTGCTTTACCAGAAAATGGGTTGTTCCGTTGTGGGATTTTTAAAATAATCAAGGCATGAATAGGGGACTATATCTATATCCGGTATTGGATAGGGGACTTCATACGGTTGGATATAAAGAGATTTACTGGCTACTGCTGATACACCAAAAAAACCTAAAACCTCTTCGCTTTCGTTATTAACATTCGTAATATTCCCTACTATTTTAACCGCATCAGGCTGAAATAAATCAGAACTTCCCTTTTGTTGCTTCTCGATAAGGTCCCAAAAGTGATACGCTTCTTCAGACAAACTCAACTGCTGCACCTCGATGTAATAATTTTCATAAAAGTGCATCGCAGTAATTGGAATCAATCCAATAAACTGTTTTTTAAACTGGCTTTCACTGACAAAATCATTCTTTGATACGAACGATCCGTCACTATAATTATAGGACCAGCAAATACAACACGTGCAATCGCCCACACGAACCAACCGTCCGCCCCTGTAAATGTAGCCACTACATGGCTCAGGCGTTGGTCGGTCTCCGCCTGGTGTCGATGTAATCTTAAGTTCCGGTCTGCTGACGGCCTTATGGATTGTTGTCCATCTCCATCGAAACAGGTTATCTTCGCTCAACCCACCCTTTGAGTCAACGTAAACTTTCAGTCCATCAATCTTATCACTATTATCTGTTAATGCATCCTGTTCAAACTCAAAATACACATCATCAATTGTTCCAGGCTCTTTCATTTCCTGAATTTCAGATCGGTACTCTTTTCCATCTTCCGAAAAAATCAACACGTAATAACCTCTTCCAATTTGTCCTGTAAATTCATTCGGATTAGTTTCATAAAGGCCTGGCGAAATTTCCGACAGACTATATTGGTTTCCTAAATCGTCAATGATGCTGACAAATGCACTGGTAACTGGTGTAAAGGGTGTTAAGTGTGTTACACTTAGTTTGTTTGAATAAAATATTTTGACTTGGTAAGGGCCTGGTAGATTGGTAATGAGGCCGTCAACAACAATTCGTTTTGTTGAATCAGTCAATTTTACATTGAGCGGATCGACACATGCAGCTATAAATAGAAAACTAATTGAAATCAGTTTACGCATCATCTCTCAAAATTTAAATCCATACGTTATTGCTGGTACAGGAACTCCTATTAAGGATATCTGATTTGGTTTTACTGCTCCCGCTACGTTATACGTAAAAAAAGCTGAATAAGGATTTTTTCTTCCATATACATTATAAATTGAAATGGTCCACCTTCCATTAATTTTTCTATTTTTTTTATTGCTTCCTTCAATTACAAGAGCTAGGTCTAGTCGATGATAATCAGGTAATCGGTAATTATTCCGATTTGAAAAATCAATAATGGGAACTCCATTTATTTCGTAGGCAGAAATTGGCATTGAAATAGGGCGACCTGTATGGTACGTAAAAATACCCGAGAAGAAAATTTTTCTTGTCAGGCTATATCTCCAGCTTAAATTTATAATATGTGGCTGATCATAGTTAGAGGAGTACCAATTTCCATTATTTATTTTCTCACTTTCGAAATTGCCGTTAATCTTTCTCTGAGATCTTGAAAAGGTATAGTTAATCTCCGTCTCGAATCTTCCCTTTGTTTTACTTAATGAGAACTCAACTCCAAAAGATTTGCCTCTCCCTTGCATTAAGGCTGTTTCCAGCTTTGGATTTAAAATTAAATTTGCTCCTTCCTTAAAATCAAGGATATTTTTTGTGTCTTTATAATAGACTTCAATAAAGCTCTGCCAGCTATCAGTCTTCGAACTTCGAAAATACCCCAAGGATATCTGATCAGCAATTTGAGGCTCAAAATATGTATTGCTGGATTGCCAGATATCTACCGGTGTCGTAGTTGCTGTATTGGAAATCAAATGAACATATTGATAGACACGGTTAAAGCCAAGTTTTAAGGATGCATGTTGACCCAAGGGGTACCTCACCGAAATTCTTGGCTCTGGACCTATGAATGTTTTCATGACTTCTCCGGAATCAAAGTCGACTGAATCAACCACATTCTTTGGTTCAAGGGGTGAATGTGCTTGATATTCATATACTAAGCCCGGTCCGATTCTATTAAACATTGATAATCGTAGCCCTAATTCTATATTCAAGCGATTCCCCAACAGGAAGGCATCACTAAAATATATTGCAGACTCCATCGACCGTTCTTCGGCCATAGTAATGCTTTTGCTATTTGATTGAGGAGATGTTGGTTTTAAGTCGCCTGGTCTGAAATTGTAAAAGGTAGAGTGAAATCCAAATGATTGTTCATGCTTACCTCCTTTGTTAAAATCTAACTTAAGGGAAGGGTAGAAAATACTATAGCTCAAATCAAAGGCTGTATTCTCTTCCATTTCACTCACTTGATATGAATAGCGCCCTACATACAAACCTAATCTATAGTGATAGTCCCGACCAAAGTCACCATCATATCGCGCTGCTATTGTAAACGTCTGCCATTGGTTAATGGTATCGCTGGCAAGTCGAAATCGGTCTCTACTGTTATACAATGAAAGGGTTAGTTTATCGCCATTTTCCAGTTTCTCGGCATACTTAATCGTGCCATCATAAAAAAAAACTGAACTTTCTTCGATACCATCATGCTTTTTTTGAAGAACATCTAATAACCAGTCGGAATAGGTGGAACGAGCAGATAAAATGAGCGAGCTGCTATCCTTTTTTAAGGGCCCTCCTACCATGAGGTGACTGGATACCATGCCTATACCAAAATCACCGCCCCATTTTTGAAAACTTCCTTCCTTAGAAGCAATATTTAATACCGAAGACACGCGACCACCATATTCCGCAGGAATACCTCCCTTGTAAAAGGAGGACTCGCGTATTGCATCAGAATTAAATGCGGTAAAAAATCCAAGGGCATGCGAAGTATTAAAGACTGGTACACCATCATATAACACAAGATTTTGGTCTACACCGCCCCCTCTAACATTAAATCCCGAACTTGCCTCACTCACCGTAGTCACGCCCGTTTTAATTTGAAGACTTTTAATAACATCCACTTCACCTAAAAAAGCAGGAGACCGATTCAATTCGGTCATTTTTATAGAGGATTGACCTACACGCCTCTCAACAATAGAATGATCAGAAATTACAACCTCTTCTAAAGTCGTTACAACCTCCTCCAGTTCAAAATTCACAACCCCATCCTCGTAAAACTCCAGATTAAGTAAACGCTCTTCATAATTTAAAAAACGAAAACTTACAATGTACTCACCCCCCGGCATCACCAAATGATATTGACCATTGGCATCTGACTGTGTACTCTTATTCAATCCATGCACATAAACGGTAACTCCTGGTAATGGAGTTTGACTATTCTTGTTGGTTATTATCCCTTTAAGATTTAGCTGATTTCCATAAGTATATTTTCCTCGGGACCCTAAACTAATCATGTCGACTTTTGTACCAGTGCTAGTAGCTGACTCTATAATTGCGTCACGTGCTAACTCTTGTTGAGGGTCATTTAAAAAAATAACTGCATAATCATATAAAAAGATTACTCCAATCTCAGAACCATTCAAAGTTGTTTGCAAGATATCTTGTAATGATTTCCCGCTTAAGACCTCGCTTACCTGATAAGTTTCGAGCCAACTTTCGATATAAAAGAAGCGAAATGCAGACTGTTGTTCGATTTCAGACAAAAAATCAGTCAGTGGCTTATCCTCTTCAATTAAAATGGATTGTTCATTAAATTCCTGTTGTCCATAAACCCAAATTGGCCCAACAGCACACATAAAAATTAAAATAGTTCTTAGCAAAGAAGAAATCTTAAAATGAAATTTAAAAATGAAGATTAAGGAGAACCCTGTATAAATTTTATATGGTAAGGTTTTTATTTCAATGGTTGATTTTTAGTTACTTCCTCAAAATAGAAAGAGGTTTTAAAATTAATAGTATAACATAGTGTAGAATCGGATTCCTATCACAAATCCAGGCTACCGTTTCGATGCAAGAAAATAATACTTAAATCTTCCTTCATAATCTTGCTCAAAACAAAAAGGCTGTCTCAAAAAGACAGCCTTTTTATCTAAAAAATTACATTTTCCTTAGTTGGCGTCCCACCACACCTTACCGGTTAAATCGTCTTGTGTGAGTCCCTGGTTAGCCAGAGCAGCCTCATAATTATCAGTATTTAGGCTTGCCTCCTGTGTACCGTAGGCCTGCCTGGTTGGGATTTCTCCATTAGGTGTTAATGCATTCTGACCAGGGGCGAGGTCAGGAAAACCTGTCCTTCTCCATTCTGACCAGGCTTCATAACCATTTGGAAATGTTGCAATCCACTTCTGAATGATAATCTGCTCTTGAGCACGGGCTGGGGTATATGCAACTTCACTATTTGTTATATACTGAGCATATCCTGCACCTACACCATATTGATTCAACGATGCTTGAATGCCTTGCTCATAGTAAGCTTGCGCTGTGCTTGTAGCAATCCAGTTGTTCAATCTGCCTTCGGCCAATACCAAGGCAATCTGTGCTGAAGAGTAAATAACTGCCGGAGAATCCTGCTGGCGGAACTCATCTCCCAAAAAGGAAACCTGCACTGCCGCAATAGAACCTGCGTCCGCTTCTGATAACCCATAAGGCATCCCAACATACGTGTTTGGTGTAGCCTCTATCGACCTTGCATATACAGGAAGACGAGGATCCATCACAACATCTAATTTACCTGTTTCTGTCTTATAGGGGTGTCCAACTTCATAATAAGACAAGTGAGGACTAGTATAGGTGTCTCTCTGCATCATATTCATGAGCGGATCAGCAATAGTCCAATCCTTTCTACCCGTTGTAACAAAAGAATTATAATATGGATTTTCATATGTTTGAACATTCAGGTACTTATAGCTAATGTTCTCTGAATTATCCAACGCAATTACACCGTCAGCAAAAGCATCCGCAAACTCAGTCTGCGCTTTCGCAGCGTTAACTTCAGATAATCTTAAGGCAGCAATAAGTCGCGTAGTGTTAGCAAACTTAATCCACATATTCATATCGCCATCCAGCAAAATATCACCGTTTATTGCAGGAACCGCAGGAGGTACTCCTAAATCTATCATAGCAACTGCATCTTTCAGCGTTTGAAAACATGCATCATAGATCTCCTCCTGAGAGTCAAACACTGGCTTCAGTATTCCTTCAGAACCTTTTAAGGCTTCCGAATACGGCAAATCACCCCAACGGTCAGTCATATGCAAATAGTAATATGACATCATAATTTTTGCTATGGCTATTTGGTTTGCATTATGACCATCGGCTGCTGCTGCTGCTTTGGTTGCATCATTCGTGTTCAGATCAATTATTTTCTGCAAATCAGCAAGCGGTCCAGCGTACATACCATCTGTGGAGAAATTAATCGTTTGGTAATTATCACCAGATGTGTACTGTTTGTTGGCCAGGTATTGCGCATACAAAGCACTTTGCGTGGACAGGATAAGACCACCTGTTGTAAGCAAGCTGTTAGTCAACAAAGCACTTGTTTTCGGAACAGTTGCTTCATTAGGGTTTACATTCAAATCCCCAAAATCATCCCAATTACAAGAAGCCAGTAGTAAGGCTGCTGAAATTGCGGCTATCGATAAAAATTTCTTCTTCATTGTCGTAAACTTTAAAATTTAAGTCTTAGATCAAACCCAAAACTCCTTGTTCCAGGAAGGTTTCCGCTCTCAACCCATGCTCCGTTATTGCGGGACTCAACGGTATCACCGCTGATTTCGGAAGGATCAACTCCGTCCACTTTTGAGTGCATCAACCAGGGGTTATTCGCCACAAAAGCAATTGTAGCACCCTTCAATACTTTGGTTTTTTCCAGAATATTCGTTGGAACGGTATAGCCAAGGCGTACTTCACGCATTTTAATAAATGTTGCGTCATACATCCAGGCCTCATGCAAAGCGAAGAGTGACTTCCAATACTCATCGGCTTCTACATAAATATTATTTGGTGTGCCATCAGCAAAAACACCACCGAATGTCAAACCACCACCTTCAGCTACAGGATCTCGCATCGGATTTCCTTTGTCATTATTACCAACAGTTTCTGAAGTAAGTCCAGAATAAGCACCAAACATTTTGCTTATAGAAAGGAATTTACCTCCAACCTGGTAATCGATCGTAAAGGCCAGTTCAAAATTCTTGTATGTAACCCGGCTGAATAGTCCACCGGTAACATCCGGAAGAATATGGCCAAGATCTTTATTCGTATCAAACAATGGAGTACCTCCAGCACCAACAACAATATTCCCATTGGCATCTCTTCTGAACTTACGACCAGTTATAACGCCCCACTCCTCGTTTTCACGGGCAAGGGCTTGCGGGTTACCCCAGCCTCCAGAAGCCTGATTTCCTCTAAAACCGTTAGACAGGGCAAAAGAAGTTAAACCGTATCCTAAATCCTTCATGTATACCTGGTTGCCTGAAATATTAAACCGCACATCCCAAGTAAGTCCGTAAGAGGTTTTTACTGGAGTTCCGCCAATTGCCAATTCCCATCCTTTTGTGTTGGATTCAACTGAGTTAGTCAATAAACCACTACCTCCCGAAGAGGCTGGAACGGAAATGCTTAACAATTCATCTGAATTATCCTGGTAATAGTAGGAAAACTCGGTTGTAATTCTATTGTCCAAGAAACCCAACTCGAACCCAACTTCAACTGCACTGGTAACGGCAGCCTTAATGTTAGGGTCAACCAGGCTATTAGGAACAGCCGTTACAGGATTGCCGTCATAAGGAATACCCAACGCATACGTTGGTTGTGTTTGATAAGCCCTTAACTCATTACCCGAGGTTGCATAGCTTCCACGCAATTTTCCAAATGAAAGCCATGAGAGGTCAACGAGTTCAGAGAATACAAATGTTCCTGACCCGGAGAAATAGCTATAATTGTTCTTTCCATTAGGAAGGCGAGAATCGTAGTCTTCGCGGAAAGTAAAATCACCAAACAAGATATCTTTCCAACCTACCGTTGCTTGTAAAAAATAGCTGTTAACCTTGCTTTTTTCAAAATAATTAGAAATTACAGGGTTGTCTACCGAGTTACGGATGTTGTACAGGCCTCTTACGTTTAGTCCGCCTGATGTACTCTCACTAACATAGTCTCTTGTATTGGTTCTGTAGTTTAACCCTACGTTGGCAAGTATTGAAATTTCATTAAATACTTTTTCGTAGCTTAACATACCCTGAATATTGTCCTCTATTCGTTTATCTGTTTCTATACTAAACAGGGCGGGGCCATAAAGCATTTGCTGATCGGCATAATTACTAAACACATCATTACGAAGATTTCTCGTTGCTTGTACGGAGGCCTTTAGCTTGGGTATTATCTCATAGCTTACACCAAATTTAGTACTCAACACATCGCGCTCTCTTTCTGAATAAGCACCGTACACGTAGGTATAGGGATTATCCCAGTATAAAGGGGTTGGATCCTCAGGGGAATTGATATTCCATGAAGTGTAATTTCCACTGGGATTAATATAATATTTCTTCAGATCGCCCATGTTCAGTTGGCGCTGAAACCACTGGTTAAAATTAGATCCAATACTGTTATAGCCTTCAAAAAGATTACCCTTGGTAAACTGGTCGCTGTAGTTTGCTGCTGCCTGAACCGTTAGCTTATCAGTTAAATTTGCGCTTAAACCAAGATTTATAAAAAGTTTATCCTGGTTGGTATTCTCCATAACTCCTGTTCTGGAAGATTTCGTAACCGTTGTATTTACAGCATATTTATCGCTACTCCTTCCAAGTGTAACACTGGTGTTGTTCGTTACGCCAGTTCTGAAGAAATCCCTGATGTTATCAGAGTTTGGTGACCAGGGGTGAGTTTTACCGTAGTTGGCTGTGTTAGCAGTAAAGGAATCCCATTGGGCAACTTGGCTACCATCCATCCGGGGGCCCCAGCTTTCATCGGCACTAAAGGTTGGCATTGATGCTCCATCTAACCCTGCCAATTCGGGTGCGTGAGTACCAGGAATATAGTTGAAAGTATCAAACGTCTGACTGTAGCCACCACCGTACTCGTTTTGATACTCTGGAAGAACATACACTTTTTCAAACGTAGTTGTATGGTTAAGGTCAATCGAAACCTTATCGCCTACACCGCCCTTTTTTGAAGTTAAGACAACTACACCGTCACGGGCTCTCGAGCCATACAAAGCAGCGGCATTACCTTTCAACACGTTAATATCCTGAATATTATCCATGTTAATGGAAGTCGGATCATCAACAATAATACCATCCAAAACATAGAGTGGGTTCGATCCCGATAGTCCACGAATACCCCTGATACGAATAGCAGGAGCACCAAATTTTGCACCCGAACCCGAAATAACCTGAACGCCTGCAATTTTACCGGCAAGAGCAGTGTTCACATTTTGCTCACGTGCAACACGGATATTGTCTCCACTTACCTGTTGCGTGGCATACCCAAGTGAGCTTTTTTCCCGCTGAATACCCAATGCAGTAACCACCACTTCGGATAGTTCGGTTGCATCTAACGTAAGCCCAACATCAATGGTCGTTCTTCCATCAATGGAAATATCCTGAGTCTTCAGGCCAATGAAGGAAAATACCAAAACCCCACCTGAAGAAGGAACCGAAAGGGAATACTTCCCATCCGCATCAGTTGCAGTACCATTGGTGGTACCTTTCAAAAGCACATTGACACCCGGTAATGCTGAGCCGTCTTCGGCCGAGGTTACCGTACCGCTCACTGTAACATTCTGGGCGTATGACCCCCAGGCAATTACAGTTGCGCACATTAGTAGTAGAATTTTCTTCATAGATTAGTTTTTGATTTAAGCCCCAATTTTAAGTAAAAAACCACTAACAAACCTAACCTGTTTTGGGTTATTTCCTTATTTCCTTTCTTCAAAAAGGCGTATTTCCAATGATTCTTTTGGGTATTTTTAAGTCACCACAATAAAAAAGCCCTCCAGAGTATCTCTGGAGGGCTTTTTCAGAAGCTTAAGACATCTCTTAAGCCTCCGCAATCGGTTGAACCGATACAAATGATTTGTTTTCTTTTCCCTTCTTAAATACAACAACTCCGTTTGTCAATGCAAACAGGGTGTGATCTTTGCCAATCCCTACGTTTTTGCCCGGATGATGCTTGGTACCACGCTGACGAACAATAATATTGCCCGCAATGGCTTTCTGACCACCGTATATCTTTACGCCTAATCGTTTGCTTTCCGATTCGCGGCCGTTCTTTACTTTACCTTCACCTTTTTTATGTGCCATGAGCGTAAGTAGTTTTAACCTTTAATGTTTTCAATGAGCAGTTTGGTGTACTGCTGGCGATGGCCGTTTTTCACAGCATAGCCTTTTCTCCTCTTCTTTTTAAAGATAATCACCTTATTACCTTTTACGTGCTCGAGTATCTTCCCTGATACTGAAGCGCCTTTAACAGTAGGGGCGCCAATAGAGACTTTACCACCATTGTCGACAAGCAAAACCTGGTCAAAATCTACCTTCTTACCAGCTTCGCCATCTAACTTGGGGGCATAGATGTATTGATCTTTAGCCACTTTGAACTGTTGTCCAGCAATGTTTACAATTGCATACATAGTTTTCCAAAAATTGGACTGCAAAGGTAGGGAAAGAATTGAGAATTTGGAATTCAGAATTTGGAATTTCTGAAGTACCCTTGAAAATACGCCCCAATCGCACCTCAAAAATATTTTAAATTTATTTTTTGACCATGCCTGAAGTGAAAGTCATCCATTGAAAACTGAAATTAATCCCCTCTTTTACAACTACTTAACCGTGCTAAAAACTGCAAATCTGACTCAAAAACGCAACTTTTCGACAAAAGCAAGCCCTTTGATAGTATTTCTGATTTTCGAATATTTGTAGGCTTGGCTGTTAAAAAAACAGGTTTTCCCTGTTTAAACTGGCCGAGCTATTTTATTCGTTTTTTAAGCTGGATTTCCGGTTTTTGATAACGGAGATCATTTTAAATACCAAAACAACCCAAAAACCCACTACAATGAGTATTACTCCATTGGAAGAACCTATTTTAAAGGAAAACAAGGATCGGTTCGTCCTGTTCCCCATCCAAAAACACGATATCTGGAAATTCTACAAACAAGCTGAGGCCAGCTTCTGGACAGCCGAAGAGATTGACCTGAGCCAGGACTTAAAAGACTGGGATGCCATGAACGATGGCGAGCGCCATTTTATTAAGCATGTATTAGCCTTCTTCGCTGCCAGCGATGGTATTGTAAATGAAAACCTGGCCGAACACTTTGTTGCCGAAGTTCAGTATACCGAAGCCAAGTTCTTTTACGGATTTCAAATCGCAATCGAGAACATCCATTCTGAAACATACTCTTTATTAATAGACACGTACGTAAAAGATCCTAAAGAGAAGGATGGCCTTTTCCATGCCATCGAAACGATGGATTGTGTAAAGAAAAAAGCCGAGTGGGCGCTTCGTTGGATTGACAAAGGAAATTTTGCTGAAAGACTGATTGCCTTTGCTGCCGTTGAAGGGATTTTCTTCTCCGGTTCATTCTGTTCTATCTTCTGGTTGAAGAAACGTGGTCTAATGCCCGGATTAAGCTTTTCTAACGAGCTGATTTCCAGAGATGAAGGCCTCCATTGCGATTTCGCTTGTCACCTTTACACCAAGCACGTGGTGAATAAGCTTCCTGAACAAACGGTGATTGATGTTATTAAAGATGCCGTTGAGATCGAGAAAGAATTCGTGACCGATGCCCTGCCGGTGAACTTAATTGGTATGAATGCCGAGCTTATGCGGCAATACATTGAGTTTGTTGCAGATCGACTGTTGAACGAACTCATCAGTAAAAAAATCTATGGAGCAACCAATCCGTTCGACTTCATGGATATGATTTCGCTGCGCGGAAAAACTAATTTCTTTGAGAAACGGGTAGCTGAGTATCAAAAAGCCGGTGTGTTGAACAGCACCGAAAAAGAATCGGCTCCAAAGTTCTCATTGAACGAAGATTTTTAATTATCTTCAAAACACTTTTTCACCATTTTTTAAACTCTTTAAACAACCCTTAAATGCTTGTCCTAAAAAGAGACGGACACCGAGAGTCCGTAAAATTTGACAAAATCACGGCCCGTATTGAAAAACTCTGCTATGGCTTAGATCTCAAATATGTCAGCCCGGTAGAGGTGGCCATGAAAGTGATCAACGGTTTGTACGATGGTGTAACCACAATTGAACTGGATAATCTGGCTGCAGAAATCGCTGCCACGTTAACCACCAAGCACCCTGATTACGCCAAGTTGGCTGCTCGTATTGCGATTTCAAACCTGCACAAGGTTACGAGCAAGTCGTTCTCCAGCACGATGAAGCGGCTGTATACGTATGTCGATCCAAAAACTGGTCAGAATGCTCCACTAATTTCGAAAGAAGCATGGAAAGTTATTCATCAGCACGCTGCCGAACTGGACGAGGCCATCATTTACGATCGTGACTTCGGTTACGATTTCTTCGGCTTCAGAACCCTGGAACGCTCTTACCTGATGAAAATCGATGGTAAAGTAGTGGAGCGCCCACAACATTTGCTGATGCGTGTTGCTGTTGGTATTCACGGAGAAGATATTCCTGCAGCGATTGAAACTTATAATCTGCTTTCAGAAAAATGGTTCACGCATGCAACCCCAACGTTGTTTAATGCTGGTACACCTAAGCCTCAGCTTTCTTCTTGCTTCCTGTTAACCATGCAAGACGATAGCATCGATGGTATTTACGATACGCTTAAGCAGTGCGCTAAAATTTCACAATCTGCTGGTGGCATCGGATTAAGCATTCATAACATCCGTGCGAAAGGTTCATACATCAAAGGAACAGGCGGAACATCCAACGGAATTGTTCCGATGCTTCGCAACTTCGACATGACCGCACGTTATGTCGATCAGGGTGGTGGTAAACGCAAAGGAAGTTTTGCGGTGTACCTCGAGCCCTGGCATGCTGATATTTTCGACTTTCTTTCATTGAAAAAAAACCACGGTAAAGAAGAGATGCGTGCCCGGGATCTTTTCTACGCCATGTGGATTTCTGATTTGTTCATGCAGCGTGTAGAGAACAACGAAATGTGGTCACTCTTCTGCCCCAATGAAGCACCCGGCCTGGCCGATGTGTGGGGTGAAGAGTTTGAACGCTTGTATGAGAAGTATGAGAAGGAAGGAAAATTCCGTAAACAAATAAAAGCACAGGACTTGTGGTTCGAGATTCTGGAATCGCAAATCGAAACCGGAACACCTTACATTCTTTACAAGGATGCCGCCAACCGCAAATCAAACCAGAAGAATTTAGGAACAATTAAGTCGAGCAACTTGTGTACTGAAATTATCGAGTACACATCAAAAGATGAAGTAGCGGTTTGTAATCTGGCTTCTATCGCGTTGAATAAGTTTGTTGGGGAAGATGGCAAGTACGATCACCAAAAGTTGTACGAGATCACCAAAGTGATCACCCGCAACCTCAACAAAGTGATTGATGTTAATTACTATCCTGTTGAAGAAGCACGTAATTCAAACATGCGTCATCGCCCCATTGGGTTAGGTGTGCAGGGATTGGCTGATACGTTCATTATGATGCGTATGCCGTTCGATTCAGACGAGGCTCGCAGATTGAATGAAGATATTTTCGAAACCATTTACTTCGCTGCCATGGAAGCCTCCATGGAGTTAGCAAAAGTGAATGGCGCGTACGAAACATTTAAAGGTTCACCCGCATCGAAAGGAATCTTCCAGTTTGATATGTGGGGTATTACTCCAAAGAGCAATCGCTGGAACTGGGAACAACTGAAGCAGGATGTGAAGAAACACGGTGTACGCAACTCCTTGCTGGTTGCTCCTATGCCAACCGCATCGACTTCACAAATTCTTGGTAACAACGAATGTTTCGAGCCGTATACATCCAACATTTATACACGCAGAACCTTGTCAGGCGAATTCATCATCGCGAACAAGCATTTGATGAAAGACCTGATTGACCTGGGCTTGTGGAATGAAACGATGCGTCAAAAATTGATTGCCACCAATGGTTCGGTTCAGCCCATTCCTGAAATTCCGCAGAACATCAAGGATATCTATAAAACCGTTTGGGAAATTTCTCAAAAGGCTATCATTGACATGTCGGCCGACCGAGGCGCATACATTTGTCAGTCGCAGAGTTTGAACATTCACCTGAAAGATCCAAACTTCGGCAAGCTTACTTCGATGCACTTCTATGCGTGGAAGAAAGGATTGAAGACGGGTATGTACTACCTGCGTTCAACCGCTGCTGCCGATGCCATCCAGTTTACGCTGGATAAGTCGGCAGTACAGCCTGTTGCTGAGGCGAGAGAAACACAAGTAGCTGACCCTGTAGCCACTACTCAGGCTGAGGCACAGCAAACCATACAGTATACTGCTGCAGAGTATGAGAAGAAGCTCGCGGATATGACCTGCTCCCTGGATAACCCGGATGCCTGCGAAGCCTGCGGTTCGTAATCAAACACACGAAGCATAAACATAAACCCGATCTGTTATCGATCGGGTTTTTTCATTTAACTTGGCTGGTGTAACCAAATTGATCCACCCATGAACAGAAGAACTTTTGTAAAGCGTACAGGAGTAGCTGCGGCTGCTATTTCCATTTTGCCGGTTTCAAATTTGTTTGCCCAAAGACGAAATGTGAGAATCGGAATTATTGGTGTGGGACTGCGGGGGCAAAATCACCTGGAGCTTGCCCTTATGCGTACCGATACGGAAGTCGTGGCCATCTGCGACATCAGTGAACGCATGCTGACCGATGCATTGGACATGGTAAAAAAGTCGGGAAAATCTGTACCTAAGGTTTTTAAAGGTGATGTAAATGCCTGGAAAAAATTGGTGGAACTAAAAGATTTAGATGGGGTGATCATTGCCACCCCCTGGGAATGGCACGCCCCTATGATTATTGGCTCACTGGAAGCAGGCATTAAATATGTAGGAACCGAAGTCATGCTCGGCATTACCCTGCAGGATCACTGGGATGTGGTGAAGGCGGCTGAAAAATATAAAGGCCATGTGATGATGATGGAGAATGTTTGCTACCGCAGGGATGTGATGGCTGTGCTCAACATGGTGCGTCAGGGGATGTTTGGTGAACTCATCCACTTGCAGGGCGGCTACCAGCATGATTTACGCGCAGTAAAATTTAATGATGGAAAACAACCCTATGGGGGCGGTGTTGAATTTGGTGAAAAAGGTTTTTCAGAAGCCGCCTGGCGAACAAATCACTCCGTACATCGCGATGGCGATCTCTATCCAACACATGGTATAGGACCTGTAGCTGAAATGATCAACATTAACCGCGGTAATCGTTTCTTGTCGCTGAGTTCATTCTCTACAAAAGCAAGAGGCCTGCACGACTACATTGTTAACAATGGAGGCAAGGATCATCCGAATGCCGCTGTAGAATTTAAGTTGGGCGATGTAGTAACAACGATGATTAAATGTGTGAATGGCGAGACTGTTTTATTGCAACACGATACCAATCTCCCAAGGCCATATTCTCTTGGCTTTAGGGTGCAGGGTACAAAAGGAATCTGGATGGATGTTAACAAATCGATTTATCTGGAAGGAACCAGTCCGAAAGCCCACCAGTGGGAAGAGGCAAAACCTTACTTAGATAAATATGATCACCCGCTGTGGCAGCGCTGGAGTAAAGAAACGGCCGGTGCCGGACATGGCGGTATGGATTTTTTTGTTGTACACGCCCTCATTGAGTCCATCAAAAATCAAACCCCTACTCCCATGGATGTGTACGATGGAGCAGCCTGGAGCGCCATTACACCACTAAGCGAAAAGAGTATTGAACTTGGAAACGAAACCGTTGAATTCCCTGACTTTACGGGCGGCCAGTGGATGTACCGGAAAAATACATTTGCTACAAATGATGCGTACTAAGTAGAATTGTGCTATGAAAAATGTTGCACTCGCAGCCAGTCATTTCGGCCTGATGGATGCAGTTTTTGAAACGCTCACCGATGGATTAATTCACGGTACGTATAAAGCAAGTGTGCCCGGTAAATCTATTATTCTGCAACAGATTAATACCTCTGTATTTAAAAGACCCGCGCAAATCATTTCAAACTATAAAGCGATTCATGGTCATTTGAGCGCTCACAATAAACTTAAAATTCCTTCGCTTATACAGACTACGGAGAAACAGGATTTTTGGATTGACGAAACAGGCATGCACTGGCGTGCGTTTGAATATTTTGAAAATACGAGTACTGAAACAGCGCCTTCACCCAATAAAATTTTTAGTGCGGCCAAATCGTATGGAGAATTCATGAAGGCCTTAGCGGACCTTGACATCGCAACGTTATCTCCAACCATTCCGGATTTCCACAATTTGAATTTTCGGTACCAACAATTGCAACAAGCAATTGCGACTGCCGGTAGTGGCAGGTTGCAGAAAAGTGAGGCATTACTATTCGAGGCAGAGAAAAGAAAAAAACTGGTCGATTTTTATAATAACCTGAAAGCAAACCCAGGTTTTAAACGAAGAGCCATGCACCACGATGCCAAGCTGAGTAACATCTTGTTTGATACTACTACCGGAAAGGCTGTATGCCCCATTGATCTCGACACCACCATGGCGGGTTATTTCTTTTCCGATTTAGGCGACATGATCCGCAGCATGGTTTCACCGGCCGATGAAAATGCTCCTGCGGATAACATCTTAATCCGTAAAGATTACTACACCGCTATAATTAAAGGATACCGCGCAGGAATTAAAACTGCATTTACAGAAGTAGAAAACAATTCGATCCATCATGCAGGATTACTCCTGGTTTATATGCAGGCCATCCGGTTTTTAGCTGACTACCTTTCGCAAGATGTGTATTACCGGATTTCCTATCCGGAGCAGAATTTCGACAGAGCTGATAATCAATTTACGCTATTGAAAAAATTAGAAGATTTTCTGTTATCGGAATATCAGTACAATCCTTATCAATAACGTATAACAGTCGTCAGA